>CAZOVR010000006.1:0-84742 GCA_964583405.1 uncultured Pirellulales bacterium
GCTGGCAGATTCAGCCGGGCCGACGAACCATACAGGGCGAGCTGTCGGACGCGGTGACGAGCCTTGTCGGCAGGAAAGTCACCGTGCACGGGGCGAGCAGGACCGACGCGGGAGTCAGCGCCTTAGGCCAGGCCGGCGTATTCGAGATAGTCAACTGCCCGATTCCTACAGAAAACTTCAAACAGGCAATCAATGACCGTCTGCCGAATGATATCGTGATTACAGAAGCGGTCGAAGCGACGAGGGGCTTTGATGTCATAGGAGGGGCCAAGAGCAAGCTGTATCGCTATACGATTTATACCGGCCCCAATCGGCCGGTGCTTGAGGTGCGGCACTGCTGGCATATACCGGCGAACCTCAACGTCGAGGCGATGCAAAAGACTGGCCAGTATCTTCTCGGCGAGCATGATTTCAAGTCGTTCGCATCATCGAAAGACAATCGTGAAACCTCGGTGCGTACGATTTTCCGCTGTGAAGTCACCAGCGAAGGTGACTGGATATATGTCGATGTCGAAGGTGACGGATTTTTGTATAATATGGTTCGTAACATTGTGGGCAGCCTTGTTGAGGTCGGTATCGGCCGATGGCCGGCGGATAAAATGAAGCAGGCCCTCGAAGCCTGCGACCGAACAGCGGCAGGGCCGATTGCTCCGCCGCAAGGCCTGTGTTTGATGTGGATTAAATACTAAGCCACAGAGTTTGTAAAAATTATTAATAGCCACAGAGAACACAGAGGTCACAGAGAAAGAAGAAATTAAGATTATGGAAAACATACCACAAGGACTAGAACAAACGATACTATATAAATATAGGTCGCTTGATACAGAAGAAAAAATTGAGCATGTTCGTGATATATTAATAAATCATCGACTTTATTGTGCTACGGTTGAATCATTTAATGATCCGTTTGAATTTCAGGCCCAGTTTTCGTATGAAGCTCCTCAAGAAATAAAAATAGAACAAGCAATTAAAAGAATTTGCAAGGAAAAACCTGGTATAAGTGAAAAACAAGCCAGACAACTAGCTCCTAGTCGTATCTTTGAATGCGAGCGGAGTGGGCCTGATAGAATAAAAAGTCATTTCCAAGAAAATATAGGTGTAGTTTCATTAGCAGGTACATTAAATAATATATTGATGTGGTCACATTATGCGGATGGCCATAAGGGAATATGTATTGAGTTTAAAGCTTCAAACAAGAGTCATTGGGATTTTTTTGGAGATGCTCTTCCCGTAGATTACAGTCAGAAACTTCCAATTATTTATTTTTATACTGATGATGAAATAACTCGATCAAGAAAATTTATAGCAAAATCAGATGTTTGGGAATATGAAAAAGAATTTAGATTATTAAATTTAGAACGCAATAAGAACAGGTATTATATATTTGATCCTGCATTAATAAATAAAATTTATTTAGGATTAAAAATTTCTGACGAAAACATTGGGAAAATTAAATCCATTGTTTCGAAATTACCAAATAATCATCGGCCTATACTTTTAAAAGCTAAACGTTCGACTTCGACATATAGTTTGGATTTTGTTGAAATTGATTAGTATTAAAATAAACTCAGTGAGCTCTGTGTTCTCTGTGGCAAAGAATAAATGAAAATTGTACATATAATAACGCGGTTGATACTGGGTGGGGCGCAGGAAAATACGCTGATAACCTGTAAGCTTCTGGCGCAGAGGGGGCATGATGTTACGCTTATAACCGGGCCGGCCATCGGGCCTGAAGGAGAGCTGTTCGAACAGGCCGGTAAAGAACAATACAAAGTCATAACTATAGACGAGATGATTCGGGCGATAAATCCGGTCAAAGACTGGATAGCGTATCGAAAAATCAAGAAGCTGCTGCGGGAGATTCGGCCTGATGTTGTCCATACGCACTCGGCCAAGGCGGGGATATTAGGGCGGTATGCGGGGGCCAAGCTTAAAAATAGACGAATGATGAATGACGAACAACGAATTCCGAAAATAGTTCATACGATACACGGATTGGCGTTTCATCAGTATCAAAGTCAATGGCTGAACAGGTGTTATATCGCGATTGAAAAGAGGGCGGCGAAAAGGACGGACTTTTTTATCAGTGTGGCTGACGCGATGACGGCCCAGGCGCTTGCGGCGGGGATAGGCGAGCCGGGGAAATTTGTCACGGTGTATTCGGCGGTAGATGAAGATGCGCTTTTACGACCTATACCTCGGGAAGAGATTACAGAGTTTCGTGTCAATTACGGAATCAGTAAAGATGCGGTCGTACTGGTGACGGTGGCGCGGCTGTTCGAGCTGAAAGGTCACGATTACATAATCGAATCGGCAAAAGAGCTGAGTAAGCGATTCGATAACGCGGTCTGGCTGTTCGTAGGCGATGGTAATCTGTCACAATTTTACAAAGACCAGGTTACTAAACTCGGTCTTGCACATTGCATTAAGTTCACTGGGTTATTGCCGCCGAGTCAGATTCCGCTTGCTCTGCAGTCTTGCGATATGCTTGTTCATTGTTCACTGCGGGAGGGATTGGCGCGGGCGATACCGCAGGGGATGCTGTGTGGTATGCCTGCGATAGCGTTCGACCTCGATGGGACAAAAGAGGTTGTAAATGAAAATACGGGCAGGCTTATCGAGCCGCAGAACGTTGAGCAGTTGATAAACGCCTGCGCTGAACTTATAGAAAATATGCCGTTGACGTGCAGACTGGGTGATAATGCGATGGAATCTGTGAAAGAAAAATTTGCGCCGGAGATGATGGTCGATAAAATCGAAGAAGTTTATAAAAAAATATTGAATGATTAGGCAGCAGGTTAATTATGAAAAGTTACAAAAAAGAGTTGTGGTTTAATACGCCGCACAGGCGGGACTATACCAACATAACGCCGGAAGTTGAGCAGTGTCTCGGTGAAAGCGGAATCAAGGAAGGATTCTGCCTGGTTAATGCTATGCATATAACGGCGAGTGTTTTTATTAACGATGACGAACCGGGTCTGCATCAGGACTTCGAGGTGTGGCTGGAGAAGCTGGCGCCGGAGAAGCCTTATTCGCAATATAAACATAACGGGTATGAGGACAACGCCGATGCGCATCTGAAGCGCAGCGTAATGGGCCGTGAGGTTGTAGTGGCGGTGACGGACGGCAAGCTGGACTTCGGGCCTTGGGAGCAGATTTTCTACGGTGAGTTCGACGGTAAGAGAAAGAAAAGAGTTCTGGTGAAAATAATCGGTGAATAATCTTGATGAGGCATCTGGGTGTGTATGGCTGTTTTTCTGTTTCAGGCGTTTGTGATTTCTTTGTCGGGCGTGATGGCGCCGGGGCCGGTGACCGCTTCGGCGATAGCGATGGGCTCGCGGAATCGATATGCGGGGGTGCTGATAGGATTAGGGCACTGTATTATTGAGCTGCCGTTGGTGGTTCTTCTGCTGCTGGGGCTGGGGGCGTTCTTCAAATCGGAAAAGGCTCAGATGATAATCGGTCTGGGCGGCGGTTTGTTCCTGGTGTTTTTGGCGGTCCAGATGATTCGGGAGATAAAGAAGGTCGGCACGCAGCAGGATAAGGTCATAACCAGTGACCCTGTTCTGGCGGGGATTGTGCTTTCGGGGGGGAATCCATATTTTCCTTTGTGGTGGCTGGCTGTGGGACTGAATCTTGTTATTCGAGCCTCGCAGCTCGGCGTGTGGGCCGTAGTGCTGTTTGCACTGATACACTGGCTGTGCGATTGTGCATGGCTGCAAATTCTGTCCTGGGCGAGCTTTAGGGGCACTCGTATTTTCGGAGACAGAGGGCAGCGGGTAGTGCTGGGAGTATGCGGGGCGGCACTGGCGGTGTTCGGCTGTTTTTTTTTGTGGAACGGAGGGAAAATTTTTCTTGGCTAAACGTGGCGCCCGGGTATTATTCGGCGGCGGTCTAATCAGCGTCCATTTCAAATCGGCATTATCAGTACTGATATCAGGTTTTGGCAGTTTTAAGGTGGTGTCGATAAAACCTGTAGCTGAACTTCAAAAAGATTCTTTAAACTTTTTCCGGCTAACGGGTGAAAAGCAGCTTGGTCGATAATTTTAGTGTATGAATGTACGGTTAAAGTTATCCGTCCTCCGTCCCTCAGGGACTGCGGAGGACAGGCCGGGGGCAAGGCCGTGGAAATAAAGACATTTCTTGCGCAGATGTTATTGTCGATTGTTGGGGCGTACCTGCAACCAGCGTATCCCTCGAAGAGGTACGGCCCTTTAGAGAAGGAAACGTTAGTACAAAGGTGGAAGCCGCGACGTGATCACGGCAGCCTATGCATTAGGCCGCCGCCTCTGCAAGAGGCGGCGTAAAGGATTACATACCAATAATTAGACTTTTCCAAAGCCCTGATTGTACAAGAGGTACAATTGGGGTTTTTTTATTTTAGGGGACTGAGGATAGAGGCCCAGGAGGTAAAATACTCTTTGACGGGATGGCCGGTTTGTATTATCTATGTTCACCGAATAATTACTGGATTGCAGGGGTGAATAAACTTGGCTGACGATACTATAAAGGGCAAACTTGCAGGTAAATTCATCGTTCTTGACGGGCCGGACGGCTGCGGCAAGAGTACTCAGGTCGAACTGCTCGGACAATGGCTGGAGAAAAACGGCATCAACCATAAATTACTGCGCGACCCGGGGGCGACGGCGATAGGAGAGAAGATTCGGCAGGTACTGCTGAGCGTCGAGCATTCGGCGATGACGACCGAAACGGAAGTATTATTGTATATGGCTGCGAGGGTACAGCTATGGCACGAAGTGATTGGTCCAGCTTTGAGAGAGGGTGAATGTATAGTGCTGGACAGGTGGCTGTCGAGCACCTGTGCTTACCAGGGATGGGCGGGCGGCTTTGGTATGGAGAAAGTTATTAGAATCGCAGAAGACTGTCTTGAACAGCCTTGGCCTGATTTGACCATCATACTCGACGTGGATTTGGAAACTGCCGCGACGAGGTGGAACCGAGACTTAGACAGGATAGAACAAAAAGGCGACGGATACCATCAAAAAGTAAGACAAGGTTTTCTAAAGCTTGCTGAACAAGTACCAGGTGCGGTGGTAGTAGATGCAACGGAGGAAATTGGACAGGTGCATAAGAACGTAATTGACCAGGTCGTTCGGCATTTAACCACGAATTAATCCGCCTACGCCAAGGCTACGGCGGGCAGGCACGAATGAACACAGATTAAACAGATAATTGATTAACCACTATACGAGGCGCATAAATGTGGCTGCCAAAGGATGAAAGAAGGTTGTTGCAAGGATACTTCCTTAAGATAGGCGACATTGACAAAGAAACATGGTTTGACACAACACTTTGGATACCAGTAATGAGGTCGAAACCATCTGAAGTGAAAGACAACACCGACAAAATTAAGAGCTACTTTAGTGGCGGAGCCACCAAGAATAACGAACAGGGCAACTTCGACCCCCAAACTATGAAGGTGGCAGTACATCAAGCCATTCAAGACAAAAACAGACTTGACGTAGCCAATAAGAAACTCGAACAAAGAGGCCTTCTAAAAATACACAAACATCAAAGTGAAGCTGATGTGGCTTCAATCTCTTTGACTATAGCCGGCTACGACCTCGGCCGAAAATACAATTCTTGGTGGGTACCAAGCGGTTTATGGTTCGCAGAATACAAAGACCACTGGTTCTGGCTTGTAGTCGGTTTTCTCGGTGGTATTATTGGTGCATTATTAGTAAACTGGCTGTCAGATTGACATAAAAAGATAGGATTCGGTGCTGAATGAATCTAATACCGGCTGACACGACTATCGAGGCGATAAGAAAACAGTTTGATATTTTACAACAAATAGGCATTGAAGGCCGTGCCGAGATGACATTTCAATTGAGCGACAATCTGCGTCAAATCACCGAGGCAGGCGTTCGACTGCGTCACCCTGAGTACGATGAACAAGCTGTTCGTAAGGAGGTCCTTCGTATTACTCTTGGAGATGAACTGTACTGTAAAGCATTCGAAGGACGAGATAATTGCAAATGAAAGAACAGAAACGATTTCTCCAGAAACTCGTCGGACTGATAGAGGCTTGTGGTATTCCTTACGCCATATGTGGTTCTATAGGCAGCAGCCTTCATGGTCAGCCTCGTGCGACAAATGACGCCGACATAATAATTGCACCGACTCAGGAGCAGCTCACCAAATTTATTGAGTCTCTCAAAACCGGCTACTATGTAAGCTCTGAAGCGGCATTTGAGGCGATGAGACTTTGCTCAATGTTTAACGTTATTGACAACGAACTTGGCTGGAAAGCTGATTTGATATTTCTAAAGGGAAGCTCCTACCATTTGGCAGAATTTGATCGCAGAGTGAAAGCTCGTGTGATGGGAATTGAGCTTTGGATACAATCACCTGAAGATGTTATCTTGAGTAAACTTAATTGGGCGAAAAATACAGATTCGGAACTTCAGTACAGGGATGTTCTCGGTGTTATAAAACTCCAGTGGGACAGATTGGACTGGGGCTATCTGCGGCGATGGGCAAGAGAACTCGGCGTTGAAAGAAAATTCGAAAGCGTAGTACAAGAAACCAAAAAACTACGAGGACAGTGACAAGTTTTTCATGAAACATAATTAGAGAAATCGGCACATAAGTTCATCGCTTTTAGCAAGAGGAGTGGTCCAGGTTTTTTATTATTGAGCGGGATTTTATGTCGTTGAAAGATATATTCTGTCAGGACAGCGCGATAGGATTATTGCTGCGGGGTTATCTGAGTGAGCACAGTGCACACGCATATATATTCGCCGGCGCCGACGGAGTAGGCAAGTTCAAGACGGCTTATGAGTTCGGTAAGCTGTTGTTATGCGAAAAACCTGAAATGAAAAAGGATTTTGCGGACAGCTGCGGCCAATGCGAATCGTGCCGTAGTTTCGAGGCGGAGACTCATTCTGATTTTGTACACGTCTATAAAGAGCTTCTGGAATTTACCGCAGACGGTAAGGGCAAGACGTCGCCGGTCAAGATGCCGGTTGATGTTATACGCGAGTTTCTGATAGCCCAGGTATCGAACAAGCCTACGTTGTCGGCGAGGAAGGTATTCGTGGTGTCCGAGGCGGAAAAGCTCAATATCTTTTCGCAGAACGCACTTTTGAAGGTTCTGGAAGAACCACCGGTGTATTGCTGTATAATTTTGTTGTGCACACGCATGGAAAGGCTGCTTGCGACAACGAAGTCGAGGTGCCAGATAATCCGGTTCGGGCCGGTTGACCAGCAGCGAATTTTCGACAAACTAATTGAAACAGGGCTGGGAAAGAAAGAGGCCCGGTTTTTTTCGAGCCTTGCTCAGGGCAGTATCGGCCAGGCGTTCAGCTGGGCACAGCTCGAACTTGACGGGGCGGATTTGTATCAGAGAAAGATTGAGCTGGTTGACTCGCTTGCACAATACAAATATGAAGATTCCCTTGAGCTGGCGAAGCGGATTTTACAGATGAGTAAAGAAATTGGTGCGGTCTGGGCAAAGAGCGATACTGCAACCAGTAAAAGCGATATAGGCCGTAAAGCCAGCCAGACGATAATCAGGATTGTGATTTCGGCATTGAACGACGTGATGAGGTTAAATACGGGTGACGAATCCAATATGACAAACGCCGACCAGAAAGAGCGGATTGTCGCTCTTGCTCGAAAATTCGGGACGGAAGAGACCGCTGAAAAAATCACAGATTGTTTCGAGGCCCTGCACTGGGTGGAATCGTCGGTTAATGAAAAGCTGCTGTTCGAACAGCTATTGTTGAAACTGGCCGAATGTGATAGAATGAAGGTTTAGCAATAGGGTATGATGAATGCTTAGGTTCAGGTAACAGAATGTCAAAGACGGCTTCGGCCAAAAATAAACTACAAAAGCACAAGAAGTATCTGTTGGTCCGCCACGGGCAGATGAATACGCTCGGATTTTTTGAGCACGACCAGAACAACGTGCCCAGGACCCCTGCGCGGGTTGTGGTAAAGACGGAAAAAGGCCTGGAACTGGGTTACCTTGTAGGGCAACTGACAGCATATCGCGGCGGGCAGTTCAAGCTCAATCCTGAGCAGATAAAAGAGTATTACCAGGCCAGCGAGATTGAGTATGCATTCGAGCCGGTGGGCAGATTCGTTCGGTACGCTACTGCGGCGGATGTCAATGAGGAACGGCACCTTCGCCAGATTGTCAAAGATGAGATTGAATGCTGCAAGAAGTTCGTGGAAGAGCTGGAGCTGCCGATGAAGATTATCGACGCCGAGCATATTCTTGGCGGCGAGCGAATCATCTTTTACTTCAGGGCGGACGGGAGAATAGATTTTCGCGAGTTAGTCAAAAAGCTTGCCCAGGAGTACCAGACGAGAATCGAGATGCGTCAGATAGGCTCGCGTGACGAAGCTAAGATACTGGGTGATGTGGAAAGCTGCGGGCAGCAATGCTGCTGTCAGCGGTTTCTCAAGGCGCTCAAACCGGTCAATATGCGAATGGCCAAGATGCAAAAGGCTACGCTGGACCCGTCAAAGATAAGCGGTTACTGCGGCAGGCTGAAATGCTGCCTGCGTTACGAAGACGAGGCTTATACAGAACTCAAGAAAAGGCTGCCGCGAAAAAGTGCGATGGTAAAGACACCCGGCGGTGAGGGCAAGGTGCTCGATTCACAGATACTGACGCAGCTTGTGGTTGTGGAATATGCCGACGGCAAGAGAGAGGCGGTAAGCGTTGAAGATATTGAAGTAATTAAGCGGCCTGAAAAGGCGAAAGACAACATTAAGGAAGCCGAAGAAGAAAAGCCAATCGAGGACGAAGAGCAGCAGGAAATACAGGACGAAGAGAACGAGGGCCTGCAGGCGGGCCCGGAACAATAGTCAGGGAAGATAAATGCCGCGACAGATTCTTGTCACATCAGCTTTGCCGTATGCGAACACTCCAATTCACATAGGTCATATTGTTGAATATGGCCAGACGGACATCTGGGTCCGATTCCAGAAGCTATGCGGCAACAGGTGCCTGTATTTCTGCGCAGACGATACGCACGGTACGCCGGTTATGATTAGTGCCCGCAACGCCGGAGTTAAACCCGAAGAACTGATTCAAAAAGTTCACGCCGACCACTTGAAAGACTTCGAGGGCTTTTATATCGGCTTTGACAATTACTATTCTACCCATTCGCCCGAAAACAAGGAGCTTAGCGAGAGGATTTTTGATTCTCTCAACCAGGCAGGCTCCATCGTTAAAAGAAAAATCGAGCAGACCTATTGCGAAAACTGCAAAATGTTTCTGCCCGACCGCTACATCCGCGGTATCTGTCCGCGGTGTAAGGCACCCGACCAGTACGGCGACTCGTGTGAGGTCTGCAGCGGGACGCATAATCCAACGGAGCTGATAGAGCCTCGCTGTGCAAATTGCGGCAGCACGCCGGTGCGAAAACAAAGCGAACATTATTTTTTCAAGCTGGCTGACTACGAACAGCGGCTCAAAGAGCTGATTGCCAAAGGTTATACACAGCAGTCCGTTGCTAACAAGCTCAATGAATGGTTCAGCACGGGTTTGCGGGACTGGGACATATCGCGGGACGGGCCTTATTTCGGGTTTAAGATTCCCGGCGAAGACGACAAGTACTTTTACGTATGGCTCGATGCGCCGATTGGGTATATGGCGTCTGCAAAGAATTACTGTGACGCGAATGGAATGGATTTCGAGCAGGTCTGGAACGGCGACGACTGGGAGCTGTACCACTTTATCGGCAAGGATATTATGTATTTTCATGCGCTGTTCTGGCCTGCGATGCTTATGGGCAGCGGCTTCCGGACGGCCAACAAGCTGTTCGTTCACGGTTTTTTGACCGTCAACGGCCAGAAAATGAGCAAGTCCCGCGGCACCTCAATCAAAGCCTCGACGTACCTGAAATATCTCGACCCGGAGTTTTTGAGATACTACTATGCCAGCAAACTGACCTCCGCTGTCGAGGATATCGACCTGAGTATCGATGATTTTATAAACAGGACCAATTCCGATCTGGTCGGCAAACTCGCAAACATTGCATCACGTTCAGGTCCCATGCTGGAAAAACATTTTGGGAACAGGCTCGGCCGATTAGACCAGGAAGGTCAGCTATTGGTAGGTAATATTGGGACAAGTAGCCCCGATATTTGCGATGGCTATGAACGCCTCAACTACGCCGGCGTAGTTCGCAGAATTAGCTCGCTAGCTGACTGGATAAATCAGTATATCGAGGCGAAACAGCCTTGGGAGACTATAAAAACTGATGCCGAGGCAACAAGAACGACATTAACTGCTGTTATAAATGCATTTAAAATTTTAACAATTTATCTCAAGCCAATTTTGCCTGTTTTTGCTGGGAAGGTTGAAAAGTTTTTAAATGTCTCTCCGCTCACGATTGATGATATAAAAGAAGTACTTGAGAACCACACTATAAACAAATTCAAACGGCTGTTCGAGAGAGTTGATAAGAAAAAGGTGGACGCCATGATAGAAGAGAGTAGGGAATCGCAGCAGCCGGTGCCAGGAGAGCAAATCGAACCTATAGCGCCGGAAATTACAATTGATGATTTTGCCAGGGTGGATTTGCGAATAGCCAAAGTTATAGATGCGCAGAGTGTTGAAGGGGCTGACAAGCTGCTGGCGCTGAAGCTTGATTTGGGCGGTGTTGAGAAGAAGGTTTTTGCGGGAATTGCGCAGGCTTATAAACCCGAGGAGCTTATAGGCAAGACAGTAGTTTGTGTTGCTAATTTGAAACCGCGGAAGATGAAATTCGGAACCAGTGAAGGAATGATACTGGCGTCGGGCAGCGGAGGTAAAGATTTGTTTATGCTGACAGCCGACGAAGGCGCTAAGCCGGGTCAGCGAATCAAGTGATTTACTATAATGCTTTTTCGAGCATTTCTTTGAGTAGCTCGACAGGCAGGCCCATAACATTTGTGAGGCTGCCTTCGATTCTTTCGACGAACTCATCGCCGGTTTCCTGAATTGCGTATGCGCCGGCTTTATTCTGCCATGTGTCGCTTTCTATGTGTTTTGCGATTTGTTGTTCTGTCATTTTCCGTGGGTAAACAACCGTGGTGTCACTTTCAATAAGCTGAAAATTGTCCCTTAGTCTTATAATTGCCAGACCGGTTATGACTTTATGGGGTTTGCTGAAAAGCAGTCGAGTGATTTGTTCGGCGTGTTTTTGGTCTTTTGGTTTGCCGATTATTTTTCCGTCGGAGTCGGCTATAGTGTCGGCGCCTATTACGACGGCTTCGGGATAGTGTTTGGCGACTGCTCTGGCTTTGGCAAGGGCAAGCTGCTTTGCATATTCAGCCGGTTCGGCATTTTCAACGGGAAAGCCGGATTCATCAATGTCCGAGACAATAACGTCGAACTTGTAACCGGCCTTGGTTAAAAGCTCTTTTCGGCGTGGTGAAGCGGATGCGAGTATGATTCGTGGAGGATTCTGCATTATCAACAAGCTGAATACAGCGCTAAGGCTGATTCTTTAAGTTTACGCGATAGACAAGTTTTTTGCAGAAAAGCAGGTACTGTTGCTCGATGTCTGCAAAGTCGGTGCCGATGTAGTATTCAAAAAGTTTTGTTCCTGCAGCACGATTATATCCAACAGTCATAGGAATGTTTCGGTCGGCGGCGATTTTCTTTGCCTCGTCCGTCAGCGGCCAGGTGCCGTCGACCGCCCCCATCAGCAGCTGGTGATACTGGGCCAATTTTTGTCCGTAGTTGTCTTCTTTAAGGAAACGCACCAGGGCGTATGACTGACTGTAGAAGGCCTGTGTAGCGTCCTGTCCTATGCGTACGGCCTGGCCGGGGTCCAGGCCTATCAGGACTTTGAGCGGAATCATTTTGTCTTTAGCCAGTGTGAGTTTCAGTCCGCCAAGGCGGTTAAAGTTCTGGCTGGGGTCGAACGTAAACAGGCCGTCTTGGTAACGACTTGACTCGAACGCCATAGCGATGCCCTCGTCCAGCCAGCTTGGCAGGCGGTATCTGAAATGTCTTTTATTGAACTGATGCCAGCCTTCGTGGCCGAGAACACTGAAGGTGGCGTCGCTGCCGATATTGTAGGTGACACAGGCGTCCTTGAGACAATAGGCGCCGGATTTGATTTTGAGATAAAGGGGTGCGTTTTCGCCGGCGAAGACTTTGGTGAAATCATCCCATTGTTTGCGTTTGGCAAAGAGATAAATAGACAGTTTGAATTGTGTTTCGACAAGTTCGGGCAATTGCTTTTGGTATGCCTTATATGCCGATTCGACAAAGCCCGGCACGCGGGAGAGTATCAGCGGGTTGAGCAGTGTGGTGTACACTTCGTAGTGGTCGGTGGTGAGTTTGAGACCCGGACCGTATTTATTTTCCCACGGCTCGACAGATTTGAGCATAGGAAGTCTTCGGGCCTTGAGGTATGCAGCCATACCCGCAGGTGTGTCTATTTTTGCGGATTTGCCTGAACTATCGGGGCCTCCGGCGAGAAATATACCGCCGACAATTAAAACTGCCGTTAAAACAGAAAAACGCTTTTTATTATTTTTGAACATCAGCAACAGGTAATTATAACAAATATATCAGATATCTGCAAACGGTGCGCCGAAGACCTCGGCTGTAAACAGGAATACATCGGTACTCTTGTCTTTCCAAGCGTCTGCCGGCAAACCAGCTTTGTGAGAACAGCAATAAGAAAGAAATTCTTCTTTGCTCCAGCCGGTTTCTGTAGCGACCTGCGGCAGAAAGCAGCCGGATGTATGGCCTTTTTTGATATAGATTCCATCGACACCCAATCTTAAGTTAAGTGGGTCTTCGGTTTTTTTTAAAGGAGACAGTACTGAAATCTCGATGTCGAGCTCGTGCAGCTCATCGGGAGTAACAGGATTGCCAAAAAACCTGAGGTCGCCTGTGGCTGAGGCCTTGGCCATTTGGCTGACTAATTCGATTAGCGGCATCTCTGAGGTGAACTGGCCGATGCACCCGCGGAGCTGTTCACCGTTTTTTAGGGTGACAAAACATCCACAGTTCTCATTCAGTTGTGGATCGTCCGATTTGGCTGAGGGCACAGGTTTGCCGGTTATTACCGCTTCGATGGTGTCCCTGGCAGCCTTCAGAAGTAGTTGTTTTTGAGTTTCTTCCAATTTTCAGCCGCCGAATATATGGCCCAGCCTTCTCATTATGTAAACGAGTAAAGCCAGTAATATGATAACAACAAAAGTAGCAATATTGAAATACTTCTCTATCAGCCGGCGTGCCCTTTCACCGAGGAGATAAAACAGCAACGCCTCGCCGCCAAAACGCATAGTACGAAATATCAAACTTATACCAATGAACTTTGTTAGGGGCACTTTCGCCATGCCGCCGACCCAACTGAACAGCATATAGGGTACGGGCGTTAACGCGGAAACGGCAATGGCCCAGAAATCGTACTTTTTATAGAGCTCAAGGGCCAGATTCGCCTTATCAGCTAAGTGTACCGGCCCGAAGCTGATTTGTTCGAAAAAATGCACGACCCTTTCGCCGCCAATCGCCAGACCGAGTGAGAAAGCGATAGTACCGCCGAGAACGGAAAAGAACGCACAGGTCAGGCCGTACCTCAGCGAGCCTTTCGGTTTGCCCAGGCACATACCTATTACCATAACATCAGCAGGAATAGGCACACATATCGGCTCGGTCAGGGCAAGCAGGATAAGAGCCAGCATTCCGTATTTAGTATCCGCCCAGTGGACGACCCAGTTGTACAGCCTGCGATGCCAGTGCCACCAGGCTACTTGTTCGTCGCCCGTCGCCCGTCGCTCGGCCCTCGATACTTGATGTTCGTTGCTTGATTTAACTTCGTTTGGCATTTCTGCCTTTCGGTTTCGTCCAGAGTTGTTTTAATCGGTCTGATATGGTTTTTTCATCAGCGAATTTGCCTGCCGGTCCGCCTGCCGTAAACAACACTGCAAAACGGGTAATCAATGCTCCCAAAAG
This sequence comes from uncultured Pirellulales bacterium, assembly GCA_964583405.1. Taxonomy (GTDB): domain Bacteria; phylum Planctomycetota; class Phycisphaerae; order Sedimentisphaerales; family Anaerobacaceae; genus JBBABK01. Next base: position 13,940 of record CAZOVR010000006.1, read on the forward strand.
AACATACCCTAAAATCACCTGAATCATTAGGAGAGTTTGGCCCAGCCAGCTATCGGGATTAGCCGCAATGTCGCCGAAGCCCAATGTAGTCATTGTAACAATTGAGAAATACAACGCGTGCCAATAACCTCGAATATCGCCAACATTGCCATATACCTTCACACAGTTTGGGACCAGCCAATATACAAGAGCAAATGCCAATGCCAAACCAAAAAACCAGGATATAATTCGCCACGTACTTCTACCATAGTCGCTGAATGACCAAAATAGCTTAACCGGCCATTTCAGAATCCTGTGTTCCTTGTACCATTTTCCCCAGTTCTTTCGTCTGATGTTATACTCTAAAAGCAGTTTTATCTGCGGATTTATACGTACACTACCTAATGCAACGCCGCTGAAATCCGTGGCACGATCGACATCACTTTGCCAGAATGACGTTTGTCCATTGGTAAGAACCGTGCGGAGATTTGAGCACTGAAGGTGAGCCTTGTAAAAAATTGCGCTCTCCAGATTCGCGTCAATGAATGTACAATTCTTTACGTATGCAAAGTTGAATTTTGCCCGCTTTAATTTAGCATCATTAAAATTAGCTGATTCCAAGTGCCATTTTTTAAAATAGGCACTTTCCAATATAATTTCTTCTTTTGGATTATCTTTTCGCCACTGGTTCCATTCGGTCATATCCTTTTTGTCAGAGCAGCGTTTGAGCATATAGTACTGGTCCAGGTCACAGCGCAGGCCTTTTTTCAACAGTTCTGGGTCGAAACGGCGATTGTCGGTCTTTTCAGTATCGGGCGGATTTTCGTTCATATGTCGGTTTCTAAATGCTGATGTAACAAATCGCGATTAAGTCGATATCGCTCATTCGAAAACAGAAATCCGGTAAACACGTAAAAAACTGGATTCCCGCTTGCGCGGGAATGACATTCCTGCTCTGTGGCTGACAAGATAAGTCTGTTCGGTTATACTGTCAACGTGGAAGTTTTTAGTATGAAGGAATGTGTCTGTGGCGGAATATGAGCAGATAACAAGGCTTGGCGAGGCGGTTCGGGTTCTGGCGCCGGCGAAGATAAACCTGTTTCTGCTTGTGGCGGGGAAACGGCCTGACGGATTTCATGAGCTTGAGACCGTAATGGCCAAAATCAATCTGTACGATGAGCTGCTCATCGAGCCGGGGACGAAAGAGGGGATAGAATTAGTCTGCCATGGTCCACAGTGGTCGCCGCAGGGTAAAGAGAACCTGGTTTATAAGACTGCTGAGCTAATCCTGAAGACAGGAAATCGGGAGACCGCGATTAAGATAACATTGACCAAAAACATACCCGCCGGGGCGGGTTTAGGGTCGGCGAGTACGGATGCAGCGGCTGCGTTGATTGGTATTAATGAGTTTCTTGGGCTCGGACTGGATAGGGAGCGGCTCGAGGGGCTCGCATCGCAGTTGGGTAGTGACATTACGTTCTTTTTGGGCGGGCCTTTGGCGTTTTGTACCGGAAGAGGGGAAAAAACACAAGAAATCGGAGTAAATTTTGATTTTAAAGCGATTTTGCTGCTGCCGAAGGTAAGTTGCTCAACTGAAAGGGTTTATGCCAATTACAGGCATGACCGACAGCGATTTGCGAATTTTAAGAGTGAAATTGATGCACTTCTGGAGAAAAACAGGATTGATTTAGTGGCGGGTATGTGCGCAAATATGCTGGATTCAACGTGTTTTAGCTTGCACCGGGAGCTTGCAGAACTGAAAGCTCAGGTGGAATCATTGGGTATTGAGCCTTTGTGTCTGAGCGGTAGTGGTTCGGCGATGTATCACATTATAGGGACATCCGATAGGGAGCGGGTTGATGAATATCTTCACTTAATCGAAAGGCAGTGCGGTTGCGAATGTGTCATTATAACTAACAATCGATGGTAAGGATATTAAGAGAGGGAAAAGAGTATGGAAATCACCGAAGTTAGAGTCAAACTCGTCAGTAACAAGGATGATAGGCTAAAAGCCTTTTGCTCGATGACAATGGACAATGAGTTTGTTGTGAGGGATATTAAAATCATCGAGGGAACCAACGGACTGTTTGTTGCAATGCCTTCGAGGAAGATGTCGGACCATTGTGAGAAGTGCGGCAATAAAAATCATCTGCGTGCGAAATACTGTAACAACTGCGGCACGAAGCTGACCGAAGAAAGAATGAGAAAAGACGCCAAAGGCAGGCTGAAACTGCACGCTGATATTGCTCATCCGATTAACTCCGAGTGCAGAAGGAGGATACAGGAGAAGGTGACCAAGGCATATCAGCAAGAGGTGGAGGAGTCGAAACAGCCGGATTATGAGCCGCAGGACCTGGATACACCGGATGACGAAGAAGTGCCGGAGATAATATAAGATAGGGGGGACAGAGTAATGCAGCCCGGTGAAGGAGCTACAGTTTTATAGATTAGGTTTTCAGGTCCTCTAAGACTTTTTCGAGAACCCTGTCTAACCGTTCATTAAGTTCGTATTGACCTTTTAAGAGACTGTGACGTACTTCGAGTATTTTCTCGCGGCGGACATCCGGCATCGAAGCAATTCTCTGGAGAACCTGACCTAGTGGAGTACTGTTCAGATTGTCGAGAATATGCTCTAAGGAAAGGTCATCCCGGCCGATTAACTCGCGGCCAAAAGACTCGAGCTCATTATCATTTTTGTGAACTTGTTGTTTTTCAAACCTTGGCATTGTCACTACCTGTGTTGTCATTCCTTCGGCGAACCAATCCATTTTTATCGCCCAACGACCTATAAACCCCTATATATTGTGTAGCCTTGCAATCCCTTTCAAGGCACTTAACCGCTTTACAGTGTTGTTATCGACAGTGGAATCGGAAAAACTTTAGAAAAGTTTTAAGTTTAGTTAACTGCTTATATTTCAAGCAATTACAGGAATTCATCGGGCAATATCACTTATCAGGCTAAGAATAATCGAATGAGCAAAACCGCGGTTTCAGGACAGAAAACAGGGATTTGTGAAGATGTCTTAATCGCTTTGGAGCATACAATATATAGTATGCCTTTTTGAAAACTGAAAGATTTATTGAATTTCGGAGTTTTAGCGAAGGGTCCTATAAAAAAAGCCTGGAGGTATTAGTAGTAGTATTTTAAGGTTAGGTCCACTTTCCATGCGTCCGGCAGGGCCTGTTTTTTTGTCAGTATTACCTTCTGGCATTGCAGGTTGGCCCAGGTTAACTGGAGATTAGACAAAAACCGGGCAAAATTAGTAATATCGATTTCATTTATAGTGACCTGGCAATCGCGGGTCTTCTGGCCCTTGGACCGCTGGATGGGTTTTGAGCTGACGGTATAGTTTGCAGAAGAAATGCCGAGCTTTTTTGCTGCGGCATTGATGGCGACAGTGTAGTCGAATCCTGTGCTTTTCTTCTCGTTGCCGTAGGTGCGCCTTTCGGGGTCCAGTGTAAGGATTTCTTCGGCGAGTTTTCTTGCCTCGGTATATATCTTTTGCTCTGTTTTCCATGTATCGGTTGTATGCGGCAGGTAATAAAGCCACAACAACAGCGGCCACAGAGCCAGAAGTGCCGGTGCGGTTATGTAATACACAATCGGTTGTCGCAATGAATCTTTCATTTTAAAACTGTTTTATTCCTTAGTTTTGAGCTCTGCAGTTATACTGAAAGTATCACGTTTGCCCTGTGTGCCAAGATTTTCCTGCTGAACGTTCAGCGTCTTCTTAATTTGGGCAAGTAATTTCAGGGTACTGGAACGATTCGAAGTGTCACCGGTGATTGTAATGTTCTTTGAGGTTATCGAGATTTTTTCTATGTTGAGATTTGTCTTTGAGGCGACCGAGTTGAAGGCCTCCAGAACGGTGGTTAGCCTTGCCGGAATACTCTGTTCGCCGGTTGCACTTAACTGGCCTTTACTGATTCGTTCGATGTGGTCCCGTGCGTCCTTCAGGTTCTTTCGGGCTGTGGTTAATTTTGACGGCATTTTCTCTTCTTCCGGAAGGGCCGCCAGGTAGTCAGCAGCGAATTTTTCACGAAGTAGTTTTACGGGCTTATTTTTCTGTATCAGCCTGAAAGTAAGGTTAAGACCGACGGCTGCAAGTATCACACAGGCGGAGATGCTTATAATTTTGAGCGTCTGTTCAAGTCGGCGTTTTTTACCAAGATACGGCATATAATCGCTGCGAAAGCTGGTGCGGGTGTCTTTGTGTGAATGTGACAGGGCTGCGCCGCAGGCGGCTGCAAATGCAACCGGATTGCTACAGTCTTGCGACACGGTAAAACCGGCAACTTCGGCATGCAGGCCGAGAGTGGAGCCTATTCGGTCGGGTTGCAGCAAACCGGCCGAATCAAGGACGAGCAGTTTGTTCAGGGCAACTTTGGGACTGAGTCCGGCAATTGACAATGGCAGCTGCCTTACAAGTATATCGTTCCTGTCTTGGCCGGGAGCAATTAGAAAAGTTCGTTGTATAGTTGTTGCCACACTGTCTGGGCTCAGCGGTCCGACAAGATATCCGTTAGAGTCTGACAGGGCGGCAAACAGAATTCCGCCGGTCGATTTCTGGCTGTCAAGGCAGCGTCTGGTAATGAAACGGCACAGACAGGTAACATCAGGCTCGACTGTAACAGGGTCGAGGTTATTTGCGGAAAGGGCGTTAATTATTTCGGCAAGTATGGCCTTTTGCGATGTGAACACTCTCATGGCCGAGCCGTTTTCATCGGATGATACCACGCTGTAAGCAAGGGCAACATCGCTGATATCTGTGGCCAGGGTCTCTTCGGTATCGAATCGTACGGTTGATTCGATTTGCTTTTTGTCGCTGAAACTGCTGTGCACATCGTGCTGCATATAAACCGAGCAGTCAATGGCCACCGCAACGTGCGAGAACTGCAAATCGCGCTGGCTGCTGAGTTGAGCTATTTTGTCTGCAAGCTCCGCAAAGGTTCCCGGCGTTTGCTCTTGGACAGAAACCTCAAAACAGGCGACCGCCTCTGCCGAAGGCTGCATAGAATCGAGGCAGACTACTGTAGCTTTGTCGTGAGCCAAACATATTCCGAGACAGCCTTGCCCGTTCACTATTAGTATACTCCGTAACTATTAGCCGCTCAGCACAGCTATTTTTTTCATTGTTCCTTTTTCATTTATGACGGCAATCACCGCCGATGTTCTGGCCAGGCCGCGATTGACGGTGATGCGTATCGTAAAAAAGTCACTTTTCGTCACTATATATTGTCGGCACTTTTCGATGGAGTCTCCATATCTGAATAATTCGCGTCGAATTTCATCGGGGTCCTCAAAGGGTTTGAGTCGCCGTCTTTGTATTACGTCGTCAGCAATATTGACTGCGGCACTGAGACCGCCGAAGGCAAACGCAGCCTCGAGAACATTACGCGGGGCGGAGTTGACATTCACAGAGCTGATAGGCCATAGTGAGATATACTTCAAGGCCGACTCAGTGCGTTCGTCTGCGACGATAACAGGTCTTGCAAGGCCTTCTGTGTTGAGCAGTGAGCTGTGATAAAGTCTGGAATAATCCGTCATTTGCACTTTGGCGGGTATGGTGATTTGTTTTGTACGATAGCGTGCGCGCCGACTGCGTCTTGTTCTTGCCGACCGGCGGGATATCTGGACCTTTATCTTCTTAGTTATTTTGACGTCTTTGATATCCGGCTTGTATTCTTTAATCTTGTTCAATTCCTCAAGTTCATCAATTAACTCGTCAACTGTAACCCTGTTGACGTCCATCCACTCGGAGCATAAGGTTTCAAAGCCGGCCTTAATCTGGGGCCGGATTGTTTTGTCCTGTATCATCATCCATCCGATAGGGTACTTTGCGTTTTCGTCGTGAATTTCGATGGTGACAGCGGCGTCACCGATAATTAGATTTAGCGGTTCGGTTATAAGCGGCCAGCGTGGACCATAGGGACCGGGAATCTGTAAGTTGTTCGGGTCGTTAGGGTCAATAGGGGCAGGTGACTGTGCAAGGAAAGCCGGCGGAGTATCTGCCTCAGCAAGAAGATTGAATCCGTTTGGCTCATTAACATCGTAGAGGCTGTTAACGTCACCGATGGCTTGCAGGTATTTGTTGATTTTCTTTTGGTATTTAGGGGTCTGTTTGGCGCTGATTGACTCGGCCCAGTCTTTCAGGAGCTGTTGATATTCCTGCTCGTTCATTGTGAACAGGTCGGAAAAGTCGGGTTCGTTCGGCCGGGCTATGAGATTAGGCTCATTTATACCCCGAAGCGTGGCCAGCGCATATTTGACAGCTGAGTCACAGGCGTAACGGGCGGCCTGGTAGTCTATCATGTATTGGCTCCGCTTGCGATAAGCTGAGACGCTCAGAGTAAGGACATATGCAAGGGTACAAAGAACCACCAGCAAGACCAGGACGACAATAAGCACAAAGCCGCGGTCATTAAGTCTTGTTTTCTGTTTTATTTTTTTTGCCGGCATTACTTTTCACCCGGTGGTCAGAATTTCAGCTAACCGTCGTCGGACGTATCGGATTCATCTAAGTCATTTGTATCATCGAGTTCGTCCAGGTCGTTAAAGTCATTTGAGTCAAGAATATCGAGGTCATTGCTGTCGAGCGCAGATATCCCAAACTCGTTAATATCCGGCGGGACGAACTTAAATTTAATTTGCCTTGTGCGGTCGATTGCAACGGTTCGAATATTCATTTCATTTTCCAGCACAGTCAACCTTCCGTCGATATCTCTGAAAGGGGAGACAAATGAGAGGCTTATTTTGACAGTCTTTGGCAGTCTGTCGGAGGTCCAGGTGTCGAGCAGGTTGTCGCCTTGAGGGACCTGTATTTTAAAGTATGTCAGGCCGGCGGCGATGGGTATGAAAAGCTCCCTTTTGCTTTTGGTTTTTTCTTCACCAAGGAGCTTGTCTTCGACGGTCAGGCCGCTGTGGCTTCGATAGAGGATAAGTCCATTTGCGTCAAAATCGTAATTGCTTTGCCAGATTATCTCATCGAAGACCTGCTTTTCGTTTTTGTTGTCGTAGTATGTCCTGGTAATCTTCAGTTGCGCAGATTGATAAAACTCGTCAAACTTGTTTCTGATAGATATTTTAGTATCGGCATCCTTGCCGGAAAGCGGGGCGACAATCGTGTCCAAATCTTCGGCGATGCGCTGCAGGATTTCATTGGGCAATTGCTGTGTTTCTACGGCATTGTTCAGTTCGCCTACCGTGCGCTGCATTCGGCTATAGACGCCGATAGAGGCAATAATCAGCATTGTGCTGATGACCAATACGGCAAGTAGTTCAATCAACGAGAAGCCGTATTTGCAATTGCCTGTTTTTTCTGTTCTTATTTTCATACTCATGTTACTTTAAGTGTTCCTCAAGCCACTTTTTGAGTTCCTCCGGCGTCATTTCGGATAAATTTTCAGGCATTTCCACAGCAGGAGGTTCGTCTTGACGGTCCGGGCGACGCTGAGCGGGCGACAACTCATCGGGACTGCTCAAGCCTAACTGCTCAGCCAATTCTTTCAGCATCTGGCGGGCATTGAGGATTTGTTGTACCTGCTTTTCGTTCAGTTCTGTCAGCCAGTGTGTGAATTCGACATCCCTAAGTTCGCCGCCGGAGTCTTCGTACTGGGCTGAGCATACGGCCCGAAGCCACATTTTGTCCCTGACTGGCTCGTAAAAGGTTTCTACCTTGTTCATCCATTGTATAGAAGGATACTTGTCACTATGGCCGTATACAACCTGTTCTGAAACGGTTTCTGCGCCGAGCAGGGTCTCCATATTTTCGCGGGCAACCTCGAGGGCCTGTATCCGTCGAGTCGAGTCGCGGACCGCGGACGTACAGCGAATGAAAACCACCAGAATACTTGAAGCTATAATGCCGATTATAGTGGTGGCGGCGATGACTTCCACAAGGGTAAAGGCTTTACGCCGTCGCTTTATCAATAAGATATTTTTAGAATGGTAACTCATCCGGTCTTTTCGATTTCAGTATTCCCACATCACCTTCTTTAAGTGAAACGATTTTGCTTAAAGTGCTTACTATGACAGTGTAGTATCTGCCGGTCCTGTCGAGCAGCACAATTTTACCACCGTACTGCCATCCGGCGGGCCCGGCCCTGAATTTGGCTATGAGCGTCTCGGTGTCGGCATCAATCGCGGCGATTTCTTCGTCCGGGTCGTCGAATTCGACATAACTGACCATACAATTTTCGCCGAAATCCTCGAAGGCAATTATCTCCTCTTCGAGTACTTCGGTAAGGTTGTCCGAGCTGATTTTGCGAAGGATGTACTGCTGCTCGACGATGTCGATTATTACTTCGTACCTTCGGCCGGTTTCATGTGCGGCCCTGGCGGCCTGCTGCATCGTGGAAACGAAACTGTCAGCCTGTGCCCTGAAGGTGCTTCTTCGAATCGGCTCGGTGAGGTTGAAAACGGTAATAGTCGTTAGCAAAGCCACGATTGCCATTGCCACCATTGCTTCTATTAAAGTAAAGCCGTTTTCTGTTTTCTGTTTTCTGTCAGAATGCATCGGTGCTGTACAAATCAGCATCATCGCCTTCACCACCTTCTTCGCCGTCGGCGCCATAGCTTATGATAACGAAGGACTTTCCGCTTTCGGGGTATCTTTCGTAGATGAAATCATATCCCCAGGCGTCTAAGGGTATTTCGGTTGTCTCAAGGAAACCGCCTTCCGGCCAGTTATCAACGTCACTGGGCTGCTCTATCAGCTCTTCGAGTCCGACATCTTCGCTTGGGTAGCGATTTGTCTGCATTTCAAAAGACTGTACGGCCTGGTGGAGCTTTTTGAGGTTTAACTTGGTGGCCTTGATTCTTCCCTGTTTAATGTATCCAGTAACGTTCACTGCAACTACGGTACCGAGCAATCCGAGTATTATGAGTACCGCCATAACTTCAATCAGGGTGAAGCCACGCCTGGTTTTTTTCCCAATAAGCTCTTTGTTTTTCATAATATATTCTCCTTTCTCAGAACTGACCTGACAATTTAAGTATCGGCAGCACCATAGCCAGTGCGATTACACCGACAATTGCCGCCACGCAGATGATAATAACCGGTTCAATCGCAGCACTGAGCCTTTCGATTACTACGTCCGTATGGGCTTCAAGGTTTTCACTGATATTCCTGAGCATGGTCTCAAGCTCGCCGCTCTTTTCGCCGACGCTGACCATGTGCGCGATAGCCGGGTCGATTACACCGCTGTCGCGAAGTGGAGTAGCGATATCAGCGCCTGCGAGTATTCGGTCGCGGGACTGCTTGATAGCGTCCCGCATCAGTATATTACCGGTTACCTCGGAAACAACACGCAGGGCTTCAGCCATAGGCAGGCCTGAGCCGAGGAGGGTGGACAGCGTCGAAGCGAATCGGCTGACAACACGCTGTTTAATCAGCGGGCCGAAGGACGGCAGGGCAAGCAGGAACCTGTCGCGAAGATAGGCGCCTTTTTCCGTGGCTACGAATCGCTTAGTACTCCATACTATCAGGACTATACTGCCTATCAGGATGAGGACCCACCAGCTCGTAAGGACATAACTGACGTCCATCAGGGCCTGTGTAATCCACGGCAGCTCCTGGCCGGAGTTCTGAATCTGTTTGCCGATTGTGGGTATGACCGCTGTGGTAAGGAAAATAACTACACCAAGAGCGAATGTGATGAGAATGGCCGGATATATCATCGCGGTTATTATTTTGGACTCGACCTTCTGACGTTTCTCCATAAATCCCGCAATGGCGGCAAAATTAGCGCCCAGCGAGCCGGTTACCTCACCAACTCGAACCATACTGACGTAAATAACGTCGAAGTAGTCGCTGTAATCCTTCAAGGCGTCGGTCAGGGATTCACCGGTAACTACCCTGTCTCGTATGTCGGTTAGCGTGTTCTTAAATCGTGTGTCCGAGGTTTGCAGGATAAGGACCGACAAGGCTTCTGTGAGTTTGATTCCGGAATTGAGCAGTGTCGCCATTTGCTTGGTAAAGTCGATGAGCTGACTTTTGCCGCTTTTTCGCACAAAGAAAAACAATTGGCCGCCCTGTTCGCGCCCCTTTATCTCGGTGACGTTGGTAGGGTGAATGTCCCTTACGCGCAGCTGCTTGCGGGCAGCGTAAGCGTTCTCGGCGGTGATTGTGCCTTTGGCCTTTTTACCTCCGGCAGCAACAGCAATGTAATGGTATCTTGGCATAAGAGGAATTTTTGTTTTTCAATTTTACATTATATCCGTCTGAGTAACGCGCAGTACCTCGGCGATTGTGGTAATACCGGCCAGTACCTTACGAGACCCATCCATGCGTAAAGTTTGCAACCCGGTGTTCAGGGCAGCTCGTTTAATGGCCCCTGCGGTTTCAGTTTTGTATATCAAGCCCTGGATTTCTTCGTTTATCAGCATCAGTTCATACACACCCGTTCTGCCTCTATAACCGGTCTGGAAACACTTGTCACAGCCGGCGCCCGCATAAAATTTATGTTCTATGGCGGGGCCGTCAATGTTAAGAAGGCCTAACTCGCGAAGCTCATGGTCACTCGGCTGATATTCCTGTCGGCAGTCACTGCATATTCTGCGCACGAGCCGCTGGGCCATAACGGCAATAACGGATGAGCTGACTAAGTAGGGCTCGACTCCGAAATCGAGTAATCTTGTTATAGCGCCGGCTGAGTCGTTTGTGTGCAGTGTGCTGAAGACAAGATGGCCGGTCAATGAAGATTGAATTGCCATCCTCGCCGTCTCCACATCCCTGACCTCACCCACCATTATAACATCCGGGTCCTGACGAAGGACGTGTCTTAGAGTATTGGCGAAGTTCATACCCTTTTTTGCCGCGACCTGCATCTGGCTGATGCCTCCGAGCTGATACTCAATGGGGTCCTCAATGGTCATAATGTTCTTTTCGGCAGAGTTTATCCGCTGCAGGCAGGCGTAAAGGGTAGTACTTTTACCACTTCCTGTCGGACCCGTTACGAAAATAACGCCGTGTGTCCTTGTAAGCAGCGAGTCAAATCTCTCAAGGTCTTCCTTCCACAGTCCCAGCTCATTGAGACCGTATAATGCGGTACTCTTGTCGAGTATTCGCAAAACGGCTCTTTCACCGTAACTGGTAGGAACAGTACTGACACGCAGGTCAACTTCGCGCTGGCCGAGTCGGACGCTGCATCGGCCGTCCTGCGGCATTCGCCGCTCGGCGATGTCCATTCCGGCCATGACCTTGATTCGCGAGATAATCAGCGACAAAACGTTGCGGTTCAAACTCAGCGTATCATACAAAATTCCGTCGACACGGTAGCGAATCTGAATCTTGGCCTCGTAGGGATGTACATGAATATCACTTGCCCTTAGTTGTAGTGCTCGAAAGAGGATGTCATTGACAAGTCGTATTACCGGCGGACGGTTTACAACATCGAGCAAGTCGTCGGAAGCGGCAACTTCGTCAGCAAGCTGGTCGATGTTCTGCGAGTCCAGCTCCTCGGCAACTTCTTCGATGACAGTAGTACGCTGCTCATAGGCTATGTCGATGGCTGAGGTAATAGCGGTTCGCGTGGCCAGGGCTGCTTTTACCGGCATGTGTGTCATCTTCGAGACATTATCAAGGGCATTGGTGTCGAGCGGATGGGAAATTATAACGGTCAGTTCTGCGTCGCCGTCCGATTTGATTCCAATCAGGTAATGGTGCTGGGCGTAAGTTGCCGGAACAGCTTCGACAAACTCGGTAGGTACATTTTTGGCGGGAATTTCTTCAAAGAAATCCTGTCCTAATGCGGAGGCGAAGAGCCGTAACACCGACTCTTCTGTAAAGTATGGACAGTGCAGCAGGACTTCATCGAGCCGAGAGCCGCTTTCGGTGTTTTTATCCAGAAAATCAACGAGCTTTTCGGCATCGACTAACCCGGTCCTTTCCGCGGTTTTTATCAGTAAATCTCTCATTGGCAATAATAATTATAAGGCTTTTGGTTACTTGTTGCATCATAGTTTGTCCGGCTGCAATGACCGGTCAGCCTCAAAGATAAGCAGCTTCTAATCGGTTTCCAGCACTTGAAGCGGGTCCATAGGCTGGGGCTTTATGCCGGGCCAGTCTTCGTATTCCTGCATTTCTCGTTCATACTTCTCGAATGTTGCACGGTTCTTGGCAGAAATTATTTCTATATCACTGCTGCCTGGGAGCCGCCGGTCTTCCGGCCTGATTATATGTGCTTTTACAAAGACGTACAGCCTGCTCTGGTCGTCGGAATTGGCGACACTTCTGAACAGGCCGCCTACAATCGGCATATCACCCAGTAAAGGAATCTTGCTGCCGCTTTTGCTCTGATTGAGCCGTTCAAGGCCGCCGAGTATTATCGTGCTCTTATCTGGCACTGTAATGATTGTAGTGACGTCATTGGTGATTCTATCCGGCGGCGTGGGGTCGGTCGTGGCCTGAGATGCGACGGTTTCCTGGAAATCACTTCGGGTCAGTGTTATTTCAAGCTTCAACAGCTCGCCTTCACTTATGTGCGGTTTAATTGAAAGTGTAATTCCCGCGTCATACGACTCATAGATGGTTTTTTCAACGGGCGTGACATTATCCTGGCTTTGGAGATACGTGGTGTCGGTCCTTGTTCGATATGTTGTTTCCGTTGATTGTATGGTGCCTTGCTCATTGTCGTTTACCAGCAATTTAGGTCTTGCCATAATCCTTCCGTAGCTTTTGGTCTGAATCAGCTCTAAGAGAGCATTGATATGTCGGTCCGCGTAAAAGGCAGTGCCGGAACCGCTGTTAGACTGTACGTCGATAAACCTGTCGCGGCCGGACCCCAACAAAGATCCGATGACGTCACTACTGGTGATCGGAGATTCGCCTCCGGTAATGTTGCCTGTCAGGCCGCCGGTTACAAGCAAATCCGGAAAGCTTTGTATTAGGTTCAAATCATAGTTAAATTCGTCGTTTTTCGTGATTTCGACAAGGGTTACGTCGATAAGGACCTGCGGTCTGCGTTTGTCAAGCTGGTCGATAAGATTAGCTATCCACTGCTGGTGTTTCTTGCCTGCGTAGACAACCAGCGAGTATGTAGTGGGTTCGGCAATAATTGTTATATCTTCTTCCAGTTTCCTTCTTGTGGTTCGGACTATCTTTGAGTCCTGACCCTCCTCTTCAATAGTCTCCCGGATAAGTTGTTTGAGTACCTCTGCAAGGACGTCAGGGTCCTGGTTTTCGAGCGGATAGACGACATAGTTGGTGGCGGACTGTTGAGGTTCGGCATCCACGTATGCGATAATGGTGGCGATTTGTGCATGCTGCTCAGCGGTGGCGTTAACAAGCAGTGAGTTAGTCGACTCGATAATCACTACCTGCGGCTCTTCGACCAGGCCTTCTTCGGTGAGTACAGCAGCAACTGGTGCCTGCTCGCCTTGCTGGGGCTGGCGGGGTGGAGTTATTCGCCCTGTCGGAGTTGTTCTTCTGCCGCCGCTTATGATGCCCATGGCCTGCAGTTTTTCCACGACTTCATCGGCACCGGCGTACTGTATGTTGTAAAGTCGCAAAGTCCTTAAGTCCTGCTGTGCCACATCAAGTGAATCGATAAGCGTCTCGACGATGTCGAGCTGCTCTGGCATGCCTATCATTAGGATACGGTTGGTTCGTTCGTCCGCATCGAGATAAACCTCGGGCTCTGCGGATTCGGCACTGGGCGTCGGTTGAGGTCTTGGTCTGGTTCGCACTCTGCGACTGCGGGTTGGTACTCCCGGTGTTGGTTCTGTTGGGGCGGCTACGGTAATTGTTATCGTGCCCAATTGCTCGGCAAGAGTTTCGACCTGGTCGGCCAGGCTCCGGGCCATAGTGTAGCGAAGTTGCCGGTAGCGAAACTGCTTGCCCTCGCCCGGCTGGTCGATGATTGAAAGCAGTTCCTCGACCCTGCCCATCCGGTATGCATAATCCGTTACAATGAGTTTTCCGGCCTTGGGGACGCTCTTAATGTGTGCGCCGAGTTTCATTTCTTTAAGCAGGTTTTCGGCGCTTGTGGTATCTATATACTGCAGGTCAAAGACGCGGGTAACAATGACGTTGCCGAATTGAACCTTTTTTTCCTCGGTGTCAAAAAGCAAAGGGTCTGCATCCAATACTCTGCCTATTGGCACAATAGTAACAAGGTTGTCTTTTCGGGTCATGGCAAAACCGCGAAATTTCAGGACCGATTCGAGCAGGGGATAGAGCTCGCCTACTTTGACTTTTTCCTGAACGCGAAGTGTTACCTGACCGGTGACCTCTTTGGGGTCGTAAAGCAGATTCAGGTTAAGGTACTTGCCAACTAGGTCAATAAGCTCAACGACGTTGATTGTTTCGGGTAAATCCAGTTCGAGCTGCTCCTCCGCCAGTTCCGTAGGGGCTGGTTCATAGGATAATTTTTTGATTGTCGGGCCGGTGTCCTTCGGCATCAGTTCTATTATTTCGGTAAGGCCGGGCTCCGGTTGAGGTTCCTGAGCAGTTCCAACAGCATAGTCTTGCCGGACAGTCGCGACTTCGGATTCACGTTCAGTAATTGCGGTTACACTTTCTGGTTGTGTGGCCTTTAGCTCAGCTTCGACTTTTTCGGCCTCAGCCAGGGAATCGAGTATCCGGTTAAAAAACTGGTCATCTTCAGGCTTGTTAACTTCACGGACAGGAGATGAATCGGCCGGAAGCGCCTCTGTCCCAGCCGGATGATTCAGTTCGGTTTTTTCTGCGTCGGTTTCCGGTCTGGAAATTTGCTCTAATTCGGACAGCACTTGTTCAAGGTGGTTGTCGGGTGCAGCCACAATCACGGAATCATCGAGCAGGTCTATAAGTACTCGCGGTTTTTCGTTCTCCATAGGCAGAGCAACGAAACTACCTAATGAAAAATCAGTTAATGAATCGGCAAGGTTATTTTGCCGAACCGAAGAGATAAGGTTAGGATTATCAGCAAGCAGAACAACCGAGTATTGTTCTTTGCTGTCAACTAACTCGAGCAGGGTTCTGGCCTTTTCCAGATTGCCAGGCGTTGCCGTTATTAGAATTGTCTGTGTATTGGGTATTCTCGAAGCGGTTCCAAGTTTTGTCTGGTTAATGTAGGCGATGGCTTGCTCGGGTGTAATGTTTCTGACCGTGCGCGACATAAAGCGTTCAGGGGCAGCGTTGTCCTGTGCCGACGCCAATGACGCCAGCATAATTGCTGATAATATCGCCGCCTTGAGTAAACTGCTCGGTTCCCGCGATGGAGATGAGCATTCATTCGTCATATTACACTCCAAATCCCGACTGGTCGGGAAAACTCTCTGTAATAAAGGGATTGGGTTCACTAAATCCCGACAGGTCGGGATTTGCGGGCCCCAGCCCTGTTCTCTATCGGCTTGAGAATGGTCTAATCTTAGCGTATAAGCTCTTTTTTTCTAAGCCCTTACGACTGCCGCAGCTAAGTCATTTCTCCTGGGTCGGATAGGCCTATCAGCCCTTGTTAATAGACACTCGGCAGGTGTAAATGTTCCGTCTTTTTCGGACGTGAGGCAAATTTTCATACTAAGGCGATTTATACCGGCGGAAGCCGTTGTTACTTGGGGGGAATATTTTATTTTGGTTGGCGAGTTGCCTTGGTGCAAATTAGTCCGCTGAAGCCTCCTCCTCATTAGCGTCTTGGAGCTCTTCACCAAGTTCATCGAGCAATTCAGCCTCTTCATCTGTGACTTGCGAGTCTTCAGCTAAGCGTTCCATAAGCTCGTCGGCCTTTTCCATCCATTCGTTAGGGTCGTTTATATCATCGGTTTCCCTGGCAAACTGGTCAAAGAGTGATATCTGGACATCGCTGAGTTCTGGTGCATCAGCAGTGTTTGACCGAGGTGTCGTACCGTCCGTGCGGCCTATGTTGTTGCGAGTGTTGATTCGAGTTGACGGAGGTCGCGACCGTGGTGAGCTTACGGTTTCTCGGGGTGGTGAAACGTCAGTCCGAATTTCCGGGGATTCTGTATGGAGCAGGCCTGATGAAGGTGCTTCGGCACTGTATGAAGACTCGCCTTTAACCAAACTTCTTTTGGGCGTCCTTTTAGGTTCGAGCTCATAAGTACTTGTTCCGTCGCGGATTACAACCTTGCCGTCCTTCACTTCCTCGACGACAAGATGACCGATTTTGCTTGACTGTCTTATCCATCGCAGCCCTATACCTGGTTCGTCGATTAGCGCCAGAGACAGCTTAGGGCGATCCGGATAATAACTCGTACCCATCAGTTCAAATTTCGTGGAGACTGGAGATTTGGGCCTGGTTGGAGTACGGTTATTGGATTTCGGGGCCGGCTTGGCTCGTTTTGGCGGCGGCGGAGGGTTAAGGTATGCAGCATACTTTTGGGCTTGTTGAACCAGGGGCGCATCGGCACCGGTATCAGCAGCTACGGCGGCCTTGCTCAAGCTCTCCAGTACTCCTGGTGAATCGATCAGGCTCGACGCCTGCTCGTCCATACCGGACGAAAACACCATCGGCAGCGCAACCAGCAGAACCGCCGCTACTGCGACTATGATACTTGTTATTCTCAGTGCCTTAGTCATATAATCTTAAGCCCCGGTCAACAGTTTTTGACACATTGACTCAGCCGAAGTTCCGGTAATTTGCAGGTTTTATACACCTGAGTAGTCTTAGAGAATCGAACCACCTGCCCTGCCGGACGTTTAACGGCTTTTCCAATGTCTATCGCCCAAAATCGCGACTCAGTTTGACGTTTTTTCGGTAGTTTTATCTGGAATTGAGCCGACGCAGTTTATAACCAGTTCTTCGCTGCCGGCGATATCAACAGTTAGCTTGCTGTTGAAATACCTCTTTTGGCCAATATCGCTGGGAGGGACGATATCGAGGGTGATTTCGTATTTGTCTCCCAAATATTCCTGGTTAATGATTTTGATAGCGTCATTGCTGGGGGTTACCGACACTATTTCAAATTCCTCAGCATAATTGCTCAGGATATAGAGGGTTTTTCGAATCGGTTTGTCAGGTGTAGCCTTTAAGGCGATGAGCGTGGCGGGGTCAGACTTGAAAGGCGGCAGTAAGTTAAAAGGAATAGAAATAGCATCTTGGGACGGGTGTGTTATTTTGATGTTTATCGTACCGCTTTTGGTGTCTTTAACTTTTTCCATATCGACCTGAGGCTTCAGGACAAATTCTTCAGCTTCCACAACCGGGTCGTAGTCTATCTTCATGCACTCGGGTTTTATCCGAATCCGCGAAATAGCAAAAGCCTTGCCATCCAGACTTTTAATTGTAATGTTTCCCACGCCGGTGTTTTCTTCATCAAGTCTTAATTTGAACCGTTTTGGTGTGTAATTTATTTTCCGAACCACGTTAGCCTTAATGGTCAACGGAGCTCTGGAATTTTGCTTGTCATTGCTTAAAATATACAGATGTTTGCTCACTTGGCCGCTTCTTTGGCCCGGACGGTATGTCACGTTAATCGTGCCGCTTTCGCCGGGAAGGTAAGTTTTCTTTTTCAGCTCGGGTACAGTACAACCGCATGTGCTCTGAATCTTTTCTATTTCAAGCACACCCTGGCCCTGATTTGAGAAATGGAATTGGCCTTTTTGTGTGGAGTTGGGATTGATATCTCCACAATCGTAGACGTCATTTTCCACGACGATCTTAGGCAAAGGCTCTTCGATAGTGGTTTCGGGCTCAGCTTGTTCATTCTGTAGTTCATTTACCGGCTGTGTATATTCCTCCGTTTGGGGATGGGTATCGCCGGTTTTTTCCTGGCAACCGGCTTCAGGAATAAGTAGAATAATTAAACTGATAAATACAGGGAGCAGAAATCTGATTTTCATATTCATCTCTCCAATATTAAATCTGTATGTTTCAAATTAGTCTAAACCCTCATTCTATGCAAAAATTCTCTGCAAGGCAAGTTAAATTATACGTCCATTCTACGCCGGATGTTCTACATGGGGGACGGCAGGTGCCGATAATTTGCACCATCCGGGGTATTTTGAAACTGCAAGAGACGCTCAGGGAGCCCCTTTACACAGGGGCCGCGACCGATTAGTATAATGTATAAACAAAGCTGCTATGGAGACTTGTATGGGCACAAAGACCCGTGACGTTTCAGTCGTTGTACCGCTTCTCAATGAGCAGGATAATATAGAGCCGCTGTACGAACAGATAACGCAGGTCCTGAGCGGTGTATACGACTACGAGATTATATTTGTCGATGACGGCAGCACCGACGGCAGTTTCGATGTTCTGTCACGGCTACAGAAAGCCGACCCGCATGTGCGGGTTATTCAGCTTCGGAAAAATTTCGGTCAGACGGCGGCGATGAGTGCCGGCTTTGTATATTCGCGGGGCGGTAAAATAGTGGCGATAGATGCGGATTTGCAGAACGACCCCGCCGATATCCCACGGATGATAGATAAGCTCAACGAAGGCTATGACGTAGTGAGCGGCTGGCGTAAAAAAAGACACGACAAACCATTAACTCGCATATACCCTTCAATAGCAGCTAACTGGCTGATAGCGAGGATTACCGGTGTTAAGCTCCACGATTTCGGCTGTACCCTCAAAGCGTATCGTAAAGACGTTATCGCCGAGACAAAACTCTACGGCGAAATGCACAGATTCATACCGGCCCTGGCGAGTTGGAGCGGCGATAAGATATGTGAGATGGTTGTTAATCACAGGCCGAGAACGGCAGGCAGTGCCAAGTACGGACTCGGCCGGACTTTCAAAGTGATACTGGATTTGATTACCGTCAAGTTTCTGGTTTCATTCTCAACAAAGCCCATATATATCTTCGGAGGATTGGGCATGATGACGGTATTCGGGTCGGTAGTATGCGGGTTAATAGTGGTGTATCAAAAACTCTTTTCAAACTTTTCAATGAATCGCAACGCCTTGTTCTATCTGACTGTGCTTCTTATCATCGCAAGCATACAGTTTGTCCTGATGGGACTTCTGGCTGAGATGCTCGTCCGAATTTATCATGAATCACAGAACCGTCCGACCTACGTCATAAAAGAGATTCTCGAATCGTCCGAAGACGGCGGGGAAACTGAATGAGCAAGTCGTCTGCTAAAAGTCATGCCCCCGGAAAAGGCCCTCGGCATATACTCACTAAAAACAAGGCCGGCCGCGAAGCAATTTTAATTATACTTGCGATAATTATGGCAGGAGTCCCTTTTTGCCTTGGCAAGTATTTTGAGTTAAACTCGCCGGGGCCTTTCGACAGCGGTTCTTATGTTTATTCAGCCGCACACATACTTAACGGGGCAAAAATCGGCGTAGATGAAAAGCCCAGCGCGCAGCCGGGTACGCTTCTGGTCAATATACTGGGAGTATGGATATTTGGTTTCAGCGAGGTTGGGGCAAAGCTGTTACAGGGCATGTTACAGGCGGCGGCGCTGGTTCTGATGTTCATCGCCATGCGAAGGCTGTTCTGTACTTTGGCTGCGACTGTAGCTGTGATTGTGGCATCGGTATATCTTTCTGCACCTCTTATAGCAAAGTACGGTAACGTCAAAGAGCAGTACATGATTGCTTTTATGGTTTTGGGCATAAGCAGCTTTGCCCTCGGGCAGTTGACGGGCAGGAGGCTCTGGACGATTTTGTGCGGTGCATTTCTGATATGGGCGCCGCTGTTCAAGCCTACGGGACTATCGGCCGCAGGTGCAATTGGTTTATTTGTAATTGCACAACCTTTTTTGAAGAATCGAACCGTAAGGCAGACATTCATTGATATAGGCCTGCTCATATTGGGAGCGGCAATTTCAATCGCTCCTCTGTATATATGGATATTCGCAGCCCACGTGCAGATGAGATTGCCTTACTCGTTTGTCTGGGGTCAGATAAGCAAGTTTTTGCCTTCGGCAGGTGGTGCACAGGCCGAAGTAGCAAGGGCTTATGTGGGCACAAGCCGAAATCTGGTGCCGTTTTCCGAGCAGTGGCCGAGGGTCATGCGGTATTACGGACTTCTAATACTGCCGATTACACTTGCGGCCGGTTCTGTCGTGGCGCGTCTTGCGGTCTGGTTCAGGGCAAGGTTCGACAAAGGCGGTTCACAGGATGCCGCTGATTGTGGGCGTTTCGTGCTTCTTTTTGGTCTTTGGTGGTTTTTGGATATGGCCTTTGTGTGGATTAGCCCGCGTTCATACGAGCAATACTACCTGCCGCTGAACGCATCTGCCGCAATGCTTAGCGGTTATATAGTCACATTGTATTGGCGAAAACTCACCGGCGGTCCAAAAGAGACATGGTCCTTCGTCGGAATCGGGGCGTTGCTGGTGATGATAATAATGTGCTGGAACATATTTGCCGGTATAAAAACAAGCCCGCACACAGGTTTTGATTATGGCGGCAAACGTCGGGGTTATCTCCAGAAGTATCGGGAAATCTTGATGCGCCGACAAAGAGACCTCAAAGGCCCCTGGGAGATAGTCGGGGATTATATCCGCAATCATTCGCATCCGAGCGACAAAATATATGTCTGGGGCTGGTACCCGGGTATATATGTCGAGGCACAGCGCTTCAGCTCGGCATCGAAGGCTTCGAGTACGACGCGGGTGAAACCGTCCCAGCTAAAGGAAGAAACAGACGACCTTTTAAGAGAATTCCATCGCGAAATGCCTAAGTTCATTGTGGATTCTCGAAAGCGGCACATACCAACTGAAAGGCCGCCTTACGAGTTATGGCCGATAGTACCAAAGGGCCTTATAGGCTTTCAGAAAACAACGTTCTTGCCGCTCAATAAAGAAATTATTGATATGTACGACCGGGAATGGACCGGGTTCCTGGCCGAAAGGTACGACGAAAATGAAGCGGAGCGTTTCAGGATTCTCGAGCCGTTTAGGGGATTTGTGATGACTAATTACCGGGTTGTTTCCATGTTCGGCGGGCATGTTCTGTTTGAACTCAAAAATGACTGAGCAACGGCAAATTCCTCCTATGGATGCTGAACTTATCAGGCAACAAAAAACCTACGATGAGACCTGGAGAAAAGGGCTCGAATCGGGCAAAGAGCAGCGTGGTAACTTAGAGACAAATCTTGCCTTCCTTAATCAGATAGGGCGACCTGTACCAGGCCAGGCAATACTTGAAATCGGGTGCGGTATCGGAACTGTTGTTGCTCACTTCGCCGGAAGGGGATTTAATATCATCGGCACGGACATATCGAAAGAAGCTATTTCGTATGGAAAGAAAAAATATCCCAATGCAAGGCTGGAGGTGCAGCCTGCTGAAAGCCTGCCTTATAATAATGAATGTTTTGATGTGGTTCTCAGTTTCGATTTATTTGAACACATCGCGGAAATTGATAAACATATAAGTGAAGTATATCGTGTTCTTAAGCCCGACGGGTATTACCTTTTCCAGACACCACACAAATATTTCAATTCGGTCTATGAGACTTTGTCTAAAAAGTCTTTGAAATGGAAGCGGGCGCATCCTTCTTTACACACGCCCGGCCGGTTGAGGCGACGTTTACAGCGGCACGGCTTCGAGACGCGTTTTGTAAAAATGAACCCTATAAATGAATTCACGGTGAAAAAATTGGAGAAGTTCGGACTGTTAGGCCGTATGTTGGCGCGCATTAACTTTAGTCGGTTCCCCGTGTTCCTGCAGCCGAATTTGTATGTGGTTGCCCATAAAATTTAGGATTCGAAATGCGTGCGCTCGTGGTCGGATGAAGTTTATCTGTTTTATGAAGACGGATTGCTGTTATCTATATGAAAATTCTGATGCTGAATTACGAATTTCCTCCTATAGGCGGTGGGGCGGCCAAGGCCTTGCTGTGCATATTAAAAGAGTACGCCAAGACAGCCGGTCTAAAAGTGGATGTTTTGACCTCAGCAGCGGAACCGGGATATTTTCAGGAGCAGTTCGCGGAGAATATCGATATTTACAAGGTGGGTTTGCATAAAAAGGGCCTACACTACTGGCGAAAAATAGAGGTTATCGAATGGCTGTTCAAGGCAAGAAGACCTTATCGAAGACTGTTGCAGCAAAACGATTATGACCTGGTTCATACTTTCTTTGCATTTCCCAGCGGGTATTTATGCTATAAAACCTGTGGGCGGCTGCCTTACATTATTTCGCTGAGAGGTTCGGATGTGCCCGGCTATAATGTTCGCCTCGGCCTGGATTATAAGCTACTAAGGGGGCTGTTTAGAAAAATATGGCTGTCAGCTTTTGCTGTTGTCGCTAACAGTGAGGGATTGAGGAAACTGGCCCTGGATTTTATGCCGGCACTCGAAATATCGGTCATACCCAACGGCATTGATACGAAACAATTCTGTCCTGCTGCGGATAAGACCATCGGCGGGCGGATTAATCTGTTGACTGTGTCACGCCTGATAAGCAGAAAACGTGTGGACTTGCTTATTGAGGTAACCGCTGTGCTGAAGTCAATGGGACTTGATGTGGTACTCAACATCGCCGGACAGGGCAATTTGATGAATGCACTGAAGGTTTTGTCTGGGCGATTGGATATTTCCGATGCTGTTAAATTCTTGGGCAGGGTCCTGCCTGAAGAAATGCCGCAGTTATACCGCGATAATGATATTTTTGTTATGAGCAGCCGGCATGAGGGTATGAGCAATGCAATGCTCGAGGCTATGGCTTCGGGATTGCCGATAGTCACCACACAATGTGAAGGGCTCGATGAGCTTATTGGTGACAATGGTGTCATAGTTGAAGAAATAACGGCCGAACAAATCGCAAAAGAAATCAGGAATATTGCCGAAAACAAAGGCCTGTATAAAGAAATGTCCGTTGCTGCGAGGAGAAAAGCTGAGGATTTCAACTGGGAAACTTCTGCACAGAAGTATATCACTCTTTATAAAACTATTCTTGACAGGAGGCCGGGCAGGTGAGAATAGGATTCTCAGCACGTGGTTTGAGCATACCTTCAGGCGGTGTCAGGCAGTTCATTACTTCTATAGTACCTGCATTGGCGCGAAACAAAAGTCAGGATGAGCTTGTCGTATTCTATAACAGCCTTAAATATTCAGGCCTGGCCCCGGATTGCACCGAGATTATAATTCAGGGCCGCAACAGACTCTGGTGGGACTTCGTGCTTCTTCCCAGGCAGCTTAAAAAAAACGGTATTGAGGCTGCGATATTTCCGAAGAATGTTATTCCTTTTTTTACGGGGGCCACGAATTTTGTTGTTGTGCATGACATGGCTTATTTCGACCGGAAACTGGGGGCATATCCCCTGCTCGATACGATTTATATGCGGTCTCTTATTCCCCAGTCAATTCGCCGGGCTAAAGGTGTTTTCGCTGTCAGTGAGCATACAAAGAAAGATATAATTCATTACACCGGCTGCGCCGAAGACAAGATTGCCGTTACCTATGAAGCCGCCAATAAGGTTTACCAGCCGATAACCGACAGAGATTTTTTACAGAATGTCAGCCGGAAATACCAATTGCCTGAACAGTTCATTTTGTATGTGGGTTCGCTCTCACCGCGAAAAAACACACCGACGTTGCTCTGGGCCTTTGCGCGTGTAAAAGACAAGATTCCTCACAGTCTTGTTATTACAGCCTCGAAGTCATGGAAAGACAGAAAAGTATATGACCTGATAAATCAGCTTGGACTTCAATCAAGGCTCGTGAAACTGGGTTATGTTGAAGCGGATGATATGCCCGCGTTGTATAATATGGCGAGCGTTTATATTTATCCGTCCGTCTATGAAGGCTTCGGTCTGCCTGTATTAGAGGCGATGCAATGCGGATGCCCTGTAATTGCTTCAAATATAACCTCTATTCCGGAAGTGGCAGGTGATGCTGCCATTCTCGTAGAGCCTTTAGACGTACAGGCCTGGGCTGACAGGATTTATCAGGTTGTCACGAATCAAAAGCTTCGAGAGGAGATGGCCAATAAAGGTTTTGCCAGGGCCGCGGAATTCTCATGGGACAAATGTGCTGAACGTATTCTTGAGACGATTCGAAGTTATCGGCAGAGAAATGATTACAAGACCTGAGCTATTATTGGGCAAATATAATAGATTAAGCTTATACAGAACCAACCCGTCAATTACTTCCAATTTGCCGCCAAATGGCTTCTTAATACCATCGAGAAGGAAACTTGTTGCAAAATACGACAGTAAAAGATATTATGTTCGTTTGACAATAATATTGTAGACCTAATATTACAATGGTTGACCAGTAGGTGTTTCCCGAGAAATTAAGAGGGGGGGGGTGGTTAAAATGAGCGTGACAAGATGGCAAAAAGGATACAACTGCTCCTAAAGGCGATGCTGCCTGAATCAATTGTCGAGAGATATCAGGCATATAAATTTCGCAGACGCGTGTCAAACTTCAAGCCGTATCTGATTAAGAAACGCGTCGCCGAGGTGGAGTTTAATTTTTGGGTGGGGGATGTATTGGGGAAGAATTGGTATGACTCCGGTCCGGTAGGCAGTACAAAGGAAATGATTTTCATCAGGAATAATATGATTAAGCCTGGAGATACCGTTTTTGAATGCGGGGCGCATCATGGCTTTACTACGATATTGCTTGCCGAAGGAGTTGGGCCGGAAGGAAAAGTAATTGCGTTCGAGGCATCCAAACACAACTGCGACATTCTTATGAAGAACATAGAATTGAACGGGCTGTCTAATATAACTGCATATAATTTTGCTGTTGGAAGCGCCGAAGGGCAGGTATGTATTTCATCAAGTATGAATTCGAACGTGCTTAGAACCCCAAGCGGCGAGACGGTCAAAATGGTCTGTTTAGACAGCTTTAAAGGTGAAAATCCTGATTTTCTAAAAATAGATGTCGAGGGCTATGAAACAGAAGTCCTCAGGGGCGCACAGGAAATAATTGCTTCAAAGCCGAAAATAGAGATAGAGGTACACACAGAGCTTCTTGCAAAGTACAATACTTCTGTGCAGGAAATATTAGACTTAATCAGAACCGAAGACTATGAAATTTGGATACAGTGGACACCTGAATCAGAACCCAAAAGATATGATAATGAGCCGATCAAACACAGGGTTCATCTTTTTGCAATTCCGACAGTTGGATAGCTGTGACTTAGTCTGACGCCAGTGACAGCAGGATTCTGTCAAATCTTTTGGCCGGTATGCGTAAAGGCTCATTTGTGTAATTATTATGGACTTTGAATCCAGGCAAGGCAAATACTGTATGAAAGACGAAGCCGTTTTAATAATGCAGGAGGATTGGGATTACCTGATATTGCTGGACGCATGCAGATATGATTATTTTGCAGAAGTCTGGAACAAATATTTAAATGGTAACCTTGGAAAAAAAATCTCCCTGGACACTCGGACTCCCGAATGGAGAAGCAAATCTTTTCCTGAATCTTATCCCGATGTGGTTTATGTATCTGCAAATCCGTTTATAAATTCTATTCGTCCGGTAATGGGTTTCGATGGGAAAAAGCATTTTTATGCCGTATATGACCTTTGGCTTAAGTACTGGGATAAGAAATTGGGCACCGTTCTGCCGGATATCGTCACGGACGAAGCTATTGATATCACAGATAAAAATCCTGACAAGAAAGCCATCGTTCACTATATGCAGCCTCATGAACCTTATCTGGGAGCCGGCATTTCTGCTCCCGGCTACAAGCCTCCCGATGGAACAGGCACTTGGTCTTTGATTGGCGTGGATGATTCCAAAAATTCCTGTCGTCTGCGGAATTCCCTTGTAAAATTGTGTTCCGACATATCGTTTCACCTTGGTATGAAGGGAAATTTCGTTCAGTGGAAATTGCGTGAATTTTTCAAAATGCCGCCCGCAACTCCTATGGACGCTGTTCGAAGAAAATACGGCAGAAAAGGCCTGCAAAAAGCTTATAAAGAAAATTTAGAAATAGTGCTTACGCAGGTCGCCAGGCTCGTTGAATCTCTTTCCGGTAAAATTATTGTTACCTCGGACCACGGCGAAATGCTCGGAGAAAATTACCGTTTTTGTCACTGGGCACGGTCCTCATGCAGATTGCTTCGTGAAATCCCCTGGCTTGTAATTAACAAAGGCAATAAGACAGTTCGGGCCGAACAGACCAAAGCTGAACAAAAAAAAGAAATATCCACGAACCCTGAGCAGCAGAAACAAGTTGAAGCAGAGCTTGCAGACAGATTGAAATCGCTTGGATATTGAACTATTCATGTGCCGGATATATTTGAGGAGTCTCTAAGAAAATGAAAGACAAAGTGCTTATAATCGGTATCGACGGCGGAACATGGAAAATCCTTGCCCCTGCCATCGAACAGGGACATATGCCTTTTCTAAAGGCTTTACGCCAAAAGGGGAGTTCCGGTATTCTCAAATCTACCATACCGCCTGTTACGCCCGCAGCCTGGACTGCTTTCCAGACGGGTCGCAACGCGGGTAAAACCAGCGTCTTCAGCTTTTGCGCATGGGATATCGAAAATCGAAAGGAGCTGATTTCAAATGCAGCTAACTTCAAAAGGACCCTCTGGCAAATCGTCAGCGAGAACGGCGGTAAGGTCGGAGTGCTGAATGTTCCTATGACATATCCTCCACAACCGGTCAACGGCTGGGTGGTTACCGGTTTTCTCACCCCATCGATAGAATCAGACTTCACATATCCCAGGGACCTTAAGAAAAAACTCCTGGACGCACTGCCTGACTATGACATTTTCAATCGCAGCAGGATGAAGAACATGAAGTTGGGCGGCCTCAACGTTTTTGTTGAACAAATGGTACAAAGCCTTGAGTCCAGAAGTTCAGCGGCAGAGTTCCTGATTAAACATGATTGTCCGGATTTATTGATGGTTCATTTCCAGGCCTCTGACGCAATTCAACACAGATACTGGGGATACCTCGAAGAAGGGCAACCTCAGTTTGACCGGGAAAAAAAGTCTTATATACTAACCCGATTTTACAACGCTCTCGACCGGAACATCGAAAAAATCGTATCTGCGTTTACCAAAGCCACCGGGACCGAACCGACAATATTCGTTGTTTCCGACCACGGCTTTCAGCTCAACAAAAAAAGATTTAACCTTGCTAAATGGCTTCAGCAGAACGGATACAGAAGGTTTGACGCCAGATACTGGTGGTTAACATTTGCAAAGGACCTGATAGCCTGGCTGGATATTTTTAACCTGCGCAAGAAATTAGCCAGAAAAACTATAATGCAATCGGCAAAAGTCCTGACAACCGATGCGCCTGTTTCATGGACACGTTCGAAGGCGCTATCTATGGGGTTCGGCAGTACCGGCCTTATATATCTGCTCGAACAGGATGAGGCAATGCGTCAGCGAACAGCCCAACAGCTTATCGCTGAGCTGGAAAAAATTACAGACCCGAACACCGGAACACGGGTCATAGAAAAAATTTATCATAAGGAAGAATTGTACTGTGGTCAGTTTATGAATCTAATGCCGGATTTAATACTTGTGCCTACCGGAGGCTACTCCCTGATAAATTACTATAAGGCGACAGGCGGCCTGTTCCGTGAAGTTAAATCCGGGGACGACTTTCAGATAGGCTATCACGACCCGAACGGAATATTTATAGCCTCAGGGCCGGGCATTAGGCAATTGGACAATCTCGAATGTGAAATATTCGATGTTGCTTCTACCATCCTTCATTTTTTCACTTTGCCTGTTGACGAGGATATGGATGGACGTGTTGTCAGCGAAATTTTTACCCAGGAACTCCAGCGGCGCAAGCCCCAATATAAATCTACCCGGGCTTCATCCGGCGACCAGGGTGCTCAAAATAAGGACCTGTATTCTGAGCAGGACAAAGAGAAACTGCAACAGAGACTCAAGGACCTCGGTTATATATAGCACAACTGTCCGCCTGAGAACAACAGCGGCGGTTATTCTCTATTCGGATAAAGCCATCGTCGGTTAACCAAACGCTTTCTTCTGGCAATATATACAAAGTCAGCTGATGCCCGTAACAGTTTGACGGTCAGCCTGGGAAAAACCGTCAGCAGGTAAGTTACTGTTCGCCAGTACCAGGGAAATAGATTTTTATACTGGTTTACTGTGTTTCTTGCTTCTTCCTTAAGTCCATAAAAAATGGCCTCAATCAGCGTTATCCTTAAAAAAAAGCGGGCAAAGGCTGTGTACTCCGGCAAACAATCGTGCTTTTCAGCTATTGGGAAAAGGTCCTTTATCATCTTATGGTAATAAAGTCCGCCTTTGTTATCAATTCTGATTTTTACTAAAAGCGGGTCCTGGGCATCAAGATGTGCTATTGCCAAAGGTTCTGGAATGAAACCAAACATTGGATGTATAAACGCAATCCGACACCACATGTCGGAATCTTCATTGCGTAATAGTTCCTCATTGAAAAACCCGACTTCGTCGAAAACCCTGCGTTTTATGACTATTGTGCTTGGATGTACGAGAAAATAGTTTTTAGAAAATGCCCGGAGAAAGTTGTCGAAAAAGTCTCTGCTTGCCAACATTTTTTTTGCCCTTGTCCGGCTGCATTTCAGCGTGCGTTGAGCTCCGGCGGCAAGGTATGAGTTCGCGCCGCTCCAATACAATTCGGGATTGGATTCAAACAACTTCATTTGCATTTCTAATTTGTGAGGCATCCATTCGTCGTCAGAGTCTAATAAGGCGACCCAATCCCCTTTCAATTTTAGAAGAGCCTTGTTCCGGGCCGCCCCTGGACCCAGATGTTCCGTTCTCATATAAGTAACACGACCCCCAAACTTCTTTACAGCTTCAGCCATGTTATCAGTTGAACCATCATCTACCACAAAAATCTCTTCTGGAGGGACCGTCTGATTGAGAACGCTGTTTATCGCGCGGGTAATGGTTGAACCTGCATTATACGCCGGAATTATTACACTTATAGACATTTACTAAATACCCAGTTTCTTTCTGGCTACCAGCCTGAAACACGCTTCCATGGCCGATATCCTTAAAACGTATCCTAAAACAGTTGCAACTGCTGCGCCTTTATATCCGTAATGCGGTATTAATATGAGATTCAGAATGGTTGTTAGTACGACATGGGAAACGCTGATAATCTGGATATGGCGATACATCTTAAGCGCGTTGAACAGGGGGAGGTAAAATATTCCATACAGCGCAAATGCTGCTGCGACAAGCAGCACCCGTATCGTCAGGCCGCTTCCTATATATTTGCCGGGATAGAGCAGGTCCAAAAAGGCCGGTGCCGCAAAGAAGAACACCGCAATGCCCGCAAGTCCAGTTGCAATAACTCTCGGCCTCTTTCGATAGAGATAGTTATTGATTTTTTCCGGTTCGTTAATATTGGAACTGATAAACGGCAGAAAATAAGAACTGATAACGGCCATGAGCATTGTCAATCCCTTGAAGAATGAAAAGCCGAGATTGAACACGCTGATGTCGTTCATCATATCATAGTATCTCATAACGAGATTTGCGCCCCAGTTAATGAAATACGCGACGGTGGCGCCCAACAGCTGCCATTTGGCGAAATCCACAACTTCCATAAGGTGCTTTTTATCCAGCCGCCAGGGCATCAGCAGCGAAAAATCGGTCGTCATGATGAACATGATTATCAGAACAGCCGCAGAGATTGGATAAATGGTGAAAACACTGCGCAAGCTTATGGTTTCTGTAAAGTAGAACACAAGAATCAGAACTAAGCACGAAATACCGAATACGAGTTCTGATATCGCACTCAAAAGACGTTTGTTAAGACCCATATAAAGGTTGCAGACGAACATTTTCAAAATCATTCCTACGAATCCAAGCAAAAGAAATGGTATATCCTTCACGGATATCTTTGCGAAGGTCGCGATAGGCCGGGCAAACACTATAGCCGAAACACATCCCAGCGACAGTGAAATCAGCAGCAGCAGGCTTTGAGCTGTAAAAGTCTTGTTTATTTTGTCGGTCTGTATCCTTTCCTGGCTGGCGAACACCACGAGTGGGGCGCGCAGAGAAGCCATGATAAGAACGGCAAAAAAGAAAACCACCATGTTTGCAAGACAATAACTGGCGAACAGTTCCTGAGAAAAGAGCTTGGCTACCACCAGCGGCAGAATCATAGCCAGGCCGTTTCCAAAGGCCTTTAGAAAGCTGAATTGCAGAAAGGTTTTAGCTTCTTTAATTTCACGTTTAAATCTTTGCAGCATAGCCAGTAAAGATACCACATAAAGCCGATTAGTCAATTTTCTCTTTGTTCGGAGGGTATGGGGACACTTAACTGTCGGCAGGTTCCCCGATTAAGGCGGTCCTAGCAGTCAGCTTCCGGTGTATTTGTTGCAGAGTTGTTTTACCTGTTGACGCGTGTTGTGAATGAAGGTTTCATCCGGTTTGTATCCGGCGGGTTCGATTATCTGCGACCGGCCGAGCACATCGGCAATCAATTCGACAGCAGCAGTCATCTGCTCGGGTCCCATTCCGCGGCGAGTGACAATCGGCGTACCAAGGCGCACACCTGCGGCAGGAGTGCCAGGCTGCTGATACGGCAGACGACAAGAATCGACCACTATACAGCATTCCTCGAGCATTTTTTGGGCAATAACACCATTCAAGCCTGTCCTGGAACGGCTGATATCAACTATAATCATATGGTTATCCGTACCGCCGCTGAGCACATCAAATCCGTTATTGATTAAATTATGTGCCAGTGCTTTGGCGTTTTCGACAATTTTTAACTGCCTTTGCCGATAAGTCTCCGACAGGGCTTCTTTAAAGAATACAGCCTTTGCTGCTATGTTGTTAAAATATGGTGTCCCCTGCAGACCCGGAAAGGTTGCCGTGTTCAACGCTTTGGAAAGCGGGACTTTGCCGGATGCGGTTTCAATCGGAATCTGATAATCTTTGCCGGCCAATATCAGCCCGCCGCGGGGACCTCCGGCCTTGTACGTACTTGTGGTTGTGACGTGAACGGTATGTATCGGTGAAGGATGAACACCAGCCATCACCGCCCCTGAAATGTGGGAAATATCCGCCAGAAGATATGCTCCTACTTCGTCGGCGATAAGGCGGAATTTCTCGAAGTCTATTACTCGCGGGTAAGCACTTGCCCCGCACATAATGAGCCTGGGCCGAACTTCTTTGGCTTTGACGAGAATTTTGTCATAGTCGAAGACAAAACTCGTCGGCTCGACGCCGTAGGACTCTATCCTGTAAATATCCCGACTAAGCGAATCGCGACCGCCGTGCGACGGGTGTCCTCCATGGCCGGCGTCGAGACTCAGAATCGTATCACCGGGTTTGAGCATGGCCTTGAAGACGATTTGATTGGCGGTACTGCCTGAGTGCGGCTGAACATTCGCATATTGTGCGTCAAAGGCTTCTTTCGCCCGGCTTACAGCGAGGGACTCCAGTTTATCCACCACCTCACAGCCGCCGTGCCATCTGGTGCCGATAAAACCTTCTGCGGTCTTGTTTTGGAAAACGCAGCCAAGGGCGGCCAGGACGCTCCTGCTGCATATATTTTGTGCCGCGGTCAACTGAAGTGTATTATTCAGGCGCTCATACTCAGCCTGTATGAGACGGTAAATTTCAGGGTCGGTGAGTTTGAGACTTTCGATTGCCCCGGTGTGATAGCCTTCACAGCCGCAAAGTCGGTCGTACTCGCGTTCAATTAGCTCGTAAACCTTTTTGCTGGTCCCGGTGTGGGCCTGCTTTCGGTATCGCTCCAGCAGCATCTTGCTTTCTAATCCCTTAGAACAACTATCCGAAAATCATCCTTGCTATGTCATTAAATGTAAGAAAAATTACCAGTGCGCCAATTAAAATCCATCCAAAACCGGCCACCGCGGTGAGAATTTTTGGGCTTACCGGCGAACCTTTAATCTTTTCAATCACCAGGAACAGCGCCCAGCCGCCGTCAAGAGGCAGTATCGGCATGAAATTAAATACCGCGATGGCGACGCTTAGAAAACCCATCATGTAAACGTAATATATAAGCGGCTGTGTCGAGGCGACCTGGTAGCTCAGGTGAATGATACCCACCGGCCCCATCAGGCTGTCCGTACCTGCCTGGCCGGACAGTAATACCTTAAAGCTGGCGTATGTCATCATTATCATGCGGACCGTTTTATTGAAACCCATAGAAACCGCTTCGATGGGCCCGTCCGCCTTGTGCGTTATTTCCATCGGGGTCAGAGGAACCTGCTTGGCAAACATCGGCTCGAGGTTGATAAGTTTTTTATTATCGGCCGTGTCCAGAACCGCCGAACCTTCTTTACCGTCTGTCGACAGGTATCGGATTACGACTTTATCGCCGGGGCTTTGTGCTATCAGCTTTGCCACAGCCAGAAAATCTGCTACCTGCGTTCCATTCACTGTTGTGATTGCAGCACCAGGCGGCAAAGTGAATTGTCCAATATTGCTGTCAGCCGCGATTGTTTTGGCCACAATCGGATGCTCAACGTCGAGCACGGGAGCAAAACCTATAATTACGCGATTACCCTTTCTCATCGGCCGCACGACAATATCGACGGCTTCCTGCATGTCCGAATCGTTCCTGCGAAGAACCGTCATTGGAAGGTCTTTGTTTTCGTAAGAGTCTGTTACGTCTCTCAGTTCATAATAGGTCGGATATTTAACGTCGCCTGCGGAGATTATGATGTCGTTTGGCTCGAGTTTGAGCTCATACTCGACGGGCTTTTGTCCTATGCCCACTTGTGCCAGCAGGGTTCTGAGTTTGAACAGCGTCCGCTCGACGAGGTTTTGCTTTGGTACAGATGCCGCCTGCACGCGAAGGCGCGGCACCATTGAGCATATATTGGCAAGGCCTGAAACGGTTTCGACCGGCCAGACAAGCGGGATTTCGGTTTCGACAAGTTCAGCCTGTTGCTGATCGGAACGTCGTTCGGCGAGCATCGAAACAGAAGGAGCATAAGAGTCGATTATAATTTCCTCCATCTGCCAATAGTGCTCTACATCCTTTCCGTTTACCGATATGATTCGGTCGCCCGGCTGTAAGCCTGTGGCCTTCATTAGTGCCTTCAGGTCGGTTACCTCTGCGATTTTGAGGGAAACAGGCCATTCGATTCCGAACTTTTTCTCAGGTTCGCCGCCCATCTTTTTAGCGGCCATATAAATCTGCTCTACGGAACCGTCCTGGTGCCTGACTTTGAACGGCACCTCTTCAGCCCAGTCTGAAAGTATGGCCGAAAACGCGATGTCACGGAAGTCAAGGTCTTTGCTCCTGCCGTCTATCTCGATGATTTCATCACCGGCCTGCAAACCGGCCTTGGCCGCCGGGGAGCCATCGACCACACCACCGACAATCGCCGGCGGGAAATCGATTCCAACCGTGAAGGTAATCATGAAAAGCACAACAGCGCTTATGGCATTGAAGAAGACACCGGATGCTATTACCGCAAAGCGGGCCCCGACGGGTTTGTTCGCAAAGCTACGCGGGTCGTCGGATTTTTCAACCTGAATAATATCTTCCTGACCGAGCATCTTGACGAATCCGCCGAAGGGAATCAGGCTGATGCGGTATTCGGTCTCGCCTGGTTTGGTTTTTTTCCCGAAGGTAAAACAAAAGCCTCCTTCGCCTTCGGTTTTGTTAATAAGTCCGGGCAGGATTCTGATTTTGTAGCCCTTTTCAGTGCGGCTCAGTCCAATAAGTATCGGCCCCATACCGATTGAAAAGGCTTCGACCTTTATCCCAGACAGCTTGGCAGAGGTGAAATGCCCCAGTTCGTGCACAAAAATCATTGCGCCAAACCCGATCACTATAATCAGCACGTTGCTGAACACCCTTAGGTTGCTTGTCACTATGTAAGCAGACAGTATGATGACCAGCACCCAGATCAGGGAGCGATAGTTCAATGCACGTTTTGGTTCAGGCATTGGCTAACCTCATTTCTGGCCCAGGCATCCGCAGCCAGCAACTCGTCAAGTGATACATCGGTTTTAACGTTGTGTTTGTCAAGACAGCGTTCAATCAATTCCACTATCGCGCCAAAACGGATTTTCCCTTCGAGGAAAAGTCCAACTGCTGCTTCATTGGCGGCGTTGAACACGGCGCCTGCCGTCCCGCCCGTCCGTGCTACTTCATAGCCAAGACGAATGGAGCGGAATCTTTCGGTATCCGGTTTTTCAAATGTCAGATTAGTCAGCTCATCCAGCTTCAGACGCTCCGTAATACCTTTGACCCTCTTCGGATACGTCAGCGCATACTGAATCGGCAGACACATATCAGGCGTACCCATCTGGGCGATGACCGAGCCGTCAACGTATTCGACCATCGAATGTACAATCGACTCCGGATGAACAAGAATATCTATCTTTTCTACCGGCAATGCGAACAGCCAGTGGGCTTCAATCACTTCGAGCGCCTTGTTCATCATCGTTGCCGAGTCGATGGTAATCTTTGGGCCCATATTCCAGACAGGATGCGCCAATGCCTGCTCTACCGTCGCCTCGTATATTCGCTCAGCCGGCCAATCGCGGAACGGCCCGCCCGAAGCGGTAAGGATTATCCTGTTTACTTCATCGACTGAACCGGCCTGCATCGCTTGAAAAATCGCCGAATGCTCGCTGTCAATCGGAAGAATCTCACAGTTGTTCTCCTTCGCCAGTTTAGTCAGCATCTGTCCGGCTACCACAAGCGGCTCTTTATTGGCGATGGCCAGGCGCTTTCCCTTTTTTGCCGCCGCCGTAATTGCCGGCAGACCCGCCGCTCCGACAATCGAGGTCAGGACGATATCGACCTGTTCCATTTCGGCGATTTGTGCCAGACCTTCCGGCCCGCGAAGTATCTCGCCTTTGAAACCATCGAGTAATTTCACCAGGGAATCGTATGAATCGTCGTCTGATATACAGACACAATCCGGCTGGTATCGCAGAGACTGCTCGGCCAGCAGTTCGCAGCTTCGATGTGCGCTAAGGGCCGTGACCTTGTAAGGCTCACCTAAAGCTTCGATAACACGCAGGGCGTTTTTACCTATCGAGCCGGTCGAACCCAAAATAGCAATGTTCTTCTTGCCGGAAATTGTATCCATTCCTCTTGCAGGATAATAATAGAAGCATTCGCAAGCTTAGATGATAGTCCAACTTACCGATGTCTGTCAAGCCGCCAAAACGAGCAAGTTTATGTGATGTTCCTCAGCCTTTACAGCTTTTACCATCAGCGACAGCCTTTTTGGAGAAGAAATCCCTTTCCGATATACGGATTATAACCATCGCCAGTACTGCCCCAATCAAATCCGACACTAAATCCAGTGATGTATTGAGGTATCCGCCTACTCCTGATTCGGGCACAATCACGCCGGTAATAAACTCCACTATTTCGTTGAGTGCTCCGATGCCGAGACCCGCTGCTATAATTATTATGGACAGCGCCGCGAATCGCTCCAGGTCTGCCCGAAGAAGCGGCTTTAGAACGTAGAACATCGTCACAGTAGCCGTGGCGAATCCGACTATGTGCACTAACTGGTCATAGCGGAATATGGGAGTATTTTCCGACAGCGGTATAAGGATTATCTCATACAGACGGACTTTGTTGATATAAACCGCTCCGCCGGCCATGTGCATAATTGCCCAGGCCGTAAGGGCCCAGAGCAGTGCGTTAGGATAATAGACCCTGTGGTTGGTAGCCGCGATGAGAATCAGAAAGAAAACTATAACGCCGATGTAAATAACGAACTCGTAGTTGCTTCGAAGGAAAAACAAAACGGCAAAAACAGCCAGTGCGACCAGGTTCACAGCCAGAATCGATAATTGCCCCTTTTTTACGTACATCGTGTTGTGACCGGATTAGTCCTTAATTGCGAGGTCGTTTTTGGTGAATATGCTCTCAAATTTATAACCTGCGGCGGTTATGTTTTCAGCGGCGCCCTGTTTGCGGTCGATTACACAGACTATTTCTTTAACCTTTGCCCCAGCCTCAGTAATCACTTTCGCCGCTTCGAGCACCTGTCCGCCTGTTGTGGCGATGTCTTCTACCAGAAGCACGGTGTCGTTATCTTTAAGCACACCTTCAATCATCTTGCCCGTGCCGTAGCCCTTTTTGCTGTTGCGGACGATAATCCAGTTTCTGCCGGTCTCCATCGCCGTCACCGCGGCAAGAGCAACTCCTCCTAACTCGGCCCCGGCAATCAAAGTAACGTCGTTGGTGACATATTTTGCGAATTCAGCACCAAGCGCCTTTAGTATATCCGGGCAGGTCTCGAACAGATACTTATCGAGATAGTACTTGCTTTTCTTACCGCTGCGAAGTGTAAAGTCACCCTCCATGTACGCCGTCTCTTTGATGCGTTTAATCAACTCTTTTCGGGTCATTTTGTCTCCTCTTTTTCGAATCACCGCATTTTATCTTAAATAGCAAAGCCAGGATAGTATATTTTCAGACCAGCCAGTTCGAATTCGAACTGGGATTTAGAAGAGATGTCTTTTGTATCAAATGAATCCCAAAGTTTCTTATACTGAGCCCACGTTGAACGTATAGAAAATCCTTCACATTGGGAACGTAAGCAAAACTCCATTGGTAAAACCTTCACCCAATTGGGGATTTTAAGAAAATCACTGCCCGTGAAAAGAGTTGGCATTAGAAAATATTCTATTTTTATATCCTTTTTTGTACTTACTCCTAGCTTAGCAAGTATTGCCTCTACAGTTGCATAGTTTTTATGCACTGCAGATTTATTTTTTTGTAGTTGTATCAGCCCTTTCTTCAAAGCCTCATTTGTATGGTCTACCTCTGAGACTGAATCTGCTCGAATTGTCAATTTTGCTTGGCCTATACAGAGTGTCGAATCGGATTCATCGTACTCAACAAAGTCTAACTCTAATTGACCTTCGAGTGTGTCTAATTTGACATTTGTCTTAATTACACGACCTTGACCTTCTAAATGTATTTTAAGGCGGTTTAAGGCTTTCTTTTCTAAAAGGGACGAAGCAGAATCGAACGCCGCTTTGTCATAGTTAGCAAGCAACCTTAGAAAAATGGTGGGCGGATGGGCCATTAAGATAGCATGGGGAATGATCATTACAAATTTATCGTTGACGTCGACTAAAGGACAATGAAAAAGAGTAAACTTTCTTGGTGTTTGAGAATTAAATGTCAACCATTTTAAAAAGATGCTTACAGCCGACTTATTCAGACCGGCATTTTGAATGAGTTGGTCATTTATCTTTTTTTTAGTAACAAAAATACAGAGCTCTTTTGTTTCACTAGTAGCAGCAAAAGCTCCGTAATTGTGCACATTGCACCCTTGAGCTATAGCATTCAATGAAAGTCGGAAAAGATATTCCCACAAGTTCCAAAAATCTGAGCCTGAATAATCATGACCTTTAACAGCATTAGGAAAATCATCATATGCGGGCGTATCTTTAAGCGAACGAGTTTTGATAAAATTTGAGGTGTAATCCTTGAACCTATCTGATTCGATTTTGTTTGAGATTAGTCTCGATTTTAAATCCATACTTCCCGTCCAATTAGGTACGTCATTAAATACAAAAGTATTTTGTTTAACTCTCTCGACAGTGTAACCTCCTCTTTTTGTGCTTATCACCAAGTCTCTAACGTGGTAGTATTTAGACAACTCAGTTAAGATTTTGATGCACTTACTAGCCGTTTTGTCGTTCCACGAATCCCTAATGTGATTGATATCCGAGTAGATGTGATTGGGTAGTTGAAGTGAACGTAAGGCCCACTCTGCCGCAAAAATAGTCTCACGACTTCGTACATGTGTGTTCATGGAATCTTGCATTAGGAAGCCCCCCGTTAATGCATGCATCCTGAACGTTTCTTCAGTCAAAGCACCGACATGAAAAGCAGTTGTTTGATGGTTGGGATTAATGGAGGATGCCGTCTTAGTACGCCAAGACTCGACTGTTGACATTAATGCATCGAGGATGTCATCTGTGTCATTCTTCATGTACTCTGTATAGGAGAGATTTATTCGCCTTAGTGCTTAAGTGTCATTTCGGTACTCGATAATTCCGTAAGTAAATAATGAATTTAAGATGTTCGTGATCTCCTCAGACATCCAGTTCGACTTTTTTGTTTATTGCAGAATGATATTTTTTGCGAATTGGCGTCACTACCGAGGCCAGAAATTCATCCACCTGTTTCGGCGCCCGGCCGATGTAGTTTTCAGGACGCAGCAGCCGTTCGAAATTTACCTTTCTAAACGCCATGTCCGCTTTGAGCCTGCTGATTAAATCATTGCCCCTGCCGAAATTTTTCACCTGCGCCGCCGCTGCGTGGCTGTACAGACGAATCTTTTCGTGCAGCTCCTGCCGGTTTCCGCCTGCCTTGACGCCTGCCATCATGATGTTTTCACTGGCCATAAAAGGCAGCTCAGCCTCTACATGAGCGGCGATTACCCTCGGATACACGACAAGTCCGTCAAGAACGTTAATCAGGATTTCCAATATCCCGTCTGTGGCAAGAAAAGCTTCCGGTATGACAATCCTGCGATTGGCCGAATCGTCCAGCGTCCTTTCGAACCATTGCTCGCTTGCAGTCATTGGGGGACTTGTCGCCAGGCTCAGTACTAGGCGGCTGAGCGATGTTGTTCGCTCGCATCGCATTGGATTTCTCTTATAGGCCATTGCCGACGAGCCGACCTGTGATTTTTCGAACGGCTCTTCGATTTCCTTCAGGTTCGCCAGCAGTCGGATATCGTTACAGAACTTATGCGCCGACTGCGCTATGGAAGCCAGCGAGTTGATTACCTGCGTATCGATTTTTCTCTGATAGGTCTGGCCGGTAACTGCGCACGTTTTAGTGAATCCGAACGCCTCTGCCAGTTCTTTATCGAGTTTTTTGACTTTCGAATTGTTTCCGTCGAACAATTCGAGAAACGAAGCCTGCGTACCGGTCGTGCCTTTGACTCCGCGCAGCGGCAAATTTTCCAGCCTGTATTCGACTTCCTGCAAATCCATCACGAATTCATAACACCACAGCGTCGCGCGTTTGCCGACGGTTGTTAACTGCGCAGGCTGATAATGCGTAAAACCCAGAGTCGGCAGGGAACGATACTTCTCGGCAAAATTACTTAACTGGTGTATTGCAGCGGCGAGCTTTTCGGCTGTTATCTGAAGCGCATCGCGCATTATTATTAAGTCGGCATTATCACCAACGAAGCAGCTCGTTGCGCCGAGATGAATAATCGGCGCGGCCTTTGGCGCCGCCTCGGCGAATGTATGAACGTGGGCCATTACGTCATGGCGGAACTTCTTTTCATAACGGGCCGCCCTGGCAAAGTCGATATCCTCGATGTGCCGGGCCATCTGGTTTATCTGTCCTTTTTTGATGTCCAGCCCGAGTTTCTTCTGTGCCTTCGCCAGCTCCAGCCATAATCTTCGCCACGTGCTGAATTTCTTCTGCGCACCGAACAGCTCAGCCACTTCGACAGATGCGTTTCTCTCCACCAGCGGACTAACGTAAACATCTTTTTGCTTTGCCATCGTTATGTTCTCTCATCGAAAGTTACTTGTCTATCTTTTGCAGGCGTCTTTCGAGCAACTCTTCAATTTCTTCTACATCCTGCTCATTCAAGTTTATATCAGCCGCCGGCGCGGTTTCTTTGGTTTGCTGCGGCCTTCTTGCCCCGACTATCGCCGCGGTTACTTCCTTCCGCCGCAACACCCAGCTAATAACAAGCTGCGCTAACGTAATTCCGTTACGTTCGGCAATTGGTTTGAGATTCTCAATCAATTCGGTGGTTGCCTCGAACTTTTTCCCTAAGAATTCCTGGTCCGTTTTACGGTGGTCTCCTTCGGGCAGTCCGGCTACTCTTTCAGCGGTAAATTTGCCTGTTAGCAGCCCTTTATGCATCGGGCTGTAAACCACAACGCCTATATTGTTCTTCCGACAGTAGGGCAGCAGCTCTTTTTCTGTATCGCGATGGAGCATACTGTAAGGCGGCTGCAGTGACGTTATCTCTGTGACTTTTTGTACCCGCCGAATCTGTTCGACTGTGAAGTTCGATACGCCGATATATCGCACCTTGCCCTGTTGCTGAAGTTTTGCCATAGCGCCGATTCCCTCTTCGAGCTGCTCGTCCGGCTCAGGCCAGTGCATCTGATACAGGTCGATTACCTCGATAGCGAGGCGTTTAAGGCTTTGATGGCATTCGTTAATAATACTTTCTTCGCGCAGACAGCTTATCTTGTCTCTTTTTTCATCCCAGACTAATGAGCACTTGGTCGCGATGATGGGCTTGTCAGCAACATCTTTCAGAGCCCTGCCGACGACTTGCTCGCTGCGGCCTCGGCCGTATACCGGAGCGGTATCTATCCAGTTGATTCCCTCATCGAGCGCAGCCCGGATGGTGCGGACCGAATCGTTATCATCCTGCGGTCCCCAGCCGAACTGCCACGGACCGCCCATCGCCCAGGCGCCGAGACCCACCGCAGTCAGTTCAAGCTCACTGTTACCGAGTCTCCTTGTCCTCACAGACATTCTCCCAAAAGGCTCTGTATTCGACCATTAGGATAAGGCTTTTGTCCGTCATATCAATACTTTTGTGCTGCAGCTTGAAAAACCATGTTCTTTTTAGTACGCTTTGGCCTGAGGTGATATTATGCAAAAGAACAATATGTTAAACCAGAGAATCAGGCTTGGAATCCTTTTG
Organism: uncultured Pirellulales bacterium; assembly: GCA_964583405.1. Classification (GTDB taxonomy): domain Bacteria; phylum Planctomycetota; class Phycisphaerae; order Sedimentisphaerales; family Anaerobacaceae; genus JBBABK01. The sequence goes on from CAZOVR010000006.1 coordinate 54,380, forward strand.
GTGTTTCTGTCCGCGTTGGTTTATGTCCTGCGCTAGGTCATTTTCCGCGACGCCCACCATATATTTATTTATCTTCTCGGTGACATAGCCTTTGTCTTTATAGAGGTCCTGATGGTCACTCTGATTATCCACGCCGTGCTTAGCGAAAGAGAAAAACGTTCGATGCTGAAGAAGATGAATATGGTAATCGGCGCTTTCTTCGCACAGGTCGGCACAAAGTTACTCGAGTATTTCAGCTCTTTTGATACCGATACGGACGGCATCTCAAAGCACCTGATAGTAAATAACGAATGGACCGATGAGCACTTCGATAAAGTCAGCAAAATACTAAAAAATCGTGAATTCAAAATCGATTGCCGCAGAGGCGACCTGCCGGGCTTGCAGAAGTTCATTGTTGCTGAACGAGGTTTCCTGCTCGGTCTTCTGCAAAATCAGAATCTGCTCGAACGCGAGGAATTTACCGAATTGCTCTGGGCCGTTACCCACCTGGCCGAGGAGTTATCACACCGCTCAGGTCTTGATGGATTGCCTGACAGCGACTATGAGCACCTGGCTGGTGATATTACCAGGGCATACAAACTCCTGGTAAGACAATGGCTCGATTACATGGAACATCTAAAGGGCAATTATCCTTACCTGTTCTCGCTGGCGATGCGGACCAATCCTTTCGACCCGCAGGCCAGAGTTGAAGTCGCCTAAAGTTTACTACCACCCGCCCGGCTGAAGCTTGTCGCTGACCTTCTGATTCCACCAGTTCGGGTCTCGCAGATATTGTTTGAGCATCATCGCCGCGATTACTCCGTCTCCGCACGCCGTTGCAAGCTGCATAGCCGCACCCACCCGGCAATCACCCGCTGCGAACACCCCCGACACCTTTGTACGCAGGTACGCACACTCACACTTGATAAAGCCGGCCTCTGTCAGGTCAACGAAACCTTTGAGAAAACCTGTGTTCGGCACCATGCCGATGAAAATGAAAACGCCGTCGCACGGATAATCTTCGACTTTGCCGGTCTTAACGTCCTTGAGTTTGACCGACTGAACCTTACCCTGCCCTTCAATCGCAGTAGCTACCGTGCTGTACTTTACGACCAGGTTCGAGTTCGGCTCATCCGCCTTTGCCAAAAGCTCCTCGGCCAGCACCTTCGTTGCGCGAAACTCGTCCCGTCTATGAATAAGTGTGACCTTTTCAGCGAATTTGCACAGGTGCAGTGTCTCTTCGACCGCCGTGTTGCCGCCGCCGACCGACATGACCTGCTTGCCTTTGAAAAACGGCGCGTCGCAGGTGCCGCAATAGCTCACTCCTGTACCGGCGCTTCTGAATTCATCCTCGCCGGGTATTCCCAGTTTCCTGTAATCGCTGCCCAGCGCCAGTATAACGACTTTAGCCACGTATTTATCATCGTCACAACTGACCTCAATGTTGCCGTCGTCGAGCTTAGCCAGACTCGTCACCTCGTTGCCGGTCTTTATTTCAGCCCCGAAATCCTCGGCCTGTTTCTGCATATTCATAATCAGGCCAGGCCCGTCTATTGTTTCGAAGCCGGGATAATTTTCAATTCGGTCGGTATTGTTGATTTGACCGCCTGGCATAAACTTTTCAAGAACTATCGTGCTCAGCCGGTCCCTCGCCGTATAAAGTGCCGCCGCAAGACCTGCAGGACCTGCGCCGACGATTATGCAATCGTATAAGTTGCTTGAGCCTGTCATGTTTTGCACCTGCCAAGTTTAATGTAGTTAGAGTCTGCCCTGTCTGATTGCACGACTTCTTTGCAGGATGTAATCCGCCCGCTCCGGAAATCGCCGTACTAAATCCTCCAGCGAAGCTGGTTCCATGACTAATATACCGTTATGCCTCAGTACTTTTTTAACGACACTCATCTTGTTGCCTAAGTCAATTTCTTCCATTTCCGTCGAACCGAGATACTCGATTTTTACAGTATAGCTGACCTGTGGCTTACTTTCCGGTGCCTTTGTTATTGAGATTATTACCGGCTCGACCTGTCCGTCACTTGAAATTACATCGACCATTGCTTTATCTATATTGTTATCGGCCATCTGAACGTACAGAGGTTCGAGAACGGCGCCGGGTATTGCTGCTTTGCCGATTTCGACTGTAAATTCCCTCGGTTCGAGATTACTGAGTTCGGCGAAATCGGGCCCTAATCTGTTAATCAGGATTTCATTGTTGTCGGCAACCATAATCCTGGTTGATATCCTGACGTCTTGCTTCTGACCTCGGATGGTTAGTGGTCCTGTTCTCATCTCTACGACTCTTTCCTGGTCTATTTCGCTCTCCCAGACGAACTCATCCAGACTGGAATCGCTCTTAAAGAGCATGGCCTTTTCCCATCGATTGGGACTTCTGATATAGCCGAAACCCGCAGCTTGAATCTCAGTTTCATCTATGTTTGCCGATTTGAGAAACATCTCGACTACGAAGCCCACATCATGCATGCTCGAATTTTTCACTAAGTAATATAAAGGTTCATCCTTTTGTAATATTGCTCTGTTCAGCCCGACGGCTTTTAGGTTGTTTACCGCTTCAATACCTCTTTCAAGCAGTTTGTTCTTTTTGATGACAACATGCTGTTTTATTTTCTCAAATACTTTAGGTACTATTTCCTCTTCAATACCCGACTGTGTTATCTCTATATCGAGCCACCTGCCGTGGTCGAGCTGTATGGTCGCCGCGAGTACACCGGACATATCCTGTTCCTGTTTGATATAGACCCACTCCATTGTGGCCTCTTCGATTTCTTGTGTTCCGTATTCGTGATTTGTGGCATCGAACTGTTCGGCGTATTGCTGGAGCCATTGTCGTGGCGACTTTCTGAAAGATGCCAGCCGATACCTGCATACAACATTAGCAAGGTTAAAACCGGGACTTGGACGTAAGTAACTCCTTAGTAAAAGCATATCTTCGTAGTGTTCCCAGTTATTATCACATTGCCAGCCGTTGCCGTTGGGCAATCGGACCGACAGACCGGCTTGGGGAATCTCCACCTGCTCGCCAAGCACAATGGTTTTTTTTGCCCGGACTATCAGATAAGCAATAAGCAGCGAAAGTGCAAACAGCACCAGAAGGAAGATTTTATCGGCCCCGTATTTCTTTAACTGCTCATCGTAACTCATTCGCATAGCGAATCATAACTGTTTGGTAGTACTTTTGCAACCTTGTGAATAATCCGTATATCTTGTGATAAGAGAAAATTGTTTCTACGTGTTTTGCCGTCGGCCGGATAATTCTTACGCTTTAGAGTGGATACGGGGGCTGTTTCGGAAGGGGTGGTTGCCCCTTGACGAAACGTAAAAAAGTGCCGGGGCGGTTTTGCTGTGTATCGAAAACAGCAACCCGGGCAAGTGTAGAAGGGAACGGGTATGAATGATTTGACTATCCCACGCGGGGCCGAGCCGAGGAAACTTTTACAATCCGTAATTGAGGAGCGGATACCTGCCATTATGTCTTACCTGTCGAAAGGCAAATGGCACGTGGCAAAAATTCTGCTCAAACACCTGGGAGCCAGTCGCCTGAGCGTCCAGGTAATTCACGCCGACAGACCACATCCGGTCAATATCCAGTTAAATCAGCCTGTCGGAGTTTCTCTCAAGTATCGTTACGGCAAGGTTGTTTTTGATACGACCGTAGAAGGCTTTGAGCAGTCCGGCAATAACGGTGCCCATATAGCTCTCATAGTGCCGGACCGCGTAGAGATCATAGAACGACGTAGCTACTTCCGCGTCAATGTGCCGAAGTCGCTGAAGGTGAATATTACCATTTGGCACCGCCGTCATCAGGAAAGACCGACACAGTCGTCTGACAAGTACTGGCAAGGCAAACTTATTGATATCAGTGCCGGAGGACTGCAGGTCGTCGTGGAAAATTCACTCAATCCTGATTTCAGAAAGGGCCAGTTTGTCACGCTGCGTTTCACAGCCCTGCCTTACGAGCAGCCTGTTATGTTCAATGCCCAGATAAGGAACATTCTGCCGACTGCAAACACAGACGGAATTTGTCTCGGTATGCAGATTGTCGGACTCGAAGCCAGCCCCGAAGGCCGCGAGACTCTCAGGTATTTGTGTGACATCGTCGAGCGGTATTACCAGATAAACCACTCAAGCGCAAAACAGCAGGACCTCAAATCGGCAAATTAACTCAGAAGGCCGCTTCTAATCGAACGGCATTTTAACCCCGCCGTCGCCCTTCCTTTCGATGTTGCTGCGGCGACCTTGTTGTGGTTCAGCCATCGGTGAATATTTGCAGATACACCCTTCGCGGATTTTAGTCAGGTCTCCGTCGGCAACCGTCGCATAAGCTATCCCGGCAACGGTCTTGTTAACCTTAATGGTAGCCACTTTCACTTCAGTCTTTCCGATTACCTCGCCCGTGTCGGAATCGATAATCTCTTTACCCTGGGCATAAACGTCCAGCAACAAGCCCTCAGCCAGCCTTTTGCTTCCCTGGTTCACTATAATTGTCCCTGCCGCATCGACACTCGCTACGCGTATCGGAAAAAAGTCTTCAACTAAGGTTTCAGCCGCCTGCCTCGCGGCCTCGGCGATTATCCTGTCACCTATCTGCTTCACGTCCACCTTGTCGGGTTCCCACTGTTCGTAAAGCGCCTTGACATCTTCCGTCTCGAGCACCAGCTCGATGGTACCTGCCGTTCTGACGTGCCTTGTGAGCCCACCTAACAGTCGATAATCGAATACGAATCGCCCCTTGTATTCCGCCACGTCGCGTCCCGTCGCAGCCAGTTTGACCTGCTTCCTGGTAAGCACCGCATCGGAAATTGTCCCCGCAAGGACATAATCGCCGCCGAGCACCTCATTCAGTTTCGCCTGCTCATCAATCGAACCGTCCGCACGAAGGACCCTCTTTTCCTTCAGGTACTCTCTGTCATATTCCCTGTCAAGCACCATGAACTTGTTGGTGCCGGTAAGGGCGTCCGTCAGCTTCTGGCTGAGCTGCTCGGCTATATCCTCACCGGGCATCAAAAAGCCGAAGTGAAAGACGGGCTTCAGCGGCCTGATGGGCATTATCGCCAGCCGAATCCTCTCGGTGCTGTCGAGCGGCTCATAGTCAAGCACCCATACCTTCAGCTTGACCTGGTAATTGCCGTCGGTCTTATTTTCTTGGAGCACTTCGTATGTCTTAACGAGACCGGCAACGTCGGTTCTTTGCACACTGCCTGACGTCTCCACCGAAACTGCGTCGAACTCGATATTCTTGCCCGTGCCGGTACGATTGACATCCGCCGTGGCGGACCTGTAACCGAATTCGTAATCGCCCGAACCGACGCGAACACCCTTAGCCTGCGCAACCGCATTATACAGAGCGTTCTTTATCGCCTCGTCTATCGTAGCGCCCTGCCCGACGGACTCCTGCACAATCGTTGTCTGCGAAAAACCCATGAAACAGCAGGCCGAAATAAAACCCAAAATAAGCATCAGCTTTTTCATTTCCTTACCTCTGTCCCCGGATAACGGGACACATAAAAACACACTTGAAATATCCACACTCTACCATGCCACCGACTTGTTGCTGCCTCTTTTGCCTATCAGCACCTCTTCCTGCCAAAATCGCAGACCGCTGGTCAGGTCGGTGATTTTAAGCTGAAAGTAATACTCCACCTGTTGGCGTTTCTTGTCGTACCTCAGGTTTCGCTGAAATATCTTGCCCGTTATGCTCAGCTCCGGAGCTATCAGCTGTTTCTTGGCTGCGAGCGTATCGGGGTCGAATTCGTCACCGACCTCGGAATCCCGCAGGTCTCGCACGTCGTAAACCATCTGGTCCGGCGCTCCCGCACCGCCGACCGCAGAGGTCATCACCACCTGCCCGCTGTTCATCAAATCCTGCTCTATCTTGGCCATGAGCTGGTCGGTGTCGATTCTTTGCATCGTGTCGTTCACTATCCTGCCGGTGGTCATCACGTATCTTCCGCCGTCCGGCTTGTTCAGTTTCCCCGACTGAATCATTGATTGAATCATCTCGCTCGCCGCCCGGTTAAAATCGCGGTAATCAAGCGCCATCACCGCTTTGGCTTGTTCGTTAACCGTGTCGATGTTCTCGGTTTCCGGAGCACAGCTCAACAGAAAAGACGCCGACAAAAAAAATCCCAATAGAAGTCTCTTTGCTCTCATAGTTATTATCCTGCCTTTCTTGTATTAATTTTGAAGTCCACCGCATCGCGCGACGGCGCGACCGAACTAAAGCTGAACCGGCTTTTGCCCTTGGCTGAGACGGGCAGCCACGTACTCGCGGCACTGTCTATCACCATACCCCGGTCGTCCAGCCATTCGATTTTGTACTCGAATCTCCTGACGCCCGTTGAGCGGTTATAGCCGTCAACCTGCAGCACCATAAATCCTGCCTTGTTCGTGCCGGTCACCACATGGGTGATTTCAATCCCCTGGCCAATCAGCGCGCTAAAAGCCGCACCCACCGGCCGAGTAAGAATATTGCTCATCAGTGTGTCGCTGCGTATTTCCTCATTCAGATTAATTCTCTCGTCATGAGACTCGTAGCAGCCGCTCAGCACCACCGCCGTAATTATCAGCAGAACGTTTAGTATTGTTTTCATGACTTGTGTCTCCTGTAATTTGGAATCATTGCACGCTCTTAGAACTTTATAACTCCATAAACCGGCGAGCATCGCCTCGTCGGAATTCTAACATATACAATTGCGTTGTTGCAATCTCCAACATCAGCCTCGAAACTCTGTCCTCCTCCTGCCGGCGTGATTTCTATAACGCCATCCATCGGCTTCTCTAATCGCGCAACCTGAAAATCTTTTGGAAGCGTCGTCCAAATTCGCACATCCGCCGCCGTTGTGGCAAAACTGTAAACCGCCATCGCCACCGCAAGGCATGTACCCCCCGATGAATTATCGCTCTCGAACGCGTATTGAGCCAGTACCTTGGCCGTAGCCGATATGATTGCACGCTGCAATATCACATCGAAGTCTTTCTTGAATTCCGTCTGAATCACACGGTTCATGCTTGCAACCAAACGCGTTTTATACGTTCTGCCCCCGGCCTGGACCAGCAAATGGTCATACGCTGAGTCCCGAAACCGCAGCCTGGGCAATGCTATTCCCACGTAACGTACCTTCTTTGTGGCTACGAACAGCGGAATATCAAGCCTGAACTCCTCCTTCACCGGGCCCAGACCGTTCTCGAATATCACCCATACTATACCGCCCGCAGGCCTGTCACACGCAAGCGCCTGCTCAACTGCCGTCAGGTCTTCGGCAATGTATTGGTTTTCACTGACCATTCCGTACGATTCCTTCAGCAGGTCAACCGCTTTGGAGTAGTCCTGCTCGGCGGTGAAGAACACCCCTGCAAGATACGTGGCAAACGGATTCACAAAATCAGGGTAAGCCTCGAAAGCGTAGAGATTGGGATACTTCTCGGCGAGCAGCTCAGCCAGTTTCGGATTATCCACGTTCGACTTATACAACGACTTGTTTTTTGATTTCTCGTTTATCTCCTGCTGTAGTCGCTGTATTTCTTCGCTGAATTTTTCTTTTGACCGCCTTTGCCTGTCCAGAGCACGGTTCAGCTCCACCCTCGCCAATTCCATATCACCCTGGGCCATGAAATTAAGCGCTTTGTACGTATTGACCATAACACCGTCATACTCCTGCCCGCGATAGGGCAGTGCATTTTCGTTGATGACGGTCGTCGCAAGACCATCGGCAATCCTGTTCTGCTCGTCATAGTACTTGAGCATGTCTTCCGACCTGTCGAAACAGGCGGTGCTCTCCCGGCCTCTGCCCAGCAATCGCTCGATTGAACCGAGCTGTAGTGACCATAACAAATCTTCTCCTTGTGGCTGTTTGTGTGGCTTGACCTGCCTCTGCACGAAAGCGAGAGAACCGCAGTAGTCACCAGCCTCAAAATACCGGTTGAACGCCGCAAGCTTGTCTTTGGGGGCATTACAGCCGGCCGCAAAAAACAGCACAGGCACAGCGCAAAGCGAAAGAGCCGTGACTCGCTGCCGCAAACCGGATTCCCTCATGAAATACTCCGCCTGTGATTTAATTACTAAGCTTGTTTCTGTGTTTACTGCGAAACTGTTTCGCCGCGGTCCGGCTCGGTCTTGTCTTTTGTGACCGGCTCCGGCGATAACCTGCCTCGCAGCAACCGCAGGTACGACCATTTCACAAATCCACTGGCGCCGAACGTGCAAAAGCCGATTGCCAGCGCCGGCTGTCTGAACCAGATAACCAATCCAAGAACAAGCAGACTCGTTAAAAGATATTCAAATGGTTTCTTACCCTTGAAGTAACGGTTCAGAATATGCGTGTAGCGAATCCTGCTGACCATAAGAATCGCTGTGCCCAGCAATATAAAAGGAAGCGTAAAAACAATAGTGTTCTGCAAGGCTGTATAAAAACTGCTGCCCTTTTCCAACATTTCCGGTAATGTCTCCTCGTGGAATATAACGATACTGACCAGAACACCCGCGGCCGCCGGACTCGGCAGCCCGATAAAGCTCATATGCGCCGACTCGTCCTCTTCATTTTCCACGTTGAACCTGGCCAGGCGAATCGCAGTACAGCTTACATAAGCAGCCGCAGCCAGCCAGAAGAATCTTTGCAGGTACGTTTCGAGTACGGGATTAAGGCCCGCAGCAAGTACATTCTGCTCCATAATCTTCATTGCGATAAACGCCGGCGCCGCCCCGAAACTTATCATGTCGCACAAGCTGTCTAACTGTCCCCCGAAGCTCGATGTATTCTGGCTCATTCTCGCAACCCGCCCGTCCAGCATATCGGCAATCATTGCAATCAGTACCATATAGCCGGCCGCGGCAAAGGTTGTAAACTGTCCGCCGAGAACATATTTAGAACTCAGACCGGTCAGCACAATAGCCGTAAAACCGCACAGGCCGTTGAGCATCGTTATAAGCGACGGAAGCACCGTTATATAATTCAATCGCTGCCTGCGAACATTGCGCAGCAACGAGCGCCTGGCAGCCTGTGTCCTTAATTTCGGCATGTTCTGTACCTTGCCAGAATTGTCAGCCCCGCCTTTACTTTGTCACCAACCCGTACAGTACATTCGATATCACTGCTAAGCGGCACATACAGCTCTGTTCTTGAGCCGAATTTAATCATACCGAATTTTTCACCGCTCGCCAGCACATCTCCCGTCCCTGCCTTGCATACTATCCGACGTGCCACGGCCCCGCTTATCTGCCGCACGATTAGCTTATCGGAAGGGTTTTTTGTGCGTACGAGTTTCAGGTCGTTCGATTCGTTTACTTTGCTCGCCAGCGGGTCACGGGCATCTTTGAATTTGCCTTTTTTGTAGTTTATCTGCGATACCTTCACCTCACATGGCGCGCGGTTGATATGTGCATTGAATATGCTCAGGAATATACCTATCCGCAGTGCAGGCCCGCCGGTGTACTCGTTCTGGACCTGTTCGATATCCGTGATTCGACCGTCCGCCGGTGCAAGTAGAATATCATCATCCTGCGGACTCGACCGGTACGGGTCACGAAAGAACGACAGTACATATACCAGCAGAATAGCCAAAAGCAATTCTACGGTTATAAACACCCAAGTGCTTAAAAAAACGACACCCATAAGAAAACAGAGTACCATCACCGCCATGATAACCGCTGGAATCACCACTACCTGGGGCAGACCGTATTTGGTCAGGCTGACTCTCATAGCTGAATATGATAACCACCCCGGCCGGTTCTATCAATATCTTTGGCGGTTAGGCGTTGTGGGCAAAAAAGCAGCCGGCCTCCACAAGAGACCGGCCAAGTTGAAGGGGGATTTAGGAAAAACTTTCTTTTCTATCTATTTAGACGTTCCCTGCACAAGAAATATTTCGATTTTTTCAAAAATATCCCGGGCCAGGCAAAAAAAGCAGCCGGCTCTGCCACAGGCCGGTTGTCTCAAAGGAGGTATCGATATTATTCAGCCGCTCCAAATTATACAGACACGCGATTTGGCCAAATATTGCTGTTTTTTTGGAATTTTCGCCTAAAATCCTGAAAATATGCAGATATTCAGGCAAATATACCAGTTGTGATTGTCAGGTTATAGAAGCTGCCTGCTGATAATCTTCTCTTGTACGCGATAAGAATCATCTCAAACTCTCAGTTGCATTCTTGCCGGCCCCCTGTGTGCTTGATAAATAAAATAAAACTCACCTAAGACTATTCAAGACAAGCACTTACCAATTCACTGTCGCTTTGCAACTGATACTCCTGACTGAAGCGCTTCCGATTATAAGAAACCCAACAAATCTGCAATGCGACCGAAAAATGTTCGATTTTTTAAAAAACACCCTTGACATTTTAGTTAAATAGCGAATAATATATATATAAACAATAATCAAATTACTCAAGTGGGGCGCAAACAATGGCTCTGACGCAGGAACTGGGACTGAAAAAACCTATTGTTCTTTTACCGCATGAGGCGTTGCTGAATGTCTATTACACCGCTTCCTGTCTGAAGAAAAAGGCCGACCAGTTCTTCGCTCCGTTCGGCCTGACGGACGTGCAATTTAACCTGATGATGCTCGTCAAACACCAGTCTGGAAATGAAGGTGGGCTCAGCCAGGCACAGCTCAGCGCAATGATGCTCGTCAACCGGGCCAATATCACATCTCTTGTCGACAGGATGGAAAAAGCCGGACTGGTCGAGCGAACGGATTCACCCACTGACCGACGCTACAACATAGTCAAACTAACCGCTAAGGGCAGAAAGCTTCTCGATGAAGTCGAGCCGCTTTACGGCAGGGAAATAAGAAGAGTTATGGCCGCCCTGAAAGACGCGGACCAGAAAAAACTAATCGCCATGCTCGAACGCACTCGTGCAAACATCGACTGAAGGCAAAAGAATACTGAAAGGGAAAAAATACCAGGGCCTTTCGAAAATCTAAAGGAATAAGATTATATTCTGAAGCCAAAATTTTTTCTTCGTTTAGTTAAGATATGAGCAATATAGATATGAATCGTTCTGCCGTACTTAAATCGCGTTGGTTGTGTCGGGCCGTGGGTTTGGCCAGCGGTATTATGATGGCAGCCGGCAACTTGTATCCTCAGCTGGCTCCACTGCAGTTAATTGCGCTGGTTCCATTATTGTATGTAGCAGCTAAGTACGGCTTTGAACAGCGAACTATGGTTGCGACCGGTTTCTATGCCGGATTAGGTTATACCATACCGCAGACCTTTATTTTGCTCCTGCCTTTTCCTATCACACTTCTGCTTGTGGTTCGTCTGACTGTAACTTTTGTTATATTCGCATGGGGTGCTGGTATTTTGATGCGTCGTTCTGCAGTCGCTGGCCCAATAGCGACAGGCGCACTTCTGACCGTATTGGACTGGGTGAATATCACAGTCTTTTCCATGTGGGGGACAGCCCAGTCACTATCACGACCATGGTCCAGCTACCCACTTGCCATACAGTTTGTCTCAATTATCGGTATAACAGGAATCACTTTTTTCATCGCAGCCTCACAGGCCCTCTTGGCAAATGCTTTGGCTAAGGCCGAATTACGTCGTCGATGTATAACGAGCATAGTTGTCTTACTGGCAGTTGTCTTTGCCATAAATCTTGTTGCTTCGCGTCCATCCGAATCGGGAAAGTTGACCGTAGCCGCTATAGGTTGGACAGACTCGCAGGAAGCCGAATGCGGTGGTGTCTTTTCACCGCGAGGATTTGAGGCTCTCTTTGCAGAGCCGGTGGCCCGGGCCGCCGGCCGCGGCGCTAAATTGGCTGCATCACCCGAATTGGCATTTGCATATTCTACGGGCAGCTTTGATGAATGGATTGATGAATTCCGTAAGGTTGCCCGCAAATATGATATAAACCTCGCCATAGGCTATTTGAACGTCCCCGCCATGGAAAACAGACTGCTTTTCGTAGCGCCTGACGGCCGAGTTTTGGCGCAGTATACAAAGACACATCTGACACCTTTCGAGGATTTCAATAAGGGCAACGGCGTACCGACTACAGTAAATATCGAAGGTTTCAGGGTAGGAGGTATGATATGTCACGATGATAACTTTACGGGCTTGTCTCGGCGTTACGGCCGTGCGCAAACTCAGATTGTCGTTGTTCCTACACTTGACTGGTCAACTGTAAAGGCAGCGCACCTGCAAAGCAGTATTCACCGTGCTATTGAGTGTCGTTACGCTGTTCTACGTGCCGCAAAGGACGGCATCAGTGCAATTATTGCACCGACCGGCGAGGTGTTGGCTCGGATGGACCATTATAATGACGGACCAGGATTTATTGTTGCTGAAGTTCCGCTATGTTCAGAGGTAACTTTGTTTAGCAGATTCGGGCACTGGCCGGTTCTGGCGGCAGCGATTTACTTGGTGCTATACACCGTTCTGCTGCGCGATAAAAAAGGTACTGTCTGCCCAGTTTGATAGTTCTAAAGAGTATGCGTGGACAAGTTGTTGTGAGTTTAGTTAAGATATATGCAGTATATATATAAATAATACGGAGAAGACAAAAATGAATAAGAAACTCAAATGGTATTCGTTTCGCTGGCAGACTGCTTGCTTGGTGCTGTTAATAATATTGATTGTCGCGGGTTACGGCTGTTGTCGGTTGCGATTTGTTCTTATGCCGCCTTCTATTGGTTCCGGCCAGGCCGGTCCCGATGTGCCATCTGAGCCGTTCGAGAAGATATGGACAGAGCAGAAGGTAGTACTGATTGGAATCGGCGACAGTATAACCAATGGCTTCGGAGCTCCGAGAGAATTGAGATATTTCGAACTTCTCCAGACCAACATCAATGAGAATTATCCTGACATGGAGAACAAAGACCTGAAGACCGTTTTGCCGAACCTGACTGCCTATAATTATTCCGAGGATTACACCGTTACTCAGGAGCACCTCGAGCGACAACTGCCCAGAGTCAAAAAATTCGGCCAAGATGTTTTTGGAATAATAGTAATCACATCCGGCGGCAATGACCTTATCCACGATTATGGCAGAACACCGCCGCGCGACGGCGCTATGTACGGCTGCACATACAAACAGGGCGTTCTGTGGACTGAAAACGCCAAACAAAGAATCAGGAAACTGCTCGACGGCCTCATAGAAAAGTTTCCCGGCGGCTGCGAGATATTCCTGGCGAATATCTATGACCCGACCGACGGTGCAAGTGACCCTGAAAATGCGGGTCTGCCTCGATGGCCTGACGGCAGCAAAGTTCTCGGCTCGATGAACGAGAAGATTGCCGAACTCTGCACGGAGTACGAAAACGTTCACCTTATTGATATACATTCGCCGTTCCTGGGACATGGGGTTCACTGCCGCGATTTCTGGTTGAAGCATTACCATAAAGATGACCCGCATTATTGGTACTATGCGAATCTCGAAGACCCCAACCCTCGCGGCTACGACGCCATAAGAAGGTTATACTTGCTTAAGATGATTGAGGTCTTGCCGGAAAAACTAAATCCTCAGAGAGGAAAAAAATGAGCAGAACTAAGGCTACAGGGTCGATTTTGAAATGGGCTGCCAGAGTACTCGGTACGTTGTTGCTTGTGATGGTATTTACTGTTTGCACTGGTGAAGGCCTGGCAAATGGTTTTCCTAATCCTCTCAAACAGCCGGTTAGCGTTCAAATTGAATTTGCCGGCTTGTTCATTCTATTGTTCGGTTTAGTTGCTGGCTGGAAATGGCAGGGGCTTGGTGGTATTTTAATCTTTGTTGGTAATATGACTTTTCATATTATTGAAGCTAAGCTCTATATTAACTGGGTATTCGCACTTTTCGACTTGACAGGCCTGCTATATATAGCAAGCTGGTTAATGAATCATCAGAACCCGGAGAAAACCAATGAAGCTTAAAAAGCGAATGATCCTTGTTGCTATGATTGCTGTAATCGCCGTAATCATCGTTATTCCGGCCTTATGCCGAAGCTCACGGAAAAACGGCTTACAACTTCTGAATGATTCTGCAAAAGACACCAATCAGAATTATCTTGTCGTGGTCACCCACGGCTGGGTCGAGAAGGGCGATGACTGGCCGCGAGACATGGCCGAGGCCGTCATCTCCCGCATCGACCCAAACCAGTGGATGTGTGGATATTTCGACTGGTCGAAGGGTGCTCGGACGATTAATCCCGCCGACGCCGCCGAATACGCCCGCGACATCGCTGGGGCGGCACTTGCCGGACAAATACTAAAAGTAAACGGCAACTTTAAACACATACATCTGATAGGCCACTCCAGCGGCTGCTGGACAATAAGCGAAGCAGCCAAAATACTTGCCCGGCAGACCAAGGCCGATATTCACCTTACCTTTTTCGACGCCTATGTCCCGAACTCGTTTTCCGCCGATGAACTCGGTGATGTAAATGTCGCTGCCGATGTCAATTTCTGGGCCGACCATTATTACACCCGCGATTTCACCGCAGACCTGACCGCGCAGGATTTAATCCACGCCCATAATGTTGATGTGACGGATATCGACCAGTTTATAAACGACCACAATTTTCCCTGGAAATGGTATTACGCTACTATCACCGGCTCATTTCCCAGGCACAGCCTTATGAATGACAAAAAACTCGTTACCGATGTAAATGGAATCGATTGTGGCTTCGCCCGCTCTCTCGAAGCAGACCCGAATGCCTGGCTGCAGAGCCTCGAATTGCCGACCGGCAAACCTGCCGTAAAATTGAAACAGAAATCTCATAAGCTGCCGTAGCAGACGCGCTTCCCCTTCAGAACGGTTTAGGATATAATTCTTTATCGAAGACCCAGGCGATTAAGATGGGAACCAAAACCAAAAAACTCGACCACGCGTTTGCCTGGCTCAACGCCACGCAATTCCTCGGCGCTCTTAACGACAACATATTCAAATTGTTGGTCATTCTGTTCCTCCTTGGCTCACGGACATCGGTCGCTGTCGCTAATACGGCGCATATTCTTTTGGTAATACCTTTTTTGTTGTTTCTTGCCTTTGCAGGACGACTCGCCGACCGCCACAGCAAACGCAACGTAATAGTATATTGCAAAGCCGCCGAGTTTGTAGTTATGCTGATGGCTGTCGTTGCCTTTTGGATAGGCTCGCCGCTTCTGCTCTATGCCGTTTTCTTTTGCATGGCCGCACAGAGCACATTCTTCTCTCCATGCAAGTACGGCATCATCCGCGAGCTGGTTACAGATGAAAAGGTATCGAAGGCCAATGGCTGGATTGAAGCTGCAACCTTTGTTGCTATTATTATAGGCACTACCTCGGCTCCCCTGTTCCCAAAAGCCGCACATGGCAATTACGCGGTTTCATCCCTTATCTGTGTTTTCTTCGCAGCAGTGGGCCTTGCTGCCTCGACGAGAATTGCAAAAACGCCACCTGCCGGCGGAACCAACAGAGCATCGGTGCTGTTTATACGGGATATTTGGCGCACTCTCTGGAGCATTCAGCGAAAGAGGCCTCTGCTCTGGGCCGTAATCGGCTCCGCCTACTTCTGGTTCGTCGGGGCTGTTGTTTATATTGCTGTTATTCCCTACGCAATCGAATATTTGTCGCTGACTAAGGAATTCAGCGTATATCTCTATATGCCTGCGGCCTTAGGTGTTGCTCTTGGGGCGCTTCTTGCCGGTCGGTTTCCAGGCCCCGGCCCTGTTCCTTTTGGTGCTGTCGGAATGGGCATCTCTTGCCTGGTTTTGGGTTTGACCGCCCCTTCCCTGAAATTGGCCTGTGTGCTGATATTTCTAATGGGTTTTTCGGCAGGCCTGTATATCGTTCCCGTTCACACGCTGATTCAATTAAAAAGCCCAAAGTACCGACGCAGCGAAATCATCGCAGCTTCATCTTTTCTCACTTGGCTCGCAATGCTCGCTTCAGCCGGCGTTGTTTGGATTTGCACCGACTTACTCAGGCTCACTACCCCGGAGCTTTTTGTGCTCATTGGAGACTTAGCACTTATCGTCGCGGTTCTAATCACTACATATTTGATTGAATTTGTGCCGAGGCTGATAAGCGCTGTCCTTGTCAGGTTTATTTACAGGCCCAGGGTTGTCGGCACTGGTAATATCCCAATCGAAGGCGGAGCACTTTTGATATGTAACCACGTCTCGTATGCCGACGCTTCTTTGATTGATGCTGCTTGTCCTCGTCCTGTCCGTTTTGTTATGGACCGTGATTTCTATGACATCCCGTGGCTTAAACCCGTCTGCAGGCTCGCACGGACCATACCCATATTGGCTAAAGACCCGCCGAAAAAAATTGCTGCCTCAATCAGAAAAGCACGAAACGCTCTAAAGGCCGGTGATGTCGTCTGTGTCTTTGCCGAGGGCTATATGACCAGAAACGGAAATATGCTCAGTTTCAAGGCCGGTTTCGAGAAAATCGTCAGGGGCACCCGCACCCCGGTAATACCAGCCTATATCGGCGGCATGTGGGGCAGCACACTCAGCTATTATTATGGAAGACCTTTCAGCACCTTGCCCGGAAGATTCGCTAATCCTGTCTCGGTCCGCTTCGGCGCGGCTCTGCCGGATAGTGCTTCTGCTGAACAGGTCAAACTTCAGGTTCAGCAGCTTTCCTGCGACTACTTTAACACGCTCAAATCATCGAAGCGCTCACTTGCGTATCGCTTCATAAGGACCGCGCGAAAAAATCGCAGACGCCCCTGCATATCCGACGCCTCCGGTAAAAAGCTTGACTACAGCCGGACATTCACCGCGGCATTGGCCTTGGCCGATAAGTTAAAGACAATCACAGCAGGCAGTAACAGGATTGGTGTATTGCTTCCGCCTTCTGTCGGAGCCGCCCTTGCCAATATCGCTGTCACGTTGCTCGGCAAAGTGCCTGTAAATCTCAACTACACGTTGTCGTTACAGGCTGTTAACTCCGCTATTACTGAGTGTGATATCAAGTGTATCATTTCCTCAAGTGAATTTCTCGAGAGATTCCCCGAGCTAAAAACCATTCCAAACCTCGTTTTCCTTGAGGATATTCACGGGACAATTAACTCCGGCGACAAATTTAAAGCTTTACTCAAGTCCAGGTTCTGTCCTGCCCGCTTCCTTGTCGGTATTAAAGACCATAGCTGCAAAGATGTAGCTGCTATAATCTTTTCCTCCGGCAGCGGCGGCAGACCCAAAGGAGTTATGCTCAGCCATCATAACATCATCTCGAATATCGACAGCATGTGCTCAATCTTCAAACTCAAACCAAATGATAATCTCTGTGCGGTGCTTCCGTTTTTTCACTCGTTTGGATTTACCTGCTCACTCTGGCTTCCGGTCATAAACGGCGTATCAGCATCATTCGTACCCAATCCTCTCGACGGAAAGACGGTGGGTCGGACCGCACGCCGGAACAGTTCGACGGTGCTGTTTGCAGCGCCGTCGTTTCTGCTCAGTTATATCAGGCGAGCTGAGCCGCAGGATTTTACACGTCTGCGACTTGTCATGACAGGCGGCGAAGAACTCAAAAAGACTATAGCCGATTCCTTCGAAAAAAAATATGGCATCAGGCCTCGCGAAGGTTACGGCGCGACAGAGTTATCTCCGGCAGTCTCGTTTAATATTGATGATATGACGGTTGACGGACTAACGCAGACCGGCACAAAGGATGGCACTGTCGGCCATCCAATCCCCGGCATCGCCGTCAAGGTCGTTGATACCGAAACCAGGGACACACTTGCCGGCGGCCGGGATGGAATGCTTTTGATAAAGGGCCCGACTATAATGCTCGGCTATTTGAACAACGAAGAAAAGACACGCGAGGTAATAAAGGACGGCTGGTATTGTACGGGTGATATCGCCCGTATCGATTCCGACGGTTTCATAAAAATAACTGGCAGGCTCGCTCGCTTCAGCAAAATAGGCGGCGAGATGGTCCCGCACGTCGCAATTGAAAACCTATGCCACAGGATTTTTGACGCCCATGGGACAATGGTAGCCGTAACATCCGTACCCGACCCCAAAAAAGGTGAAGAGCTTGTCGTACTATACCAGGCTGATGTTTGCGACGCCGGCCGGCTTCATCAGATAATCTCACAAAGCGACCTACCAAATCTTTATAAACCCAAACGCGAAAACTACTTCGCCGTAGGCGAAATACCCACCCTCGGCTCAGGAAAGCTCGACCTGATGCAGATAAAGAGAATCGCAGCATCTTTCAAAAATGAAGATTGAAATTCAGGCTGTTTCCGTGTACTCTGTGATTCCCGTATTCAATAAAAAACAAGCAATGATTTTTTAACGAAAGGAAAACAGGACATGTTTGTAACGATTATCGACGTAACCGCAAGAGAAATCCTCGACTCGCGCGGCAATCCCACCGTCGAGGTTGACGTGCTTCTCGACGACGGCTCATTCGGCCGTGCCGCCGTGCCCTCAGGTGCCAGTACCGGCGCGCACGAAGCTGTGGAGCTGCGCGATACGAAGGCTAAGCGTTATATGGGCAAGGGTGTCTTGACCGTCGTAAAAAACGTGAATGAAAAAATCGCGCCCGAAGTTCTCGGCCTCGACGCCACCGCCCAGGAAGATATCGATAAGCTCCTGATCGATATGGATGGCACCGCCAACAAAGGCAAGTTCGGCGCTAACGCAATACTCGGTGTTTCGCTCGCCGTCGCAAAAGCTGCAGCCGATTCGGCAGGACTTCCCCTCTACCGATACCTCGGCGGCTGCAACGCAAACATCCTGCCCGTTCCCATGATGAACATCCTCAATGGCGGAAAGCATGCCGACAACAATGTTGACTTCCAGGAATTTATGATTATGCCCATCGGCGCCGCCGATTTCCCCACGGCCCTTCGCATGGGCGCCGAAACATTCCATACCTTAAAGAAAATTCTCGCAGGCAAAGGCTATTCGACTTCCGTCGGTGACGAAGGCGGATTCGCACCAAGCCTCAAGACCAACGAAGAAGCTCTCGAAGTCGTAACAGCCGCCATAAAAAAGGCCGGCTACAAGCCCGGCAGGGATATATCCATCGCCCTCGACCCTGCCGCGACTGAAATGTTTGACAGCAAAACCAAGACCTACAAATTTTTTAAGTCCGCTCCGAAGAAAAAAGTCTCATCAGATACCATGATTAAGCACTGGGCCGGCTGGGTCAAAAAGTACCCGATTATTTCACTCGAAGACGGCTTGGCTGAGGACGACTGGGCCGGCTGGGCAAAACTTACAAAGCAGCTCGGCGATAAGTGCCAAATCGTAGGCGATGACCTGTTCGTCACTAACACGGAACGCCTTGCCAAAGGCGTCAAACAGGGCAGCGCAAACTCCATCCTGATTAAACTCAACCAGATAGGAACGCTTACCGAAACATTCGAAGCTATTAACATGGCCAAACGGGCAGGCTGGACAGCCGTCATCAGCCATCGTTCCGGCGAAACCGAGGACAGCACCATCGCCGATTTAGCTGTGGCCTCCGGCGTCGGCCAGATTAAGACCGGCTCTCTTTGCAGGACGGACAGAATCTGCAAATACAACCAGTTGCTGCGAATCAATGAGGACCTCGGCCCCGCCGCAATCTACGCCGGATTTATGTTCAAATAACAACCGCAAAAAAAAATACTGCGATACGGCAGATGTAGTGTTTATAATGCTTTCACTAACGCTGCATCTGCCGTTATTTTTTTTAAGTGGTTCGTATGCGAAACTTCATCAGACTTTTGATGTTTGTTATTCTTTTCAGCATAGGCGCCGTCTCACTTGCTCTCGCCGTCCTCTATCCCGACTTGCTGCGATATTACAGATACAATCAGCTGTTGCAGTCCGCCCGCCAATCAGTCGCAGACCTCGAATCGCTCAACGCACGTTATGACGCCTTATTGAAAAACATCGAAGAAGACCCCGATATCCTGTCTCGCGCGGCACCTGCCGTTATTGGCGCAGAACATGTCGACGCCAATGCCGTTTACCCGCATGCTACTGCCGAGGAACTCGCCGCCGCAAGAGATGCACTGGAGAAATACGACCAGAAAAAAGCAGCCGAACAGCCTTTGCCCCAATACCTGCAGCGTCTCGGCCGCCCGCGGTATCGAATCATTATGTTCGTTTGTGGCTGCGGCCTCATTCTGATTGCCTTTATCTGTTTCGGCCCGACTCAAAAAACAGGCCAATGTTCTGCTTCTCTTATCTTCTAAACGGCTGGCCTCTGAGAACTGTTTGTGCTTTACGGAATAAATCCGACTATGACACACTAAGTCTGGTGTTTGTTACCGAAAGGCGAATCAGGATTCACGCTGTTGTGAGTTGCTTCAGGTTAGGTTATCGGCTGCTGTCGATGTTTTGGTGTCTTTGGGATTTTTGCCTTGTTCGATTGACGAAATCTTATCGACCCTTCTTTTATGCCTGCCGCCGCCGAATTCAGTACTCAGCCAAACCTCGACAATCTTGCGAAGAAGTACCTCCCCAATCAAATCTCCGGATATGCAAAGGACGTTTGCATCGTTATGGTCTCGCGAAATCTGCGCGCTGAGTTCATCATGACACAGCGCCGCCCGAATGCCCGCCACCTTATTGGCCGCGATACTCATGCCTATTCCCGTGCCGCAGACCAGTATAGCCCGCTCTGCCTGCCCGTTAACTACTGCCTTGGCCGCTAAGTAGGCCATGTCGGGATAATCAACGGGGTTGTTATTGACCGTCCCGAAATCCACGACTTCATGGCCAAGCTGAGCAACTATATTCTTAATCTGCTCTTTGGACTCAAAGCCGCGATGGTCGCTGCCTACCGCTATCTTCATAATTTAATCTCGCTTATTCTTCTCGCCACCGCATTTTTTATCATGGCGAAGCACTTTTTATAAAAATCTTCGTCCTGCCCAATCGGGTCAGGCACCTCTTTATCATCCGCAAGCAGTAAACACTTTTTACCGCTGTCGGGACTAAGCCGCAACACCTGCTCGGCGTGCTCATGACTCATTACATATATCAGGTCACTCCGACCTATAAGCTCTTCGGTCAAAGCCGAACTTGCGTGAGCACTGATATCGATACCGTCTGCTCTGCAGACCGAAACGGCCTCGGCGCTGGCAGGCCAGCCCGTTACACCCATCATACCTGCCGAGGTAATTTTATACCCCATTTGCCCGAGCCGGTCAACCGCACAACCCAGTTTTTCAGCAACGTCTTTGGCAAAAATACCTTCAGCCATAGGGCTGCGACATGTATTGCCCGTACAGACAAAAAGCACATGCACGGTGCAAAAATCCGTGATTTGACCCTGAGAATAGACCCCTTGACGCAGAATTTCAATACCTTTCTTACCTATTTTAGCAACAGTGCTGCTCTGTTTGTACTTAGTCGGGCCGGCGTCTAATATTATTTCAATTTTATCGTCAAAAATATTTATTACCTGCTCCGCTGTAACCGGCGGTTTATCACCGCTGTAATTGGCGCTTGGTGCGACTACCGCGCACGACACCTCTGTCAGTAGCGCCGACGCGACCGCATTGTCGGGACAGCGAACGCCAATCGAATTATTTTTATAGAGGTTTTTGAATACTTCTTTATCTAAGGTTTTTCGCAGCCCTCCAATCTCATCATCACTCAGTTCGAAGATTATGGTAACCGGACCCGGCCACGCGTTTTGCACTAATTTCTTCTCTCTCAGCGATGGTTTCGGGACGTATCTGCCGAGCTGACCCTTATCACCGATATGCAGTGTATAATACTTGTTTTCGTCCCTGCCCTTGAGCTTACCGAGTCTGGCCAGGCTTTTACTGCTCACACGGCAGGCCAGTCCATAAACGGTTTCAGTCGGAAACGCCGCTAATCCCCCGGCTGCTACTATCTTAGCCGCCTTTTTTATCTGGTTAATGTCCAGCTCTTCGGGATTGAGTTTTATTATTTCGGTTTCCATCCGGTAAAAGGGTAAGATTTGCGTAAAGGATTGTCAAGAAACGACTTTTGCCTATCTACCTTCAGGACGTTTTCATACGTTATTCGCTTCAGGAGTTCCGGGAGAAAAATAGTCAAAATTCTGGAATTTTTGTTAACTAAGTGCGAACAAGCCCCCGGCCGCAGCCGTATTCCACTGCGGATTCATAACATCTATATCCATACAATTCACAATTTCATCACGCACTTTCTTGATTTTGGCTCAGTTTTAGTGTAAAATGATGATGATTGAGCAAACCTCGGAGAAAAGAATATGAAAAAGCTCATTTTCTTTCATCACTACCGTTTGTATCCTGACAGCCCATCTTCCGCTCGCCTATGCGACAGTAATTAAGCTCCCGCTGGTTTGCGAGGAACAGTTCAATTCGGGTCAAAGCTGGACTGCAGAATTCGATCTTGTGGTCACTTTCAGAGAGATCTCTAATGTATATATTGAATGGTCAGGCTCGATTATGGCTGGAGCGGTCTTCGCGCACAAGGGCACCAAAATCCGCTTGATTTTTTTCCCTCTTAGTATATACTTGCGGTAGATAATAACTTACAACCTTTTTCGGAGGGCCGTAAAATGAGTAAAACAGCAGTTTTTCTAACCGCCTCTATCCTGACCATTGGCCTTGTAATTGTCCTGGCCGATGAGCCGAACGATGCTAATATCAACGATTCAATCGATGATATCGTCGATGCGAACAATGTACAACCGATATATAAGCCTGTCAGGCCGATAGTTCTATTCCGCCAACTCGACCGCAGAATCGATAAGCTCGAACGGCAGATACAGATGCTCGTTAAAGACAACCGCCAACAAAAAGCCGAAATCGAAAATTTTGAGTTCCGTATTAAGCGTCTCGAATCATTTCACGGAAGCACTCCGGTACAACTTCGAGGCGGAAATAGATGGAATGAACCTTATGGTTCGAGGCATAAAACGACATTGGTCCCTAAAAAATAAAAATTTCTCCAGTATTTTTGTTGACTATTAACCCAAACTTCGCCGATTATAACTTCGACGGCTGTCCCATCAGCCGTTGAAGTTTACAATTCAAGCCAGCTCGGCTTCTTACGATGACGACAATGATGTTCTCGATTACTACTGGTCGTGGACTATCGACTCTAATCTCTGCGAAGCCAACGGCATATCACCAACTCTTTCATTGCCCGTCGGCGAACATCAAATCGAGCTGATTGTTGACGACGGCTGGGTTGAATCCGAACCTGATTATTGTACTGTCACAGTTATTGAGCCTCTCAAAACTAAACTGTGGCTCTGGCCAACGACTTTAAGATGCAACTCAAGGACGCGATATGTGACAGCTTTTGTTTACCTTCCTAAAGACATCGAACCCGGTGACGTCAATAACGCATCGTTGGTTATGTACCCCTGTGATATCCAGTCAAAATATCATCGCGCATTTCGTATGGGTCACGGCCGATATGCCCGAACTGTGGTAATGGCCGCTTTCGACAAAGACCAAATCTGCGGTTATTTTGGTCCCGGCTGGCACAAAGTCGAAGTCACAGGCCGATTACAATCAGGCCGGTACTTCTATGGAACTAATATGCTCAGAATCAAAAGGCCTCATTCTCACAAATGGCCGTCCCGCCGTTTCTACCCTCGGCACTAATCCTGCGGTTTTAGTAGCCCGGCCCCCAGAATTCCGGCTCTTCGCTCGCCGACGGCAGCGTCAGGTCCGGCCAATACATATATTGCCCTGATTTGTAATTCGCCTCGAATCCTTCCGGCCAGACAAGCTGCCCGTCCTCCTTGCCTTTTATGTTCTCGATATGGCCGTCCACATAAAGCACGTTCATTGCCCCGTTATGATAAAATCCGCTTGTGCAGCGATAATGTCCTTCGCGCGGCAGATTATAACCGGCCGTCCCCGGTGCATCGGCATCATAGAGCTGCGCCGCATAGCTGGTCTCACCCATCAGCATACAGCACTGCGGCTCCTTGATTTCAACGAGTTGATAACCGCCGGCCGGGCCGAGCCTGATATCGGGCGGCTCCTCATCGACAAGAAGCTGCAATGGATAATAGCCATTCGGTGCGTAGCTGGTCAGGGCTTTGCCGTGCGGATAATTTTTATACCCCAGCGGATAAGGGTCCCTGTCAGACGGGCAGAACCATACATCGGTAGTATTATCGAGAAAGAATTGCGGCTTGCGGTATATCGTCTTTGAGACGTATGGAAGCAGGGAGTTGTGCCAGATGCTCAGCAGCACATCGGGGCTCTCGAACGGTGTGATTGCGCCGGCGATTATAAGCCTGCCGTCGTTATTCTCGCAGTACATTTGAGTTGCGAGGAAGATCTGGTGCAGATTTGAGCGACATTTGACGCTTTCTGCGCTTTTTTTGGTCATACTCAACGAAGGCAAAAGCAGCCCGAACAGTAAGGCTATAACGGCAATTACAACCAGGGTCTCAATTAGCGTAAAAGCCCCGAAAGCCTTCCGGTTCGAGAATGAATTGTTATTCGGGTACATAAAAATACACCGATAAAGTAAACTTTTTAATAGTTTACTTCGAGCCAGTGTTGAAGCATAACACTTAAATCGCCTAAATCAATATAGCCGTCGGGATTGAAATCGCATGAACTGTTGTTGCTGTAAAAATTATTAGCCAGCACGGCATAGTCCCGCAGGTCTATAACGCCGTCTCGGACCCGGTCGAGGTTTACACATCGGGTATCGATTGAGACCTGGTCCATCATACTTGCGCCGCCGTATGTGTGATTTGGCTCGGGCGGATATTGATAAGCCGTGAACTTCACGTATTCCTCGCCGGGTTGCTCTTCGAACCTGTACGCGGCGGTCAACCTGTAAAACCGGCCTATGGCCCCATTGGGTTCGTTAGGCTCGTTCAGGTCAAAGTACGCGACGGTTATATCATTCGTATCGACGAAATTGGGGTCTCTCGCGATTTCCAAATCGTATGCCTGCCCGCCGTCGTCCCTGGCCCAGTAAACCACCTGTATCCACAACTGCTTCTGCCAAAAAGGACCTTGCTGGATATTGGGTATTTTAAACGTTAAAGTGGTGTCGCCCATTCCTCCGTAAAAACCCCTGCGGTCGGTAATAATATGTGAATAGTCAACGGGGTAATACTGCCAGAATTGAAAAGAGGTTGTGTAATCGATGGCCGTCAGGCCGGGCGTGCCGAAAGCGTTTACCCAGTTCGGCTCACCGTCAGGCGAGGCGGGCAGATAGCTGGATTCATCCGTCATAAAATCCCATGTTTGATGGGTAAAATCATTGTTGTCGGTCCATTCGGGAGGGTTCAAATAATCAGCGCTGGCTCGCAACCCGCAAAAACAAAAAAAAACGACTAAAATAAGCCTATCCAAAGTCTTTTTCATAACCGTCTTCTTAATAATGTGCATTATTTCTGTAAAATACATACCAGTCTAAAATCGGATTCGCCTTTTGGAATTAAACCTTATATGACGTAAGAATGCAATCCCGCAAAAAGCCTCGAAAAATTCACCCAAAGCAGCGTTATCATCACAGCCGCAAAACCACCGAGTGCCCACAGACTGTTAATCCGCGGATATTTTTGCCTGAACATAAACCGCCAGTGAAAATAACCGGCATAAATCAGCAGCGTCGCAAGCGACCATAATTCCTTCGGGTCCCACCCGAAATAGTCCGCCCATGCGAATTGTGCCCAGATACTGCCCAGCATCATACCGAGGACCATCAGTGGAAAACCCGTGCGAATTAAACAGTAGGTGTTTTGCTCGTTCACAATCCTGTTTTGCTGATTCGCTCCGATAGTTTGTATCGCCGCCACAGCAGCCTTGAACATAAAGATATAGCCGAGCACATATGCCCCGACATGGGGAACAAAGAACGGACTCTGCAAAGCAGGCGGCAATTGCTGCGGCGCTTCACTGAAAACAAATCCCGCAGGGAAAAGAATTATCGCGCCGATGAGCATATCTATCGCCCGCTGATTTATACCCAGCAGCTTATCAGTTAAATATGAAAGAATACATAAACAGGCACCCATCGTTATAAATAACTCGAACAGGTTCTGCAGCGGTATATGAGCGACGTGGAACCAGCGATATATGAAAGACCCTGCCGAAAGAACAAAGACTGCAATGAAAATTCCGTTTGCCGTTTTGCCAAGACGTAAAAGTTGTGCCAAAAACGCAAGCAGGTATACTGCTATCGCAGCGTAGATCAAAAATCCCTGTATGGAATATTTAATTGCCATTATTTATCTTTCTTTATCATTGGCCCCAGCCAGCACCGCCCGAACAAGCCTGCAGTTAAAAACACATAACCGGTAAAAACTGCGATTAAACCATTGTCCGAAACAACGGCAAGGACCGCTTGTTCGCTGCCGCTTTCTTCGGATGGGCGTAGGTAAAAATAATATCCGCCGTAATGAAGCGGCTTGTTTACTTCGATGGTCTTTGTTTCAATAATCCTGCCGTCTTTGACTACGCCGACATCACTGAAGTAATCGCGAGGCACTTGCCGCCCGTCCGGACCGGGTGAATCGTAATACTCAACTCGATAATCCTTAAGCCCTATATAAAACGGCAGTTCCACCCCGATGAATCGGGGCTGTGCCGGAAGGATAACCTGGTTGTCCATTTTCCCTTCGTAGATAACCATAATTCCGGAGCGTATCTTGTCTTTGCCGAACAATCGCTTCTGCATCTTGTGGCCGGTCTCGCTCGCTTGAATTGAGCCTGCCAGAATCCCGATACAGCCTAAGTGAATAAGTAGAAGTGACGGGCGCTTAACCAGCGACGGAAAAAGAATAAGCGAGACAACCAGGGCGACAGTAATCGCAGACCAGAACATCTGCATTGGAATCGAGTTGAATAGATTGCTTGCCCGCGCAGCCCCGACAAACGCACCATAGACACTTAATATAATCAGTGCTGTCAGCAGTGCTAAAGCAAGCCACATTATGACTCGTTTGAAGGCATTCATCGTATACCATTATAATAGCTGCGAAGAAGTAAATAAAGACACAAGATAATAGCCACAGAGAACCCAAATGACGCGAAGAAAATAAAAGTAAAATGTAGAGCTACAGAGTAACGTTCAAAAATGTTTATTTCGCAAAATTGGGGAAAAGCCGCAGGGAATTTTGAATTTTGCAGTTTTTTAGTTTGAGGGTAAAATGACCATTTGTGGTTTACGAGAACTACTTGGATTTCCAACAGAACATCTCACGAAGCTTGAGCTGTGGATTCGGAAAGGAAAAGCAATGAACAGGAAATGGTATTGTTTGGTTGTAATGGCGGTATTGGTAGTTGTGGTTGCCGGCTGCAGCGCTAAAAAACGGAGCGTTGTGGCGGAAGGCGCGAAACTGGAAAAACTCGCCGGCGGTTTTAAGTTTGTTGAAGGGCCGGCGGTTGATGCCGAGGGGAATATCTTTTTTACGGATATTTTCAATAATCGAATTCACAAGTGGTCGCTGGACGGCAAGCTGTCAACGTTTCGCGAGAACTCGGGAGCGGCCAACGGGTTGTTTTTCGATAAAGACGGAAAACTGCTGGCCTGCGAAGGAGGCGGGCGCCGGTTAGTATCCATAGACCCAAATGGTAACGTTACAGTACTCGCTGATAAGTACAACGGCAAGCAATTTAACAGTCTGAACGATTTGTGGGTTGACCCGAAAGGCGGGATTTACTTTACCGACCCGCGATACGGCAGCCGAAGCAATATGGAGCAGGATGGTGAGCATGTGTATTACTTATCGCCGGGGCGGGACAGGATAGTGCGCGTGGTCGATGATATTGTCAGGCCTAACGGAGTAATCGGCACAGAAGACGGCAAGAAGCTGTACGTGACGGACTACGCCGGAGGAAAGACATTCGAGTACAGCATCAATGAGGACGGAACGCTGGCGAATAAGAAACTCTTTGCGCCGGAAGGCTTGGACGGTATGACGTTAGATAACGAGTGTAATGTTTATCTGACAACCAGGGAAGGTGTGGCGGTTTATAACAAGAACGGTGAAAGGATTGAAACAATCGAGGTTCCCGAAAAGCCTACTAATGTTTGCTTCGGCGGCAAAGATAAACGGACGCTCTTTATCACGGCTGGAGGTTCATTATACTCGGTGCGGATGCGGGTGGCATCATCGGCGAATTCGCCGTCCTGAATTTCCCAGCTCTAAATAAACAACCTTCCGACCTGATAAGTGAGAAAAGTAAGGATATACGCAAGCACGGTCAGGTACGTAAACTGAAACACAGGCCACCGCAAAGAACGCGTCTCTGAACGCGTTATTGCCAGAGTAGCGACGCACGGCGCATAAATCAGACAAAACAGCATTATGCAGAATCCCGTCAGAGGCGTGTACTCTTTCACTAACTTATCACCTAATGTTACTGAATCCTCGTTCGTCTCCCCGACGGCATGAACGATTCCAAGTTGCGATACAAATACTTCCTTTGCTGCCGTTGCGCCGATAAGGGCGGTCCCGATTTTCCAGTCGAAACCTAACGGCCGCAGAGCAGGCTCAATGGCCTTGCCGGCCCTGCCGATGATTGAGTATTCGAGCTGCGCCTGTTGGGCCTGTCCCGGCGTTAGCCCGCTCAGCGACTCCGCGGGCGGTTTCGGATAAGCGGCAAGCGCCCACAGGATTACGGAAATAACCAGTATAATCGTCCCGGCCTTTTTCAGATACATCCACGCCCGCTGCCACATATGTATCAGTACCGCACGAGAAGTTGGCAGTCTATAAGGCGGAAGCTCCATAACAAAAGGCATTGTCTCCCCCTTGAACAGCGTGTTGCGAAGTACACGCGCCGCGATAACCGCCAGCACTATTCCTATTATATACATAATCCAGAGCATCGGCCCGCGCATATACTCCGGAAAAAATGCAGGAATAATAAGGGCATATATAGTCAGCTTCGCCCCGCAGCTCATCAACGGTATGACCATAATCGTCGTCAATCGGTTGCGCCGGTTCTCAAGAATCCGCGTCGCCATAATCGCCGGAATCGAACAGCCAAAACCTATAAGCATCGGGATAAAACTTTTTCCATGCAGACCCATCTTGTGCATAATCCGGTCCATCACAAACGCCGCACGCGCCATATACCCAGTATCTTCCAGAAATGCAATTCCCAGAAACAACAGCAGAATATTCGGCAAAAACACAATCACTCCCCCGACCCCGGCAATAATCCCGTCGATTAAAAGCGATTTTAGCCACAGCATCGAATCGCCAGGCCATACCTGATTTATCCAGCTTGCTGCCGAATCGAAAAACCACTCCAGACCCACCATCGGATAGGCGCCTAACTTGAATATCAGAAAGAAAACAACGTACATCAGAAGCAGAAATATAGGCAGCCCTAAAACCCTGTGTATGATAACCGCGTCGATACTGTCACTGAGACTGTGACGCGCCTCGACCGTACTCTTAATTGCCTCGGTGCATGCCCCGCTGATAAAACCGTATCTTCGGTCAGCCATCACGATTTGCGGATTGTCCTTGAATATTGATTCTAAATGTTCGACAGAATCGCGTACGCAGTCGGCAAGTTCCGCTCCGGCAACTTTCAGAGAAACCTCATGGTCCTGTTCGAGCAGCTTCACTGCCAGCCACCGCATACCGTATTTCTCGGCAAGCTCGTTCTGTCCCGAATCTATCAGTCCTTCTATCTTCGCCAGCTCTTCTTCGATTTCATCACCGTATCGAACCAGTCTGGAAGTGTCAGCCTTTGGCGATTCTGCCGTTTTGACAATTGCTTCAAGCAATTCACCTTTGCCCTCGTTCTTTCGCCCGACTGTCGGCGATATCGGCGCGTGCAGCAATTCTGAAAGTTTTTCGATATCGAAAACGAGTCCTTTTTGCCTTGCCAGGTCCGACATATTAAAATCCAGAACCAGCGGCACGTTCATCTCTAATAGCTGCGTAGTCAGGTACAGGTTTCTCTCGACGTTAGCAGAATCTATCACGTGCACCACCACGTCAGGCCGTTGTTCGATAATGAAACTGCGTGCAATACGCTCTTCCTCTGAATAGGCAGCTAAGCTGTACGTCCCCGGCAAATCGACGAAGGTCATCTCGTAATCGCCGTAGATACGCTTGCCTTCCTTTATCTCGACGGTAACGCCGGGATAATTAGCTACATGCTGCCGCGCACCTGTGAGCATATTAAATATTGTTGTCTTTCCGCTGTTGGGATTCCCCGCCAGCGCAACCCTTATCCGCTTCATATAAAAACCTTACTACATATATTTATTTGGTCCTGCCGCTTGCGGCAGGAGTATTTATCATTCTTGCGAACGCAGGAATCCATTTCGAGCATTCAGCACTTGCCCGCCAATATTTCTATCCTTTTAAAATTAGCCTGTGTAAATCCGTGTTAATCAGTGTCTAAAATAATTCTCTGCGTTTTCTGCGTACTCTGCGGTGAAAATTGCCGCTTACAGTTCACTTACTAAAATCTTATTCGCCATCCCTCTGCCCAGCGCCACCTTCGCTCCTTTAAGGTCGATAACAAAAGGCCCGGTAT
>CAZOVR010000007.1:0-83085 GCA_964583405.1 uncultured Pirellulales bacterium
GTGTCTCGATATGCAGAACGGCAGAGTAGTAAAAGGCGTTCACTTCGTCGATATTCAAGATGCCGGCGACCCGGTTGAATGCGCCAGGGCCTATTGCAAAGCCGGCGCAGATGAGCTTGCGCTTCTCGATA
The DNA here is from genome assembly GCA_964583405.1 of uncultured Pirellulales bacterium. Lineage (GTDB taxonomy): Bacteria > Planctomycetota > Phycisphaerae > Sedimentisphaerales > Anaerobacaceae > JBBABK01. Next base: position 132 of record CAZOVR010000007.1, read on the forward strand.
TAACCGCAACCGTCGAAAATCGCCCGACGATGCTCGAAGTTGTAAAAAACGTCGCCGCTGCTGCGACCGTTCCTTTCACAGTCGGCGGCGGTATTAGTGACGTCAAATCCGCAGCCGCTGTTCTCGGAGCCGGCGCAGATAAAATCTCCACAAGCAGCGCCGCCTTTCGCAGACCTGAGGTAATTAAGGAAATGGTCAAAGAGTTCGGACCTGACAAAGTCACCGTCGCCATTGACGTTGACCAGAATAAAGCTTTACCCTCAGGTTATGAAGTTTATATTGACGGAGGCCGAACCGCTACCGGCGCCGACGCCCTCGAATGGGCAAAAAAGGTTGACGGCTTTGGCGTACCTGTAATCCTGCCGACAAGCAAAGCAACTGATGGCGCTAAAACAGGGTTTGACCTTCCGCTTATAAAATTAATCGCCGACAATTGCTCCGCCGCTGTTGTCGCATCAGGCGGCGCAGGCAAGATGGAGCATTTCTACGACGCCGCAGAAGCAGGGGCTTCGGTACTGCTTGCAGCTTCGGTCTTCCATTTCCACACCATTGATATACCAGAACTGAAAGAATATCTCAAAAGCCGTGGTGTAAACATAAACTCACTATGAAATTAGAGGAAAGTTAAATTTCCGGAATCACCTCAGGATAGACCTGGCCCGTTGCGGTTATTCGAAATACATACACAAGGCCTTTTTTCAGCTTGGTGTATGTAACGTTGCCGTAAATCGCTTCGATATCATACTGTGTCAGCAGGTTCGGGTCGTTTGCAAGCTCCCAGATGCTCGACCAGAAAAGCTCACGGTGTTTCAATGGAAGCTCACGCAGAAGCTCCTTATATCTTTGCGGCTCGGCCCCCGGCTCTTCGATTGGGTAACCTTCCTGCGGGCTCATCTGCTCACCGTAAATGCGCCGCCACAGGTACAGGCTCTTCTTTTTGCCGTCCATCACCATCTTGTTTCCGAACTTGATTATCAGCGCATCGAAATGAACTATGTCGCCTTTGACGGTATATTCTTTTTCGAGGACTGTTTGAAGTGCGTTGTCTCTTGCGGTTTCAACGAACTTCAGGGTCGTCGAAATAATCCGGCCGTTACTGTCCTTTTCCTGGCTGAGGACCTTCGCATAGCCAATCTTGCCCTCGTCCGTCAGATTGGTCAGGGCCTGTTTGAGCTGTTTGTTTTCCGCGAACAGATTGTGCAGGACCGACCCGCCGCGATAAACGCCTACGGATATGAACAAGGCCGCTATTGCAAACATTATTGTAATAGCCGCTACCGGCAAACGGGCAATGACTTTTGCAAGAGACTTCATATGTACAGTATCGGTCAACAGACCGATTTTTATAAAACCCTCATATCAGGGACCGATAATGAGCTTAATCCGTATAAAGCAGGGGAGATGATTTGTATCTAAACTGCCGCTGAGATTAGTAATACAAAAATCAAACCTGCGGTCTGCTGATAAACAATCGGCAGAACGGAAATGATAAACAGTGCAGGGCGTCATTTGAAAGTGCTTTTCTTTTGCCTTGATGGAGAGACGTTATTAAAGTAGCATCTGTCAGTTATGGTTCAGCCCGGCCTGCTATTGGTGCAAAACGCTCATAGAGTACCACTTTGGCGCAGCACAACAGCAATCCTGTTGCTCATCTTATTATTGGGAGCGTTCTTGCGTCTGTTCAGGTTGGGTCAATCTCCGCCCGGCCTTAATCAGGACGAAGCCGCCAATGCCTGGAACGCATATTGTCTGCTCAAAACCGGAACAGACCAGACCGGCGTCGTCCGGCCTATCTTTTACACACGCGGCCTCGGAGGTAACAGCAGCACGCTTTACATCTACTTTATGATACCGTTCCAGGCCCTTGGGGGGCTCAATATATTCACCACCCGACTTCCCGGCGCTGTCGCCGGGATATTTACCGTACTGCTTGTTTATTTTGTGGGAAAACGATTATTTGACAGTCAGGTCGGCCTTATAGCTGCACTCTTGTTGGCGTTGAATCCCTGGCATCTTCAGCAGAGCCGCTGGGGACACGAAGCCACTTTATGCCCCTTGCTTGGCATCGCGCCTCTGGCAATGCTGCTCTGGGCAAACTTCCCGATTAGTGATAACCAAACCGGTGCGCCCAGACCCGTTTTGGCCGCTCTGGCCGGAATCGTGGCGGGAATTGGCTGTTATGGACACCACGCGCTGCGTATATATACGCCCGTCCTTCTCCTGGCTGTCGTTTTATTTGCGATACCCCGGTGCTGGCACTGCCTGAAGACACGCAGAGGTCTTTTGGCTTCAGCCGCCTTTGTCCTGGGCTTTGCTGTTACCTTTGGTCCTCTCGTCTGGCAGCATATATACTACCCCGAAGGTATCTCGCGCCACGGCATATCGCACAACGAAGCCGGGCTTTCTTTTATTGACGCGCCGCTTGGCATCGCTGTCATAAATATCGTTAACCGCTACATTCATCACTTCGGCCCGGATTTCCTTTTCATTCGTGGCGACCATCGTATTATGGAATCGCCGCCTGGCTGCGGACAGTTTCATTGGTATATGCTCCCGCTTATGCTCGCCGGATTGGTTTTTATTGTGCGCCTCTTCAGGTCATCTGTCTCTGTCAGAGTGCTGCTTGCCTTTCTTATCGCTTATCCTGTCGGCGACAGCCTGTTCGCTATGGATGGTATGCACGCGCTTCGCAGTGCGCCCGGCCTGTGCAGCCTGATTCTCTTGGGTGCCGCGGGTGCCGTCGCCGGCGCACGGTGGCTGTGGAAATTTAGACACAACCTGGCTATAGCCGCCGCGGCGGCGATTGTTACTGTCGCAGTTGTTCTGAATGTTCGCTACTTCTACCGTTTCTATGTTGAATATAATCGAATGTCCGACGTTTATTATCTCTATCATACCGACCTGATTGAGGCCTTTCGATGGCTCGAACCCCGTCTCGACCAGGCCGAGGCCGTCTTCTGCACCACCGCCCAGCTGAATATGCCCTACGTCCTTGCCATGGTGACATTGGGCTATGACCCTCACCAGTGGTTTAAAGATCCCCGCGAGTTTATGACCATCGGCGAATGGGACTATTACTACCGTTGCGGCAAGTGGTACTTCAGGTACGACGATTCCTTCCTGCAGGCCTTTTCTGCCGTGCAGCAGACCTCGCCGCGCGGCCCTGTTTTTGTCATAGTCCGTCCCGGTGAGTTTCGCGTCAACCGGCCCATTCATCGCATAGTTGGTCCGCAGGGCGAAGATGCTCTTTGGATATTCAGACTGTAGACTTCCGTCAGAAACCGAAACATCGGGCCTCACTGAATGGCAGCGAAATTTTCTTCCGGCTTGCCAAGGCGTAGTTCGCTGCTCACTCTATCGGATAACCAATGTCCGGCTTCGTCCCGATAGAAAACATCGGGACTGCGCCGAGACAGTCTTCGTTCTCCGCACAGCGTCGAACGAAAACTGGGCGATACAGGGCTCGAACCTGTGACCCGCTGATTAAGAGTCAGAAGACCAAAAATACTAACGATAAGAAAAATAAAGACTTACAACAACAGCAATCAACCGCTTACGAACCAGCTTACAAACAAAATCCAAAAACGGCTTCCGGAAACAACAGCAAAAGTGTGAATAACTCCGCCACTGCTTTCCTGCCATCCCGACCGAAGTGGAGGGATCTCTGTTACGAAAAACAGAAGCAAAGGCCGATTACTCCGCCGGCCACATTTGCCCCTCCTCAAGCCAGCTCTCCGCCAGGGCCGCAAAATCCTTGAAGTCAACCTTACAATCCCGATATATGTCGGCTGCAAAGAAGTTGCTTGTGTAGAGCCACTTATCAATCATTATTTTTAGGTCCCAGAAATCGACTACACAATTACCGGTCAAATCACCTGCATATTCCGGAACACATCTCGGCGCATATAGCCGGATATCGTCAAAGTAAACAGTGCCTTCTACATCCGGCCCGTCCTTATCGCCGAAGCCGATGGTAATCTGCTTGATATTGCTCTGGTTCACACCGGCAAAATCTGTCAGAGCAATATTCCATTCGTGCCACTCTGGCTTATTCACGTTGTTGGTGTCTTCGCCATAGTCACCGTATGTTACCGTCGCATTGATGTTGGCATCGGCCAGTCTGACATACATCGGCTCGTTAACATCATTGTTCGGGTCACCATGGAAGTACAGCGTCAGTGCTTCAACTCCGCCAATGGTCCAGTCTGTCCCGATTCCGCCTGGCAAATCACAAACATCCGCATCAACCTCCGAATAGTAGTTGTGGAAACCAGTATCCACGTATTCATACTTCATCGACTGACCAGCCTGAACCTTTGCCGTCTCAAGGGAAGGATTCGCGCCGCTATTACCATCAGGCACCCATAAGGCCTGCAAAGCGAAGCTGTCCGTGTATGAGTCAAAATCTTCCACAGAAAGACTTTTGCCCGTCTGAAACCACCAGACACAACCTTTCCAGATGTCCGGCTCATTGACCACATCAATCCGCCAGTAGTAGATTGTGTCGGATTCCAGGATTGCGGGCTTATAGTAATCAGATTCCTGGTTTATACTGACCAGCACACCCAGTGGATTGGTTCTGTTGGCTTCGCTGACTTCGTTAAAATCGGTCCCTAAATACACATCATATGCATCGACATACTGACACACCTCCCAATTAAGATCAGGATTCCACACCACACTTACCGCCCCGCTTCTTGGCGTTGGGTCGTTCGCCCAGCATACGTTAGTGTCTTCGTAAGCAGTGATTAGAACCTCTTCGTCGATTGTTATCTCGCAGGGGTTTGTGATTATACTGCCCGGCTCAGCGTCGGTCACCCTTACTTTCAGCGTGACACAAATCACATTAGGCTCATTAGGCTCAGTAGGACTAATTTGGTCAATAAGCCACGTAACCACACGGGGAGGACCGGGATCAGGAACCCCGCCATGCGAAGCCGACTCGAACTCCACCCCGGCCGGTAGCTCATCGATAAGCGCGACGTTCGTATCGTTGCGTCCGTTAGGGTCGTAGCAGATGGTATAAGTGATGTAGTCGCCTGTGCCGACACAGTTAGTGATATTATCGACCTTCGTAAGCTCAGGCCAGGGACAAACAAAGGTGTTTTCATAGTCCGTACCCAGGGTTTGGCCGCCGCTTATTGCCTCGCAGGAGTTTGTGATTATGCTTCCCGATTGAGGATTTGGCGCCTCGACCGTCAGCGTGACACAACATACATCATCCGGCCCCAATGTGCCGATATCCCAGGTAACAGTACGAGGAACGTCATTGTACTGTCCCTCTGGCGTAGACTCGACATAATCCACTTCAGACGGCAGGGTGTCAACGATATCGACATCTGTAATGCTATAACCATTGGCCTTAAAGCAAATGGTATAAGTAATTTTGTCGCCGGGGTCGATACAGCCGATGATGTCATCAATCTTCCAGAGTAACGGACTGCATACGCTGGTGTATTCATAGGCCGTGTCTAAGATCTGGCCGCCGCTGCTTATCTCACAACTGTTTGTGATTGTGCTGCCCGGTTGAGGATTTTCCACATGCGATGTCACCGTGACAGAACCTGATTCACCCCCCAAGAGACTTCCGAGACTCCAGGTGACTGTATGAAACTCGGAATCATAACTCCCGTCATCCGAAGCTTGCCAAAACTCAAGCTCCGTCGGCAGTTCGTCAATAATATTCACATCGTTGATATCCTCTGTGCAGCAGGTTGGGTCACCGTGATAATTGTAAGAAATCGTGTAGTTTATCTCGTCGCCTGGGCCGATACAGCCGGTGATGTCATCAACCTTGCTAAGGCTCAAATGACAAAAGCCTGTTATTGCATCAACTATGGCATCTTTAATGCTCAGCCCACCTGAGCCTACATTACAGTAAAGTGTTCCGTTCGTTGCCAACGTGATTTCACTTGCCTGCTGGCGTGGGGGCTCGTCGTAAGGTAAATTTATGCCCGAGTTGCAACCGCATGTGTTTAGGGCAAAAACCATTATACCACGAGCAGTCAGCTCCTCGATGACCGTATCGAGCGAGGGATGATAACCCAACGGAGGATCACCTAAAACGTGTCCGGGGGCGTCACCGGCCCAGATAATAATCTTTAGGGCATCAGCACGACCACTAAAACCAAGCGCGCCATAAGTTGTTAGCCAGTTTTCAGCTATACTGACCATACCTTTCAACTGGTTTTCAGGCCAGTCGATACCGCCGCCGGATAAGAAAAGCCCGTTAATCGCAGCCTGGACGGCAGTGGTCTTGTCAGTGAACGGTTGAATCAATTTAACACCATAGAGATTGTAGAAGCCTCCGTTAGTGTGGTCCTTGTAGTCAGCAACGCCGTACATGATGTCAATATCGGGCAAACTGGTTTCGATGTCCGTAAGAATGTCGCTACAAACGGCCTTAAAGTTGGCAAGGTAAGAGTCCATGCTGGTTGTGGTATCTGTTAGGAACAGAACATCATAATATGTACAATTTGTTTCTGCCGTTCCGCAAACGCTGCTGTTGAGAATAATTAACGATATAACGACAATTGATTTAATTTTCACTTTCCAATCCTTTCGAAAAATGCTGGTGTTGTTTGATTAGACGTGAAATGAATAACTTGTGCCAAGTCTGAAATAGGGATATAACTATCCACGTCTTCCTTCTCCTGTTTGTGATAAACGGCAATTATGATTCTACAATGCCAGTTTTGAAATATCAAGGAAAAAGCAAGCAAAAGGTTGTCTGGAATATGGGATTTTGATACGCTCTTGGAGTATGGAACAGGCAGAAATCCAGCGGATTCGGGAATATGTCACTGAACTGGAAGAGGGGCTTTACGAGGGAGATTGCTACACTTAGCTTGTATTTACTTGGCATGGTCAAGGCAAATGTATTAAGTCAGAAAACGCAGCAAAATGAAGATTCTAAGTCCTGTCAAAAATCACAGTGAGGCATACAAAAAGAGCCGATGTCATTGACTGGCACTAGTACAAATTTCACTGGGCGATACAGGAATCGAACCTGTGACCCGCTGATTAAGAGTCAGCTGCTCTACCGGCTGAGCTAATCGCCCTAAAAACAAATTGCCCTGGCGCCGACCGGGCAATTCATACTCTTGATTTTATTCGGAATGGTTGTTTCTTCAAGCAAAAAGTCGGCCCATGGCCGCTTTATCTGTCTACCCTCGCTGTGACGCCCGGATAGACTTTATAATTTCAATAGTTTCTTTGACCTTTTTTGTAATTCCAGCATAATCCTTCGCCGCTACCAGTTCTTTAGTAACAAGCTTTGAGCCCATTCCTACGCACACCACCCCGGCGCCGAACCATTCGCTAAGACTTGCTTTTGTCGGTGATACACCTCCGGTCGGCATTATCTCCGTCCACGGGCAGGGCCCTCTGATTGTCCTGACAAAGCCGGGCCCACCCACCTCAGCTCCGGGGAAGATTTTGCATATTTCGACTCCAAGTTTATGTGCCTTGTTAATCTCAGTCAGAGAACCACAACCGGGGATGTAGGGAATCTTGCGGCTGTTGCATAATATCGCCGTTTCTTCATCCAGCAACGGCCCGACAATAAAATCTGCGCCCGCTGCTATGTACATCGCCCCCGTCGGTGCATCGCAGATTGACCCGGCGCCGAGAATCAAATCGGGCCTTTCCTTGTCGCGGAACTCAGCAAGCTTCGTGAAAACATTGATTGCCCGGTCGACGCGGTTGGTAAACTCCACGACTTTCGCTCCGCCATCCGCACAGGCGCAGAGGATATTTTTAGCTACCTCGAAATCACCGTTGTAAAAGAGAGGCACTACCCCCGTCTCCTTCATAGCCGAAAGTACCTTTAACCTGGTGTGTCTTGCCATCGACAGGGCCTTTCAAAACTGCTCTTGTTTGAAATAAAGTCTTATAAAGATCCGTCGCGACCGGCTTTAATATGACGAGCGACAAGACACGAGCGACGCGAAAACTGAACGTTTTGCAACAAAATGTTCAGTTTGAGTTAATACCAGACCGTTACGATAAGATTTGGCTCGGTTTTCTTTGCAGCCACCTCGCCGATAGTCGCATTTGTGCGTTTTATGGCTATATTCGGATTGTTTTTAAGCCACTCTGTTATTTGCTCACTCAAAAAGTCCAAAGCTCCTGCGTGGAGCTTTGTAAAGAATATTTTGACTCCGGTAATCCTGCCTGTTAAGGGTGCTGCTGCTTGCTGACCGGTTGCTGGATTCGGTGTTGCCGTTGCCGGAGATTGTGCCGCTGCTGGTTTCGGTGCCGGTTTAGCCGGTGGTGCAGGTGCTGAACCCCCGCCACCGCCCAGATTCAGAGGTGAATGTGATATTTGCGTCTCAGGCCCGTCACTGTCATTGAATGGGATTGAACTTGTGTCCTTTTGGGGTTTGTCCATGTTCAAGTTTAAGTTGTCAGAATTAAACTCCGCCATCTTTTTACCTCCGAAAATTGTCTTGATTGCATTAACTGTCGCTATATGGTCATTATACATTCAAATACAGCATAAGCCAAGAACAGTTTCCTTGCTTAAAATTCAACACAATAAGCCGAAAAGGGATGATTTTGACGTGAATCTTTGATACCTTAGCTGTATGAAACGCTCCAAAAGCAGTCCAATCACCGTTGGGTTTATCAGCCTCGGCTGCCCCAAGAACGTTGTCGACACAGAGCGCATGCTCGCCGAAATCGCGCAATCCGGATATGTAATCGTCTCCGAACCCGCCGATGCCGACGTTATCGTTATAAATACCTGTGGTTTTATCGAGCCGGCCAGGCTCGAGGCCTTCGAAGCTATCACCCAGGCCTTAAGCTGGAAAAAGACCGGACCCGTCAGAAAAGTCATAGTTGCCGGCTGCCTTGTTCAGCGAATGGGCGCCGAGCTGCTCGCGGAATATCCTGACATAGACGCCCTCGTCGGCCTCGGTCGTCGTGACGAAATAGCAATCGTTATCAGCCGGACTCTTGAATCAGACAAGCCGAACACCTACCTCGGCCATACAGATGCGTACCTTCCCAATGACAGGGTAAGATTGCGGACCGGCCCTGCACACTGGGCATATCTGCGCATCAGCGAAGGCTGTGACCATGGCTGTTCTTTCTGCACAATCCCTTCTATCCGAGGCCGATTCCGTTCAAAGCCGCTTCAACAAGTCCTCGACGAAGCCCGCGAGCTCGTCGATTCCGGCGCTATTGAGCTTAATATCATTGCCCAGGACATAACATCATACGGCCGTGACCTCAAAATCAAACACGGCCTTGCCCGGTTACTCACCAACCTTCAGTCTCTGCCGCACCTGTCCTGGATTCGCCTGATGTACCTCTATCCGACCGGAATCACCAGCCAGCTCATCGACACGGTCGTAGCCGCCGATAAAGTCGTCCATTACTTTGACATTCCCATCCAGCACATTAATGACCATATCCTCAAAGATATGCACCGCCCCGACACCAGGAAGAAAATATGCCAGATTATAGATAAACTCCGCGAGCGACTTGCTGATGTTGCCCTGCGCACTACCCTCATCGTCGGTTTTCCCGGCGAGACCGACTTACAGTTCACCGAACTGCTCGATTTCGTCCGTGATGTAAAATTTGACGCGCTTGGCTGCTTCAAATACTACGCCGAGTCCGGAACCCCCGCCGCACAGATGCCTAATCAGGTCCCTGATGATGTAAAAGACCAGCGGGTACATGAGTTGATGCTCGCCCAGCAGCAAATCGTCTTCGAGAGGAACAAACAGCGAATAGGCACGAAGCTCACCTGCCTGGTCGATTCATTCCAGCCCGACGGCACTGCCAATGCCCGCTTCTACGGCCAGGCCCCCGAAATCGACAGCGTCTGCATCCTGAACCGCTGCTACGTCCGCCCGGGACAGTTCATAGAAACAAAGGTCACAGGTACAAAAGATTACGACCTGCTCGTAGAGCAAATTTAATCTTGGCAAAATATCGCCGGCTAATTAAACTTGTCTGTAATGCCAAAGCGAATACTCAATCAGTTGCCGAATGTACTGACCTGCGGCCGGTTCGTCCTGACCGTCATCGTGCTGATAATGATACTGTGGTTCCCGAAAATCGCCCCTGCCGAACAGTGGTGGTTCCTCGACATTGCCTTTGTCCTCTTCGTAATCGCAGGCCTGACCGACCTGGTCGACGGCGCCATCGCCCGCAAGCTCGGCGTCACCAGCAAATTCGGCCGAATGGTCGACCCGCTCGCCGACAAGGTCCTCGTCTGCGGTGCTTTTATATGTTTTGCACTCGTCGGTCAGCCGACCCTGTTCAACCTCAGCCGTACGATGCTTGCCTTTATTCAGTGGGGTTTCGCCGCAGTTATTATCCTCCGTGAGGTGTACGTAACCATCCTGCGTCACATCGCCGAAGCCCGCGGTGTAAATTTCGCCGCCACTATGTCCGGCAAAGTCAAGATGTGCCTCCAGAGCTTTGCCATTGGTACGGTAATGGTCAAAATGGCCCACGTCCACGACGCCACCTGGGGCTGGTACTTTACTACTTTAACTTATATCCTCACCGCTATTATCACCGTAGTCTCAGGCCTCCGCGCCACTCGCCGCCACTCCTGGCTCGAAGCCAAAAAACCCTGATTTGTACGAATAAAAGGCCGAATTGCAGCTTTTCTATACACGACTAAGTGACAAAAAACAAGGGACCCTCTAAAAATTGCTTTTGTAGCGAAAGCCCGCGAAATTTTCACATGCAAGGCGGCAGGGACAAAATCGCCGCAGATATAGCCAAAGCTATTTTGAGGACGATTTTGCGCCCGACAACGCAGCAGGTGGAAATTGCAGCGGCTTGCAGTAAAAATGGATTTTTAGAGGTTCCCACAATTTTTTCGAAAAATTCCTTGCAATTCCTGTCCTTTTACAGGTAAAATGAGATTGTTGTGGGAAGGCTATAATACATATTCATAATTTATTTTCATTTTTTTTAATTGCCTTCATTCATATCATTTCCGCCTTCCCGTTCAGATAATTTTTTTTAGTTATTGTTGTCCGACGGTTTTGCGGTCTGGGGAAACTGCCAAAATGTATCCGGACACGGAAGAACAACGGGTTTTTGTATTAAATCTGCTCGCAAGGGGCCTCCTCTGCGCTTGTTTTAATCTATTCCATCGTATTTTTGAAAGGGCGGGATTATGAAAAACACTAATTTTCAAAAACTTATTGTTGTCTGGGCTGTCATGATTTTAACAGCCGGTGCCTCAGGTTGGACGATTTACGTTGACCCCAACGGCACGGGCGACTATCCGACAATTCGTGACGCCGTCAATGCGGCAGGAGATGGTTATGAAGTTGTCCTCGCTGACGGCACCTATAAACTTCAAGGACTTGGGTACATACGTATAGACCGGAAAATTACTGTTCGCAGTGAGAACGGCCCCGAGAACTGCATTATTGACTGCAACGGTTCGGCCCAGGAGCATCGCGGGGCCTTTCGAGTAAGCTCGGATGCAACTATAGCTGGCATTACTATTATAAATGGCTATGAATACCGAGGCGGCGCTGTTCTTTGTGGGTACGGTAATAGCAGCGACCCGAACGCACCGTTTGATGAAGGCAGTGTCATTCTTAGTGAGTGTTGTGATTACAGACCTAAGATTATAAATTGTGTCCTCAAAAACAACTTTTCATGGGGACAGGGTGGCGCGATATCTTCTCGTAATTCAAACTTAATAATCATCAATTGTAAAATCACCAATAACTCGGCTCTTATGGGCGGCGGGATATATTGTGAGGAAGGACAATTATATGTTGATAAATGTATCATAAGTGATAATACAGCCGTTGAAAATACTCGATGGACAGGTGGCGGCGGAATCTGCTGCAGCTACGGAAACAGCCTGATGGTTATTGACAGCCGTATTATAAATAACATCGCTAAAAGCAACTCTGAGTCCAAAGGTGGGGCAATATTGTGCTATGAACCGGGTAATCTGACAATTCTGAATTCGGTTATCAGCGGTAATATTTGTCAGGCACTCCAACGCGCCGAGGGCGGTGGCATATACTACAAATCTCAGTCTTATCATGGCAACAAATGTATAATTGCCGAAAGCGTAATAAAAGAAAATTCAGCCTTTATAGAAAGTGGTAAATACACCTATGGCGGTGGTATGTATTTCTATATTGGTTCTCAGCCGATTATCACAAAGTGTGTCATCAGCGGCAACTCTGCTGTTATCGGTGCGGGAATTTGTTTTATTGGGTGCTACTCGACACTCGACAACTCGATAATAACTGGTAACAGCCATTTACTTAAAACGAAATATCCATACAATCAAGCCGGTGGCATCTACTGTGATCGCAGCTACATGGACGTTATCAATTGCTTAATTGTGGGAAATAGCGGCTTTGGGATACATTGTTCCTCTCGTAGTATAAACATCGCCAACTCGATTATCTATGATAATAAGTACGGAGAAGATTCCGAAGACCAGATAATTGACCCGGGCCACGTGACGGTGAGTTACAGTTATATACAGATGAACGAACCTAACAGTCCACCCTGGCCCGGAATCGGCAATATAAATGCCGACCCCTGCTTTATTGACGCAGGTTACTGGGATACCAACGGTACACCGGACGACTATTGGGATGATTTCTGGATTGACGGTGATTATCATCTCAAGCCCGCTTCGCCCTGCATAGACTCTGGCGGTTCTGTCCCTTTGATGTTGTCTGATACCGATTTGGACAACAAGCCGCGTATCGCTGATTCTGCCGTCGATATGGGTGCCTACGAAAATCGGCTTCCCGCCATAGAAGTCAAACTCTTCTGTATCCCGCGTTCACTTAACGTCCATAGTTATCACAAAACAATAATTGCGCTGCTTACTATGCCGGAAGATATTGAGCCGGATGATATCGACCCCAATGAGCCATTGTTCTTCGAACCCTGCCGGGTTAAATCAAAACGGCAAATTGTATATCAGAAAAACTGGCATGGAAAATCTCGAACTTGCGTTTTAGCTGTCTTCAACTTGGCCGACTGTATGGAAAAATTTTCAAATGGGCCTAATAAAGTCACTGTTAAAAGCAGGTTAAAGACCGGCCGTCGCTATTACGGTACCGATACTATTCGCCTTGTTTCATGGAAGTGGTTCAGCCGATAGTTTTAAGTGGTTTGTTTACCTCGAACATAAGCCCTGCGATTTCTCGCAGGGCTTTCTTCTTGTCTTTCACTGAACTCTGTATCCTGCTTGTCGTGGTGTAGCGAAAGCGGATACTCTGAATCTTACTTGCCACAGCATGGCTGGGTCTTTACTTCTAAATTCGATATTCGAAATTCGATATTCGAAATTCAATTACAACCTGATCCCTATGTTCTATACCCTGATTACAGGTTCCACGCCTTGGCAAACGCTCTGAAGCTGCGGTCGAACGTTTTCTCTACGTCATCAGGAAAACAACATCCCGGCAACTCCCTGCTCGCGAGATGATATTGCAGACACTCACAGCAAATCCCTTTTTTGCTGCAACCCGGATATGTACAATTACAATTTTTCAGGTTCTGTTGTTTCTTACATTCCATAATCAAATCTTTCCCTGATTTTTAGTTTCAAGTCTGTAAATATTAATGCTCAATGCCGGCACTTTCAGCACTTCCGGAACACTCATCAATACTTCCGTTACAATCGTCAAGTTGGGCTCTTTACCCGGCTCGTTATAGGCAAGCGGGTCCGAATTGCAAATTACAGACAGCGTACCACTTCCGCTCAGCTCAGCACCTTCTAAATCCATAAATAGTTCCATATCCTCCTGAGTATAATTTACAACCGCAACCGTCAGTGCCTTTTCATCTTCCGTAAGCGCCGCTGAAATATCGAGTCCTTTTGTCTCACCGCTGACGCCCACCGGTATCGTCCCGAACTCATTGCGGTAAAGTTTCAACACCAATCCCGTCGTCGCGAACTGTGCCGTTGTTTTGGTCGTCTTGATTGCCCCGATGACGTTTACCGTCTGGGCGTAAGTAGCGAGAAAAATCATGTCCGTATTTCGATAGTATTCATGCAGACCCCTTGCTATCCCCAGCGCGTCCTTAAAGAAATACCGCGTACCAAGCTCACCATAGAGGTGAGGTCCGTACCAGTAATTCCATTCCGTCATTGCGATTTTGATGCCCTTGTCTTTCAGGCTGGCCAGTTTATTATTCAGCCCCTGCTGGAATCTAACCTTATTCCTGATTTCACTGGCGATTTGCACTGTATGCGCAGCCAGCCTTTCATTTTCCTTGCAGTAAAAATGTTCTGCGATCATATCGATATGGTCGGCGCAGTTTCTCAGCAGCCCTTCGCTCCACGACCCAGAATTTCCCGACGCGATAGCGATAATATCCGGGTCCGCCTCGCGCATCTTTTCCTCGATCCAGTTGTGCTTGAGCACGTAATGCTCTAATTTCATATACCCGAGCTGCCATTCACCCCACATCTCATTGCCGACGCACCAGTACTTTACATTGAAAGGTTTCTCATCGCCGTTCTTCGCCCGCAGCGCCCCCATCAGCGTATCAGCCGAACCGTTGGCGTACTCCACCTGTGCCGCCGCCGAGTAAGCGTCCCCGAATCCGGTATTGACTGTCACCAGAGGCTCGGCCCCCAGAATTCTGCAGAACCTGATGAATTCATGAATCCCGAAGTCGTTATGCTCAACTCCCGTCCACGCCGGATTCTTTCGGGGCGGCCGACGGTCTCGCTCGCCGATTCCGTCACGCCAGTCATATCCGCTGACGAAGTTCCCGCCAGGCCAGCGATACATCGTCGCGTTCAGCTCTTTGAGCAGCCCCAGTGTATCGGCCCGCATCCCCTCGACATTATCTGCCGGCATCAAAGATACCGTCCCGACAAAACATGCCCCGTCAGTCACCCTGATTTCCAGCTTGCCCTCATTAGTATCTGCGCCAGCGATAAAAACGAATGGATACTTGCTGTATTCCTTGTCACCGGTGCTCAATTGAACACTGTCCCCCTCTTCGTCTTCATTCCCCCAGACAAGCGAAACCGTTACATTAGCTTTTCCCTCTTTGGCCTTGATATATATGTATCCGATGTATTTCTTATCCTTGATGAGCCCGAGGTCTAATTGTCGTATCCCGCCGCCGCTTGCAATTAACGGCGTATGTTTGCCGACAAAGGAATTTTCTTTGACCATCGTCACCGTCTCAGCCTCACCGATTATCTGCCACGGCGACGCGCCGACAACCGCGTATGGACTGTCCTTCGGGACCTGGCCGGTTGAACGATACGGATTATATTTGGGTTTGATTGTAAAGTAGAACTTTCGGTCTTCGAGCATCTCCGCCCAGATACCGCCATAGACGCACCTGCCTAAATGTTCGATGAATTGACCGTAAATATATTTCGATATGGGTGTTTCCCGCTGAGTTGCGTCTATCGTCACGTTGCATCTGGCAAGGCGTTCATCATTCATTTGAACTGCTGCGAATCCGCACGCCGACATTACAATTACCGAAACACATGCTAAAATAACACCGGCCCTGTTCATAGTAATTCTCCTTCATAATTTCCTGCAGTCAAATATCAATAGCTGCCATAATCTTATAAACTTCCGCCCCGCACTTCAAGCATCGCCATCTGCTCGTTTTTTTGACCTTCCTTGCGTCTATTACCCACACTATCACCCACAGTCCGGTCAAAAGCGTCAATATTAAATGCGGGACATGTCTGACCCTCACTCGCCGCACAGGCGATTGTTTCAGACATTTGCCGCAGTAACCGCTCGCCTCTTCAATCCGCCTGAAAACCATCACACATCATTCACTATCTACTAACTAAAATGAAGCTCGATAACATCTTTATCGTTAAGCACATGATTCCGCTGGCATTTCTGCCCGTCATAAACTCCTGTACCCCATATCCTCGCATACCTGAATTTTTCTACCAAATCACGATGTATCGCCTGCGCCAAATCCATCACCGTCGAACCAGCTGGCAGCGTAAAAGGCTCCTTCATATCCACCTTTTCACCCGGCGGTTTCGAATATACCCGTATAATTCCAAGTTCACTGAACAACGTATCCGCCATGCGTTTTATATCTTCTGAGTTTTCCGCTGATACCTTTATGCAGTTAAATCTTCCTTTACAAAGCTTCTGTACCTTTTCAAACGCACTTTCATCGGCAATATCACCCTTGGTGCAAATGCAGAATGCCTTTCGCCCCAGCATGTTTCCCGAATCATCCAGTGCCGGCGTCTGCTCATCTATCAACAGCCTTCGCGATTCAAGAAAATCCAGCAGCACCGGTATCTGTTCTTCAATATCTTGTGACAAATCGATTGCCATCGCAATCAAATCGCAGTTGCGATACGTCCCCACCTGTCCCGGAGCGCTGTGCTCAGCCGTAATAGGCGGCATATCAACAAGCTGAATCTGTATATCTTCGTATTGCATCATCCCCGGCACCGGCGCTCCGGTCGCGAACGGAAAATCCGCAACGTTCACTTTAGCATTAGTCAGCGCCGCTACGATTGTGCTCTTGCCGCTGTTGGGCGTCCCAAGCAGCACAATCTGTCCGGACCCGCTTCGTCTGACGTGAAACACATCGACGTGCTTTGCCGTTACGCTTTTTTGAGTTCCGACTTCTTTGAGTTTGCTTAGCTTGCGTCGCAGGTCCGCCCGCATGTGGTCCGTACCCTTGTGTTTCGGTATCACCGCGAGCATCTGCTCGAGCGCGAGGATTTTCTCATCGTTCGTCGTCGCACTGCGAAACCACTGTTCCGCCTTGAAATATTCTGGTGTCAAATTCGCCGGCATAATAGCTAATTCAGAATTCGCTTATTATTCAACCGTTTTTTCGGCTACGAGGTCGCCAACCTCACTTGTCGAATATCCCATATTGCCCGCCTGCATACTCGTCAGCTTGTTGGCCGTGACGAATTTCACCGCCTCCTCGACTTTCATAGCCGCTTTTTCCTCGCCTAATGTTTGAAGCATCATTTGCATCGCGCATATTGCCGCGAGGGGATTTATTACTCCCTTGCCTGTATATTTTGGTGCGCTTCCGCCAATCGGCTCGAACATGCTGACACCTTGCGGGTTGATATTACCGCCCGCTGCAATCCCCATCCCTCCTTGAGTAATCGCACCGAGGTCCGTAATAATATCACCGAACATATTACCTGTTACAATCACATCGAACCATTCCGGGTTCTTTATCATCCACATACAGGTCGCATCAACGTGATAATAATCCCGTCGAATGTCCGGGTACTCCTTCTGTCCCATCTCATGAAACGCCCGCTCCCACAAATCATAAACGTACGTCAGCACGTTCGTTTTGCCGCAAAGCGCAAGCGTGTTTTCTTTGCCGACGCCGCGTGCCTTCTTGCCGTATTTCTTTGCGTACTCGAACGCATACTTCAGACATCGGTCAACCTGAAACCGCGTATAAACTGCCGATTGTACCGCCACTTCATGCGGTGTACCCTTCATCGAAATTCCGCCCGTTCCCGTATAAAGGTCGCCCGTATTCTCCCGCACGACTACATAATCTATTTCTTTTGGCCCCTTGTCCTTCAGCGGACACGGTACTCCCGGATACAGTTTGACAGGCCGAAGATTTATATATTGGTCCAACTCGAACCTTGCTTTGAGCAGAATCCCTTTTTCTAAGATTCCCGGTTTGACGTCTGGATGCCCAATGGCGCCTAAAAGTATCGAATCGAATTTGCGCAGCTCTTCCACTGTGCTGTCCGGCAGCGTCTCGCCCGTTCTTTTATAGCGTTCTCCGCCAAAATCGAATTCTGTCAATTCGACCTTGAATCCGAACTTGCCCGCCGCCGCCTTTAATACCTTTACCGCCTCAGCCGTCACCTCAGGCCCCGTCCCATCACCCGGTATCACCGCTAATCTGTAACTCTTACCCATCTAACCTTCTTCCTTTCTTTACCTTCGTAATTCGTAAATCGTTATTTGGGGTTTGTCATTCAGTTTTTTCCGATATTTCTTTACCACTTGTATTGTCCTTAATCAAGCCATTTCCCCACCTCAAAGCCATTAGCCTCCTGCCGTGCGACAGCTTAATCGCACTGGAACGGACCCCTACGTCTGAAAGTAGTTTTGACAAACCTTGGGTCTTATAGTCGTCGGGCACAAGAAAGAAACCCTTATCTTTTTCCTCCATCATCTCTCTCAATTCATCCATGAAATATTCCGTCGGGGTGAATGTCGGGTAAGGGTCGTATTCATATGTCAAATGCTCCACCACCCTTATCCCGTAAAATAAAAGCCCGTCCGCACGATGGCTGATTGTGCAGACCTCGTAATTCCCCGTCCCGACATGCTCCTTCAATTCTCTCGCCAGCTCTCGCATATCATCCCTGCTCGGATAGTAAGCCAGCCCAAGCTTTGAAAAAATCAACATCATAGACCATACAGCCGTCAACACAGCGCCTCTGATAAATAGCTTAGAATGTCTCCACTTTCTGACGTCAGCTGAATCGAGTTTTCTCTGCCACTGTCGCGCCGTCGCAATCGACAAAGGCGCAAACAGAGGCAGCGCATATAAACCAAGCTTGCTGCTTGCAAGACAAAGTATTATCAGGGGCACAAAGAACAAGGTTACGAGAAACAGTGTTTCCGGCCTGCTATTGAGGTTGTACCACCACGATTTCCTGAATACCGAGTTCCTGATTCTATCCTTCTCGAGCCAAACAGCAGTCCACGGAAGTGACCCCAGGCTTAATACCGCAAGGTACATGACTGACCATACAAGGCCGGGATTACGCTCGAACTTACCGCTGAATAATCTGCCCCATACATGGCTGTGGAAAATATAAGCCAAAGCGCCGGGCACGTTCATTGATATCAAGATATACCAGCTCAAACCAACTGCACAAAAAACAGCAAAGCATACCACTGTGTACCAATTGAGAAAATACCGTCGTGCTCTTTTTGTTATCAGAAGAAATACGAACATCCCCCCGCATGGTATTAGTACCGCAGGTCCTTTAGTCAAAAATCCGAGACCAACTGATATACATACGCCAAGCTTCCATATATTTCTGCCGGGGCCGTTCGAATAGATGCTTTTCCAAAAACAAACTGCCGCAACTGTTGTCCATAACGTCAAAAACGTGTCCGGCGTAACAAAATTTGCCGCAAAGAACGGTACAACCATCGTGGCGTACATAACACTCGTTAGAAAGCCGAGCCTTTTGTCACCGAATAATAAAAAGCCAAGCAGGCCGGCGGCCAAAGCGGTAAGAGCAAAGCTGACCCCGTTAAAAAATCGAACCGCAAATTCGTTGTGACCGAATAATTTCACCCCCGCTATTATCGCCCAATAAACTAAAGGGGGCTTATCCAAAAAAATCTCATCCTCGCCAAGATACGGAATCACAAAACTCTTTTTCTCGAGCATCGTTTCCGCAACGCCGCTGTAATACCCCTCATCCGGCTGCCAGATACCCCGACTGCCCTGAAATGCAAGACCCAGTACAACCAGAAATAAAAAAAGTAGAGTCCACGGCGGAAAGATTTGAGCTGAAGGTTTCTTCATCTTGGCCTCGCCGCTGCACGACTCTTATATACCTTAAATACTTTGTGAACAGCAAAACCACTGATAACCGTTAATATCAGAATCGCTCCCAGAGGATACTCCATAAGAAACGGCCAGATATGAACGGCAATGTTATATTCAAGTAATTCTGCCGTTTCCAGTTTTTTCTTACCGGCTATGACCGTCTCCGTAACATCGTCGCCTTCGACGTCAATTCGAATTATATGAAAGAACCTGCCCTTTACACCTCGAAGCCTCGCGCCACCGCCGCCGCTGACGATAAACGTTGTCCCGCCGACAGTCTTTTTCGCGTAGCCGTGGTGGTCGCCGCTGAATACGTAGTCGACCTTATATTTGCCGATTAAATCCAGGAACTTCTCGTTGTTGGGTGGCGCATTGCAAATGATATTCGGCACGACTCCGGCTGGCGGTATATGCGTAAAAACAAAACTTTTATAGCCTGTGCCCTCATAGTCTGACAATACTTTTTCCAGATAGGCAAGGTATTCGTCATCATCGTTGTATCCTCCTATAAGGTCATTAAGAAATATGAACAGGTTGTGCCCGATTGTGAAGTAGTACTGGTCGGCCCCGTAAGTTTTCCTGAAATCTTCTATGCTGAACTCCTTCGGTGAAATATCATGATTGCCCGGCAGCACGAAAACCTGCATCTGCTCGCAGTATTCCCCCATCTCCAGTGCGAAAAATTTGTGATTCATCACGGTCGGCAGATTGACAAAATCACCCATGATTATCAAAAACGCAGGCCGTTCCCCACTAACCGCATCGAGCATCGCCTCGAACGTAGCCGTGCCGCCCTTGATATCACCGGCAACCCAGAACGTAAATTTATTGGGGTCGGTTTCTCTTTCCATACGGGTGGTATCCGACTCGAAATTCCCCAGCCGTTCAGGCCTCGTTGTTAGCGCCACCCTCAGGCCCGTCAAAAACCCGACTACAACAAACAAAATCAGCGCTACCCACAACCAGTTCAAAAATCGCTCTATGTACACCCTTAATTTCACTTTGTGTCTCTCTCTTTTTTTAATCCGCGCAAATCTGCGTCAATCCGCGGTTCCAAATTGTCTTTAATCCTTTTAATCCGCGGTTGTCTTTTTTATGTGTTCCAGCAGTCCGCCATCATTGATTATCTCCCGTGCAAAATCCGGCAGGGGGGCAAACTTTATTTTTTCCCCTGTCGTTTTATTTGCAATCAAGCCGTTTTCAAAATCTATTTCAATCTCATCGCCGTCATTGATTTTATCCACGTCAGGCGTTTCGATTATATACATCCCGTTATTGATTGCATTGCGGTAGAATATCCGCGCAAAGGATTTCGCTATCACCGTCGCTGCCTTCGCCCCGCGAATCGCCCACACTGCATGCTCTCTCGATGAGCCGCACCCGAAGTCCTCACCTGCAACTATAACGTCACCATACTGGACTTTCTTGACGAACTCTGCATCGAGGTCTTCCATGCAGTGATTAGCTAATTCCTGCTCGTCATCCGTATTGAGATACCTCGCCGGTATTATCTCATCCGTATTGATATGATCTCTATTATATACGTGTGCCTTACTCATCTTTTTCCTTTTCTTATTTAACCGCAGATTACACGGATTTCACGGATTACTGTTTATCATTCTTTTATATTCAAGTGACTTTCCGCTAAAATTCAATAAAAGTCCCACTTCAAGTCCGCTTGCTTTTAAATAATTCAACAACTGTGCCTGCTCAATTTCAGTTATCACTTTAATAGCCTTTAGTTCGACTATAACTAAATTATCTATAACGAAGTCACAGGTGAACTGTTTGACTAGCTCACCTTTATATGAAACATTAAATGTTTTCTGTTTTACAAATGGTATTTCTCTTAGCCTAAATTCGACTGTCAATGACTCTTCATAAACACTTTCCAGAAAGCCGGTTCCGAGAATTCTATGAACTTCCATGGCTGCGCCGAGTACTTTCCCTGTCAATTCGCCATGAATAAGCCCGGCTTTAGTAATAGCCATATTACTCTCATTAAAAAAGGTTTTTTTGAAAATCTGTGTAATCTGCGTAATCCGTGGTTATATATATTCTCAAGTTGTCTGTTTCTGCTTAATCAGCGGATTTCTGCATTCTTCGCTCGACCTCGAACTCGACGTATTGCTTCGAGTACTGGTACCAGTTCACTATGGCCGCGATTGCCAGCAGCAGCGTCGTAAAAAGCTGAAGTGTCAGCATCCACGAGCCGTAATTTCCCTTAGCCACCATCAGCAGCGAGGTAACCAGGCTGCAAACGGCCGCAACCGTTATAAGAATGGAAACGAAACGTTTTGGTCTCTTGTGCTCATTCATAATCTGCTCTCCCTATAAACTTTTTTAAATTCGTGTCTATTCGTCCCGGCGCGCCGGGATTCGTGGTTAATGATTTTTCTTTTTTGTGCCATTTCGTGGCTATTCTCATTTCTTTTTTTAATCCGCGTCAATCCGCGGATAGATTTGTCTTTAATCCTTTTAATCTGCGGTTTCAAAGATATTTTCTGCAATCTGTGAGCTTTCCTTCAATAGCACTCGCCGCCGCAGTAGCTGGCGAAGCTAAATACACTTCACTTTTCGGATGTCCCATTCGCCCGACAAAATTACGATTGGTCGTACTGACGCACTTCTCACCTTCGGCTAATATTCCCATAAACCCGCCTAAGCACGCTCCACACGTCGGCGCAGCTATAACGCATCCTGCATCGTAGAACACATCGAACAAGCCTTCATCCTTCGACTGCTTCCATATCATCGGCGTCGCCGGAACAATCAGCGTCCGTATAGCAACTTTCTTGCCTTTCAAAATCTCCGCCGCAATCCTCAAATCTTCTATTCGCCCGTTCGTACAGCTTCCGATATATGCCTGGTCCATCTCTTTTCCTGTGCACCGGCTTATCGGTTCGCCATTACTCGGCAGATGCGGCATCGCCACCATCGGCTCTAACTTCGAGCAGTCGATTTCTATTGTTTCTATATATTCTGCGTCAGCATCCGATTCGAACACCTCGTAATCGACCTTGCCCTTGAGCCGTCCGTCGAGATATTCTTTCGTAACTTCGTCGACGTCCATTATACCGTTCTTCGCGCCGGCCTCTATCGCCATATTCGTTATCGTCATCCGCGCTTCCATCGACATCCCAGCTAACACAGGCCCCACAAACTCCATCGCCTTATAAAGCGCACCGTCCACACCGACTCGCTTGATAACCGCCAGTATCACGTCCTTGCTGTATACGCCCTTACCGAGCGAACCGTTCAATACGAATTTTATGGACTCAGGCACCTTGAACCACAGCCTGCCCGTCGCAATCGCCGCCGCAAGGTCGGTCGAGCCGATACCCGTGCTGAACGCACCGAACGCCCCGTACGTGCACGTATGCGAATCGCCGCCGACTATCACCTCGCCAGGCCGAATATGCCCCTGTTCCGGCAAAAGCGCATGGCAAACACCGGCCTGACCGATTTTATAGTAATACTTGATATTATGCTTCCGCGCCCACTTATCCAGGCGCTTATGAAGCTCTGCACTCTTTATATCCTTGGCAGGCTGAAAGTGGTCCGGAGTCACCACGATTCGCTCTTTGTCGAACACCGCGTCGATTCCCTTATCTTCGAGCATTGTTATCGCAGGCGGAGTCGTCACATCGTGGCACATTATCACATCGATACTCGCATCGATCAGTTCACCGGCCTTAACGGCGCTCTTACCACTCGCCTTGCCCAATATCTTTTCCGTTATCGTCCTACCCATTACACTTTACCCCTTTGTCATTCCTGCGAAAGCAGGAATCCATCTTGTTTAGCAGTCGCCGGCTTACACCGGCGAAGCGCAGCGAAGCCGGGCACGGCGACTCAAGTTTCTGTTCGTTTTATATATCACTGGTCTACAGTGAACACTACTGCTCGGCCTGCTCTGCTTGCTTTTTCGAAGAACTCTCTGGTTTCATTAAAGTACGACCATGTATATTCAAAATCATCTTCATCAAGAGGCCCTTCGTATTCTGTCAGGTCAAACCACAGAAATTTCCTTTTTAGACCAGTAAATTTTTCCCGAAACCATGTTTGTTCAATTGGCTTCAGAGCCTTAGATATTTCATTAACTTTAACCGGCGTCAGGAAAGATATTATATATTCGCTTCCCTGATAAAGTTGTTTCCCGCCGAGTACGCACTTTTCCAAAACTGACTTGCCTTTACAAACCAGAGTTCCGTCGGTCAGACAGCGGTGCATCGCATCCCACGCCTTATCTGTTTCTTGCAGCCAGTTTTTGTCCCATCGCTGCTCGATATCTTCTTGGATGATTTCCTTCACCACCGAGTCACTGTCAGTAGCGGCGAGTTTCTTGACATCATCTTCAGTCAAAGCGAAATATACTCCTCTGCATCCCATTTTCACGTTCTTATCTGCTTTTCCAGCTAACTAATCCTTCATCCTTAATCAATAATCCTTTTTTTCCTCTTCGTTTGTCACTTTTACCCGCCGTAGTTTTAACGAAGGCGGGCGTCACTCGTCGTTACTTCGATATTCTAAATTCTACATTCTACATTCTATATTCATTTTCTGTCTTCTGTCGTCTGTCTTTCACTTTCTGTTCTGCGTTAGATGTTCAACGTTCTGCGTTTCTATTTCTATTTTTGCCTTTTCTCTTTTTTACTTTTTTCTCTGTGACCTCTGTGTCCTCTGTGGCTATAAATAAATCTTGTTTCTCTGTGGCTATTTCTTCGCCGCCGTCATTCTGTTCAGCGCATCGACATACGCCTTAGCGCTTGCCTCGATAATATCCGTACTAAGTCCGCGACCGATGAACACCTGACCTGCTTCGCGAATCTTCACCGTCGCTTCACCGAGTGCTTCTTTTCCACCGGTCACCGCCCTAATGGAATAATTTTCCAGTTTCGGGGACATTCCCGTCGCTTCTCGTATCGCCTCGTATGCCGCATCCACCGGCCCGTCGCCACACGCCGCAGCCTGTTTTTCTTCACCTTTCACTGTCATTTTCACGCTCGCTGTCGGCAGAGTACCCGTCCCGCATGCCACGTGCATGTACTTAAGCTCGAAAACATTCTCGACTGCGTGAATCTCGTCACTGATTATCGCCGCAAGGTCCTCGTCGTATACCTCATTCTTCTTGTCAGCTATGTCGAGAAACCTCTTATAAGTCTTATCCAGTTCACTCTTATTCAGCCTGTGCCCGAGCGCCTCGAGTCGATGCCTCAGACCATGCCTGCCCGTCCGCGCCGTCAGCACTACTCTGGTCTTCGGCGACCCGACCTCTTCAGGCCGCATAATCTCATACGTCTCTCGCTTTTTCAAAACTCCGTCAACATGGATACCCGAGGAATGGGCGAAGGCGTTGTCGCCGACTATCGCCTTATTGACCGGCACGGGCATACCAAGCATATCGGCGACCATCCTGCTGGTGCGGTAAAACTCCTCGGTCTTTATTCGCGTCTCAAGCCCGAAGAAGTCCTTCCGCGTCCGTATCGCCATCACCACCTCTTCCATCGCCGCGTTGCCCGCACGCTCGCCGATGCCGTTGATGGTTGCCTCGACCTGGCGGGCGCCGTTCTTGACGCCTGCTAATGAATTTGCCACCGCCATTCCCAAATCGTCATGGCAGTGCACGCTGATTATAGCCTTGCCGACGTTCGGTACGTTCGCCCGGATGTCGGCTATCAATCGGCCGTACTGCTCCGGTATCGAATAGCCGGTCGTATCGGGTATGTTCAGGGTCGTCGCACCGGCGTCAACAACCGCTTCGAGTATCTCGTACAGGAACTTGCGGTTGGCCCTGCCGGAATCCTCGGCGTAAAACTCGACGTCGTCCGTATATTTACGCGAGCGCTTCACGGCCTTGACCGCCATCTTAATGATATTGGCCTTCTTCTGGCCGAGCGTTTTGCCGTACTTGGTGTCGGCGAACTTGCCCATTATGTGAATATCCGATACTCCGATACCCGTATGGATTCGGCTGCGTTTGGCCTTTGCTATGGCCTTGCCGCATATATCGATATCCTCACTGCGTGCCCGCGTCAGGCCGCAGACGGTCAGCGTCTTTATATTTTCGCTGATAAGCTGCACCGCCCGGAAATCTTCCGGCGACGAGGCCGGGAACCCTGCCTCGATAATATCTACTTTGAGCCGGGCGAGCTGGCGTGCTATTTCGAGCTTTTCTCTTGCTCCCAGCCGTGTCCCGGCGGCCTGCTCGCCGTCGCGGAGCGTTGTGTCGAATATTATTATTCTGTCAGTTTTCATGGTCGGTTCCTCATATTAGCGTTTAGCGTATAGCGTACGGCGTAATCAGCGTAATCACCTAAATCAGTGATTCAAATTCCACGTTTAAACTCCGTAGTTTACCGCGAAATGGGCGTAAAATCCACCATTTGCCGAAAATTTGAAGGAATTGGAATATATGTATGTACGCTTCTTTTATTGGGCCCGGAGGCCCAGAAGCAATAAGATGCTGGTGCCGATAGAACGACTTGTCACGGCGTAGATGCCGTTTATCGAAGCCGGAATTGTGCAATTCTTTGCCATAACTATTGAAATTATAGCATATTCCTATGACCTGTCAACTCAATTTGAAAAAATCGCGAATTTTGGTTTCGCGTGATCTAAAACGCAAAGAGTTATTCGATGGCTTTGTTCATATCAATATCAATACCCGCAGCCTTTATTTCTTTTGCTACAGATAGTCTCCAATCACTTTCCATCGGAATAAATGCAACACCTTCATAATCGGATGGCAATTCGACGTCCTTTGCATAAAGCGCGCACACGCGTTCTCTACCAATTTTCCCAATAAAGTAGCCAAGTTCAAAAATAACATTTTGTCTTGATCTCGGCTTCAAATTTTTTGGGTTCGATGCCAATGATCCCACATCATCAGGTGTCATTAGAATGATAGCAAATCCAACATTTGAGAATTTCTCAAACTTCTCGATTAAAGTTTTTCCGGCATTTGGCTTTTCGTGAAGTATAACTGCGTCGAGTCCGAGTTTTTCAATAAACCTTGCAACCGTGTCTTTTGTACTGTTGTCCCGTCCGTGTACAATGAATATGTCAGAGCCAAACTCTGGTTTTGCTTGTTTATTTTCTTGAGCGTTAGATATTTCTGTCGGTTCTGGAATCAATTCCAAACGTTGAACGATACCTTCAAGTGAAGCGATGTGCCCTTGAACTTCTTGCTGAAATCTTTTTTCTTTTGACACAACTTCTTCTGGCTCGCCTCTTCCACCAAGCCAAGAAACTCTAACCGCGCGATGTCGAGCACTAAGCCCTGCTAATTCGGCGTTATGATAATCGGCCTCGAAAAAATCATTGTCGAATATAGTGGCGAGCAAATCTTTATTATATGCTGTAAGTTGGTCAAGTTCTTTTTGAGCCTGTTCGACTCTTGTGCTATTCGTCAAGAGGTTCTTTAATTTAGAGATCTGTTCTTTTATTAAGGTTTCCGCTTCCGCTTTAGATTTCGTCAACCTCGGCCTTGGAGTTTTGGGTGCTGGTGTGGTTTTTCTTGCCATTTTGATACTCGCATAGTTACTTGTTATCCTCATTGCAGCCTTCCATGACTTGATTATCTCCCCAATTCACGTCAAACGCAAGCCAAATTCCCCGCTCCGCCCTTCGTAGTTTTATTTCCGCTTCATCACTTTCGGCAAAAACATATCCCATGTTTGGCTTATACTACTTCACAGCTTATTCTCTTACGCTCTTATTTACATGGAGGAGGAATATTAAAATCCGCAACAATTCTTGGTGGTTTATGAGAGAAAGCGTTTGACTCGTTCCATCTCCGATTAGTTATCTTTAGACCTAAGAAGAACGCCAAAGGAACACAAAGGCACGCTAAACCTAATTCCAAAAAATTAATTCTGAATATTTCGAAAAGACCAGATTCCTCACCCGTATAATACTGGGCCTGACCCAATAAATGCTGTTCAGAAAACAATTGCGAAAACTCTTGATTTGCGGAAGCCACGCCGATTCGAGCATGGCGGCTAGCTAATGACGGCCAGATATCATCTATCCACAGAAACAAGGTAATAGCTATAACAATATAGAGTAGCTTTAACGTAAATTTTCGTGAAATTCGGTAACTCAATATAAAAACAGCAGCGCCATAACAAAATGGCTCGATTATCATATCTGCTAAACCGAAGAGTGCGAACTGTACTGGAAAATCATCCATACGTATTTCGAACGCGCTTGGATTTCTTAAAATAAAACCACCAAATTAGGAAAACTATAAATTCTCGAATCCCTGCACCAAAACAGCTTGCGATAGCAGCATCAATTGATTCCGCGGGAAGGTCAATCAGTAATAACATTGCGATTATTTCTACCCCGATAAAACCGAAAAGCCTTATCAGCAAATACTTTTTCGCAATTTCTTTACCTTTTGGTGAACCTCCCCATATTATGCATCCTACTATGAATCCATAAATAATAATGGCAGAGAAACCAAGGTTCTCCCAGTAGATGGCGGTTCTAAGAGACGGATAAAAATCGAAAGCTGGCTTGGCTTGCTCCCAAGAAATTTCCATCTGCCCAAAAGAAAAAAGAGGTCCTAGAATTGTAAGACCGACACAAAAAAAGAGCAGCCATCCACCAACTCCACTTGGCCCATGCACTTCAATCTGTTCTTTGACTTCTTCTTGCGTTTCCTCTTTTATTTCCTGCTCATTATAATCTTTTTCGGCCGAGGTTGCGGGTTTAGTATTTTGTATTTGAGCAGGCTCATTCATAGATAATATTGTCTTAAGAGGTTGCCAATCTGACATGCCGTCTCTCCATGCCAGGCTTATATTAGACACATCGCCCGCTTCAAGCATCCCCCTAATATGCTCCTCAGAATACGGGCCTTCTTGTTTATTATTTTGGTAGATGTAAATACCTTTTTTCATTTTATGCAGCCTATAGTTGTTCTTATGGCTAGACTACTTTTCGTACGACCCAAATACTATTTCCACCAAATACTTTAATCTTGAGTTTCAGATTTGACAATCGTCGATTCCTTTTGATGGCCTGTACGTAGAATTGCATAAGATGCCCAAGCTACCAGTAACAAAGCCGCATGAGTTTTACTTTGGCTACCAATAGCGACGAAGAATAGTAAGTTTAGGAACAAAAAAACCACTGCAACAACTATTGCCGGTGATTTAGCTAAAGGACGTTTCATTATGACGAAACGGATGATAAGAGGTGGAGCTAGGCCGATTCCCCATGTCAAAATAAATGAGAGAATCAAGGAAAGCACAAAGTATTGAGTAGAAGTTTCACCAGACGTCTGCTTTTCACTAAGTGCTTCAGAAATTATCGGATTTGACCACTTATCCGTTAGGACTATACTGTTCCCAATCTGATAGAATTTCGGAAGATATTGATGCGAGAAACTTACTAACTGCGATGAGTTATGTGAAGTCGTTGACAAAGCGCACTGAATAGTTATCAGTATCTTCCGATATACAAACATGTGCTGTACCATATATGATTTAAGCTCTACTCCCGCACGTTCCTGAACGAGCGTGAAAATAGTAAGACCGCCCGGTTGACCATCATATTGAGTAGGGGTGTACTTTAGGATTTCGGCGGTTTGAGGTAGCATTTCAGCCACAACTTGCTCTGAGGAGAAAAACTCTTCAGCGATTTCTTCGGTTGTGAAAGAGTGGAATTCATCTGGAAGTTCCGTCATTACGATCAAGTACATTTTTGCTATGCTATCACTGCTGTCTCCTATAAACTTTTGCACGACGTGAGGCCGGTCTCCTTCTTCCTTACGCCACTCCGAAGGATACTCAATGGCCAAGTCTATTCCTTTAGCTTTCGGGTGCCCAGCAGTTGAGTATCTGGACCAAGCATCTATACCAGAGGCGACCTCAGTTAGTGCATATACCTGAATTAATGAATATACGACGAGGGCCAGAGTTGATAACCGCATAACAGACGTTCTCATTCTTGCCTCCCTATTCCGCGATGACTTGATAAAAGTCTGCGTAATCCGCGGTTAAGAAACAATGAATATATCTCCGCGTAACGTGACAAGTCCGGCTTCTCCCGATGAATCGGGATACGCCGTGACGTGGAGTATAGGGAAAATCCGGAGGATTTCAATAATTTTTTATTAAAAAAATGCGTATTTCGGTTGCGGTTGCGCGGCTCGTATCGGTCGCGTTTTTTGTTGAACGGACCCGCCTACGGCGGATGAGTGACAGAAAGTGACACTCGTAGGGCCGGAAGACAAGGGCGGAAGACAGAGGACGGATGACAGAGGGCTGACGACAGATGGCAGCTTTGAAGCCTATCCCTAAGGGATTGTGGGCGAGCAAGAAGGCCGACAAAGCTTCCTGTCCTGAGCTTGCCGAAGGAGCTTTAGGAGTCCTTTAACGCGAAGCACACAAAGGTTGTCAAAGACAACCGCTTCAAAGCAAAATCAGTGTTAATCTTTGAAATCTGTGTCAAAACCTTTTGTGGCTAATTCTTCTTGTTCTTCATGTCCTTCATGGTGAGAAAACTGCTTTTTTTCATAAAAACCGCACTTTTCCCTTGACTTTTGTTCAAAATATGGTATAATACCAGCTATGTTTGATAAAATGTAAACTTAGGCAACCCAAAAGACCGGATGACAGAAGGCTGATGACAGATGACAGATAAAAACCAATGAATCGGCTAATTTTATATATTAAATTCTCTGTACTCTCGGTGGCCTCTGTGGCTTTTATTGCAATTTCCTTTTCTGTGGCGATGAATCTTGTTAATCCTGTGATCCTGTCCAAAAAGGTTATCATGTCTGCAAAAGTGGAATATACCGGTTGTCCAATCACTAACTTTTTATGCAAAACGAAGCCAATTTTTGGTCCTTTTTCAGGCCCAAAAATAATCTTAACCCCTTTAACAGCAAAACCATACAAAAAAATCTACAATTTTGTAGAAAGCCAAAAACAAACCCAAAACAAACCCAATCAAACCCAAACTTATACCGTTTGGGCAATCTGGGCAATTTTCCAAGTCAGGAGCTTCGAACGATGTATTTAAGCTACGATAAAATTGAGCGAGAGTTATTCGACGAGTTTGGCAGATTCGATAACGACCGGCTGGGTGGGGACGTCTTTCATACCCGCGGTAACGCCGGTCTTGACGGCCCCGATTTTATCGACGGTTTCCATGCCTTCGACAACTTTGCCAAATACGGCATAGCCGGAGCTTACTGCTTTATAGTCGAGATACTTATTGTCCACAAGATTGATAAAGAACTGGCTGGTCGCGCTGTCAGGGTCGTTGGTCCTTGCCATTGCGACGGTCCCTCGCGTATTCTTCAGGCCGTTACTCGCCTCGTTCTTAATCGGCGGATTTGTCTTCTTTTTCTGCATATCAGCAGTGAATCCGCCGCCCTGAATCATGAACCCGGCGATAACGCGGTGGAATATAGTTCCTTCGTAGAAGCCCTGGTTTGCGTATGCCAGGAAATTAGCGGTCGAGATGGGCGCCTTATCGGAGTCTAATTCGATGACAATATCGCCGAAATTCGTTGTCAGCCGGACCTGTGTATTTTGCACTGTTGGCTCCTTGACTGGGGTTTCCTGCTGTTTACCGTTGTCTGGTTCTTCTTTTTGCGACCGGTCTTTGCAGCCGGAGGCCAATAAAACAGCCAACCCGATTACAACGATAATCTTAAGTGTTTTTAACATAATGAAAACCTCGCATATTCACACTGATTAAAAGTTCTTCATTAAAGACCAGCAACTAATTTTAACCACGGATTACACGGATTGCACGGATTTAATTAGCAAAGAATTGCACGAATAACACAATTTTTATTTGACGCTGATTGTGCAGATTTTACCGGTAGGATTTACAGGACTAAGCGGATTTTTTGGTGGAAATTTTGTGAAGATGCTTGCAGAGGTACAAACTCTTTTTTATGTTACAACTATCTTTTGCCGATATGCTCATTGTTGTTATATTTTATACGTGAGGAAGAAACCATGGAAATAAAAAGGCACGAGCTTGTTTTGGGGGGCCTAATCCTGGCGGCAGGTATCGTTGTAATTGCACTTATAATATTCGTCTGACGTACAATTCACTAGTCACACATTAACGCAAACCGAGAAGATCCCTGGTCCTAATATCTGCATTTTTCCTGCCTTGATGGTTTTTGGTTTTGCTTACTGTACGGCTGATAAATCCTTTTTTCAGTCGCCTCGCCAAAGTTGCAGCAGAAGCCTGATTAGCCAGTGACATTCGGGGGCAATTCGTCCGAGGTAACAACAGATTTTTATAGGACCGGCGATGCGCTAATTCGGCATAATTGCTGCATATAAACGCGTTTAGCAGCGAATTACCCGGCAGTCGTGTTTTTCCTTAGGGCAAATGCCGATACTGCTACATGGTTTTAGAGACGTTGTATCTGAAAGTAAGGTCTTGTCTGGAAGTAAATTTATAGAGTTCGGCGAAAGGTTTTCAGAAAGGCGAAAGATGAAGGAAGCAGAAAACATTCGGGCTGAATTCGGGATATTTCGCAAACATATCACGCCCTGGATTATCCTTGGGTTGCTTTGTTTTTTATGCCTGGCGCCGGGAGCGACTGCGGTGACAGATGATGAAGATGAGCAGTCGGATGATAGTCTGATAGGAATGGATATCGAAAAGCTGATGGATGTTTATGTGCGACCTACTGCGACTCTTACCAAGACCAGCCAGAAGATAACGCCTGCGGCGATGACGATTATCTCCAAAGAGGATATCGAAAACAGCGGCGCCCGAAGCGTGGATGAGGTGCTTGATATTTACGTTCCCAATTTTCAGATAGCTTTGCATATATGGGAGATGCGTCATTTAGGTCTGAGAGGCACGATGTCCGACCGAGACGACAAGTATCTGCTGCTGGTGAACGGCCGTGTGATGAACGACAGGATGCACTATGGTGCAATGAGTGAGCGTGATTTGCCGATGTTGGGAGATATAAACCGGATAGAAGTGGTTCGCGGCCCCGGCAGTGCCATGTACGGGCCGGGAGCGCTGTTTATGGTGGTTAATATCATTACCGATTCGCCCAGGAATTTCCAGGGCACGGAGATTCGGACACGGCTGGGAGCAATCGATGAGTTCTACACATGGGAGGCCAAATGGGGCAAGCGGTTCAAGGATGACTCCGGCGTTCTTCTTTACGCGGGAGTTGCCAAACAGCCTGGGTCCGACCCTAAAGATGCTCCGTACACGGCCGGCAGGTCCTATACGTACCTCAGCCAGAGTTACAATGGAACGAAGCCTTCGACGATAAATCAGTTCGAGGGTTATAATGCCGCGTGGCGCGACCTGTGCAAGCTGAAATTTTACGGTCAATACTCAAAGGATAATTTTGATTTCTGGACTCGTTACACTCGCGGCGGCAGTCATTATCCTTTGGCGGTCGCTAATCTTGGTGACACCGATGTTTTGAGGCCGGGAGAAGGCTATCAGCAGTTGACCTTTTTTATAGGTAACAAACTGGAAGTCAGCAAGACCGTAGACGTTGATTACTCTTTCAGCTATGACATGTTTGATTTTGAAAGACACATGACATCAGGTTTTGCATCAGGTATTGCCGCCCACAGGCAGGATGAATACCATACCAAGGTGGTTCTGAACTGGCAGCCGAACGATAAGCATTCAATTGCGGTCGGCGGCGAATATTCTCATGAGATATTCGGAATTACCAGTCCCGGCTATCCTAACAAGGGCGCGGATTCGTATACTTATGATCTTTATGACGGCGAGCGTAACATGCCGCGATGGGCTACGGATACAGCATCGGTTCTGGGCGAATACCAGTGGAAGATTTTCCCCAAGTGGACTATCTTTTTGGGCGGCCGGGTTGACTGGCATCGCTTTGTCAAAAAGGAAATGTTTTCTCCGCGAGCGGCTTTAGTTTATACGCCGACGGAAAAAGACACTCTGAAATTTATGGTGCAGCGTTCTACGCGGGCAAGCACCGCCGAGAATATGAAACTGGCTTACGATGATTCGGATGAGCTAAGCGATTACGAGACTATGGATTATTACGAATTGCGATGGGAGAGGCAGCATACGAAGAACCTGTGGCTTGCCGTTTCGGGATTTTACACATCTCACGAGGTTATAGCATGGTCGGATGATATTTATTCCGTGGCTCCTCTGGGTGAAATAAGGATTTACGGAGCGGAGGTTGAGGCCATATATAAAACCGGCAAAGCCAAATTCACTGCATCGCATGGATACTCAAAGCTGGATGGTATGGAGCTTGATGTGTATGATACGCCTCAGTTTTTGACAAGCGAACCTTATGGTTACGGAGATGAGCTTTCAAGCTGGCATAAACATGTTACAAAGTTTACGGGGCATTATGATATAACCGAAAAATGGTCCTTCGATGGTTCCCTGAATATATACTGGGGTATTCCGGGTCGAAAAGATTATTGCGAGTGGATAGAAACTCAACCCGGCATGGCCGGCAGCTATACGGCGGGATTTGACAGTCCTTACAGGGAGAATATATATTTGAACCTCGGGATGGGCTATAAATTCAGTGACAACTGCAAAGTCCGTGTCAATGCTCATAATGTGCTGGGCTGGATAGACAGGAAATACAATAAGCGGAACTATGCGTTTGGTAACGCCGAAGCGGCATATACCACCGAAGCACCGGCGATTTCAGTATCCCTCGAATATCGCTTCTGATTCAGTTCGACAACATTAAGCTTGTCAGCAGCATCTTTAACCCTGCGTTTTA
Source organism: uncultured Pirellulales bacterium (assembly GCA_964583405.1). Classification (GTDB taxonomy): domain Bacteria; phylum Planctomycetota; class Phycisphaerae; order Sedimentisphaerales; family Anaerobacaceae; genus JBBABK01. The sequence continues at coordinate 34,435 of CAZOVR010000007.1, forward strand.
AGCAGGGTTTTTTCTTGCCTCGGGAAAGCAATATATCGGATTTAAACGGCATTACCGGCTTCTTCGACAAGCTCGAAGACCCGGTCCTCGAAGAATAAAGGATACAGGTGCAGCCGTTCGGTGGCTAACTGTATGCCGTCGTGGGTAAACAAGGCCTCGAGGTTGCACTGGTCGAGCGAGAACTGCTCATCCATCCTCTTTTTATAGAGGTCCGTCAGTTTTTCGCGCCTGTTGTGCTTAACTTCCTGCGGCTTGCCCGTCGCTCTGAAATACCTTCTGATATCGGCGACAGTAATTGCCTGCTCTTTGAAATAATGGGCCAGGCGTTTCGGCAGCTTAACAGGCAGCAGGGCCGCAAGGTCGGCGGGGGTGCGAGGGATTTCGTCCGGCTCGTAATGCAGGAACGGGTCGTAGAAGAAAGCGGCAGGGTAATAATCGACGCGGTGTACGGCGAGGTAGGGGATAAAATCGTCGAGGCATTTGCCTGAATGGAAAAGATTTATCGGGCCATCACCGATTAGTATGATATAGCAGAGCTTATTGAGGTCGCGGCGGTTGTAACCGACGACCTTATTATAAGCCTGCTGGAGAGCGGGCAGGGTGCTTCTGCGTACGTCGATTATCAATAGTCTCGAAGATACGGTATCGGGGGCCATTGCCTCGATTTCCTCGGCGCCGTGCTGAATGCCTTTGGTCGGCCTTTTTACTGTGTAACCTTCCATTCGAGGGTCATTGTGGATTCGCTCATAAACATCATCGGCGAGGATTCTGTCGAGCGTCAGGATGTGTATGTTATTTCTTCTTCTGCTGTGACTGAGAATGTCCACACCGGCATCTTCAACGTTTTGTCTGTGGTTTTCATCCATTTTCTGGAGCTGTCTGTCTCTTAATAAAAATGTTCAACGCAGCTGCTGTTAAGCTGCCCCCGTTTGTTTGCTCAATCTATAATAATATTCTTTTCCTATTCCTGCAAGTGTTACTGCGAATCAGCAATTACGGTGGTTACTTGATTAACTCGATGATTTTTTTGAGGTCGTTCGGCGCTTCGACAGGTGGATTCGAAAATTGTCCCTGTTTATCCTTGTGATAATTGACGGTGAGATTTGGGTCTTTCAACGCATGGCCGGTCAGGACGCAGGCAATACGCGAATCCTTTTCGACAATACCGTCGGCGAGCAGGTGAATCAGGCCTGCAATGGTGGCCGCAGAGGCTGGTTCACAGCCTAAGCCGAATTTACCTATCAGGGCCTTGGCGTCTTTGATTTCTTCGTCGGGTACAGCCAATACAATACCGTTACAGATATCAAGTGCGCGAAGGCATTTTTTCAAGTTTACCGGCCTTGATATCTCGATGGCTGAGGCGATGGTGTGCGGCGAGAAGTTCTTTGCGGTCAGGTCGGCGTAGTAGTGGTCGATGAGGTGCTGATTAACATTACCTTCGTTCCAGGTGAGGCGTTTATTATTGACAAGGTCGGTGAGGGTGTCGGCGCCGGTTGAGTTTATTATTGCTAGGCGCGGGATGCGGTCTATCAGGCCGAGCTGTTTGAGTTCGTAAAAGGCCTTGCCGAACGCGCTGGAGTTTCCGAGGTTGCCGCCGGGCACGATAATCCAGTCGGGTACGTCCCAGCCGAGGCCTTCTATAATGCGGTACATTATGGTTTTTTGGCCTTCGAGGCGGTATGGATTTAGCGAGTTGAGCAGGTACAGTCCGAGTTCCTTGCAGACGGCCTGGACCTGTTTCATACAGTCGTCGAAATCGCCTTGAATCTGTATGGTCTGCGCGCCATAGTCCATAGCCTGTGACAGTTTGCCGAAGGCGACTCGGCCTGAGCCGATAAATACGGTGCACTTCAGGCCGCAGTGGTGGGCGTAAAGTGCCACAGCGGCGGAGGTGTTGCCGGTCGATGCACAGGCGCAGGATTTTGCGCCGACCATCATTGCGTGGCTGAATGCCGCGGCCATACCATTGTCCTTGAACGAGCCGGAAGGATTAAGGCCTTCGTACTGCAGATAAAGGCAGTCGGGTTTGATGCCTAAATGTTGTGCGACGGCGCAGTTCTGTTCGAGGATGGTTTGGCCTTCGCCGATGGTGACTTTGTCGGAATCGGGGCAGAAATCCAGCAGCTCGCGGAACCGCCAGACGCCGGAGAAATCGAGTTTGTTTTTGCGGGTGGCCCAGCGATTGGCGAAGTCGCTCATCTTTTTGGGTACTTCGATTTTGTCCCAGTTATAGAGGGTGTCGAGCAGTGTGCCGCATTTCGGGCATTTGAACAGTACGTCCATAGAATCGAACTGTGCCCGGCACTGCGGGTTTATGCACTCGACGTATGCAATATCATTTTTACGCTTAGAACTCATATATACCTCAAATACTTCGGCAGGATATTATAGGAGATGGGCGCGGGTTTTGGTAGGAAAATGTGAGTATAGGGTTCAGGGTGCCCGTCTCCGCTTCTCTGCGCCGTGGCGAGCAGGGTGTAGGGTTCAGCAAGGCAGGAAAAATCCGAACTCCGAATTACGAATAACGAATGACGAACGTTGAACGTACAACATCGAACGGAAGTGCTTTACAGAGAGTCCGCTATAAATTATATTCGGGCCGATGCAATTGAGTAAGTTTTCCTGGAGATGAAATGGCGGCTGAAGAGCAGGTGCTGGTTATTGAGACGAAGGTTCTGGAAAAACTCGGTCTGTTCCATGGGTTGATGTTCGACGTGGATAAGTATCTCGAAGCTATATTCGTGCCCGGTGTTCCGAGATTTATGTCTCGGTCACAGGTCGAAAAAGACCCATCTTACAAACAGCTTATTCCATACGTCATTATGAGCTGCCGGGACAAGTACCTCAGTTATGTAAGGGGCAGCAGGGCGGGTGAGAAGAGGCTCGTGGGAAACCGGTCCATTGGTATCGGCGGACATATAAATCCGGTCGATGATGTATCTCTTTTGGGGATTTATGAGACCTATCTGACAGCCGTTGAACGTGAAGTGGCGGAAGAGGTTAATATAGAAACAAAACACAGCGACCGGATAGCAGCACTGCTCAATGACGATTCGAATGAGGTGGGGCAGGTGCATCTTGGAATAGTTCACCACTGGAGCTTAGATGAGCCGAAGGTCAGTAAGAATGAACAAATGATTACGCAGATGTCGTTTATGACAATGCAGGAATTACAGGCCGTAAAAGACACGATGGAAACGTGGTCGCAGTTGTGTCTCGATGGCCTGTCACAAATAACAGAAACGGCGGTATGAACAATCTATGAGTTGATTTGTTGGATTAGTTCGGGGAGCTGGGAAAGGTTTTGGATTTTATGAGCGGCAGGGGGCAGGCGTTTTGTGTGATTGGTATAAGCTTGTTTCAATACGGCGGTCATTCCGAGCTTCAAAGCAGGCCGGACGTCAGCGTTTATTCTGTCGCCTACGAACATGATATTTTTTAACGGTAAGCCGATTTGCTTTGCGGCGGCTCTGAAAATACGCTTGTCCGGTTTGCGGAAAGAGAATTGATACGAATATAGTCTTACGTCGAAGAAATCGAGAATTCCGTATTGGGCGAGGTGTCTTTCGAGGGCGCTGCCGTTAATAAAGGTGTTGGATAGTATCGCGAGTTTGAGGTCCATTTTTTTGAGTTCAGCTAATGTGCTTTTTATGTCAGGTTCGACGGTTGCGGATTTGCTGAGCGGTTCGTACCAGAGCCAGATGAACTCGTTCCATTGCTGGTCGGTAAGTTCAACACCCTTTGGCTGGTTGACCCTTTTTAGAAGTTTGAGTGCGTCGAAGTCCCTGCGTGTAAGTATCGAGAGCCAATACTTCCAACGAATTGCTGCGAGGTTTCTGTAGCAATAGGGTTTGAAATCGCCGACCGGCTGGGAAAGACCTCTTAAATAATCGTAAGTGAGCTTTGCGCCGGACCTGAAGAGTTTGACGATGTCAACCGGGCCGAAGTTGAGCAGCGTCTCGCCGAGGTCGAAACAAACGGCTTTTATTATCGTACTGCGTATTGCGTTCTGCGTATCGCGTGAACCACTTATCGTTTTGTTTGCAGAATTCGGGGTCATTCCACTATATTGAACGCTGTTTGCTATTTTTTTGGCGGAAGTTCATTGCCGAAGACTTCCTGCACCCATGCGAACATTTCGTCGTCGCTTATGGCTGAGACACGGTCGGCGGCGTACTCGTCATCTACACGGGCCTTGATTGCCTGAACTCTCGGGTCGTGCTTGGCGATAGTAATCTGATATCGTGATTCGAGCCAGTGCTTGATGCCTGCAGCGCCGGCTTTGTCGGTAATTGCGACTCCTACGGGTCGGTCCAGCAGCTTTTCTGTATCGAAGCAGTTGTAGATTTCCTCGTTTTTCAGCAAACCGTCGGCGTGAATACCGGCGCGGGTGACATTAAAATCTGCACCGACGAGAGGATAATTAGTCGGTATTCTAAAGTTGAGCTCTTTCTGTGCGTACTCGGCCAGTTCAGTTATGGCGGCATAATCAACGCCTTCGGTCATGCCCATCAGTTGTGCGTGCTCGACGACCATCGCCTCGAGAGGCGGATTTCCGGTGCGTTCGCCGAAACCGAAGATGGCGCAGTTGACGGCGCAGCAGCCATGCATCCAGGCGGCAGTGCCGTTGACCTGGACCTTATGCAGGTCGTTGTGGCCGTGCCATTCGAGCTGCTCGGATGGCACGCCAACCTTGCGCATAGCGGCGACGAGTTTTGGAACACTCCTGGGCAGTTCGGCATTGGGCCAGGGGACGCCAAAACCGAGCGTATCGCAAAGACGAATCTTGACCGGCATCTTGTACTGGTCTGAAAGTTTCAATAGCTGCTCGGCAAACGGCATTACGAATCCTTCGCAGTCGGCACGTGTAATGTCCTCGAAGTGACAGCGCGGTATTACGCTGTGGTCCATAGCGGCTCTTGCTATATCCAGGTATGCGTCGAGGGCCTGGCTGCGTGTCCGGCGCAGCTTCAGGAAAATATGATAATCACTGGCACTGGTGAGGATTCCGGTTTCGGTGAGTCCCATTTTAGTAACAAGCTTGAAATCTTCTGCGACAGCCCTAATCCAGCCTGTGATTTCGGGATATTTGTAGTTTCTTTCCCTGCACAGCTCGACGGCCTTTCGGTCGCGCTCGGAGTAGAGGAAGAATTCACACTGGCGAATCAGGCCTGTGTCGCCGTCGATTTTGTGCATCAGGTCGTAAACATGGAGTATCTGTTCGGGGGTATAAGGCGGCCTGGCCTGCTGGCCGTCACGAAACGTAGTGTCTGTAATCCATACCTTTTGCGGCAGGTCGAACTCGACGCCCTGGGATTCGAAACTTACGTGGGGGAATTGGGTGTAAGGAAAGGTATCGCGATAGAGGGCCGGTTCGCGAACATCAACGAGACTGTATTTATTCTTTGCCATAAATATCTCCACTATTTTCCGGGACAACTATACATCTGTCCCGGCAAGTATCAATTCATTTGGTGGCCGAGGTGGGATTCGAACCCACACGCCCTGACGGGCAGGGGATTTTAAGTCCCCAGCGTCTGCCATTCCGCCACTCGGCCCGAACCCAATAGTCTAATGGATTCGGGGCTTTTCTGCAAATGGAATCATATAAGTGTATAAGTCAAACCAGCAAAAGCTATAAATCTTTTGCTTAATTAATGCTATGCGGGGGTGAAGATAATTTCTATCCCGCTGCACGGAATGATGTAGCAGAGGGTTTCTTCGTAGTATTCCTGCAGCCAGGAGCAGGAGTTGATGATACGGCCGAAGATGCTCTTTAGTCGCGCCCGCAGCCAGAAGCGAGACCTGAAAAGGAGCCTGAGCGACAAGATGTTGATTTTGAAATCGGTATAGTAGTCTGGGACCTTTCTGCTGAGTTGCTTGTCGGCAGGTACGAAATAATAGAAGCTGTAAAAGCCGAAGAAGTTCCTGTGAGTGAAATCCGAATAATAGTATGGGCTGGAGAAATGGGGGACATAGATTTCGGCTTTGCCGTCTTTTTTCAGGACCCTTAAAATCTCCTTCATCGCCGCGGGGAAGTTATTTATATGTTCGAGCATACTTCTGCAGTAGAGATAATCCACGCAGTGGTCGGGCAGGAACGGCAGGCCCTGTTCGATATCGGCGATGATATCGACACCGGGCAGGTCGGCCCGGTCGATGCCGAGGGCGGCGTCTTTCTTTCGTCTGCCGCAGCCGAGGTCAACTATTAGCGGGCCGGGGCCGGCGAGGGCTTTTTCCAGGTCGATTTTTATAACAGGCTCCATCGGTCTTTCTTCTAATAAAGACAAAACGGTTGAATATCAAAATCCCGTTTAGAGGGAAATGGTATTGTCTGGCGGGTGGAGAATCAAGCTCAAAAGATATGTCAGAATTCGTTTATCTGCGCCGCAAGCGGCAGGGCAAAAGGAAACTAAAGGGTTCCAATAGCCGTTTTATAAACCGGCGCAACCGGATTTTCAGAGAGAGATGTCTGATGAAACGGCCGTCAGCATCGGATAGTTGAGATTCTTCGATGGTCCGGGCAGCATCGTCGAATCTGCCCATACTATAATAAGCTGCAGCGAGGTCACGAGCGGCGTCTCTGTTGGTCTCGTCGAGGTCGAGTGTGTGCAGGAAAAACTCGGCGGCATCTTCGTATCTGCCGCGCAGGGCACAGCAAAAGCCGAGATAGTAATGAGCAGCGGCATTGGCGAAGTCGGAGTCGGTTGCGTGAAGCAGGCATTGGCTTGCCTGGTCGATTCGGTTCATCTGGAGAAAAGTCGAGGCCATAGCTACCAGCACTTCAGAGTTTTCGGGGCCGAGGCACATCTCCGAAACCAGATATGAATGAGCTTTTTCGAATCGGCCTTTTCTCAGGGCACATTGGGCCAATCTAAATCTCGGGCCGAGCAGCGTATCGTCGGATTGCAAGGCCTTGTTAAAGAGTTCTTCGGCTTTGTCGAGCTGGTCGTTATTAAGCGCTATCTCACCGAGATGGAAATGCGCTTCGGCTGAATCGGGATTGAGTTCGAGTATCCGATTGAATTTTTCTTTGGCTGATTCTATCTGTCCCGTTTCGAGCAGCAGCAAAGCGAAGTCCGCAATCACGTCGGTATTGCCGGGGTCCTCTCGGAGCTCTGTGAGAAAATAATTACGGGCGTTTTCGGTATCCCCGTCGGCGAGGTATGCCTGTGCAATTCGATAGTTTATCTGCGGGTGTGACTTTTCGAGCACACCGGTTTTTTTCCAGCAGCTTATGGCCTTTTTGTACTGGCCTCGTATGAACAGGCTATTGCCGATATTATAGAAGCACAAGGCGCAATCGGGGTCAATGTGCTGGGCCATGTAGAACATCTGCTCGGCCAGGTCGTGCTTTTCCATCTCTGTATATGTGATAATACGATTGCAATAGCACGGCTCGTACATAGGGTCAAGCTGCTGGGCCTGCTCGAATATTTCGATGGCACGGTCGTAGTGACCGATGCGTGTATAATCGACGGCGAGGCAGGTCAGGATTTCAACGTCGGAAGGGTCAAACTCGAGGGCCTGTTCGTATTCAGCGACGGCTTCTGTAAAACGATTCATCGAGTCGAGCGCAAGGGCCTTGTTGAAATGCCAGGAGCTGTTTGCAGGATTAATCGCCAGAGCATCTTCGAGTTCGGTCAGGGCCTGCGGCACGTTGCCGTCTTCATATAATTCGTAGGCCTTGCGAGCCTTGTGCTCGGCGTCGTCATACGAGTTAAAAATCATATCCATATCATCAAAACTCATTTGCCGTCCCAGACTAACTGACTTCGGCGAGCTTAGCCGAGTCGAGGATTCGCAAACACTGATAAACCAGCTGCTTATCGGTGATTGAAGCTAACGGCTTAGGCGGTTTTGTCCGGGGCAAGGACATCGAGCTGTTCTGTAAAAAGGTGATTGCATATCGAGCCGTAAGCCACTATTATACTTGAGCTTATGCAGCCGGTTCGGAATGTCGGGACGGGCGGTCGTTACGGGCTGAGGTGTTTTTCTGGAAACGCCTTTGGGTAAGTCTTATAATACGGCCCGAAGGCAGGTTCAGGTTATTATATTGTCAGGCCGATAAGAAGGCCAATTGGAGAACAATATATGGTTAATCAGATAAAAGGACAACTGGCGGCCGGTAAGGGGACATACACTATTGTAGTAAGCCGATTCAACGAGTTTATAACAGGCCGGCTGTTAGATGGGGCAATCGATTGTCTGAAAAGACATGGCGCAGCCGACGAACAGATTCTGGTGGTGTGGGTGCCGGGTGTGTGTGAGATAACGTCAGCGGCCAGGAGACTTGCCGACAGCGGCAAGTATGCAGCGGTGCTTTGTCTCGGTGCGGTGATAAGAGGACAGACCTCTCATTACGATTATATCTGTCAGCAGGTAGTGCGGGGAATCGGTCAGATTAATTATGACTGCAAGACACCGGCGATTTTCGGTGTGCTTACCTGCGAAACGCTGGAGCAGGCTGTGGACCGGGCGGGGACAAAGCTGGGTAACGCCGGCACCAACGCGGCAATGACGGCTATGGAGCTTGCCAGTGTTCTTGAGCAGTTATAAACAAAAGAGCTGTTTGACATTTTTATAAAGAGACCCCGTCGCAAGACGGGAGGTTTAAGCGTGGACAAAAGAACAAGGGCCAGGGAGCTGACGATGCAGGCGCTTTATCAGCTTGATGTCCAGGGTCAGGAGCTGATGCGCTACCTTGGTGAGTTCTTTGTCGAGAATGAGCCTAACGATTCGACCAGGGGCCTGGCGATGGACTGGACCAAAGGTGCGTGGCAGAATCTTACCAAAAGCGACGAGCTGATAAGCGCGGCAAGCCTGAAATGGAGCCTGTCACGTTTATCACCGGTCGATAGAAGTATTCTGCGGATGTCGGTATATCATCTTACCTGCTGTGACGACATTCCGCCGAAGGTGGTGATTAACGAAGCGGTGGAGCTGGCCAAGAAATTCAGCACGGCCCAGTCGCCGGCCTTTGTCAACGGCGTGCTTGATGCAGTGATGAAAAGACTGAATCACTGATTGAACTGATTTAAATGATTACGCTGATTATTAAAATATATAAAGTTAATCACTGATTACGCTGATTTTTAATTAAAGAAAAAGGTAGATTGAGTTGCCGGCAATAGTCAAAAATCAATATACTACCAGTAAGACCACGGGCGGCGTTATAGGTGCTGCAATGGAAGTTCATGGAAATCTCGGACCGGGATTTCTGGAGAGTGTTTATGAAGAGGCATTGTCGGTCGAGCTCAAGTTGAAAGAAGTACAGTTCGAGAGGCAGAAAGAGCTGCCAGTTTTTTATCGTAACAAAATCATAAAGAGATTTGTTTGTGATTTTTTCGTAGAGGGAAAAGTAATTGTCGAGTTGAAAGCAGCAAAAGAACTCGGCGAAATTGATGCTGTCCAGGTTGTAAGTTATTTAAGAGCAAGCGGCGTTGAAACAGGACTGTTAATTAATTTTGGCTCAAAATCCCTTCAATATAAAAGACTTATTAATTCAAAAAATAAAAATCGGGAAGAATCAGCGTAATCAGTGTAATCAATATAATCAGCGATTATGCGGAAGATAGCTGTATTAAATCAAAAGGGTGGTGTCGGCAAGACGACGACGGTCGCCAATACGGCGGCGGCGCTGGCTAAGGCGGGCTGTCGCGTGGCAGTGGTTGACCTCGACCCGCAGTCACACCTGACTATACACCTCGGCATTGAGCCGGAATCGATGGAAAAAGGGTCGTACAGGATTATGACCGGCGGAGGTTCCTTCGAGGAGGAGCTGTTGCTGGTGCGGCCGAACCTGTGGCTGGCGCCTTCAAATGTTAATCTGGTCGGGGCTGAGACGGAATTAGTCAGTGTGGTCGGACGAGAGACAATTCTTCGTGAAGCGATAGCGGAAGTTGAGGACAAATTTGATTTCCTTATTATAGACTGTGCGCCATCACTGGGTTTGTTGACTCTCAATGCACTTGCAGCGGCAAGGGAGGTTTTGATACCCCTCCAGCCGCATTTCCTTGCACTGCAAGGTTTCGGTAAACTGCTTCAGACTGTCGACCTTGTCAACAAGCGAATCAACCCGGAGCTGAGAGTGAAGGGGATTCTGCTTTGCATGTTCGACAGCAGGGCGTCTCTGCCGAAGGAGGTCAAAGCTGATATCGAGCAGTTTCTTGAGCAGGCACGAGGGACAAATTGTGCGTGGGCTGAGGCGCGGATACTGCCTGTGGCGATTCGCAGAAACATCAAATTAGCCGAAGCACCGAGCTACGGCAAGACCATATTCGAGTATGAACCGACGTGCCACGGTGCACAGGATTATCAGAAGGTGGCAGAGTTTCTGCTGGATGAAGAGGCTTTCTATAGCCATGTTGAGATACCCGATTTCGGTCAGCAGGGACAGGCTGATATGACCGCTGTTGACAAACAGCTCGAATCACAACTCGGTAAAGAAGTAGGTGCCGAGCCGACTATTGAGATTCAAGAAGTCTCACAAGAGCAATCGCACCGGGACCGTGACACTCAGGACGTGCCGCAGTCACAGAGCAATCCGGTAAATGAGGGTGAATTTAAGCAGGGATAATAACACTACATTTCCGGATGAGGGGTTGCGTGAAAGATTTTTCTGACGTTATTTTGCGATGATTAAGCGCGCGTATATAGATATCGAGACAACGGGACTGAGCCGGGACTATTGCGATATAACAATTATAGGCATCGGTTTTGAAAAGGCCGGGCGAGTGGTAACGGTTCAGCTTATGGGCAATAAGCTGTCCGAGCGAAAACTTATGCGAACGCTGAGGGGAGTTGACAGGATTTATACTTATAACGGCAGCAGGTTCGATTTGCCGTTTATAAAAACCAAACTCAATGTTGACCTGAAACAGGCTGTCGAGCACCGTGACCTGATGTACGATTGCTGGAAGCACAATCTCAAAGGCGGCCTGAAAGCGGTCGAGCGCAGGCTCGGGATAAAAAGAAAGCTTGCTGATATGAACGGTTATATGGCGGTAAGGCTGTGGTGGCGGTACTATAACTACGACGACCGTGAGGCACTCGATAAGCTGCTGTTATATAACAGGCAGGATGTTATAAACCTCAGGAAGATTCGGCTGAAGCTCGGGGTGTCCTGAAGCTCTGTGAACCGTTCAGTCTGTAAGAGATGCAGGATGTTCCAGCAGTTCTTTTAGGTGATTAAGAAATCCGGCGGCGTAGTCAGCGTTGATTATAGTACTGTCTGCTGCGAGGTTCAGAGCGACCATTTTCCTTTCGCATATTTGTCCGTTTTTGACGACAGCCTGGTGTAGTGTATTGCCAACCGCTAAAATCACACTGGCAGGCGGTGGAACAATGCCGATAAATGAATCAATTCCGTATGCCCCGAGGTTACTCAGAGCGATGGTCTCGTCTGTTACTTCATCGATAGTCAGTTTGTTTGCGCGGGCTTTATCGGTCAGCAGTTTCTCGGACTTGGCGATATCAACCAAAGACATATTTTGGGTATTTTTCATAACCGGAACGACGAGTCCCTGAGGTGCGTTGACCGCGAAGCCGACGTTGACGGAATCGGCAATTAAAACGTTGTCGCTATTGATTTTGCCGAGTACTAAAGGAAACCGAATCGCTGAATGAGCAACAGCGCGAATGAAAAAAGCGTTGGAAGTAACTTTGACGCCCGTAGTCTTTTTGAGCTGATGCCTGATATCCATCAATTCAGTAACGTCGGCTTTTAGCTGTATGTAGAAGCACGGCTTGGTCTGTTTTGAAGTGAGCATCCTTCGTGCAATAAGTTTCTGTATGCCGGAAAGAGGAATGTATTTTGCCGAGGTCTGATTCAATTTTTACTCGCTTTAAGATAGTCGTTTTTCAGTATAGTAATCGTTATATAAAAAGTTGTACTATATTGTCGATTTTTTCGCTTGTTTGGGCGGCTTACGTACTGTCATATAGTATGGCCGTTCAGGGGGTATTGCAAGTGTGAGAAAAGGTAACTGCGGCGGGTGTATGTTGTGTCCGGGCAGGACGTTAGATGCCAAAGGCGGTAAAAAAAATTGCAAAAAAATAATTCTTTTTTGCTTTCACTAACGGGGACGTTGTTTTATAACTATTGCCACGGGTGTATTCTATCCGTGGTTTTCGGGAGCCTACGGTAGATTTATATGCATCTTGGCTGGTTTGAGATGGATATAGAATATATGTATTGTGGTGAAGAGTTAAAGCGGCCGGGAATTGTTTTGATGAATCAATATCCAATGGGAACGTTCGCCTTAACGCAATTGAGGTTTTTAACAGCTTATCTTGAGGAATTATCGGAAACTGCCTGTTAACATAGGAAATATGGGGCAGCTGGGAAAGATATATATTGACAATAAGGGCCCGGAAAAGGTATACTGCCGTAATGAGTACCTATACCTAATACAGCAGTAGTGTTAGTATTTCTGGGCTAAGAGGAAAGACGCTGTAGAATTAATGTCAAGGAAGGAAAAGGGAGGCGTTAATAACAAGTCCGGAATAATACGCGGTGTATGTACTTTAAGGAGAATTGATATGAGTAAGCCAACAAGGTTCATGGCAATTTGTTTGCTTCTTGCTTTAGCGGCACTGATTTGTGCCGGTACTGCGATGGGCGCAGATAAGAGCGATGAAGCCAAGGCCAAGGCCGAAGCTAAGGAAAAAATGAAGGCTGAGAAAAAGGCGGAGGAAGCGGAGAAGCTGAAACAAAGGAAAGAAGAAGCTGAGCGAATTAAACGACAAGAGGCCGAGATGGCTCGGCAAAGGTCTGAGGCCAGTGCTGCAGCAGAAGCTGAGGAGGAAAAGCTCGCACAAATAGACGACGAGGCCAAGGCGCAGGCTGATGCAGAGATTGCCGAAGCCAAAGACCGAATGATGACGAAGATAACCGGGCTGGATGCCACGGCCCAGCAGCAGGCAGAGGACGCAAAAGCCAAGCTGGAACAACTAAAGAGCAAGTACCAGATGGATAAGGATGCACTTGCGGCTGAATATAAAGGGAAAATAGCCGCTGCTGAGGGTGAAGACAAGGCTTCTCTTGAGATAGAGTACAAAGCCAAGCAGCTCGATTTGAGTGAGAAATACAAATACGATGTTACCTCGGCAAAGCGGATGCAGGCGGAGCATAAGGCACAGATAAGTCAGCAAAAGACAGTGCTTGAAAACGAATATGAAGCAAGTGTTGCCAAGGCTAACGCCAAAGCAAGGCGTGCATCAGCTCTGGCAAGGACAATGGACATTGCTCTGCCGCAGGATAATACTCCCAAGATGACGGTCCGCCGGGTTCAGCTCGACGGTAACATACTTGTTACGGATGCCGAGATAATCAACCAGATGCCTTTGATATGGAGTGCATCAGGTATGCCTCTTTCGGAAACCAAGCCCGAAGATTTGTATGATTTCAGAGTGCTTAATGAAATTATGCTGGATCCCGGTGTGCAGCGCCAGGTTAGCGCAAGAACTGTACAGGGCTTTACGGCATTCGTATTGTCACTGTATCAGGAGCATAACTACGCCGGCATTTATGTGTATGTTCCAAAAAGCGCGATGGTCGCAGCTAACCAGCTGAAGGATGACATACTTCTGGTTGAAGTTCTGGAGGCGCCTGTGACGACTGTGGCAGTAAGGTCATACGACGCCGACCAGAATATAAAAGAAAAGGGCTACCTCAGACAATCAGCAGTGGAGAAATGGTCGCCGGTACAGGCGGGCGGTGTGGCTAATGAAAAACAGCTCAATGATTTTGTTAACCTGCTGAATCAGAACCCCGACAGATATGTTTCGGCTACGGTGACAAAGGGAGTTCAGCCGAATACCCTGGCGGTGGAGTATGATATATATGAAGTCAGTCCGTGGCATTGGTTTATTCAGGTTGACAATGCAGGGACACGTGACAAGCAATGGGTGCCGAGAATCGGCGTGATTAATACGAACCTTCTGGGTATCGACGACACGTTTGCGGCTATTTACCAGGCCCCGTGGGATAGCGATTTTGATGATGAGTGGTCGTTTTACGGCAGCTATGATTTTCCGGTTATGGGTCCGAAGCTTCGCTTGAATCTTTACGGCGGCTACAGCCAGTATGATATTAATCCTGATTCCGGCCCGTTCGATTTCATCGGCAACGGTCACTTCTATGGCGCAATCTTGAAGTACAACGTACTGCAAACCGACGCCGGCTCGCCTATCGGCCAGGGCTGGTTCCTCGATGTCAAGGGTATGATCGAGCATGTTCGCAGCAAACTGACTCCGTCGCTGTTTCCTACTGCATTGGCCAGCGACGTAACGTTCTGGGTAGCGGGCTGGGGTATCGACCTGCACAGACGTACCGATATGAGTAACAGCTCGGTCGGATTCGAGTATTGGGAAAGAGTGGGTGACAGCTCCAACTGGAATCAATTTGGCCGTGCAAGAACAAATGCTGACCATGAATTCGGGTATATCCATATAAACGCCCGGCACAGTCAGTACTTGAGCCCCGAAAAGATACACAGAGTAAGCGGTAATCTTCGTTACATCAATACGCCTGACAGGCTTCTGCCTGCGAAAATGACGTCGTTCGGCGGCTTGTACTCGGTCAGAGGCTACGACGAGTATGAAGTAGTTGCAGACGGCGGGGTGCTGGCTTCGCTGCAATATGAGTATGATTTGATTGCCGCCGACAAGGCCTCAATGACCGACGAAGAAAAGGCCCAGATGGAACAGCAGGAGAAAGACCCCTACGAGATTAAGAAGGCCGCGCCGCTATGCTTTTTTGATTACGGCAGGTCGACCACTAATTCTGCTCTCATGGCAATCGGTGAACACAGGCACGTGGAGATGATGTCGCTCGGTTTAGGGGCGCTGTTAGAAATGGGAGATAATTTCAGCGGGGCAGTCTATTACGGCTATCCCCTCAAAAGTACAGATAATACCAGAGTAAGCAAAGGACGCGTAAACGCGACTTTCATGTTGAAGTGGTAAATGAAGAAATGATTCGGCCTGTGTGGGCCGCTTAGGGAAACATAAGAGTCAAGAAGGAACTATAAGTAATTGTGCGTAGAAATAAAGGGGAAATGAAATGGAAACCATCAGAAAAGTTTCTAAAAGGTACTACCTGAGGCAGATAGTCATCTGGGCGCTCGTGAACGTGATGTTCTTCGGGCTGCCTTTCGGTGCATTTGCCAACCCGAATCCGGCCAGTAATACGGTGCCGAATCCGGACAATGTGCTTGTGCCTGATTCGACGGTGTCTCTGGACTGGAGCGGTGACGCCCTGAATCCGATAATTGGCACTGCAACCGGCAACAACATTATTGGATGGAAAAACTTTGACATCGGTTCGAACGCCAGCCTTACATTTACTCAGAACGGCGGCTGGATATTGAATAATGTCAAGGCTATTGACGGAATGGCAACAGGTATCAGGGGCGGATTGTTCGCTGAGAACTGTGGGCTTATCGTCCGAAATCCATTGGGTGTTACGTTTGGTCCTGAGTCTTTTGTTGACGCACAGAGCTTTGTAGCAACAACTCTATCAATGAATTTGGACGCATTTATGAATTCCGGCTTTGACCCTCTCAATTTCGAGTATGGTGCTCTGGGTGAAGTAGGGGGCGATATCGAATTACAACGTGATTGGATAGGAGGTTGGGGTGGATATTGGGACCAGGCAGAGATAGAAGTTGATCAGACGGTGGCTCTTATTGGACGCAACATTATTAATAAGGGTCTCATACGTACTACACAACCGGATGCTCGTGTTCTAATGGCAGCCGGTGAAAGAGTCTTGCTTAGTTTGCAGGGCACAAAAGTTATGGTCGATGTTACAGCCCCGGTTCCGGGTGATTTTGTTGTCAAAAATGAATCCGGCGGCGGATGGGGCGAACCAGACGGTAAAATCGACGCTCCCGGAGCACAGGTAGTTCTTGCAGCGGGTGATATTTATTCGACCGCCATTGAAGGCGTTGAGGCACTGAGGGCA
The DNA here is from genome assembly GCA_964583405.1 of uncultured Pirellulales bacterium. GTDB lineage: Bacteria > Planctomycetota > Phycisphaerae > Sedimentisphaerales > Anaerobacaceae > JBBABK01. The sequence continues at coordinate 50,405 of CAZOVR010000007.1, forward strand.
ACCGCAACGGGAACGGCCGTATTCAACGGCCCGATTAGGGCTGTGGCGGGACCCGGTTCGGATGCTGTCGCCGAGGTTGAAATTACGACCGGCGGCGACCTTACGATTGACCATGATATTACCGCTAACGCGGTGGGCAACGGCGTTGATAATGCTTCTGCGACAATAAATATTCATTCCGACGGTGACCTGACGATAGAGTCTGGTTCTTTTGGACAGGAAACAGAACTGTTGGCTGAAGCCAGTGACGGTGCTAACAACAATGCAGAGGTTTCACTGGAAGCAGCCGGTGCTCTTACCATAAACGCTCCTGATAAAGTCACGGTAAAGGCTGAAGCAGGCTCTGGTGAAGCTGACAGCCTTGTGAATCAGGCAAACGTTAACATCAAAGGCAGCAGCGTTTTGATTACCGGTACAGATTATGGTGTAACTGATGAGCCGGCAACGGTCAAGGCTTATGCTCACGACGCAATGACAAACCAGGCCGTCGTTGATATTGAAGCTACCGAAGGCGACGTGGAGATAATCGGTCAGGGTTACAACGGCGACAGCGCCATTGTATTAGCCAAGGCCAAGAACGGTTCTGAAAGCTCCGCAGAGGTGAATATCAAGGCGGCTGAAGATGTTAAAATTATAGCAAAGGACGGCGTGTATAATACTGGTGACGATACTACTAAAGCCCTGGTTCTGGCCAAGGCTGAAAATGCCGATGTTTCGAATGAAGCCAACGTTAAGATTGAAGCAGGCGGTGATGTTAAGATAATCGGCAAAGGCGGAAATCTGGACGAGTGGCAGACACTGAATACACCTGAGTCTTGGGATGTTACGGTTAAGAAGTTCGATCATTACACTATTACTGTTAAACAGCGTAGGTGCGGGATGTTTGGTTGTTATTGGGTTGAAGACGAGTATGATACAACTAATTGGTATATCCGCCCCGGATGGACGTACGTATCTCATGAGACCCACTACGAATATTCAACATATAATACAACCAATCCCTATTGGTATTGGGATCTTCCCCACGGATGGGACTACTACTCTAATGAACATAATGAAGCCATCTATGATGACCACAGCAGTTTCACGCCTAATGTTGCTGCGGTACTGGCAATAGCTATAGCTGAAAATGCCGGCAGCAGCAATACCGCTGGTGTTGATATTACAGCAGGTAAAGATGTTTTGGTTCTTGGCAAAGACGGCGGCGTAGCTCAAGTAATAGCTTCAGCTAAGGAAGGCTATGAGAATTTCTCTGATGTTACGATTAACAGCAACGGCGATGTTAAGGTCCTCGCAATAGATGGAACATGTTCAACCGAAGATGGTTTCACAGAAAGTAAGGCTTTAGTTAAGGCTAAGGCCCAGGACGGTCTTGATAATACCGCTACTGTCGGTATTGATGCAATTGGCGGCGATGTTCTGGTATTAGGTACGGAAGGCGGCGAGGCTGCAATAACAGCTCTGGCCAAAAATGCTATAGCCGAACAGACTAACACCGCCACTGTTACGATTAACGCCACCAGCGAAGAATTCACCAAGATGGTAAAAGGAGAAGGCGAAGGTGAGTTGATAGAGTATGTTTACACCAAAGGCGGCGATGTCAAGGTCATAGGTAAAGAAGGCGGCGAAGCCGAAATCGAGGCTTTAGCGATAGACGGTATAACTAATAACGCCGATGTTCTGATTTGCATTGACGGCGGTGTTACAGTGAAGGGTGACCGCGGCGGTGAAGCCGAAATCGAAGCCTTGGCTATATATGGTTGTACCAATAACGCCAGTGTCGGTATTGGCGCTAAAGGCGAAAACGGCGTTGAGGTTATAGCCGACAGAGGCGGCGAAGCTGGAATATCATCCAAAGCCAAAGACGGCTTTACCAACACTGCCAGTACTATAGTTTGCACTGGAGGCGATGTTGAAGTAAAGGCACTGCGCGGTGGCGACGCTGAAATACTGTCTCAGGCTAAATACGGCTTGTACAATGATGCTTATACCGGAATCGGTGCTATGGGCGATGTTGTGGTTCAAACCGGCGAGTATTATGAGCCTGGTTGCGATGCCGTGATAAGGGCAGAAGCTGAAACAGGAGATATTTGTTTTCAGCAAAGACCCGATGAAGACCCGATAATTACAACTGCTGACGCAGAGGTTGTTGTTTTCTCTCACGAGGGCAACGTTGAGGTAAGGGCATATAATCATGGTCACTCCGGTATAGAAGCCGAGGCTCAAGGCGCGCATCTGAACGACGCAAAAGTCGGTGTCGCAGCCGGTGCCGACCTTTTGCCTTCGGATGTGGCTATACCTGATTACCCCAACGGTGACACGGTTTTCCTGTCTGTTGGCAATTTTGATATGCTGCCTCTAAGTGGAAATGTTATTGTAGAAGCAGAGTGTGGTAGCGAGGCTCAAATACTGGCCTGGGCACATGATGCGGCAAGTGTTTATGAGTATCCGGATTCGCCGGTAGATGATGTTAAGCCTACATCAAGTGAGATAGAGGTCATAGAAATACCAGGCGAAAACACGGCCAAGACGGTAATTTGTGCACCTGGTGAAGTTGTGGTAAAAGCGGGCGAAGGCAGTGAAGCAAGGATAAAATCCAAGGCCGGGTGGTATGGTGACGGCGATGCTATCAACACGGCTACAACAAAAGTCTATGCCAGCGATGTTAAGGTTGATGTTTCGAGTCTGCACCATGGGCAGGGAATCTGGGCTTATGCTTATGGCGAAGAAAACAATCCGCATACACCTTCTCATTATTGTATGACACAAGATGGTGAGGTAGCAGTGACTGATGGTGCTGCCGTATTGTTTGTGCAAGACTACAGCAAGAAGACAGATTGTCCTGATTGTCCGCCTTGTCCGTGCGAAGAAGTGCAAGGCGCCCTTGCTCCAGCTGCACCGATGAGTCTGGCCGTGCTGCAAAGTAGCGAGGATTGTCCGCTGCTGGTACAGGCGGCTACGGAAGAGTTGACCGGCGCCGGTGAGGCAGAGGCCATCGACATAGTGATGGAGAATGCCCTGGCCGTCAATCCGGACATAAATCCGTGTCAGGCATGTGCCATGCTGCTTGATTCTGCGGGTATCCTTGCGGATCCGGACGGTTCTCGGATGGCTGCTCTGGCGGCCGTGGTTGGCTCGGTGGCTGCACCGGATCAGCCGTTTGACCCGGCGGCAGAGCTAATGATTGCTGCTGCGATTGCCGAGAACGCAGATAGCGCTGAGAATACGCAGTATGCATTTGCCGGTGAGTTCGTAGATGCTTTGGTGGACTACGTTGCTGCGGCTGCTGACTTGGGAATTCCGGCAGCGGATGGCAGGGAACTGGTGATGGCGAAGTACGGTGCCGCTCTGGAAGCGCCCGAAAACGCCAACGTCAGGGCCTATGTGGAAGCCCGTTTGGCGGCTCTGCAATAGTCAGTGATTTGAGTTTATTAAAAAAGCCTGCCTCGTAATTGAGGCAGGCTTTTTCTTTTCAGGTTTTCCATGCGGTTGTATCGCGTGCCGATTAGTCGACCCTGGCGACTTCGGTTACGGCGGACAGTTTGTACTGTAACTGAGAGATGGTCTTTCTGACCTCGGTGACGCTGGGGTGATTTTTCTCAAACATACTTTGCAGAGTTGCCAATGCTCTGTCACATAGTGGTTTGGCCTGATGCAGTTTTCCCTGGTGGATGTACAATCTTGCCAGATTGTTAATAGCCATTGCCGTCTGGTCACTGTCCGGTCCTACGCTTATCTCGAGCACCTCAACGGCGCGAGTGCAGGACTGTTCAGCTTCGGTATATTTGCCGTCAGCCATATACACCATTCCAAGGGCACTGAGGGCTTCGGCAGCCAGCGGGTGCGTTTCACCCTGCTTTTGCTTTACTGAGTCAAGAATTGTGTGGAGTAGTTGCTCGGCCTCGGTATAACGGCCCTGAGCGTTTGCGCTGTCGGCCAGGACCAACCATGTCGGAGCGAGCAGGCTGTGTTGTTGTCCGTATACCTTCTGCTGAATCTCAAGCGCCCTGCCGGCTAATTGGTCGGCGAGGCTGTATCGTTCTCTGGCAAGATAAAGCTGGGCCTGTTTGAGCATCAGATTTGCATTGAATAGATGGTTCTGTTTGTAGATTTCTGTTATGAGGTCTTCAGCCTGAGTGTAATAGTCTTGTGCCTGGTCGAAATGTCCCTGGGCCGCTAAAAGCTCACCGCGGTCGATGTAGAACTGGGCCATAGCCTTATCATCAGGAAGGTGACTGTCGAGCATGATGTCGATAGCTCTGTCGAGTGCGGCGTTTGCCTGGTCGTATTTTCCCTGTCCCTGGTAAATGTCGCTAAGTGTGCGGAGGGTATAAGCAAGAAAGGGGTGCTTGTTGTAATAAATCTTCTCTTGCAGCTTCAATCCCAGCGTACACATCTCGGATGCGTTTTCGAGTTGTCCCTGGCCGTTATAGAGGTACGCCAAATCAATAAGGCACATAGCCAGCTCCTTGTCGCTGGCATGGGTCTGCTGTGCCAGAGCCAAAGCCTGCTCGGCCAGAGGCTGAGCCTTGGCATAATCTCCCGTTGCCATATATATCCGTGCCATAGCTCTGAGACTGGAGCTGGACAGAGGCGCTCGAGAGCGGCGCGCCTTGGCGCCGGAGGTGTTGGTTGGTGCGATGAGTATGATAAGTGTAAAGACGATGATTTTCACATTCAGGCCGCGACGATTGTGTGGGGATTTATCTGCTTTCATAGGCATATCAACCTAATCCTGCTTATGTATACACTTGTTCAGGACCATCCGATGAAACACCATTTCAGTTTGCCAACCCCTCCTCCATTTATGTGGGGTAAGCCTGGCAGACTACGGCGAGCTCGGTCGAGCAGAGTGGTCCGAATAAATAACTCGGATAGCTGTCTGCCAACGTTCCATCGTTGATCCAAACAGACTACTTTAGCAGTGTTCCACAGGCCGAAAGGAATGCTTCAAACGGCCCCGTTAATTGATTGGAAAGCCGCATCGCGCCCCTATAGAATATAACTAAAATTTGATGATGCCCAAATTATCGCACCAGCATCCGTTGGTGCCGGATGTAGCGATTCTGCCGGGTGTGATAAGGACAGTAATTTGAGGTCTTTTTTGGATTATTACAACCCAGATAATCCAGGGATACTACAGAAGTCCTATATAAAATCCGGGATATCGGGATTGTTAAACCAGGTATGTGTCAATGATATCATCGAACGCCCCAGGCAGTACGCCCGTCAGCCAGGCAAGGTCGATGACAGTGAAACGTTTGCGGATTTCGTGCATGTGGAGCAGGGCCTGTTTTATTCTTTGACGTGAAAAATCGAGGTCTTTTATGCTGTCGGCTGCACCTGCGCGACTTAACAGGTCTTTTATTGTCATCGGCGACATTACAATGGAATGCAGTTTGTTCTTGAGCTGTTCCCAGGTTTGCTGCCGGACTATTGTAACCGCCGCTGCCTTTATAGAGTCCTGTTTGGAGGTGTATTGCGCTTTGACGGACTCGATGAGCATCTTGTTCTGCCAGTAGGCCTTATCTATGTTTTCAGGCATCTTGTTTATTTTGGGCCGTTCAATGGCAAGAATCTTTTCGTACAGCGCAGCAGATACAATCGTGCCGAGACCGACCTGCAAACCGTGCAGACAGTGCCCCTGATTGTTGATATCGGCGGTCATATCGAGCACGTGACTTAAAAGATGTTCACCTCCGCTTGCGGGCGCACTTGTACCGACCATAGTCATAGCTATACCCGTCAGGAATAGCGCCTCGAACAGGCCTTGTATTGTTTGAGAGTCGCGGGTGCGAAGTTTCTCGGGCCTGCCGATGTAGGAATCCTGAACACTGTCGAGTATGTCTGCGCAGTAATTGCAATAGTATTCTCCGAATAAGAAGTTGTTAAGGAGCCAGTCGGCTTTGCTGAAGGATTTGGCTATAGTATCGGCGAGGCCGGCGGCGGTCATTTCGGCAGGCGCCTGCTCGATTACGGCAGGTTCGGCCAGCACAGCTACGGGCGCTGCCGCTCTTAGTACAACTTTAACGCCGTTGATTTTTGCGGCAACATTGGCTGCCGAATAACCGTTCATTGAAGCGGCTGTGGCAGATACAGCATACGGCAGGTTCATTTCAAAAGCGGCCCATTTGCAAAGGTCGTTAATAGTACCACTTCCAACGGCAAATACTGCCTGCGGTTTTATTCTGCTGATTTGCTGCTTTAGCCAAAGGCAGGTTAAATCGTCACATACAGGGCCGGTATCTGAACTGTCGGGAACAATTATAGATTCGGCGTTCATTAGTGCGGTAATCCTCTGTCCACAAATCCGCCAGGTTCTTGTATCAGCTACTACGACAGAACGATAGAGCTTGTGTTCTGCAAGAATATCAGCAAAAATCTCTGCTGCGGTCTCGAATGCTGAATCCTTATAACAGAAGCGGCGGACAGGTACTTCATGCGTCCTGCCGCACCGGCATTCGAAACTGCCGCCTAACTGCAAACCAGAAAGAGTAGTCCATTTTCGTTCCATATAAATCCTTGTTGTGAGTATACTACTGTGTGTGGCTGAGTCTAAGTATGTAACAAGGGCCCGTCAATAAAAGAAGCGCGGTGAATTATCGGACGTAAAAAAAGAACGAGGCTGACGAATCTTTCCGATTCGTCAGCCCTTTGAATCTTCTACCGGTAGTAAGCTGGGTGAAGATTATTGTCTGTCTCGGCCTGGATTAGCTACTATTCAGTCTCGAATTGTATAGCAACGCCGACCTTTGCATCCCGCAGCATTGTTTTGCGATCTACTCGAAGAACCTTGCCCTGTTTTAGCCTGCCGAACTGCCCTTTTTCTTCAGCCAGTGCCATAGTCCTCGGGAAATTGACCTCTACGAGGTTTCCATCCCGCACAGGTGTAGTCATCGGCAGCTTGACATAGACACCCGATTTGCTGATGTTCGCACTGGTGCCGTTGAAGAAGCGATTGGCCTGCGGCAGCCAGATGCTTACCGGCCAGTTTATTTGAGTTCTTGTTTCGGTCCGCTGTTCTACCAAAGTGTCCATATGCACACCCCGTCAAAAAGTTCCATCTTTACAAAAGAAGTATCGGCAATGTTAAAATGGATAGTTTAGGGTATTATGGAAAATTAGCGGATACACAAGAAAATTTATGGTTTTATGCTATAAAGGGGTCAGAAAATAAAATTTTATCGGTCTTAACGAGACAAATTGATTTAGCGAAGTATTTTAACTGAGGAGGAAATGGAGGTATGCTTTGGAGGATTGTGGTTTTTAGGGGAGAACAGCAGGCCATTCATTAGGCGTTAAATTGGCTTAATAAAAGGGGGATACGCCAAGTAAGTATTAAAAAAGTCCTCGGCGAGTAACTTACTGTGGGCTTATTTCGCAAATAAAGCAGACGAGATAAGCCGCTGCAGGAAACGCGGGTTTTCTTACATCTTTTGTTTTATCGGCAAAACTGTGGGCTTCCCATTCGGTTATTTTCATAAGCAGTGCCATAACGCTGTCGCTACTACAGAATGAAAGCTTTCAGAAGAAGGGCCCGAACTGTATCAAGGTTTGTTCACGAGAGGTAAGGATAATGGGAAAAAGCATTAAAACCAATGTTTTTAGCGTTTCACGTTATTTATCAGATTTAAACCCTCCTCCTTATTTTTCAACCCTAAGCCGTACCGTTGGATATTGTTCAATATCCTTGCCCTTGTCTGCCGACGGTACGCGGCGCCAGACGAGGTAACGGTGATAAAGCTGCGACTACATCGAGCCTGGTCGGACCGAGCATAAGGCCGACTTCACCGTTACCTACGGCGCCAAAAATTACCACTGTGTCAAAACAGAATTAGAACTCGAAGACCGGCGGATAATCAAAACGGCATATAGAGCTTATCGGCCTTGGCGGCGAAGATAAAATCGCTCTCATGCAGACCTTTTATCTTGTGCGTCCAGACCGTTAACCTGACTTTGCTCCATGCTAAATATATATCCGGGTGGTGTCCCTGCTCTTCGGTTATTTGTCCTACCTTATTGACAAACTGTAATGCATGGGCGAAGTCTTTGAATTTATATTGTTTCTCGAGATGGTGCTCTTCTATGATTTGCCAGTCGTTGTTTAGACGGGCCAGCAGCTTTTCAAGAGCGTCGCCTTTGAGCGGTTCTATGCCGCCTACACACGGGATGCATTTCCTCTCAGCTAAATCGTCTTTGTCTTTTTGTGTTGTGCTCATACTGTGTTCCCAAAAGAGTAAAAAACAAGTGTTTAAATATCGTTTCTTGATTAGGCCGCAGGGCCGGATTATAATCCGGCCCCTTTATAATATTATGGCAGATAAGATTAAAAAGTTCAAAGCCGTCCTTTTTGACCTTGATGGGACTTTGCTGGACACCCTGCAGGATATAGCTGACTCTACGAACGCGGCATTAAGACAGCTTGGTTTTGCCACACATCCAACCGAGGCCTATAAGTACTTCGTCGGAGATGGTATCGAAGAGCTTGTAGAGCGTGCTTTGCCGCAGTCGCAGCGGGATGAGAATACTGTTTCCAGATGTCTGGAGCTCACTCGAAGCGAGTATCACCGCCGTTGGGCGGTACACACCAGGCCGTATTGCGGAATAAGAGAGATGCTCGGCGAATTCCAGAGGCGAAATGTGCCAATGGCGATCCTTTCCAACAAGCCGCACGAATTTACATGTCAAACGGTCGATGAGTTTCTCGGTGATTATGATTTTGAGATAGTGCGAGGTGCAGCAGCGGGTGTTCCACTAAAGCCCGCTCCGACCGCAGCCGTACAAATTGCAAAGCAGATGGAAATACCTCCAGCTCAGTTTGTCTACGTTGGTGACGGCAGCACGGATATGCAGGCCGCCAATGCCGCCGGGATGTATGCGGTTGGAGCTTTGTGGGGTTTTAGAAAAGCGGATGAATTGGTCCGAGCGGGCGCTGACAGGCTTATTGAAAAGCCCTGCGAGCTTATGACTTTGTTTGACGAAAACGGCTGATGGTTATAGAACACCGCAGGCCGATTTTAATCAGCTTTGATTGATTTAAGCTTGTTCTTGTCGTCGGCCTTGGCCAGAACGGGCTCTTCTTTCTTGCTTGCGTGGTCTATTTTAAGGTTCTCGGCCTTTGGGAAGGTGAAGCTGGCCTGCTTTTGATACAAGGCATGGCCGAAGTCCAGCATCGCCTTGTTGCCCTGCGGATTTATGCGTACGGGTTCGATAAACAGGTTTGCAATTTTACCCTTGAGTCTGCTGTAGAATCCTTCCTTCGCGCACCTGTTTCCAAGCGAAGCAAGTTGTATATCCATGCGTTGTTCATCTTCGGTTGCCTCGAATGAAAGCGCATTAACCCTGGCAGTTTTCGTATCATAACGGTTCTCGAATTTGTACTGACCGTCCTCCGGGCGGATGCTGTACAGGCCTACTGTCACAGGGCTGGGATTGCCGTTGTTGTTGAAAACAACTTTCACATCTGTAACCTTCTCAGCGCCGTTGACTTTTTCTCCCTTGACCTCGATTCTGCCGCTGCCGGGACCTTCGAAGCGGATGTATTCTATAATATTCTTGAGCGGCTTTCCTTTAGGCACAAAGTCCTGGTCTTTTGCGATTATGTCTCCGAAATCAAAGAAGTTTTCATGATGGCCTCGACCCCATATTTCGAATTCGCAAACAACTTTAAACTGCTTATCGTTCGATGTTCGTTGAGATGATACGATTTGCACCTTCTGGGTATTTTGTGAACTGCTGTCGGACTCGACCAGAACGGTTGATATCATCGGCACAAAATACATAAACGAGGCGACGGAGTTATCTTTCTGTTGCTGGTCTTCATAATCGAGATAAACGGTAGGGCCGGTCAGCCGGGTCCTGGCTTTTGTCTTCTCCGCATTTGTTGCCGGCGACGTTTGTTTAGAACTGCACAGCGCCGAAGACATTAGAGCAATAATGATACAGATTGTTAAAAATCTCTTTGGCATAGGTTCTGTTATCGACCAGAGAAGAACGACTTATCACCCCAATTGTGTGTATTATAAACTAAAAGGTCCTACCATTGGAAGAATAAAAAGTATTTTTTTTGGCATTACCTGTTAGCACAGGGTGGTTTGGGGTATTTTCGGACCAAAAGCTGCATTTTTTTTGGGGAACTTTCCGGCCGAGCCGGTGCTTATTTATACCTTCAGTAAAGATGTGTACGACTTGGTCTGTTGATATTTCTGCGGTCGTGGAATCAGCCTGATTTTTTGCTGTTAAACAGGATATCGAGCCGAAAAGATTTTAGAAGGATTTTTTCAAAATAGCAGATTTGGTGTATGCAGATGACAACAGATGAACAGCACAGCCCGGCCAGGCTCGATGAAGTTAGCTCAATCCCGCCGCAAATAGCTATGGTTGTGCTGATGCTCATGGCCATCGGTGCAGTGTTTGTTTTTTCCGCCAGTGCCAACGTCACCCAGGATATAGAACTGCGTCGGTTCTATGAATATACGTCGCTGCGGCAGTCGCTGTTTTTTGTCTTGGCGATTGTGGTGATGTGGGTGACTTACTGTATTGACTATCGACGTCTGGATATGTCGAAAGGACTTCTCAGGTCGCCTGCAACGTATTTGCTCGGGCTCAGCGTAGTCCTTCTTGTGGTAGTGTTGATTCCGAGGTTCGGGGCCGAGATTAATTACGCCCGGCGATGGCTGAGGATTCCCATCGGGCCTGCGCACATCAGCTTTCAGCCTTCGGAGCTTGCCAAGTGGGCGCTTATCATTTTTCTGGCTGGGCTCGGCCAGAGATACGGTGATAAACTGCGGTTATTTTTCAGCGGATTTGTCCCGGCCTGTCTGGTCATCGGTTTAGTCGCAGGATTGATATTGATTGAAGATTTCGGTACGGCTGTTCTGGTGTTTGTGCTTTCGTTTTTGATGCTTATTATCGCGGGCGTCAGGTGGCTGCACATATTACCTCCATTGCCTTTTGCCGCGGGAGCTTTTACCGCCGCTGTTCTCAGTTCACCGGCCAGGAAACAGCGAATACTTGCGTTTCTGCATCCGGACAGATGGACCGATTCGATAAACTATCAGCCGAGCCAGTCGCTGATTGCACTTGGTTCGGGCGGGATACTGGGCAAAGGGCTTGGGATGGGTATATGCAAGTACGGGCATTTGCCTGAAGATACGACGGACTTTATCTTCTCAATAATCTGTGAAGAGCTTGGTTTTATCGGTGCGGCGAGTGTGATTTTGTTGTTCATTGCTTTTGTGTGGCTGGGCGTTATAGTGATAGTTCGCAGCCGAGACCCGTTCGGGCAGCTTCTTGCCGGCGGTATTGTTCTGGCGATAGGGATTCAGGCTGTGTTTAATATCGCGGTAGTGACAGTCGTTGTGCCGACCAAGGGCATACCGCTTCCGTTTGTGAGCGCCGGCGGGACAAGTCTGCTGCTGTCATCGGCGGCTGTGGGAGTACTGATGAATATCGCAAAACAATCAAGTACAGAGGTGGAGAGGGTCGATAGGTGAAACGGCCTGATTATGTGTTCTTTGCCGGCGGAGGTACAGGGGGGCATATTTATCCGGGCCTGGCGGTAGCTGAAAAAATCGCACAACTCGACAGCAAAACGAAAATACACTTTTTTTGCAGCAACCGGCCGATTGACTCACGAATTCTCTCAAAGACCCAATTTGCTTTTACGGCACTGGGTGCTCAGAAGCTGTCTTTTGCCCCTGTCGCATTCGCTAGATTCATTAAAAGCTTTTTTGAAAGTCAAAAAATCGCAGCTTTACGATTGAAAGGAAGCAGCGATGCTGTTGTTGTGGGTATCGGTGGATTTGTATCTGCGCCGGTGTGTCGGGCGGCATACCGGTTGAAGATTCCCGTCAAGCTTGTCAATGTTGACATAGTCGCAGGCAGGGCGAATAAACTGTGCGCGCGATGGGCTGATGAAGTGTTTGTGCAGTTCGAAGAGACGGTTGACTATTTTGCTAAACGAAATTTGCGGGCTAATGTTGTCGGATGTCCCCTTAGAAAGAGATTCGAGAATCCCGAACCCGGCAGGGCAATAACCGAACTCGGTCTGGAAAGCGGCAAAAAAGTATTGTTGGTGACAGGCGCGTCGAGCGGTTCTGCGAGTATAAACGAAACAATATGCTCGCTGCTGGATAAGCTTGCTGCGTTTGCGGATACCTGGCAGATTGTACATTTGGCGGGAAATGTCAACTTTAAGAAGGTCGAAGCGGCGTATAAATCCGCAACGATAAGTCATCGAGTCATCGGGTATTATGAAGATATGGCGGATTTGTTGTCTGCGGCGGATTTGGTTATCGGCAGGAGTGGAGCGGTCAGCGTCGCAGAATATGCGGCCGCGGGCGTACCGAGTATCTGTATGCCGTATCCTCACCACGGCGACCTTCATCAGTATCTAAACGCGGGCAAACTCGTCGAAGCTGGCGCCGCTATAATAGTCGATGATTTGCCCGATGCACAGGACCGTGCCGAGTGGTTATGGGAAGAACTGGAGCCGCTTTTGAAGGATGATGCAAAACGACGGCAAATGAAAGAGCAGTGCGCACGAATTGCCAAAAAAGAAGCGGCAGCGAAAATAGCGCACGCTATATTAGAGGGCGGCTAAAATCCACACGTCAGAGAAATTTGTCTCCGGTGTTTTTCTCGATGATGGCGAGCAGGTCCTTAAGGCGCTGCGTTGCATTGATATGACATATCAAAGTGGCGTCCGGGGTGTGCGCCACGACCATATCCTCCAGGCCGATGGCGGCAATCAGGTGGTCTTTTTCTTCTGTTACGAAGATTGAATTCCTGCAGTCGAGCAATTCGCTGTGGCCTGCAACGACGATATTGTTATCACTGTCCGAGCTGATGATGTCAGCCAGGGCTGCGAACGAACCCATATCAAGCCATTGACAGTCGAGCGTGATGGCGTTGACGTAGTCAGCCTTTTCCATAATGGCAAAGTCGATACTTATTTTGGGAAGTTTGGGAAACCATTCCTGTAGTGTCGTCGCCTGGGCGGGACTGTCCCAGTCGGTCTTGATTCGCTGAAGCGGTACGGTCGATTCGGGCAGATAGTGGTCAAGCAGGGCCAATATTCTCCTTGCCTTCCACACGAACATACCCGAGTTCCAGAAATATCGGCCTTGCTCGAGATATTCCCGGGCGGTTTCGGAGTTTGGTTTTTCACTGAAGGCTTCGACAGGATGCAGGAGGTTATTGCAATCGGGCACGTGTCTGCCCTTGCCGCATTTGATGTAGCCAAGCTGAGTACTGGGAAAACCAGGCTTGATGCCGAAAGTGACGAGATAGTCGGGATTATTATTAACGAATGTTATCGCGTCGGTCATCGCCTGCTGCAGGACCTCGGCCGGTTCTATGATTTGGTCGGCAGTGACGACAGCCATAGTCGCGTCGGGGTCGAATTTTGTCAGGACGGTCGCAGCCAGTCCGATGGCACCGGCGGTGTCGCGCACGACAGGCTCGGCGATTACGTTCTGATAGGGCACCTGCGATGAGGTCTCGCGGACAAGGTCGATATAATCGGCATTGGTCAGCACGATGATGTTCCTTGCGTCGAAGATGGGGATTAGCCGTTCGATGCATTGTTCGAGTAGATTTTGACCTGCCAGCAGCTTCAGGACCTGCTTGGGGCGATTCTTTCTTGAAAGAGGCCAGAGCCTTTTTCCCGTTCCACCCGCCATTACAACCGCATAGTTCATACATCACTCCTTATCAGATTTTGCACACAGCCGGATTTTACGGCGTTATGTGGAAAAAACAAGCTGTAATAAGGTGACTATACGAGATAGTCTTCATCAATTTTCGTATACGGCCGGATTTGCTCGGCTATTTCTTCGAATCCTTTGCGTCCCATCAGAGCGAAGGTGGCCTTTTTGCCGAGCTCCACAGCCGGTTGGTCATAGGTGTTTATGTTAAATAAAGCACCAGCGAGAGAGGTTGTTACTTCGAAAAGATAAATGAACTGGCCGATGCTATATGCATTGACCTCTGGAAACAATATAGTGAGGCAGGGCCGTTTGTCCTGAAGCAGCGTGTATTCGGTGGCCTGTTTTTCGCTGTTGAGAAGCTTACTCAAGTCAGCGCCGGCAAGGTAACCGAGTTCCGGTGCAGAATCAGGCGCCGGGCCGATTTTTAGGTTGGTGCTGAAATGCTCAACCTCAAGGAAAGTAAAGAGTTTGTCGTTCGGTCCCTCGCGATATAACTGGACCTGGCTGTGTTGGTCGGTAGTGCCCAGTGCCTTGATGGGAGTCGGGCCGATATGGACTTCGTTACCAGCGAGGTCTTTTGCCTTTCCGAGTGACTCGGCCCAGAGTTGTCGATACCAGTCGGCGAAGTCTTTCAGGGCGTAGCAATACGGCATCATAACGGAACTGCGTTTGCCTTGATTGTAATAGTGATAGTTAATAGCAGCATTAATCGCTGCCGGATTTTTGTAGAAGTCGGTGTTGCTTACACGTTTATCCATGTCACGTGCGCCTGCTAACAGGCCGTCAATGTCGATTCCGCAGACAGCGGCGCTGAGAAGTCCGACGGCACTTAGAACGCTGAAGCGACCGCCCACTCCCTTCGGCACTTCGAGACTGTCAATGCCTGTATCATTGACTATCTTGCGGAGCGTCCCCCCGGCAGAATCGGTTGTTGCAATTATTTGGTTTTTGAAACCTTCGGGGCCGAGCCTGTCCATAAGCATTTGGCGGACAATTAGAAACTGGCCGGCGGTCTCGGCAGTCTCACCTGATTTGCTGATTACATTGAATACGGTTCTATCGAGCTTGTCCGATGCCCATTCCAGGAACGAACCGAATTGGTCGGGGTCAACATTATCGAAGACAAACAATCGCGCACCCTGGCGTTGTTTGTCGTCGAGGTTATGCATATAGGGATTTAGCGCGGTTTGCAGGGCGATATTACCCAGTGCCGAGCCGCCGATACCGAGCACGACAAAGTTTTCGCAACGGTCTTTTAGTTCCTCAGCCAGTCTCTTGATTTTGAAGGGAGCTTGTTCATCGTAAGGCAGGTCGCGGTAGGGCGTCCTGTCTTGCTTTCGCTGTTCGTTCAGGTGCCCAATTAGCGGCGTGGTCTTTTCGGCCAGTTGGTTTAGTTGCCCGACGGTGATTCCATGTTCAGGGCCGATGATTTCGGCGGTAACGTTCTTATAATAAAGTTTAATCCGTTCCGGCATAGTACCTTCCCTTGTTAAAAGTCTCAACTCCCTTCTAAAAGCGGCTCGTTAAATATCCACAGTTTCGAGGTCGGCGTATTTTATCATCAGGGTCGTTGTCTTTCCAGAGTTGAATCTTACGGTCACGGTGCTGTTTTCTCCGAGGTCGGTATAGCGGGTAACTCGGCCTAGGCCGAATTTAGCGTGACGAATAAGCTGATTGGGATAGAACCGCTCAGCCTGGCTATCATCGAGGTCATACTCAGTATCTTTATTTTCATCGGTGTCGTTATTTCTTTCAACCGGTTCAATTCCCAGCTCGAACAGGAATTGTGACGGGATGGTTCGCATAAGCTGGCCGCGATATGTGCGGTATCGGGCGTAGCTGATATAGAGTCGCAGCTTGGCGCGTGTAATTCCGACAAAGAACAGTCTGCGCTCTTCTTCGAGCTCTTCTTCGTCCTCGGCGCTGCGTTCGTGCGGCAGCAGACCCTGCTCGAGACCAACGATAAAAACGTTATCGAATTCGAGTCCCTTGGCGGTGTGCAGTGTCATCAGGGAGACGCGGTCCTGTGTTTTATCATAGTAATCGGCATCGCTGAAAAGGGCGATTTGCTGCAGGTAATCGAGCAGCGACGGCTCTTTGGTGCTCTTGTCGTAAATAGCGGCGGCGTCGATAAGTGCGGTGACATTATCAATCGCGTCTTTGTCACCTGCCTGTTTAAGAGCGGCTTCGAGACCGCTGAGGGCGAAGACCTTTTCAGTAAGAGGTGCAACGGGGCCTTGAGTCTTCTTTTTTAGTTCGTTGAGCATATCCATAAACACAACTATCTTGGCCTTGGCCGCTGTCTTGAGGCTGTTTACAGCCTTGACGTTTTCAAGAGCGTTATACAGCGAGTTACCTTTCGATAAAGCGTATGCGCGGACCCGGTCAACAGATGTCTTTCCGATACCTCGCGATGGTGTGTTGATTATGCGGAGCAGGGCGACCTCGTCGGACGGATTGACAACCACTTTCAGATAGGCAAGGACGTCGCGGATTTCCCTGCGGTTGTAAAACTCTACACCTCGCACTATCTGGTATGGTATCTGGTTTTTTATAAAGGCTTCTTCGAGGGGACGGGAGGCGGCGTTGATTCGATAGAAGACCGCCATATCTTTTGGTGAAACGCCCTGATTTGTAAGTTGTTTTATATTGGTTGCGAGCTGGTCGGCTTCATTTTCTTCGTCTTCACAGGCGATTATTTCGAGTTCCGCTCCCGGGTCTTTTGTCGGGATAAGCGTCTTTTGTTTTCGGCCTTTGTTTGCGGCGATGAGCCGGTCGGCGACCTGCAGGATTTGAGGAGTGCTGCGGAAGTTTTCTTCGAGTTTGACTACGGTAGCGTCGGGCCAGTCCTTCTCAAAGGCAAGGATGTTCGATATATCTGCGCCGCGCCACCGATAGATGGACTGGTCAGGGTCGCCGGTGACACAAATATTGTCGTGTGCGGCCGCGAGGGATTGGGCGATGCGGTACTGGGCGTGATTTGTGTCCTGATATTCGTCAATCAGCAGGAACCTGAAGCGTTTTGACAGTTCATCACGGACATCGGCGTTTCTTTCGAGAAGAAACGCGGTTTGCAGCAGCAGGTCGTCGAAATCAAAAGCATTGTTTTCCAACAATATCTGCTGGTAACGGATATAGATTTTGGAAAGGCAGGTACTGAAGAAGTCGTCGGCCATGCCCTGAAAATTGTCCGTGTCAATCAGCTTGTTCTTCAGTGTCGAGACAGCCTCGCGCATACGAGCAGGCGAAAAGTTGCTTGTTTCGAGACGGCAGTCTTTTATAGCCTGTTTCATCGTTGTATTTTGCTCTGACTCGCTGTAAATGCTGAAATTCGGTTTAATGCCTGTCCTGTCGGCGTAGCGCCGCAGAATCCGAACGCAGAGAGAGTGAAACGTGCTGATGTGTGCACCGGCGGAAGCACCGAGGTCAAAAGCGCGGTTGCGCATTTCTTCAGCGGCCTTGTTGGTAAATGTTATGGCACAGATATTTCGAGGATTAACTCCTGAATCTATCAGGGCTGCAATGCGATAAGTTATGACGCGTGTCTTGCCGCTGCCGGGTCCGGCGATGACAAGCAGTGGACCGTTAATATGAAAAACCGCCTTTTTCTGAGATTCGGTGAGCTGAGCGTATCTGTGTTCGAGCATGGTCAGGGCCGATTAGTCTGCTGTTGGTTTTGTTCTTCTTCGAAGTATTTCTTTTGCTCGTTCTCGAGCTGTTCGGCAAGGTCGGGTCTTTCAAGCTGGATTCTGGCGACAAGGCTCATCCGAAGGGATTCAGGATAACGCAAGTCTCTGAGAAAGTCGATAAGTGACAGATACTTCATTCTGCTTATTGGCGGAAGGCCGACTCTATGCTTCTCGCCTTTAAACAAAATTTCGTATTGTTTATAGATTTCAGTTGCTATTTTCTCTCGCTTGTAGGCCTCGTCGTCTTCTCGCATCGAAAAGTAAAAATAGGCTTCAAGAAGAATGTCATGGATATTTTCTCTGGCATCGGTAATACCGAGTTCCTGCACTTCTTCGCGCAGACGGTTTCGCAGATAAACCACGAATTCCGCCTTAGTTTCTTCATCCGGGTAAAGTTTCCGAAGCTCTTTATAGATTTTACGGGCCTGTTGTTTGTGGCCGGCCTGATAGAAACGGAGCACGGCGTTTTTCAGAAAGTTTTTATGCCCGGTCTCATATGTATCGTGTATATCGACACCTTGGGATTTGTATTTTTTTATAATAGCAAGTTGTGTTTTGTTATAGGAGTCGAACATTCTAAGGTCGGGCCGTAGATAAACCGCTTTGGACATTCGCGGTCTGCGGTCGGGTCTTGTTTCGTATTCAATCTGTTCGCTTTGCGGAATGTCGTAGATGAATATAATGCCGTAGCGGTACAGGTTTTGCAGACTGTGACTTACGATACGGTCGGTATTGGCCTCGCCGATTGTCAGGTCGTTTTCCGGCTTCATCTCCAAACCTTTAACGGCCCAGTAGATGGCGTGTGTATCCGGATGCCGCCAGTCCATGGGCAAGTGATGATTCGGGTCGGTAAAATCGGTGGGACCGTAAACTTTATTTATCTGCTGCATAAGCTGCGGTTCGAGTTTCCAGACATTTCTCAGCTGCCAGGCCTTGGCGAAGATATCGAATTTCTCCAGCGTTTCTGTACCTCTGTAGCTGTCTATTACGTCGAATGCCTGGGGTTTGAATTTTTTAGGCTCCTGTCGAAGGGCCAAGTAGTTACCTGCAATTTTTTCATCGTCGGCAAATGTCTCGTCGGCGGCTCTGAGGTCGTTTACGAATTTGGCTGCATCTGTATCTGCCAGGACTTGGTCGAGACTTTCAGGAGCGGCTGCGAGCTCATCAAAATATTGTTCGTTTGCAGGCCCCAGCAGCGGCTCCGTAGCAAGGGCAAGCTGCAGCTTGTAATATCTGTGGGCGTCGTCGGTTATGCCGCCAATCTTGTGCTGAAAAATCAGGGCCAGCTCACGATAAAGGCTGATGTCTGTGGGATTAAGCGGGATGCCCTTGTCGCGAAGCAGCTCATAACCGTTTTTCACCCACCGCCATCGCTGCTCGGGCTCCGATGCCGGGATGGTGACGGATATGTTATAGGCCATGTTCCAGGCCTGGAACGACCAGACTCTACTGAAGCGAGGCTGAAGTGTAACAATCCACTCGGCCAGTTGCCGGGCGTCGAAAAATTGTCCTTTTTCCTTTAGACGTTCGGCGCGAATCCATAATATATCAACGATTAGCCCGCGGAAGGACCCCATGGCGACGGTGGCAAAAGCAAGTGCCGGCGGTGCGTTTTCCAGAGGCTCATTTCTCACCAGGTTCATCTGTTTCCGCTGCGAGTTTATATAATCGAGCTGATTGCCTGCGCTGACCAGAAGAGCTACACCGATGACCAAAGCTGTCAGACAAATTATTATGTCACGTTTACGCATTACTCGGCGCTCTATGTTCGATACGGAATACTTAATATATCGTTATTCGTCATTAGTGATTCAATACCCGTAGCTAAATGGTTATCCTTGCAATTTCTTTGAATTTAAAAATCAGAAAAGAAAATAAAAATATAACGAACGATTGCAGGCAGACAAACATAGCGACTAATTTGGCCAGCATCGACCAGCTAATCAGTCTCGCCGGCACCAGGTATACAGACGGATTGTAACGGTCGAATCTTGGAATCATCTGTATAACCACACCGACGGTGAACGTGTAAATGGTTCCTACTTCGCTGCTGAGATAATCGAAAGATTCGAGGATGAATCCGCCGACAGTGGCTACGGATAACACTGCCAGGCAAAGCAGCAATGCAACTGGAAAGGACAGAAAGCTGGCGGCGAAGATACCTATACACGCAAGGAATACGAGCCGTAAGAATAGCATTATGACGGCTTTGATAAAATTCAGGGTATAGCTTTCGGCCTTGTAAAGTAGCTCAAGACCTTCGTCAGGCGGGAAGATAACGACAGTGTTGTTCATAGGCAGATTGAGAAATGCGACTTCCAGATGGCCGTCGGAAGCCACTGCATTAGCAGGAACTTCCAGTTCGTGAAAGGTCCTGATCATATCCTTTCGTTCAAAGATATATATGCTGCCGCGGCCTTGTGGAATGGCGGGCAACTGACGTAAATCGCCGACCATCCACCCGCCGTTGATATTAAGGTCGGGAGGGTTGACGGATACGTCGTACTTATATCTGATAAAAAGGCTTTGATTGGGGTCGGTTATTCTTATGTTGTCGAACTGCCAGCGCATCTCCGAGCCTGCACCTACAGCCCGCTTTTGATATTTCACGAGCTGAGTGAGATATTTGATGATTTCCCTGTATTTTGAACCTTCGGGCAGTTGCCTTTCTTGTTTGAGCCTTTCGTACAATCGCAGGACCTCGGCTTTGACATCAGGCTCGGGGGGTTTGATGTTTGCACGCGCGGTGAAAAACTCATTTTCAAGCGCCTGCATTTGTTGGGCCGTCGCGTCGTTATGCG
Source organism: uncultured Pirellulales bacterium (assembly GCA_964583405.1). Lineage (GTDB taxonomy): Bacteria > Planctomycetota > Phycisphaerae > Sedimentisphaerales > Anaerobacaceae > JBBABK01. The sequence continues at coordinate 70,607 of CAZOVR010000007.1, forward strand.
TTGGAATATAGTTGATTACACCATAAATGATAGCAGACAGGGGGACCAGCAGCAGTAAATCGAGCAGAATAACACCGAGAAGTTTACCCGCCAGCAGTTCAGAACGGCGAATCGGCTTGGTAAGGACCATATAGATGCGGCGTTGCTTTATATCGTCGGCGAGACTGTAAGCAGCAGCGATGACGGTCAATAGTGAAAGCAGCAGGCTGAGCAGCGCAAGGCTGTAAGTGACAAAACTCTGAAGTTTGCCTTTGATTGTGCCGTCGCCCGTGACACCCAGACCCATAACGGGTATGAGGATAATCAGCAGTAATATAAATGCTGCCGCGATTTTCATTCGGAGTACCTGGCGTATTGTGTTTCGGGCAACAGCCCAGATACTACGCATCGGGCTTTTCCCCCTCGTCGGTATTGGCCCGGTCTTGTTCTTCTGCTTTGTCTTCGGAGCCTTTCAACTGTTCGAGCACTTCATCACGGACCTTTTGTGTATCCGGCGTCTTTGTCTCGGCAGGCTCGGATGTCTTTACTGGTTCGGATGGTTCCGCTGCCGAGGTCAATTTACTGAGCAGCTCTTTGTCCGGCTCGACGGCGGGCGTTTTAGTCTCGGCTGGCTTTTGTGTTTCGATAGCGGCTTTGGGTTTGTCACTGACCTCTGCGGTAACGAGTTTATCAAGTATGCTTTTCTGTGCCGCTTCAGCGGCAAGAAAATCGCCTATCATAGTGGTACTGACGGCACCGCTGGTTGGAACGGCACTTGCCTGCGCCTCGGTTACCGTTCTTATAAAGAAAGTTTCCAGTTTTTCCATTGGCGAGGTAACTTCGAAATCGGCATGTTCGGCCTCAATCAGCTTCCTGATATTTTCGATAGTCCGGTCACTTAGCGCGCCGGATGTAATTTGCGTCCTGTTGCTTTGCTGCAGTAGCTGTTTGACTTGCCCTTCGGCCTGGATGTTTCCGCCGTAGAGAATCGAAATACGGTCGCAGATATCCTCAACGTCGGCCAGCAGGTGACTGCAGAGCAGAACCGTCTTGCCTCTTTTAACCAGTTCGAGGATGAGGTCCTTGATTTGCCTTGTGCCGATGGGGTCCAGGCCTGTCGTCGGCTCGTCGAGAATCAGCAGGTCGGGGTCGTTGATAAGTGCCTGAGCCAAGCCGATTCTTCTGGCCATACCCTTCGAAAAAGTCCCTACCTGTCGGTTTGCAACCGCTTTCAGACCGACCATATCGAGCAGTGCCTCGATTCGGGCTTTGCGAACCTGGTTGGGCAGTGAAAATAATCGGCCGTAAAAATCAAGCGTTTCACGAGCGGTCAGATACCTGTAAAGATACGACTCTTCAGGCAGAAATCCGATGCGTGCGCTGATTTTCGGGTCGGTTGCGTCACCGCCGAGTACGAGCGCCCTGCCTTTGGTCGGGTGCAGTAAGCCAAGCAGGACTTTTATTGTTGTGGTCTTGCCTGAACCGTTCGGGCCTAACAATCCGAACACCTCATTATAGCGCACACGAAGGTTAAGCTCGTTGACTGCATAGACCCTGTTCCTTCCCCACAGGTCGGCGAAAACCTTGCTCAGCGAAAAAGTCTCAACGGCGTATTCGTTATTTTGATTCATATAATTTTATGCCTGTCGATACCACCGCAATGGTGATTCAGCGCGCCGGTGTATGCTCGAGTTCTTCTCCGTAGCGTACAAGCCGGGCACTGTTAAAAACAACAAACAATGAACTTACAAAATGTAATACGGCTGCTATGGTCGGCAGAATCAAAAATGAGAACGATATACCAAGGACTATGAACGATATGCCGAAGGCTATGTTTTCGTAGATTACCCTTCTGGTGCTTCGGGACAGTTTGACCAGAAACGGCAGACGCCGCAGGTCGTCGCTCATCAATGCGATGGAAGCCGAGTTAATGGCGACGTCGCTTCCTGCTGCGCCCATAGCTATACCGAGGTCTCCTGCGGTAAGGGCCGGGGCGTCATTGATGCCGTCGCCGACCACAACGACGGTATGGCCGTCTTCTCTTATTTTCTCGACAATAGACAGTTTATCCTGCGGCAGGCAGTGGGCCTTGAAATCGGTGCACCCAAGCTCGCCCGCTACTCGATTGGCGACCTCGCTGCGGTCGCCGGTCAGCATAGTGACACGTTTAATTCCTGCCTCGAACAGCTCTTTGACCGCTTGTTGGGCCTCCGGACGTGTCTTGTCCTGCAAGCCTATCCAGCCGATACATTTTGAATCCCTGGCGATATAAAGAGTGCTGAAACCCTGCTCCTCGTGCAAAGCCGGGTCGGGTATGTTTTTTATATCGATATTGTTCTCCGTCAGGAATGTGTCCCGTCCGACAATGATTTGTTCCGAATCGACCGTTGCAGTGACGCCTTTACCGGGTGTTTCCCTGAAGTTTTTCGTCTGGGGCAAAGTAAGATTCGCCTCTTTGGCTACCTGCAGAAGGGCACGTGCGGCGGGGTGTTTGCTCATCTGCTCAGCCGAGGCTGCGGCGCTTAGCAGTTCGGCGGGCTCGACGTCATCTGCCGGAGTCAGTTTGGTTACATAAAGCCGGCCAGTCGTCAGGGTGCCGGTTTTGTCGAATACCATAGCGGTCATTCGACCGGCGATTTCCAGATCAGCTACATTCTTGACCAGCACCCCAAGCCGCGCCGATGAACTGATGGCTGCGACCATTGCGCTGGGAGTGGCAAGAATCAGACTGCACGGGCAGGAGATTATAAGTATGGATATGGCCTGCTGTATGTTCCGGGTGAAAAAGTAAAAAATCAGGGTAATCATCAGAATCGTCGGCACGTACCACTTAACGTAGCGTTCGATGATTGTAATGATTGGAATTTTGCTCTGTTCGGCCTGTATGATTAACGACTGGACCTTGCCGAGTGTAGTGTCTTTACCGGCTTTGGTTACTTTAATATCGAGCACGCCGGTAAGGTTGTTTGTTCCGGCGAAGACCTGCATTCCCGGTACTTTATCGACCGGCAGCGATTCGCCGGTGATGGTTGCTTCATTAACACTGCTTAGGCCGTTGGTGACCTCTCCGTCGGCGGGGATGTTATCACCGGGACGGACACGAACAATGTCACCGGTCTTGAGCTCACTGACGTTGATGTCTTTCTCAGCACCGTCGGCGGCGAGAAGATATGCCTTTTTTGGGGTGAGTCTCACTAACGATTCGATGGACGCGCGCGCGCCCAGAGCGGTACGGGTTTCAACAAGCTCGCTGAGCAGCATAAAGAACGCGACTATTCCGGCGACCGTGTAATTCTGAGTGGCGAAGCAGGCGATTATAGCCAGCGCAGCAAGCTCGTCCATGTGTGAATGTCCCGCCAGCAGGCACTTCAAGGCGTGCCAGAGCACGGGCAGTGACAGCAGGATTGCACCTGCCATAGCCAGCACATTTGCCTGGAAACTGTCTGAACCGTAGAGAAAACCCAGCTTGGCGACCCAGCTGCTGGTCAGAAGGGTGAATCCGGCGAGCGTGGCAATCAGTGCCAGGCTCACACGAATCTGCTTGCCGCGTGTTGCCTCTGTTGCAATGTCGTCTTTTAAATGAAAGTGTTGATGGACCATATTTTAGCGTCTCGAGCTTCGTATATATTATGCCGGCTATTTACTTTGCGATTGTTCGTTCTGTTTTTGTTTGATGGTCGGGTCGCGAGTTATAGCGATTCGTACCTCGTTTTTATTGCCGGTCGGCTGCATAATTATTTTTTCGTCGGCTTCATCGAGCACCTGCTGCACCGCGTCTTGCCAAATCTTCTGTACGACTAATTTCGGAGTCTTGCGATATTCCGGCAGCAGTGATCTGAAATAATCCGCATTTGCCTTGGCGTTTTCAACGACCCTTGTTCGATAGGCTTCTGCTTTTGCTATTACGTCCTGTGCCTGGCCTGCCAGTTGAGGCCACAGTTTATCGAAATGCTTCGGATCGGTGGTTTCCTCTTCGAGCACAGTCAGCAGCTTTTCTGCGACCGGCCCGCCCGTTTCATTCAGCGATTTATCGTAATAAGCCTGTGCATCCTTTATAAGAGTCTCTTTGGCATTGGCGGCCTGCACAGAGGCCCAGAATGCCTGGGCGACCTGCCGCGGCGGCGCCTGGCTGTCGAGCTGAATCGAAACAACCGTAATGCCGCTTTCTATCCGGTTGAGCTTGTCCTGCAGAGTAATCTTTACATGCTCGGTTATACTGCCAATTTGCCCAAACAGCACGTCGTCTATGGTGTAACTGACGAGCGTGCTGACGGCGGCGTCGGCAACCAGGGCCCGAAGCATCGAGGTGATATTGTCCTCGATGACATCGGAATAATTTTGCCCGGCTTCTATATCTTCGAAATCAATATAAGCATTTTTGAAAAACGGCTCCGGGTCTGTAATTTGATAAGTGAGTTGCCATTTGGTATGCACTATGTTGTAGTCACTCTGGTCACGGCCTGTATCCTGCCTTTCACCGCGGGTAAGACAGTAACCGTCAATCAGCGGATTGAGTGTCGCGCCGAAATTCTGACTGGTTCTGAGCTTGTCTTCGGGTCTTTCGTAATACCATAGTGACTCCAGGGCCAAATTTATTTTCTTCTCGACCGGTATTCTGACAATCTCCTGAATTGGGTAAGGCCAGACCCACTTCAGGCCGGGCTCGAGGACGCGGCTTTCTCCTTCTCCGCTTATTTTTCCAAAGGTCAGGACCAGGGCTTTTTCGTATGGACCGACCGTCTGAAAACCGGAAAACAGGAACAGCCCCAGCAGCACAATGATTATGATTTTCAGAAGAGTGAAGCTGGCGCGGAGCGCATCCGAAAGGAACTTATAGGCCTGGTCCGATTTCGTCTGTGACTCTTGCGTCTTTATCTGCTCATTCTGATTTTCGTTCTGCTCGGCCATATTGTTTTACCGGGTCCTTTTATCGAGTATTGCCAATCGTCTGTGTTCGCAGCCCTTTACTTTTTGGGTTCCATTTCGGGCATTTCTTTCAGCAGTCTGAACGGCTCGCTGTCGGCGCTGATAATAATAGTGGCTCTTTCCGCCAGAGCTTTCTTCAGGGCCTCGATTTCTCTCAGGAACATTGCGAATTCCGGGTCCTCGTTGAGTAGTTCATAATATTTGGCTGCTTCGGCGTCACCGGCGCCCCTGATAGCCTTGGCGCGTCCTTCTACTGCGGCAAGCAGCTTCTGTTTTTTGGTATCGGCGTTGCTTTTAATGGCGGTGGCTCTGGCGTTGCCCTCGGACAGGATAGCCTCGGTCTTTCGATTTCGTTCGGCCCTCATTCTCTCGAACACCGCTTTGGTCGTGTCCTCGTTGACCTTCAGTTGTTTGATGCCGACGGCCTTTATATTAATTCCGTAGTTCTGCGAAGCAGCGGCACTGAGCTCTTGTAGCATCTCCTCTTCGATTTGTTTGAACCTGGTCTTTTCGGGATTACTGTTTACAAACTCGGAAAACTCGTGTCTGCCGACGACCTTGTTCTGGGTGTCCTGGATGAGGCTGTATAGCTTGTTCTCGGCCTGATCCACCGTCTGGACGGCGTTGTAAAACGACAGGGGGTCCTGGACCTGCCAGATTACAAATGTGTGCATAATAATAGGTATCGCCCCCTTCGTGGTCGTTTCCGCGATAGTGGCTTCGTAGATTCTCATCCTGGTATCGAACTTGTGCACACGTTCGATAGGCGCAGGCCATCGCACGTTAAGGCCCGCCTTTGTTATAGTCCTTTGGGGTTTTCCGAGACGGGTTACAAGGACCGCTTCGGTGTCTCTGACCTGAAAACACACCGCCAGCAACACGGCGATAGTTACGATAACGATTACTAATATTGTAACTGCTGTATTTTTCATTGTTCCTCTGGCGCCTCCAAACCTGTTATGTCATATAAATCCGTTGTCAGTTTTTCTTTCACATCAACGATAAAGACCTGAGAATCATTTGGGTCGGCAATGACAACATACTTCCTTATTTTTCTGAGCAAGTCGTCCTCGAACACTTCGAGCCGCAGATTTTCTCGGTAGATGTCTTTTGCAGCCAGGTAAGGCTTCAACTGGTCGGCGAAGCGTTTGCTGTCGGCCTCGGAAAGCGTGGCCTTTTCAAAGGCGTAACTTTTTGCCTCGGCCAGTGTTTTGAAGATGTTACCACCGGCATTTATAAAGGCTTTGTCGAGCTGCTCTGCGAGCTGCTCACGGGCCTGCGGCTCGGTTTTCTGCGCCTGCTCGAGTCTCACCGCAAGCTTGTAGAGCTGCTCTGCATATTCCACCGAGCCGGCGAGGTTGCCAAGTATATTGTTGAGAAACCCCTGGGCGTTCAGGACGGCAGCCTGCTGCTCCTGTACCGCGGCGATAACCCTCTGGTAATCCTCGGCGACTTCGACAGGCGGATGAATTCCCTGCATACCTACGAAAACTATTTCAACGCCGAGCCCCTCCTCGTTGGCACGGGCCTGAATTCTTTCGGTAAGGACCTGCTTTGCAGTTTCACGGCCGGCCCCGAGAATACTTGTCTGGAAATCCTCTGGTGTGTCGGCTTCGACCTTTGCACTGGCAGCATATTGTGCCAGCTCGCCGTAACAGATGGCTTCGAGCAGCTTTTCCGGCTCGCTGTGGTTATACATGAAGTCGTACAGATTCTTTATTTTGTACTGGACGGGGATATTAGCTTTGACCAGGCTGATCGGTACTACGCCTTCGCTCGGTCCGACGTTACTGGCCGGGCTGGCGACAATAAGGTCGTATTCTTCTTCATAATGCTTTTTGCCCCAGATGAGTTGTTTTTCCGGTTCAGGCAGTCCGGTTTTGGCATCGAGCTTCGGTTCATAACCTATGTATATTTCCTTGACCTTTTCGGTGGGATATATGTATGCGATGTCGATTGGCCAGGGCATTTTCCAGAGTATGCCCGGCCCGTACAGTCTTACTTCGTTTGTGTCCGTCAGGGGATTGCCGAATCGCTCGACTATCGCCTGTTCGGCCGGATTGACCACAACCATTGTGCTTAGCAGATATAGTACAAGTACGGACAAAAGGAGCAGTGGTATGATGGCCCTTTCGAGAAGCTGGTAAAACCACGTCTGTGAGACCTTGAATCCGAACTGATAGTCGATAGCGCCTGCGACCGTGTGCAGAACCTCGCCTGGTTCGCTGATAATGCCGAGCAGTCGGCTGTCGAAGGCCGAGCGGCTGTACTGGTCTTTGAGTCTCGGCCGGTATATATCGAGCACGACGTTAAGGGCCGTTTCAACTCCGAGCAGAATCATCAGAACAGGAATGATGTAGGACACAACTTTCAGCGGTAATGGAAATTGGAACTGCACCAGAGCAAGACAGATTGCCACAATAAAACACAGGACCGCACCACCGAGCAGGCTGCTTCCGGCTGCACGCAAAGGCTTGAATTTGGTTTCGGTGCTCATGCCTGTAGCGTAGCGGCTGAGCAAAAAGGCCGTAAACGCGATAGTAATCAGAAAGACCGAACATAACAAAGGCTGCCGTGTGATTACCTCATCGGGAACGGTACTTCTCAGTCCGTTCAGTAGAATGACGCCTATACTGATTTGGTACGCTGCGATTAATGCCGCCAGGATGGGTATGAACCATTTCTCCAGTAAAACCAGGCGCTTCTGAGCGACCGCAAACAGTTCCGGCTGTTTGCTCTGCTCGGCAAAGATTGTGCTGCTTTTGTCGTCTGTGGCCAGCCGGCTCGTATCGAGCTTCTCCTGTTCGGCAAGCGTTCTTAGCTGGAACTGAATCAGAAGTACGAAACAGACCAGCCCCGTCGCGAGCAGGTAAAAGCCGATAAAGCTGATAGCCGAAAAGCCGCTCCATGTACCCAGAACCAGAGTGGCGATGAAGAAAAAGACTCCGGCTATTAATAGTCCCACCGACAGGTTTCTGGCCCGGTTCGACGACAACGCCATTTATATAAAACTCCTGTTAATTTAGAACAAGTTATCCGCCAGGCTTGTATATACACGTTGCCTGTCCAAATAGCTTTACAAAAACAAGGCTGTGTAATATAACAATATTGATTTTATATGTGAAGGGCCTCGTTTTTCGAAAAATCGCGAAAATTGGATACCCTGTAACATCATTATTAATGACCCAAAATGAATAAGCTGCTGACAATCGCCGCCAATACCTTTACCGAGACGCTCAGGCAACCCGTCTATGCCGTAATAATCGTCGCGTCGCTGCTGCTGTTCTTATTGACGCCGGCCCTGACAATGTATTCACTGGACGACGACAATAAGTTCTTACGAGAAATCAGTTTATCTACGCTTTTCCTGACCAGTTTGTTCATTTCAATATTTGCCGCATCCGGTGCCGTAGCCGAGGAAATCAGCAATAAGACCATTACAACCGTCTTAACCAAACCCGTGCAGCGTCCGATATTCCTGCTCGCCAAGTTCCTCGGAGTGGCAGGGGCCGTCGGCCTGGCCCATTATTTGTGCACAATTGCCTATCTGATGGCGATTCGCCACGGCGTCATGGAGACCGTCAATGACACATTCGATTGGTCTGTGATTTCTATTGCCGGCGGGGTCCTTCTGCTGTCGATTTTGATAACCGCCTTTTTTAACTATTTTTACGACTGGCAGTTCTCTTCGACAGCCATAGTCCTCGGGGCCGTTTTCGCATCGGTGGGCATCGTTTTTTTGGCCTTTTTTGACCGCACTTGGAAGTTCAATCCGGCGGAAAATGCGTTCGCCCTGATGGATATTTATGCCTCTGTACTGCTGTTTATGGGCGCATTGGTCATAACGGCCTTGGCCATAGCCCTGTCGTCACGGTTTAATGTCGTTGTCACCCTGGCCGGCTGTGTAGGCCTCTTTATGCTCGGCCTTATCAGTGATTATACTTTCGGCAGGTTTGCCGACAGCCGCCTCTGGGCCAATATTGCCTACCACATCGTACCGAATCTGCAGGTCTTCTGGGTCAGTGACGCGATTTACGAAGGCAGTGCAATCCCAGCCAAATACATTTTTATCAGCGGCCTTTACGCCCTGTGCTACACCACCGGCATCCTCTCGATTGCCGTTGCCCTCTTCCAGCGCCGACAAGTCGGATAAATAACCCCACCCGAATCATTTAGTTGGTTAGACAGAAAAGTATTTAACCCCGCCATCTTCCCGATGTATTGCGAGTGGCGGGGTTTTGTTGTTTTCGTTTAGCCCTGCCACCTGTGGGCAGGTCAATTATTTAGCCCCCGGTTTCACCGGGGGTCTTTTTTGTTTAGCCACGGCCGTCTGCCTGCTGCTCGAAGGCGTCGCTGCCGAGGTCGCCCAAATTATCACCAAAAATACCGACGTCCCCGTCATCGGCTGCGGTTCCGGCCCCGGCTGCGACGGCCAAATCCTCAAAGATAAAATCCACTGAAGCATTTTTCTGTTATTATTTCACTGCTATTCTTCCTGTTCATCTGGATATTCTAATAGAATAGCTGATCCCCATCCTTCCCGAGATGGAGTATTATATTTTGCTAATACATCTCCCCCACTGTTTACGGCAACCCCGGCACCACGGTGTATAGCTGCTCTGATCACAGTTTTTTTAGGATGTTCTTTATCTTTTTCTGAAGCGCTAATTATTGTATAAAATGATTCCTTTCCCTTCTCTGGTTTCGAAGGGATTTTCGGTCCCAGCCACATGTCAAGAATATCTGTTGATAAATTTCGTCTCGAGCCATGATGTGGTATTTGAAAATAATCGATGCCCGGTATAACCAATCCTATACTTGTAGCAAAATCAGCCGCTTCTTTAAGCGATGATCGGCCAGCATCACCAGTCATAAGAATACTTTTACCACACAGTATTGTATACTGAACAATACTCATTTCATTTTCAAAACTAGTCTCTTCAGATGAAAATGTCTCAATTCCCCAGGCAGCTTTTACAAAGTTAACAACTTTTACAACAGCTTTTTCAACTAAATTCATAAATGATTCACTCGCAGTTTGTTGCTCTTGCTTAGTTGATTCAGGAGTTTTATCTGACTCGACTATTAAATCAAGATATCGTGATTTCGTTGGTGCCATAACTATAAACGCACCTATTTTTACGTCTTGAAATGGTTCTGAAATATTGATATTTTTCGAAATTGCGAGTTCTTCTAAAGCTGCAATATTAGGATAAATACTTCTGAGACGCCTGATTAAATGCTCAACAGAATTATAAGTTGGAAATCTTTCAATCAATTCATTCGCGTAAAGCCACGGGCGCAGCATCCAAAGCGTGCCAATCTCGAATTCTTCAAGGACTGTCCTTAAGCCCCCAGAATGGTCATTATCCGGATGTGTCACAATGACGTGGTCAATGAATGTTGGATTACCATAATATTTGTTTATGTGCTTTACTATTTTGTCCCCAGTTCCCAAATACCCGCCATCAACAACATGGATATAAGTGTTACCGTTAATTTGATATCGCAATGGAATAGCATCTCCACTATTGTTTGATTCTACATTTAAAAAATCTATTTCAAAAAAATCCGACATATCTGCTTCCTTTCTGATTTGTTATAAGCAGTGACGACCACATTAATCAATTTTCGAAATTCTGTGTTTTCATTTATTTGCATTGATCCTTTTGTTTATGTAGCTTGTTTGCTTTTTATATGAAAATAAAAAAGTTATCAGTAGTAGCACAATCAGAATAGTTGCATTCCATTCCTCGAGGCATGGACATTTGCTTTGGATTTTTTCGTACAATTTGAGTATAAGCAATAAAAAGAACAAGGAACTTAAAGTTCGATAGGTGTTATTAACTTCTGAAAGTAAGTCTATTTTTTCGTCCTTTTTTGACGTTGATACAAAATCTTTATAATCGGCAAATTTGACAAACTTAAGACGCTTTAGAAATGGCTCAATTACAAGCGAGCCTAATCTACTGATAACCATCCCGATGAAATAATATATGAATACACCAATAATAATATCGTTTTGAATAAAAGAATATTGTGTGACTTGACTTGCAATTACTACAAAAATGATACCCGGGAATAGATAATTGAATATATTATATGATGAGAGCTTATCTAGTAAATATTTCATTTTATATTCCATTATTTTAAATCACAAAGTCTCTGTACCCGTTACATCCAACAAGTTAAGTCTACCTTATAGACAAAAAACGATTTGTGACTAATTATCGTTTTTTGCCGCCCGATTTTTTGACGGTCTCATTCACAGTAGTTCTTGGGTGCTTTTTGGTATAACTTTTTTTAACAAATTTACCTGATATTGCACTTCTGCCTCTCTTTGCCATTATATTTCTCCTATATGTTTCTCAGTTTTACAGAAGGAACCGTAACAAAATAAAATAACCGGGAACTATCGCTATCACTTTCAACCAAAATATAAAATCGGCTACCTTTTTAAATATGCATGGCGCTAAAAAGTCCGCTTTTTCGTCATGTTTTAGTTTTGTTTCCTTGTATGTATGAAAACAACCCCATATAATTGTCTGCCATATATATTGTAGAAGATCAAGTGAGAGAGATATTACAAACGTTAACATTGCTATTTGCAATGCATTTGGTATGACATAAAAATCATCTTTTTCTTGTTTAAATATCCACACAATAGCTATACCGGCAAAAGCAAGCTTTCGAGTGTTATTGCTCAATATGCCCGAGAACTCATAATAAGTTTCTCTGAACTTTTCCAAATTCATCCGTTTTTCCTCGGCCCTGTGTTATTAGTACTATCGCTGGCATTGCCACTTTTAGATCTTTTATAACCACCCGCATCTCCGGAACCTTTTTTTATTGATTCATTAATGGTTGTCTTTATCGTCCGCTCTGACTGTGGCTTCTGCTCTTTCCTTTGATTGCCGTCATTTGCCATTTTTCTTTCTCCCAAAATTAGTTTTGATTTCTCGGCCCAGTGTTTTCTGTTCCTTTAGCAGATTTTTTTCTCTTTACTCCTCTTTGGGTCAAAGCAGAACCAGCCACAGATTTGCTTCTTTTAATAAATCTGCCAGCTTTTGAAGCCACACTTTTGGAAGCTTTTCTGACCTTTACAACTTTACTCTTTCTAACTTTTTTCTTAGCTGTCGTTTTCCTTCCTACTTTCTTTTTTGCCATTATTTAATCCGCCAAATACTCGCGCCGGAGCGCATCCTTAAACTTATGTTCCTATCTCGGGAAGGGTAAGAGTGATGCTAAGCACAAACGCTCTCGCCCCCCTCAAAGAACTTTATGCTTTTTATAATCGCAAATTGCGTGCCAAAGTCCGCTTTTCTTTTAAAACGTCGTTTTTTCCACAAAAACACCATATATAGAAAATCTATCTACCTAATCCCATCATATAGTATGTCAAAATGGCAGAAAAACCTCGATAATTTCCCAATAATGGCAGTCTTTTATCTTGTTTATTAGGTTAGCAGCCTTCAATTAGCCCTGCGAGAATCAGTGCAATCCGCGGTTAAATATTATCCCCTTTTACCCCAAAATAACAACCATAAACTCGTCCTGACCAACCAATGTTGAAG
>CAZOVR010000008.1:0-82293 GCA_964583405.1 uncultured Pirellulales bacterium
CTGAACTCTGTGTATTCTGTGGCCTCTGTGGCTATAAATTAATCCGTGAAATCCGCGTAATCCGCGGTTTCAATGCCTTAGTTCCTTTGGGTCTTAGTGGCTGAGTCTTCTTGTTCTTCTTGTTCTTCATGGTGAGAAATCTGCATTTTTTTGAAAAAAACGGCACTTTTTCCTTGACTTTTGTTCAATATATGGTATAATACCATCTGTTGTTATGCGATAATATAACAACAGAAATTACGAATATCGAATAACGAACACCGAATGTTGAAAAACCGCCCCAAAAACCACAAAAACAATGAATTTTTTACTTAAAATTGTATTAAAATCAGTGAAATCAGCGAAATCCGCGTCTAAAAAAGAACTACGCTCTACATTTGTAGAGAATCCTCTACAAATCCACCTTTTTTTGCAAAACAAACCCAATTTTATGCGTTTTTCAGCCAAAAAACGCCGTTTTGCCCAAAAACGAACCCAAAACGAACCCAATTCAAAGCCAATTGGCCAAATGCCAAAAATGAACGTATGTCCATTATTGACAGTGTATTATGAAATTTTATGACTATTTGAACGAAATGAAAACGAACCCAATTCAAACCCAATCGAACCCAAATTTATGCCGTTTGGGCAATATGGATACCTGCTTGCGCAGGTATGACTCCTGCTTATAACTTGCAGTGGTGACGAACTTTTGCAGGAATGATAACAAAAAAAGGGTTAGTTTACGGAGTGATTTGGTTTTAAGTATTCCGTGTCAATCGCCGTATAAGACCTCGACATCTATCGTATCCTGAGCTTTGGCTTTTTTGAGCACCTGCCATGCCTGCTGTTTATTCATTAGTAAATGCCCATTGACTGTATGTATAACGTCGCCGTTTCTGATGTCCATTTTATTTGCCACAAGGATATCGTCCAGACCCGATATTCTTAAACCCTGTAACTGTCCATTCAGCGAAAAGGATTCGAGCTTTGCACAGCTCAAGACCGACACTAAAGAGGCGACCGGTGTCTGGTAATCTTCATAAGCTTCGAGGAATGGGCCTGAGCCTATGGGGATGCTGCGGCTTTTTTGAACAGTGGCCGGTCCGTCTGCCTCGTGCACCCGGGCGTTCTGGGACTGACCGAACATGGGCGTTAGAATAAACCTGTGTCCTTCGCCAAATACCACTACTTTGTTCTTCTCAATACTTTCGATATGACCGTTGCCAATTTGCTGACCGGTTTTGTAAATCCCGACCGAGTCGGATTCCAAATCCTTTATGATTGCCATTGCATCTGCGGGGGCGCCGGAAAAAGCTCCAATCAACAGGAGAGCCGAATCCGGGAATTCTGCTTTGGTTGTCTCAGCGGGTACGGATGTAACAGGCTGTTGTTTTTGCTGATGCAGGTCATTTTCTATCCCGTGCCGGTCGTGTATACGGTCCAAGTCTGCTGTGGTATAGTTTTGCTCAGCCTTTTTATGATTGAGGAGGTCGGTAGGCTCAAGGGCTCGCGCAACGGAGGAACCCCGGTACGTCTGCTGTGATAATACAGCGCTGACAACCACACAGGCGAACATAAGGGCAGGAATTATTGTCGCGCTAATGTACTTTTTACCAACGTATATTTCCGGCCATTTCTTCATTTAGTACGTACCTTAGACTTATTGGATATATCGGCTTATAAACCCTGACCGCTTAAGTGTTGTATATATTCACTCCGATGTTACCCTGGGCTTCGGCCGATATTGTCGGTGCTTGTGCCGCATACGGCCAATCAAGGTTTAAAACCCCCAATAACATCCCTGTTATGCCTCCGTCTCCTGATTATCCTTCTATATTCTCATGGTTGAAGTATTTGCATGCAGAAATCTTCTACAGTACCCGGAATACCATCACCCTGTTTTGCAGTAAAGCTATCATTTTCACTGATTGTGCTTTTGTTTGTGACCGAAGCCAAGTCATTTCCGGCATCGGTATCCACGGCGCAGAAGCCGAAACCATCGCCCAAGTTCTGTGTTTTAAGATTGACCAACTTTACACGGCCAATAGACGGCGCTGAGACATTGCTGTTAACGAAGTAGTATTGGCCGGGTCGGCTTTTTAAACCTTTTACCGTGAATGATTTAATCTGAGCGTTTGTCGTGCGGAAATCGGATACACTGTCCGGCCCATGCTGTCCGAAATCGAGGTCGAAGCCGGCGAGAAAATCACTGTCGTATGCCGCACCAAGCGTAATCGTCAAGATGCTGCCCGTACAGCAGACGCGGCTGTTATCTGAGGCGCCTTTAACTACAAGCGTTTTTATATCACCGTTTACGCGCCAGTCAGCGTTTAACAGATCACCGGCAATCGAGGCTTTGAGTGGGTCATTTGTGGCGGCTGTCAGCACCAAATCGGCCCAGAAGTCTCCGTCCACATTGTTTCTGCGGTCTCCGGAAGTTTTCAGCGTACGAATTGAATATGTGGTTATTCGGTCGGGAACCGAATCAGTATCCCGCCAGTCCACGGCAGTAAGACTCTTGATTGGGGTTTGGCTGAATATGTTCGAGTCGCTGACCCTGCCGAGCTTAAACGTAAGGTTTGTACGCGGATTGGACGTCGGGCCTACAGTTATGATACTGTCAGAAACGTCGTCCAAAATTACCTTGCCCAGACTGCCGGTAACTGTGATGTCGCCTTCAATGTCAATGCCTTTTGCAGATATTTGTCTGAGCGAACCATTTACTACGATGCCTCCGATGGTTCCTCCGGCAGAACGGTCTTTAGCCGATATTTTCAATGAGCTTCTGTCTGTTGTGTCGTAGAGTTCAAGGCTGACAGAATCCTGTTCCTGTATAACCTCCCCATAACCACCTCCCCTCAAAGACAGAGCGAGAGGATTGCCGTCGCCATCCGTAATATTTACCCTGGCGTTCTTCTGGTCATCGTACGTGCCGAATTTCCAAAGCACTTCCGGTTCATCAGCTTCTGTCCCGGCAGCGAGGAAAAACTGCGAGAAATGCGAGGTATCGAATTTTATCGCATAAATATCAGGCACATACGGCAGCTCGAGCCACTCGATGTTCGTTATGCCATTCTGGCTGGGATTATCTTCCTGCGGTTCGTAGTAATAAGGACTGAGGGCACTCTGGTACACGGCGTCATAAGGAATAATTATAGTAACCGGTTCGTTGAAAGTTATACCACTCGGGCCCATATCGTAATTAGCGACAGGAATGCACTGTGCAAACACCGGCATGTTTTGCATCTTCGAAATTTTCACATTCACATTATGCGAGCATGCACCAGCGGGTATATCAATAGATACATCGTCAACCTCGCTTATTTGACTCGGTCCAACCAAGGCTTCGCTTCCAGCTGAAACCTGTTCCTGTGCCAATGCCTGCGGGTGCATATAAGTACTGGCGGCATAATAGATGTCGAGATTACCATTCCTGTCATCTGTCCAGACGACGTAAGGATATCCATACCCATCTAAAGCCATAGCCGGTGCGTCCTGGTCGGAATTCGTATTGCGGTCGCCGATAAAAATATTAGTTCCGCTTGCTGAACCGACCTGAACAAAGTACAAGTCGCTGTCGCTGTTTCTCTCGTCTTGCCAGCACGCAAAAACACACAGGCCGCTGCTGATGCTGCCGATAACGGCAATCACGGGCGATAGCTGGTCGGAATTTGTCGTGTCATCGACGATATTTTCGCCATCAATTGGAGAGTCAGGTATTCCATCGGAGGCGTGTGCATAATAAATATCGTAGTCCGAGCCCCTGTCATCGGCCCAGAGCAGGTGTAATCTCGAGCCGGAATCTTCGACAGCGACGGCGGGACTCGACTGGTTATAGGTTCGGGAAACGACAGGGTAATTCGTCCAGGAACCACCATCAGATGACGCGCCGTAAATATCATCATTGCCCTGCCTGTGGTCGGTCCAGACAATATAAACCGTGTCATCCGCGTCAATAGCAATCGCAGGTTCAGACTGTTCAGACTGCTCTGTTGCTATGGCCCAGGGAGTACTGTTTTGGAAATCGTTCGAGGAGCCGGCTGCGTATATATCACCGTTACCATTCCTATCGTCTTCCCAGACGACATAGGCGTTCTCAGGCTCAGAGCCATCAACAGCTACTACGGGGTTGACTTCGTCGCCGGTTGAGTCGGTTACTTGTCTTTGTATCGACCAATTAGTCGAGGTTGATATATATACGTCCCAGCTACCACTATTATCACCCTGCCAGACTACGTATAATTTATTATTGGCGCCTATTGCAATATCAGCATTGCACTGGTCGTAGCTGTCATTAGTCAGTTCAACATAACTGCTGAAAGATTCTTCACCGTCAGCGAGCTTTGCCAAACGGATGTTTCTGCTGCCGGTTTGACCTTCGTGCCAGACGGCCCAGACATTGCCGCTGCTGTCAGTGGCTGTTGCAGTTACCTGTCTGTCAACGCCTGTGTCCGAAGCAATGCTCTTATTTGCACCGAATGAGCGCATCTGGGTTCTGAAAGACCATGACTGAGAAACCGGATTTCCGGCAACATCGCTTGCTGAAACAGCCAATTGAATCTGCTGGTCGAAATCGAATAGTTCGTCGGCCTGGTAAACAAACGTGAAATCATTATTCGAACCGAGCCTGTAGCAGCGGCCAGTTGCGCTTTGGTAGCTGCTCGTGTCAGAGGTGTATATAAGCTCACCATCGAGCATAATAGTAACCAAATCGGCGTTAACACCGGAACCGTTATCGACCAGATGCAACTGAACCAGATTATTTAACGGAACCTGTACTGCATCATCTTCAGGGGAGAGGCCGGCTACTGTCGGAGCAGTATTGTCAGGATCCTGCTCGAAACCGGCAGTGACTGACTTGTTGGAGGTCATAGTAATAGCGACTGGATTGCTCGTACCGGAGGCGTCGCCTGACCAGCTCGTAAAGTGGTATCCACCGTCCGGTGCCGCCAACAAACTGACCATTTGACCATAGTTATAGCTGGTTTGGTTCGGAGTTTTGGTGACTGAACCGTTGTTCGTGTTTATATTTAAGCTGTAGGTATTGATAGCAAAATTGGCAGTGACAGACTTGTTGGCGTTCATAGTAATAACGGCCGGGTTGCTCGTACCGGAGGCGTCGCCTGACCAGTTCACGAAGTGGTACCCGGTGTCGGGTATCGCCTGTAATTCCACTGTTTGGCCGGCATCATAATATGTTTCGTCCGGGTCTTTGGTCACGGAGCCGTTAACAGCAGCAATGTTCAATGTGTAAGTCTCCGGGGTACCGGCGTACTCGTTGTAAACCGCCTGCACCTCGGTTGCACTCAGAGCTCGATTATAAATATGCACTTCATCTACGAGCCCATTAAAGCCTTCATTTCTTTCCGAACTATTACCGTTATTTCCAATATCTGCGTAACTTCCGAGAACTGATAAGCCTGTGTACGTACCATTTGCCTTTGCCTGTCCATCCACGTACACAACATAATTTGTCCCATGCCAGGTCAGGGTGACGTGGTACCAGGTATTCGTATTTAAATTTTGGATATTTTGGTGGCGGGTATGAGAGTCACCCAGTCCTAAACCTAAACTACCAGAAGTGTCATTAGTGTACAATTGTATTCTGTTGGCCCAAGGTTGTGTAGCATGGCCGAAGAGGAATTGAGTTGAATCCGCGAAATTCTCTGCGTAAGCCCAGAATGCAATAGCTCCACTGCTTACGTTAAGATTACCTGTTCCAATTTGTACAGCGTCATCAACGCCATCAAAACTCAATCCGCCGTTGATTCTTCCTATTGTCCAGATTGGCCCATTAACCAGTGTTGCCGTGTTGCCGCTACCTGAAGAATCCTGTGCAGTAGTTCCGACACCCTCGTCAAATCTCCAGCAGCCTACCAAGGCATCATTAGGGTCACTGATGTCAAAGGTCGCCTCTATAGTATGGTCAGAAATTACACTGGTAAAGATATGACTACTAATGGCACCTTGAGAAGCGCTATCTACTAATACATCATCTATTTTGTAGCCCAAATCAGGGCTAATCATGAAGGTCTGGTTATTTCCCTCGGTAACGATAACCTCACCGCTCGGACTGATACTTCCACCTGTACCTGTGGTGGCGGTAATAGTATGGGTAGGACTGACACCAAAACCGGCGCTTATGGTGTGATCAGCAGATATATTGGTAAAGGAGTAGCTGGATATTGCACCCTGAGAAACGCCATCTACTAATACATCATCTATGTGGTAACCTGTATCAGCTTCTATATTAAAGTTGCGGCTTCTTCCCTCAGCAACGGTAACTTCACCGGTGGGAGCTATAAAGCCACCCTCGCCGGCACCGGCGGTAATAGTATAGGTTGTAATAGAACCGGTGAATTCATAGCATCCGGCATCCGGCTGGGCATCACGGGGATTACCGAGAAGGTCGGTGTCAGGGCCATAATCAGGATTTCCAAAGTCTATGGCAAGAGAAGCATCGACGAGATTGTAATCCTGACCGTCCATATCTGCAAAGAGATTATCCATATCCTCTATTTCTTCTGTTGAATTTTTAGAAAAACCGCTTGGTTCGTGACCAAAGATATTGTTGCCGTGACTTATTATCGTTCCAGACCCGAGCGTTACTCCGGTAAAGATATTATTATACATCTCATCTACATTACCGTATAAAGCGACAGTGGCACCACCATATCCAGGCGTTTTAATAACAGTATTATTGTAAATATGACCGCTGTTGACCCCTGTAAGAAACAGGTAACTGCTAACCGAAGGGATACCATAGATCAGGTTATTTTCTACTGTTACATTTGACCAACTCCCCCCCTGTGCTTCAAGGAACAGGCCCTGTGCTAAACCAGGCCCAAGTCGATTTCTCCTGAAAACAACGTTATCCGGCTGACTCCAGCTTACCCATTGTATAAAGTCGGAATGAGGTCTCGTGCTTGGGTCGTCTGGGTCATAGCCGGGATAAGGCCGATAGTCTACATCCCAAATTTCGTTGTCTTCGATTAAAATATTGCCAGTACCACCATGAATCCCATCCTCAATTACTTCATGTATTCTATTGTTCTTTACAGTCCAATAATCCCCTCCAACATTTATGCCTCTATAAGTGTGATGTATTTCGCAATTCTCAATTGTAATATGTTCGGTGGTAAACGCATCTGAAGCCCAAACACCATAAATAGCTCCATGTGTAGACCCTGGAGGGTCAAAGCTGGTATGACTAATGTCGCAACCATAAATCCAAACATAATTTGTTTCTGGCCTTATTATAAATCCCATACTAGTATCAGCAACAAGTGTTAATTCCTGAAATTTAAGATAAGCATCTTTGCCGATTTCTAATTCAACAGTTTCAAAAACAGGGGTTTCTCCATCGTCTGCTTTGTATGTTATCCAATTATCTGCTGTCCCAGTTGCAGAAGAAGAACCAAAATAAACATCTCCATAATTGCCGTTTTGCAGTAAAACAGCGTCACCGGCCTGGATAGTACTTTGGGCCTTGTCCATTGTTTTCCAGGGGCCATGTGTGCCGTCCCACTCTTGCGCAAGCCCGTCGTAGATGTCGTTGCCATTGGCAGCATCAAGATAATAGGTTGCCGCTCCTGCCGAAGAACAGACTGTCGCTGTAATCGCCGCTGTGATTATTATCAAAGCCAAATATTTACGGAGTGTTTCCGATCCCTTCTTGGTTGTCAGGTGAGCACGACGTGCCATAATTATCTGTGCCCTTGCCATAGGATACGCCCCCAAAACTTGTGAATATCCTTAGTCGTCTATAACTTCTCAGGCTCTCTGTATAAATTGTAAGAAATAATGCTGTTTCCGGCCACTTTCGCAGCCTGCTCCTCCTTCCTCAAATACGCATGCAGAACTTGCAGGTATTATATCAAGCCGCCAAAGGTACTCGTCTATATAATTCTTCGGCTTTTTCAAAAAAAAACTGTAAGTTACATCCTATAATCGCATAGACGTTCAAAATCGCTGATTTTGCACTAATCAGGCTTATTGCCCGAATATTCTACCATCGAAAAAGCTACTAAGGTTGTTTTTATCGGGGCAATTTCTCCGCGATGAATTTAATAAGATTTTAACAAAAAACCTGATTGCAAATGACTGCAAAAAGCAAAAGCGAGGTGTGATTGAAGATTTTCCCTATTTTTTGTATGATATTGCAAGATTTCCAAGAGACTCAGCTATAAAGGCCCATCTTCAAGCCTTTTCAATAAAGCTCAAGGCGGGCAAATATTAAAATTACGAAGCGGGCTTGCCTGCCTAAGAAAAAGACCGAAATTTACTGTTTTTTCAAAAAATCCTTTGACCTTATCTCTTTTGGAAGTATAATGCAGTTTTAGCTTAATTATTTGGCGTACCTCACAGGGAGGGAGGAGCCAAACCATAATACGCCCGAGGGAGCGACTTAGCCTGTATTTCTCGACACAGGCAGGTGCAGACTGTGTATCCTGCACGGCTAATTTAAACAAATAACAGTTTGTGAGCTCTATTTTTATTCAGGGTTCCTACTACTTTTGGATTATACGTCCAGGATAATCTGAAAGGGTAGGTATAAAGATACCCTGAAATTGGTCTCTAAAGAAAGGGACGTAAAAGGGTGTTTCGCGATAAACGAACGCAGAAGATGAGCGTCTATACATTGATTGTATGGTTTCTGGCACTTATTTTGGTTGCGGCTTCCGGGTTGGCATACCGAGTGCTGGCGTTCCACCTCAAATATATCATTGAAACCCCACTGATTCTACCGATACCTTTGAGCAGTTTTCCTGCCGAAGTAAGCCAGTGGACAGGTAAAGACGTACCTCTGCCTCAGAACATACAGCGTGTGACCGGCAACGATGATTTTATAAATCGCCTATACTTCAACAATCTCAATAATGAGTGGGCCAATGTTTATATTGCTTATACTGCCCGACCAAGAACAATGCTGGGCCATTCACCGGAAGTCTGCTATGTTGGCGGTGGTTGGGTGCATGACAGCACCGAATCGGCACAAGTCATTTCTAAAGCCAACAGAGAAATACCCTGCCTGATTCATAGTTTTCACAGACCGTCTCCAGAATATGAACAGATAACCGTCTTAAATTTTTATATCGTCAATGGCTATCTCACATCAGATGAAAGTGTTTTTTCAGGCCTGGGTTGGCGGACTCCCAATATTGCCGGTGATCCTGCCCGGTACGTAGTACAGGTTCAGATAAGCTCGGTGCTGGAGAATTCTATACTAAATATAGCAACGGATATGACGGATTTGATTCTGGATTATATTCCAGACGAGAACGGTGAAGTTAAAGCAACTGAATATATTAGCACAGCGAGCAACGTTTTGAAATAAACTGGCACTGTACTGGTGAAAAGTAAAGCTGGATTAGTGCCATAAGTGGTTCAATTAAAAGAAGTTACATTGATTCTTTCAATGCAACCGATGGGGACGGAGTGTGTCTACGATTAACAAAACAAAATTAGAAACAAAGGAGTCATATCGGCGAAGGCCGTCTCTTGTCATCAACGCCATCAGCAACTGGGTAGCTCTCGGAGTGAGTATCATTGTTGGGTTCTTACTGACACCCTACATAATAAAATGCCTGGGTACAGCGCAATATGGTATTTGGATGCTTATAGGTTCAGTGATTGGATATTACGGATTGCTGGACTTAGGTGTGACTTCAGCCCTTATGCGATATGTATCACGACATGCTGGCCAAAAAGACTATGATGCAGTAAATGAGGTAGTAAATACAGCTCTTATCTTTTTCTCTATAGTGGGGGGCATAATTATAATTGTAAGCCTGTTTATAGCAGACCCGCTGGCCAGCTTTTTTAATATTGAGGTCGGCGATCGTATATTGTTCAAGCGAGTTGTTTGGTTGTTAGGAATTTCCGCAGGTTTAATGCTGCCTGGGAATGTCCTATCTGTAATTATACTTGCACATGAACGTTTTGTTGCAGCAAATACAGTAAAAATAGTCATAGCTGTCCTAAGAGGGATCTTATCTTTCTACATACTATATCAGGGCGGTGGACTGGTCGGGATAGGTTGGATTAATGTAGGATTAAGCGTTTTTCTGATAGTTACAAATCTGGCCATAATAAAGACGTGCTTTAAGCACATTAACTTCCTACTAAAGATGGCCAACAAATCATCAGCCCGAGCGCTTTTATCATTTGGATTTTTTATGAGTATTGTCCATATTGGCAATATGTTGCGTTTCAAGCTTGATGCGGCTGTAATAGGAAAGTTTCTGAATATGGATTCGGTAGGAATATACGGTGTTGCAGCGCTGCTGTTTGGATATGTATTGAGTACTGCTATATCATGTAGCGGTGTGACCCAACCTAGGCTTTCAGCACTGGCGGCTAAAAATCAAAATGCCTTTAGGGATGCTATACTTGACTATTCTAATTTGGTGGCGGTTTTAGCCGCTGGGGTTGGTGCTGTTGGTATTTCGTTAGCTCACGATTTTATGCAATTGTGGTTACCTTGGAATATTGAGAATGTCAAAGGAGCTACGACTGTATTTATCATTCTATCTGTTGGGCTTGTGCCTGAATTAATGACAGATGTTTCAAAGAATGCGCTTCAAGCGGTTAAGAAACATCCATATTATGCCTACCAAACTATTGGAGAGGGGATAGCCAATCTTGTGCTTTCGGTCATTCTGGTTTTCAGATTGGGCATATATGGCGTAGCTTTAGGAACGGCTATACCTGCTTTAATTACGAAATTGGTTATTCAACCACTTTATTGTTGCCGGATTTTTAAGATCGATTGGCCCACCTATGTGCTAAGGGTTTTATTGAAACCCCTTTTGGTTGCGGGATTTGTTATTTGCCTCGAATGCAATAGAATGATTTTTCATGCCACATCCTACATGCAGCTAGTACTTAAAGGTTCTCTTGCCGTGCTTGTGTATTTGATTTTAGCGTACAAATTTTGTCTCAATCATCGGAACCAACAATTGGTGCGGTCATACTTGAAAATGATTAGAACGAGAATGGCACAATCATCTGTTTCAAGATGATTATTCCGTCTCGTGATGCAAAAGACGATTTTATGAAAATAACGTTTCTGTTGCCAAGCCGAGGTTTTAGTGGCGGCATTCGGTGTGGTGTCCGTATGGCGAGTGAGTTATTACAACGGGGGCACGATGTTCAAATATTCTATAGGAGGGAGACTTTTAATGTAAGGTTTATTGTGCGGAAGCTATATAAAAAACTTGTCGTTATGTCACCACGAGACTGGGTTGCACAATTTAATGGTAAGTGTGTCGGCTTTAAGAATCTCACGCCAGAGCTTGTTGGCAGTAGAGACGTTGTAGTAGCGATAGGTCCTGACTGTGTCGAGGAGATGATGAAGCTGCCTGACGAGTGTGGATGTAAGGTTTTTAATGTCCATGGTATAACCTTGCGCGACCCACATCTACGTAAAACAGCTTGGAATAGAAAAATTCCCAAGATCGCAGTTTCGAACTATGTTCGTGAAGAAATGTTGAAGTCAGGGATTAATGATATTTACGCTGTGGTGCCGAATGGAGTTAATACCTCTGAATACTTTCCTGATCAACAAGAAAATAACAGAATTGCAGTTGGAACAGTATACAGTTTTGGTGTAGCGAAAGACCCTGAAACTATCATGTCAGTATTCAGCAAGTTGCATAAACTCCGACCAAACATAACTTTAATATGTTTCGGAAGTACTCCCCGGCCCAAGGAATTACCGCAAGCGGTTCAATATAAGCGTTTGCCCACTTTGATAAAGGCCCGCAAGCTTTATTCAAAATGTAGTGTATGGTTTTGCGCAAGTAAAAGTGAAGGATTCGGCATGCCAGTATTAGAAGCGATGGCATGTGGTTGTGTGGTGGTTTGTACGGATTGTGGAGGACCGAGTGACTATTTAAGGTCCGGCATCAACAGCATTATGGTGCCAAAAGAAGCTCCGGATAAGTTAGTGAAAGAAATTGTGAATATTATAGATGATAAACCCAAACAAAAGCAGTTTGCAAACGAGGCCATAAAGACGGCGGAAATGCTATCCTGGTCATCTGCGGCCGCTAAAATGGAAATAGCACTCAAAGGTATTATTTCGGACTGTTGAGGAAATTGATGCCTATCAGGTTCAAATAGTATATCTGGCATATACTACATACCTTAAAGAGATAAGATATGAAGACTTCACGCTCTAAAAAAGAACTCAAAGTTCAGCACGATGCCCCTTTTGATATAACACTCGCCGATAATCCATGGCGGTCGAGTAAGTTTCGTACGCGCACAGTTCTGATGGAGGAATCTGGCAAGAAGGTGGTCCGGAAAGTTGCAGACACCAAAGATGCCAATGAATTTCTGAGAGACATAGCAACACGAGAACGAGCAAATGCAGTGTACCTAAAAGAACACTTTGATGTTCTATGCGGCAATCTCGAGGACAACTGCGTAAAATATGAATATGTTCCATACGAATCTCTAAGTCGAAAAATAGCATCTGAACTGAGAGGAAACCACTACGATAAAGCTAATGAACTCTTGGCACTTTATGTGCGAAAGGTACATTCACTGGCCAAACTTTACATTTGTCCCAAAGAATTTATTTCAATGGTCACGCAGCAAGAGGCTACCGAAGATTACGAGCTTGAACTTGACTGTTTGTCTCGCGGACTACTTGATTTGACGCCTCAGAACATCCTATTGGACGGAAACAGGTGGGTTGTTATAGATAATGAATGGTCGTTTGATTTTCCTGTGCCTGCGGTTTTCATTCTCTTTCGTGCTGTTGTAGAAATGGTAGTTGAGCTTCAACACGAGATACGCAGGTGTACAAGAAAGGATAACCCTGCAGTTGGTATTTTTAGCCGAGGATTACGGACATATTATTTTCCAGAAAACTGGGTCAAATATATTTCGGATGCCCGTATTAGCTTTGAGCGAATGTTGAGATGGGAGGCAGGCTTCCGGCAATATATAGCAGGATCTGATGGAGACACTATTGGTTGCATAAAAGTGACGCCTAACATTAGGACCCATCTCTTAACCTGTCAGTTTAGAAACAATATTGTTAATGCCGCAAGTGTGAGCCAGTTTCTAAAAAAGTTACCCATTATACGCCAGCTTATCTATTGCTTTAAAAGGATGCTTCTTTACCTAAATAGATAACACATGGTCTGAATTTCTAAAAATGGAAGTAATAACTTTACTTTTCGCTGCAATTGCTGGTACCGCCGTTTTTTTCTCGACGCCGGTCCACGGGCTCATAGTCTATGTTGCTGCATTAGCATGGTACCCCCAATATCTTGCGGTCCCGGTGGGCACAATCGATTTTACCTTGCGCAGAATAGTAATTCTTGCCATATTTGGAAAGCTGTTTCTGCAAACGAATTTGCCTAACCGGTTCAAGTTTATATGGCTTGATAAGATTATAATTATATACTTTGCAGCTCAAATTGTAGCTGGGGCCACAACGGCTCAGTCCCTAACAGCATTCCTTGAGAACCGTGCTGGCGCCGTTTTTGACATGGTGCTGCCTTATTTTGCGGTGAGAATGATAGTACGTGATAAGCATCAATACTTAGTTTTACTTAAAGCAATCTTAGTTATAGCTACTCCTCTGGCAATAGTAGGTTTTTATCAGTGCCTTACGGGAAAGAATCCGGCAGGTTTCTTAATGGAATACCGGGCATGGGGAGCGACATCGTATGCTCCGTTGCCAAGGAGCGGTTTTTTTCGTGCCAACGTGACTTTCAGTGTGTCAATTATGTTTGGTCTTTTTTTTGCGATGTTTGGCCCTGTATGTGCAGGAGTTCTGCGTAGCGTGAGTAAACACAAAATGCTCTATTTGGTTGGCTTATTGCTGATGATTTTGGGCGTATTTTCATCTATGTCAGCGGGACCATGGCTGGCTGCATTACTTGCAGTTTGTTTCATTGCTTTGTACTCCTACAGAAAGCATTGGAGATTGGCGGTGGCAACAATCATATTGATATGCGTAACGTTGGAAGTCATCAGTAATCGACATTTTTATGAAGTTATAGACCGATTTACTTTCAGTGGGCAGACGGCTTGGTATAGAAGTAGGTTGATAGAAGTAGCGCTATACGAGGGGGGGATGAACGGTCACTGGCTAACTGGTTTTGGTAACTCTATGGAACCTGGCTGGAATACCAAAATTGATGGTCGTGACCATACTGATATGGTAAATCATTATTTGTTGGTTTTGAGTTATTACGGATTGGTTGGTTTCGTTCCTTTTCTTGCTTTGAACATAGCGGTTATTAAAAGACTTGTTAATGCTTATAAAGCAAGTAGCTTAGACTCAGATAAATGGCTTGTTTGGTGTTTGGCAGCGGGGTTGTTCGGATTGGCTGGCACTTTTATGTCTGTTTCGCTATTTGGTCCACCTACCACAATTTACTATATGATGATTGCCTTTGCCGGTGTGATGCCCACTTTGACAACAAGTAATAATGCCGTAGTCTGCCACTGCATAGAGGTTTCATCCCGAGGGTGTACAATCTCTAACATTGTGTGAGATTCTGAAATACCGTCAATAGGAGCTATAAAATTAAGATTATTTTAATTCTATTCAGTGCTGTTATTGCTGTTACATTCATTTATATCGGGGTACCTTGGATTTACAGTAGATGGGCCCGAGTATTGTTGAAGCGGAAAGCTAAAAAGTCCAAAGCGTTGGCTTTGACTTTTGATGATGGACCTGGCAGCAGGTTGACGCCAGCAATTCTAAACATATTGGCTGAACATAACGCCAAAGCAACATTTTTCCTGCTCGGTAGAAATATTATAGGCAGGGAAGAAATCGTCAGGCAAATAGCAGAGCAAGGACATGAAATATGTTCACATGGTTATGACCACCCGCATTATTGGAAGATTTCTCCTGTTCGTGCGATACAAGACATAAAACGTGGCTGGAAGGCGGTTGATAACGCATTGGGAACCAAGAAACAAAAATATCCGTTCCGCTCACCTTACGGTAAATTAAACGTTGTTTGCCTTCTGTATTTATTAGCTCACAGAGTACCAATAGTAGATTGGACACTTGATTCAGGAGATACTTGGCCTCAAACCAAGCGGGACAACCAAAGAATACCTTCTTTGGCAACGAAGGGAGGTGGAGCAGTTATGTTAGCTCATGATTTTGACCGTTCTGATGATAGTATTGATAATCTGGTTCTTGAGTTTACCCGCTCAGCTATTGCGATAGCTGAAGTAGAAAATATGCACATCTTAACCGTCTCAGAATTATGGTCAAGAAATGCTTTAAAAAAGTAACTCTCCTCAAAAATCAAGAAAATTGTGGTTTTTGGTTTTGTAGCAGCTAACAACCTATGCATCACTATCACCAAAGGCCGTTATGTGCTGCTACACTCTGACAATGTAATTTTAAAAGGTGCGATCCATTGCAAAAACAGTATCTTTTGCTAATGCGCACACGGTAGTCGCAGTTGAATTCAATCGGGTCCTAAACCCAGATCGGAATTTGTAGCCAACTTGTTTCATGCTCCAATCTAAATTGAATATGCTGCTGTCGTGCAGCTATGTATATGAACTCTTTCCAAAGAGCAGAGCTTTCAGAAATTGTTATAAAAAATATAAGTTAGTGATGACACTAATACCTAAATCTCTCAAGGAGATAGTAGAACTTATTTGTGCGCTAATATACGCTGCATTTCTGCCGCTAATACGTAAGGACTTAGGTTGCGTTGTCATATACTATCATAGCGTGAAAAAAGAAGGTATTAGGCAATTTGAAAGGCAAATGGCCTACTTAGCAAAGAAACATACTGTGGTAAAAGCTTCCCATATCAAACCTGTCCCTACACATGGTAAAAGGACTATTGTTGTTATCACATTTGACGATGCCTTCGTTAGTGTTCTGAAGAATGCGCTGCCCATATTGAAAAAATGGGGTCTTCCTGCTAATATTTTTGTACCCACTAATAATCTCGGAAAACCACCACAATGGGAGATGCTTGATTGTTGTCTTGACGACAAAGATGAAACAGTTATAAATAAGCAACAAGTTGCAAATTTAAATAATGGGGAGTTTGAGGTTTCCTCGCATACCGTCTCTCATCCTGCGTTGACGGATATCGATGAGGACAGGCTTATGTATGAGTTGCTCAACTCGAAAAGGGAATTAGAGAGAATGATCGGTTGTAAGGTTTTAGCGATTAGCTATCCATACGGCGCTTATGATAAAAGAGTTTGTGAAGCTGCTAAAAAAGCTGGTTATGAGCTGGGTTTCACTACAGAGCCGTGTATTCTTAATAATTGTACAGATAATCTTCAGATAGGTCGATTTGCTGTGTCTACGAGGGACAGTCTAATGAAGTTTAAACTCAAGATCTCTGGGGCATACCAAGTGACAAAATACCTAAGAACAATGAAAAGGAAGTTAATGCATCAGTAGCAATGACGGATAAGCTAAGATGGCATATGAAGTTATGATTGACAGTTTTGGGGTAGAAGAATGGAGTCGACGGGCCAATTGCTTTTCTGACTACAGTATATATCAGACATGGGCGTATCAACAGGTCCGAGTTAAGAATTCCTGTCACAAGATCAGCAGGATAATCATAAAAGATGAGAATGACAATGCAGTGTTGATGGGACAGTTGCGCATTAAGGACATCAAACCATTTGGCCCCAAAATTGGTTATCTCCAGAGTGGGCCCCTAGTGCAAGTTGAAGAAAGTAAACTAGCATGTCGGACTGATGCCTTGGATAGACTACGCGGATCCTACATTAGCTCACATGTAAGTGTATTGCGTGTTGTGCCTAATCTACAGAATGATGATATCGGAAAAAAATTTGCTGATATGCTTCGTTCCAGTGGATTTGAGCAGGTTCAAAGTGATCGGCCATATCATACTTTTATGGTACCTCTATATGAGAGCGAAGAAGACATACGAGCCAGGATCCACAGGGAATCACGAAGAATTCTCAGGAAAGCAGAAAAACAAAACATAGAAGTAAGAGAGGGAACAGATAAGGAATATTTCACCTTGCTAGAATGTCTATATGCTCAGGCAAAAAAAAGGAAAGGGTTCAAGGGCTTGGATTCACAAGTATTTGCGAGAACACAGGACATGTTACCAGAAAATGAGAGGGCAAGAGTCTTAGTCGCATATTATGATGGTCAAGCAGTGAGCGCCCTTGCCACTACTCATTTCGGCAATACAGCGGTGCCCATTCTTTATGCCAACAATGAAAAGGGCCTGGCCTGTGGAGCATCGTACTTGTTATGGTGGCGAGCTTACTTGTCGGCAAAGAACTTGGGGATGAGATACTATGACTTGGGTGGTGTGGACAAGAAGGTAAACCCAGAGGGACATCTATTCAAAAAAAGAATGGGAGGGGAAGGGCAAGTTTATATAGGAGCCTTTGATGCTTATACCAATTGTGTAGCAAGAAACGTATCAGCAGTAGTCGAGAACATTTACAGGAGATTTAAGAAGTAGATTACCTTGAATAATCGTAGGTGACTTGTGCTGCTTCTGAAGGCTTTATTAATTTTTGAACGATGGCCGCGGAAAGCTGATAGAAGTATTTTAGCTTTTGGATTCGGGCTTTCGCGGAAGTGACAATATACCGTTGAATTATTTTGCGGCAAAAAATTATGGATGTTTCAGTAATAATTGTTAATTGGAACACACGTCGTATTCTATATAATTGTCTGACATCGATTTACAGAGAGACGAAAGCTTGTTCCTTTGAGACTATCGTTGTTGATAACAACTCAACAGATCACTCAACACAAATGGTAAGGACAGAGTTTCCTCAAGTATTGCTCATAACGAATTCTAAAAACGTTGGTTTTGCAACGGCTAATAATCAAGGTATGAGAATCGCCCGAGGTCGATACATTCTTTTATTAAATAGTGATGTTGTGATATTAGACAACGCTATAAGTAAAATGATTTCTTTTGCCGATTCTAATCTTGAGGTTGGGTTGGCCGCTTGCCGGATTCGTAATCCTGACGGGACGTTGCAGTCTACCTGTTTTATGTTTCCTTCTTTGTTGAATATGATTCTGTCGGTCACTTATTTGCACAAACTCTTTCCCAGAAACACTTTTTTTGGCCGAGAAAGGATGGGGTGGTTTGACTGGGACAATGTTTGTGAAATGGATGTGGTAGCTGGTTGTTTTATGTTGGTTAGACGTAAAGCTATTGAGCAAGTGGGATTAATGGATGAGAGCTACTTTATGTACGGCGAAGAGACTGACTGGTGCTATCGATTCAAACAAGCTGGCTGGAAGGTGATGTTTTCACCAGATGCCGAGATAATTCACCTTGGGGGGAGTAGCAGTAAACAAATGAAACCGGAAATGACATTGCAACTATGGGCAAGCATATTATTCTTTTTGAAGAAGCACAAGAGCACATTGTCTTATTATTTAGCATGTTTGCTAGTTGCCTTGTTTTTTCTCTTGCGAGTTCCCTTCAAGTTAGTATCCGCAGTTTTTTCAAAGAATGGGGAGTACTCATATTGGCAAACTGCCAAGACTTATGTTGTAGGTGCTGTTAAGGCTTTGTTTGGCTGGCAAGCCCTGCGTTTCCGGAAATGACGTTTCGCTTGAGAGTATGAAAAAGATTAACATTATTTGCTTTGGTGGCGAGGATTGGTGGTATAAGAATCACGGTCACATTGATATGCAATTAATGCGCTTTTTTGCCCGGTTGGGGACCGTTTTGTATGTTAACTCTATTGTAATGCAAAAACCCAGTTTGAGGAAAAACATCGGGGGAGGCAAAAGTTTTACTCATAAATTGATTCGCAAAGCAAAAAGCATACTTCGCGGTTTACGCGAAAGCGGAGTTGGCTTTTGGGTGTACAGCCCATCCACATTACCAGTACATCATCTTCCCTGGGCCAGACCGATAAACGAAATGATTCTGCGGTGTCAAATCCATTATGTTGCCCGTAAACTGGTTTTGGGTAATCCAATAATATGGATTGCCTGTCCAGCAGCATGTGACACCGCGATCAAGATCAAAAAAAGTCTGCTCGTATACCAGAGAACAGACCGTTATGAAGAATACCCAAATGTTGATTATGACATTATCAGAAAATACGATCTGAAGTTAAAGACCTCATCGGATCTTACTGTATTCGTTAACCGTACATTGTTTGATGAGGAAGCTGGTCAATGCAAAAAGGCAATTTATCTTGACCACGGAGTGGACTACGAGATGTTTTCGATGGCTGAGCAAGATCAACATAAGCCTGAAGACATTGGCGGTATACCTAAGCCAATTATTGGCTTCTTTGGTGCGATTGACGAGCATACTTCTGATATAGCTTTTGTAGAAAAGACAGTCGATCTGCTACCGCAGATGTCATTTGTTTTTATTGGAAGTATTTCCGCAGACATAACCGGTCTTCAGAAAAGAAAGAATGTTTGGCTGCTGGGACAAAAACCTTACGAGCAGATTCCCCATTACGGCAAGTGTTTTGATGTGGCAATTATGCCCTGGAGACAGAACCGCTGGATTGAAGTGTGCAACCCAATAAAGTTCAAAGAGTACTTGGCCCTTGGAAAACCGATAGTCAGTACACCTTTTCCAGAGCTGCAGAAGTATCGGAACGTAGTTTACCAGGCCAAAACACCTGAAGAATTTGCTAAATATATAAAGAAGGCAATGGCAGAAGATGGTCCAGATTACGTGGCGGCCAGAAGAAAAAAGGTTGAGGCATCCACATGGAATAGCAAGGGGCAATTGATACTGGAAGAGCTTTTTGGCAAGGACGGCGATTTACAGGAATCAGCTTGAAGGTCAAATACAGAGACAAGTTGCGGATTTGTTTAGTAGCGTCGGCGGGAGGGCATCTAAGCCAATTATTAAGGCTTAAAGATGGTTGGAACAGGTATGATAGTTTCTGCCTGACAACTTCAGATACTGTTCGAGAAAAACTTCAAAAATATGGCAAAGTCTATGTTGTAGGGGAGTGCAACCGGCAGCACCCTTTGTGGGTCATCCTGGTTATGATACGGTGTGCAAAGATAATTTTACGTGAAAGGCCTGATGTTGTGATAAGTTCGGGCGCAGCTGTGGGATGTATAACATGCTTTCTGAGCAAGCTTATTGGGGCTAAGGTTGTCTGGATTGACAGTATCACCAATGTGGAGTATATGTCGCTATCAGGTAGGATGGTTAGATATATTGCGGATCTTTTCATGGTGCAATGGCCTGAACTTGTTAAACAATATGATAATGTTGAGTATGTAGGTACAGTGATATGATCTTCTTGACAGTGGGGACACAATTCCCGTTTGACCGTTTAGTGAAATCTGTTGATGAGATAATTTCTGAAAATGAGTTCGATGAGGAGATATTTGCCCAGATTGGTGAAAGCTCATATCAACCACATAACTTTAAAACGGTTTCATTTCTGGAAAAACCCCTTTTTGATAAGTATATTCGTGAGGCCTCAGGTATAATCGGTCATGGGGGCATAGGCACAATAACAATAGCACTGGAGTATAACAAACCATTGCTGGCTATGCCACGACTCAAACGCCACGGTGAGGTTGTCCATGACCATCAAGTAGCCATAGTTAAAAGATTTGAGTTGTTAGGGCATGTTTTAGTCGCGTATGAAGTGGCAGAACTCCCCACAAAAATAAATCAACTCAAGAGCTTTTTACCTCGCAAACGTAAGGCACAGCCCCAAGCAGTAGCGGAACGGATTGTACAGTTTTTAAATGAATTGGGAACAAAAGGAAAAACGCTATGAAAACAGTAATATTATGTGGGGGAAAAGGAAGGCGATTAGACCGAGAGACTGAATATAAGCCTAAACCACTTGTTGAGATCGGAGGCAGGCCCATCTTGTGGCATATTATGAAAATCTACAGCCATCAAGGTTTTCAAGATTTTATTCTGTGTTTAGGTTACAGAGGATATATGATAAAAGAATATTTTCTCAATTTAGAGGAGATGTCTAATGATTTCGTATTAGACTTGAGAAACAAAGACAAATTCACATTAAGTAACAACAATCGTTTAGAAGCGAGAGTATATTTTATTGATACGGGCCTGGAAAGTATGACTGGGGCGAGAGTTGCCAGAATTAAAAAACACATAGGAGAAGATGAAGATTTCTTCTTAACGTATGGAGACGGGCTGGCAGATGTCGATTTAAACAAGCTTTATCAGCATCATAAAAGACTGGGTAAAATAGCTACAATCACTTCAGTTAATCCTGTTTACTGGTACGGTTTAGTTGAACTGGACAAGGACATAGTGACAAGATTCGATGAGAAACCTGATATGAAAGACCTAATCAACGGAGGTTTTATGGTTTTTAACAGGAGGATTTTTGATTATTTAACCGAAGAGACAAGTTGTGTCTTAGAACAGGAACCCTTAAGAAGGTTAGCTAGGGAGGGTCAATTAGCTGCTTACCAACATAAGAGTTTTTGGAAGCCTATGGATACTCAAAAAGACGTCGACGAATTAAACAAGATTTATAAGCAAGGCGCCCCCTGGGAAATTTGGAAAAATGAATAAAGAATTCTGGGATACCAAAAATGTATTAGTTACCGGTGCGGGAGGATTTAAAGGCTCTCATCTTGTTGAAAAACTGAGTGAGACCGGTGCAAACATAATCTCTCTTGTGCGGGATTATGACCCTAAAAGTTATTTTCAAACTCAAAATCTCGGAAATAAATCTATTATTGTTATAGGAGACCTAAAGGACCAAAGGAAAATAGCGGATATTCTTTCAAAGTATGAGGTAACAAGTATTTTCCATCTTGGTGCTCAACCTATTGTAACCACTGCATTTCTTAATCCGTTGGAAACCCTGGAATCAAACATTATGGGAACTGTTAACGTTTTGGAATCTGCGAGATTATATTCCAAAGTTAAGGAAATTATTGTTGTCTCCAGTGACAAGGCTTATGGACCTTGCGAAAGCGTACCATACAGAGAAACTGACAGACTACATGGAATGGCCCCTTATGATGTTTCAAAATCCTGTGCGGATCTGATTTCACAGGTATATGCAAACCCAGATGTTTATGATATGCCAATTACAATAGCCAGATGTGCTAACACTTTCGGCCCCGGGGATTTAAATATGAGTCGAATCGTTCCCGGCACCTTAGAAGCCATAATCAAAAACAAACCACTCGAAGTCAGAAGTGACGGCAAAATGATTAGAGAGTACATCTACGTCAAAGATTCAATAGACGGATATATTAGCTTAGCAGAAAATATGGATAAGACAAAAGGTGAAGCATTTAATTTAGCCGGCAAAAACGTAATGAGCGTTACTGAAATTGTGGACATAATTACGAAAGTATTGGGGAAACCCATTAAAGTGAAAAGACTAAATCAGGCAAAAGCCGAGATTAATGAACAACGCTTAGATGGTTCAAAAATAAAAAATACCATTGGATGGGAAGCGAAAGCCGTATTTGATGAAGCAATAAGAAAGACATTTAACTGGTACAAAAAGATATTAGGATAGGCTGCAAATGGTCAAGCTATCAGACTATATATTTTCTTTCTTAGCAGAAAAGGGCATTAAGCATGTTTTTATGCTTTGCGGTGGCGGAGCAATGCACCTGAATGACTCGGTGGGGAGAAATAGTAAGATAAGTTATGTTTGTACCTTGCATGAACAGGCTGCTGCAATTGCTGCTGAGGCTTATTCCCGCATGAGCGGCAATATTGGTGTTGTAGTTGTAACAAGTGGACCAGGAGGAACTAACACTCTTACCGGCGTTGCAGGTTCATGGGTTGATTCTATCCCTGTATTGATAGTATCGGGACAAGTCAAGACTGAAACAACGATTATTAACAACCCTAAATTGAGACAACTTGGAGACCAGGAAATAAACATTGTAGATATTGTAAAGCCTATCACAAAATATGCTGTGATGGTAACAGATAAGGATACGATAAAATACCATCTACAAAAAGCTACATATTTGGCGAAATCGGGTAGACCTGGACCTGTATGGATAGATGTTCCGCTTGATATTCAAAGTGCTTATGTGGATGAAAACGACCTAAAGGAGTATGACTATTCTGACAAAATTATTGGTTTGGATAGTAAAACCGACGTTGTTATGAATCTACTAAGAAAATCTGAAAGACCTGTTATCATTGTAGGTAATGGCGTAAGGTTAGCTAAAGCAGTAAAGGAATTCAAGATTTTGGTTGAAAGACTTAAAATCCCCGTTATCGCCACATTTGCCGGCTACGACATTATTCCAAGCACAAACCAATACTACTTCGGTAGATATGGAACCGTAGGGCAAAGAGCAGCTAACTTTGTAGTTCAAAACTCAGACTTGCTTTTGGCAATAGGCTCAAGACTCAATATAA
Source organism: uncultured Pirellulales bacterium (assembly GCA_964583405.1). Classification (GTDB taxonomy): domain Bacteria; phylum Planctomycetota; class Phycisphaerae; order Sedimentisphaerales; family Anaerobacaceae; genus JBBABK01. The sequence goes on from CAZOVR010000008.1 coordinate 23,337, forward strand.
GAGCCATCAGTTATAACTATAAGGCTTTTGCCAGAGAAGCCATAAAAATAGTAGTTGATATCGACCCCGCAGAGCTTGAAAAGCCCACTTTAAAAGTAGATTTTCCTATTAGGCAAGATGCGAAGAGTTTCATCACCGATTTACTAAATAGTGATAACAATGCTATAGGCTCTAAAGACCAATGGCTAAAGAAATGTATGGAGTACAGAGTTAAATATCCAAATATCTCTCCGGAAAGGCTGAATACCAAGTCTGTCGATTCGTACTATTTCTTTAGAAAGTTGTCCACTTTAAGTGGGGAAGGCAAAATATTTGCCTTCGGCAATGGGGCAGCTTGCGTGTCCTCATACCAGAGTTTTGATGTGAAACCTAACCAGAGAGTTATCGTAAATTCCGGTTATGCATCTATGGGTTACGGTCTGCCATCAGCTATTGGGGCCTGTTTTGCAGCCGATAAGAAAGAAGTTATTTGCGTAACAGGAGATGGAAGCATCCAGATGAACCTTCAGGAATTGCAGACAATAGTGTATCATAAACTCCCTATAAAGATATTTCTTTTGGATAATCAAGGATATATTTCCATTAGAAATACTCAAAAAGCCTTTTTCAATGGATACTTTGTAGGTGCGAGTAAGGAGAGTGGATTAGGTCTTCCCAACATGGTTAGAATTGCAAGGGCTTATGGAATAGAGGCTTTAACTATTAACAATCATGAGGAGTTAGAAACTCAGATCAGTAAGGCTTTATCTTATCCCGGACCTATTCTCTGCAACGTAAAGCTGAATCCGGAGGAAGAAATGTACCCAAAACTATCCTCACTAATGAAAGATGACGGCACAATGGTATCAAAACCATTAGAAGATTTATATCCTTTTTTGGACCGCGATGAATTTAAGAGGAACATGATAATAAAACCTTTAGATGAATAGAACAGGAAGATAGGTTACGAATTTTCAAGATAAAAATTTTCTTTTTGACTTCGATGGAGTCATCTCTAAGTCCCCTCATATCTTATTTGAAGCATGGCATTTTGCTTTTAATAAAACAGCTAACATAAATATAGAGAAAGAAGAATATTATTTGTTGGAAGGAATTGGTGTTCAGAAGACGGTCGAAATCTTGGGTAACAAGTACGGAGTAAATGCCTCTAATTTTGAAGCCATTATTAGTTTAAAGAATGATTATTTTACAGAACATTATACCTTTGCTGTTTATGATGGTGTTTATGAACTTATCGATAGCCTAAAGAATAAAGGAATAAAAAGGGGTTTAGTTACTGGTGCAGACAAGCACAGAATTTTAGAAAGTGTTCCTAAATATTTTATAAATCAATTCGATGTTTTGGTTACATCTGATGATATTGTCAATACTAAGCCAAGCCCGGAACCATACGTTAAAGCCGCCAAATTACTCAATATAGAATCAAAAGATTGTATAGTTTTGGAAAACGCCCCACTTGGTATACAAGCTGCTAAAGCTGCTGGAATGTTTGTTATTGCTCTTAAGAGCACCTTATCTGAATGCCATCTGTCAAATGCAGATTTAATATTGGACTCGATTGCGGATTTGTCAAAACTTATTGAAATCAATGAATAGAAGGTGCAGATCATGAACGTCTTAGAAAAAGAAATGGTATCATTGTTGACAGACTTAAAGGAAAATTACGATGTATTTGAGATTAAGGCTGAGTTTGAGGCCGAGGCCTCTCGTATGGTCGAGCTAGCACGCCTGAAAGATGTAACAACGACTGTGGGGTTACCTCTGATAATGAAAATAGGAGGCGTAGAAGCAATTACAGATATTTACAATTGCCTGACTATTGGCGTTGCTGGAATTGTTGCTCCTATGGCGGAGACACCATATGCAATTTCAAAGTTTCTTAATGCAATACAAACTTTTATTTCACTTGACAACTGCGAAGATATTGAGTTTGCGGTCAATATTGAAACAATAACTGCTTATGAAAACATTGACAAGATTCTGAATGTTAACGGGATTGATTTAATCTCGAGTATGACATTAGGCAGGGTTGATTTTACCGGTTCAATGGGACTTGATAGAAGCAGTGTGAATAGTAAAGAAATGCTTGAAATATGCAAAGATATCTTCAAAAAAGCAAAGGCAAAAGGGTTTAAAACTGCTTTAGGAGGAGCAATTTCGGTGAAAGCTGTTTCATTTTTGAAACAGTTAAACGAGGAGAATTTGATAAATAAGTTTGAAACCAGAAAAGTAGTGTTTAAGAATACGGCGCTGAACAATAATATCGAAGATGGCCTGCTCAAAGCCATCGAGTTTGAATACCTCTGGCTGAAAAGTAAAAAAAGATACTACTCACGCGCAAAGGCTGAAGACGATGACAGAATCGAGATGTTGGAAAAACGTATTCGTGAAGCAAGATTGATGTCTAAATCCAAAATTAAAGATTAGTATTATTTAGTCATAAATAACAGCATATCCAAAAATGTCTGGTAATTTAAAAGATAGAGATGAATCTTTTGATGCTTTCCGGGGAGTTGCCATAATCGCTGTCGTTGCCATTCATGCAATTCCCTGGCAGCTTTACCGAGTTGAAACTATACTCTCGTATCGTCAACTGTTAAATTTCGCTGTTCCTGTCTTTCTTTTTATCTCCGGTTACTGGATGTCTAAAAAGCCTATCAGGACACTCGAAGACTACACCGAATTCCTGAGAAAACGATTCTTGCGAATCTTTTTACCATACCTGCTGTGGTCACTTGTTTTCATAGGTTACGACGCCGTTAAAGTACACGGTATTGACATTGTTCAAGTTGTTCACAAACTCTTCACCGGAGGAGCAGAATGTCATCTTTATTTCATTATAGTGATAGCTCAACTATATATATTGACTCCGTTGTTGCAGAATCTCAACCATAGGCCCTATGGTTTCGTACCGGTTTTAATACTCAATATTCTAACACTTTGTGCCGTGTATTTTTCCCGATTGCACAGCACTACTGATGATTCATATTATACAGTTCACGACCCTTTTTTCTCATGGGTTGTCTTCTATCAATTCGGCCTCTTTGTTGGGACCCGTGATAATGAAATCTCTATCCCTCAAAATATGTATCGTACCGTTCTGCTTTTGGTGCTGGCATCACTGGCTGTCTCTGATTGGGAGGCGCTGTTCATATTGTCAAAGTTCGATAACTGGCAATTGGCAATATGTGCCCTGAAATACTCCTCGTTTATTTATTCCTCATGTGTGATTTTAGGATTTCTTGTTTTAAGGCGTTGCCTCAAAAGCTGGCCAAGATTCCTGGTCATACTTGGTTATTACTCATTCGGAATTTACCTTGTGCATATGATTGTTCTGCGTGGCCTCGCCAGAATGCTTCACAATATCCATGTTTTATATTCTTTACAGCCGCTATATGAATTTATCATCGTGTCTATGACCTTGCTAATATGTTGTGGTGTAATCGGCATAATTCGAAAGATTCTCCCAAAACCAGTCTGTGCAAAAGTACTTGGTTTTTGATATCACTGTCGTATTGTCGCCGTTGTATAGTACATAAACACAATTGTCGCTGGAAGGTTCGGCGCATCGGATGTCACACTTGGCAATGATGCATTTAGAGTAATTCAGACATAAGTGAAAAAGGAACGAATTTTGCTGTTAATGCCGTATGAGGTTGTCTATAGCAGTGTATGAGAGGTAATTGGATGTCACTGTACTCGATTTTGAAAACAACTTATAAAACAATATTGCCAAACGCTGTACGAAAGTCGATTTTCAAAAATATGCCTAAACCGTTAAAAACAATGAGAGATTCCGCTATCCGCAAACTGGAAAATACAGCAAAGTACGACGATCTTTATGACGAAAAGTACTTCACAGATGGTTTAGATGAAACATACAAAAAATCGTGTGAAGTGATTGCTGAAAGCATAGTAGTAGTTTTTGCCCCCAAATCAGTGGTTGATGTGGGTTGTGGACCAGGCCAGTTGCTTTTGGCACTAAAAAGGCGAGGAGTGGTTTGTCACGGGTTCGAGTATTCATCTGCGGCGCTGAAGATCTGTCACCAAAATGGATTGGATGTTACCAAATTTGACCTTAGGCATGACGTTTTACCAAAAGATATCAAAGCTGATGTAGTTATCAGCACTGAGGTCGCTGAGCATCTGCCAGAAAACTGTGCGAACCGTTTTGTCGGCATTCTTTGCGCGATAGCTGATAATGTGGTAATGACGGCTGCAGAACCTGCCACTACTTACGTTGGAGACCATACCCATGTAAATGAACAGCCAAAAGAATATTGGATTAATAAGTTTGCGAATAATTACTTTGAATATAACGAAGGTATGTCAAATAAATTCCGCACAGAATGGAAGGAACGTAAAATCAAGCCGTGGTTTGTTCAACATCTAATGGTGTTCAGAAAAAGCGGTGTAGTCCGCCCTAATTTTTTAGAAAAGCTCCTTCCTTAATGTGGTTCGGCAAAAAGTGTCTGGGAAATCTCGGGTTAGATGTCATTTGAGCAACCACACCAGAGTTAAGGTTGGGATTTCAGAGAATTTTGCCCTTTTATATAACGTAGAACAGTCAGCGAGTCTTATAATGACAAAAACAATGAAGGCAGTACGAATTCACAAGTATGGTAGGCCACGCGTACTCAAGTATGAGGATACGCCACGGCCTGAACCAAAGGAAGATGAGCTATTGATTCGTGTTCACGCTGCCGGGGTCAATCCCGCTGACTGGCAAATACGCTCTGGCAGACGCTCTAAACTAAAGAAACCGTTCTCGTTGATTTTGGGTGCAGATGTGTCGGGAGTTGTTGAAGTGGTAGGCAGCAGCGTTACCGGCTTCCAAACAGGTGACGCAGTATTTGGCATGGTGAATACCCAAAATGGTGGTACTTATGCAGAATATACTACGGCCCCCGTTAGTGATATAGCACACAAACCGAAGTCTCTTGACCACATTCAGGCAGCAGCTCTACCAGTAGTTGCCTTGACAGCGTGGCAGGCTCTCTTTGATGCAGGGGAATTATCATCTTGCCAAAAAGTGCTTATCCACGCTGCTGCCGGGGGCGTTGGTCATATCGCGGTACAGCTTGCAAAGTGGAGGGGAGCGTATGCAATTGGCACGGCATCTGGACACAATGAGAATTTTCTGCGTAAAATTGGTCTTGACCAGTTCATAAACTATAAAACGACCCGATTCGAAAGTGTCGTCCGGGATGTTGACGTAGTTTTAGAGTCCGTTAATCGAGATATTGTTGTTGAGGCATTTCCCGGAGAAACATTGGAGCGTTCTTGGGGTGTCTTAAAGAAAGGTGGCGTTCTCGTCTCTATTTGTGCCAGACCTTCACTTGAAACCGCTGTGGAGTATCGCGTACATGGTAAAAGAGTACATATTCCTACACAAAAAAATAAACTACTTGTCAAAATTGCCGATTTGGTTGATGCTGGGCATGTAAAGCCTTTTATCAACACAGTGCTGCCTCTTAAGGAGGCTCAAAAGGCACACAAAATCAGTCAGAAGGGCCACACACGTGGCAAGATTGTTCTACAAGCAATCGAATAGGGTATTTGAATGAACGAAACAGAAAATCGCAAGCCAGATATTTCATCCGTCCCACGCATATGTCTGTTCTCACAGCGACATCTGCAGAGACTGGTTTCGAGATGCGCCGAGTACGAATTCGAAGATCTGATATGTGAGATCGACGACGCAGAGTTATTGACGCCTGATCCTTGTTGGTCGTTCCACTTCGGTCAAAAGGTTGTAAATCGGTTTACGCGACATTCTTCCATCGTTTTTTTCAATCCAAGCATCAGAAAATTACACCTCAATAGGAACTACGATCTTTTCGTTGCAATATGTCAATTCCCAAGCGACTTACTATCGCTAAATGCGGTCGTGAGATGGAGGCAGCACTGCCGAACCTCAGTATGCTGGCTTTCAGAGCTTTGGGCTGGCGAATTGCATAAATGGAAAGGTCACATGAAGATCCTGTCCCAGTTTGACTACGTCGTGATTCCCTCCAGTGGGACAGTTCAGCCGGTTAAAGATTTGATTGGTCAGCGATGTGTCTACATATCAGCCGGAATCGACACAATCCGGTTCTGCCCGTATCCAAATCCACCAATTCGTTCTATCGATGTTTACAACATGGGACGCAAATCACCGGTAACACATCAGGCCCTCTTAGAGATAGCTGAGCAGAGGCAGATTTTCTATATCTACGATACTATCAAGAGGATGAATACATTATACCCGGCGGAGCATCGTAGTTTGGTAGCGAATATCGCGAAAAGAAGTCGTTACTTTATAGTGAACGCTCCCAAGGTTGATTGTCAATTCGAGACGTGCGGTCAAGGGGAAATTAGCTACCGTTTTTTCGAGGGGGCAGCTTCAGGTACCGTAATGATTGGGGAAACGGGCGAAAGCGAAGCTTTTAAGAAACACTTTGACTGGCCGGATGCGGTGATTCGCATACCCTTTCATGCGCCGAATATCGCTGAAATGTTATGTGAACTCGATTCGCAACCGGAACGCTTAGAAAGAATTCGAAAGAATAACATCGTGCAATGTCTTTTACGGCATGACTGGGTATATCGATGGAGGGCAATTCTGAACTTGGTCGGTCTTGAACCAAGGCCAGCCCTTGTGGCCCGAGAGCAATACCTGAAGAAGCTCGCCGAAAATGTCACATAGGCCTCATAACCACACGTTTATCAATCTGACGCCATACAATAAAAGCTGTTGGGCACCGTTTTGGAGGGTTGTGCAATAGACAAATGTATATGGGATGTAACTGATGCGCTCTGCCAATAAACAACATATTAAAGCTGTTATACTTGCAGGCGGCCGTGATTTCGGACGTTGCCCGATAGCAAAATGTTTACCAATGGCTTTATGGCCAATAGCTGGAAAATCGGTATTAGAACACCTTCTTGTCCGCTTAGCTGACCAAGGACTAAAGAAGGTGGTTATTTGTTCCAACGGTGACAGCTCATTACTCAAAGAGTCGCTTCACCTCAGTAATAGTTTGGATGTAAGATTCCTAGACGAACAATTACCGTTAGGTACGGCTGGATGCGTTCGAGATGCTGCCGGTAGTGAAACAGACGAATTACTGATAGTATTCCCGAGCGGCATCGTATACCCCCCTAAAATCGACATGTTGATAAAGACGCACCGCACAGGCCGATCCGATCTCACTGTGATATTTAACCCATCTTCCAACCGGAATCCTTCAAGAGGCGAATCTACAGGTATCTATGTCTGCGAGCCTGCGGTTTTGAAACACATCCCCAAAGGTGGCTATTTTGATATCAAAGAGGGGCTGATTCCTGAGCTGCTCCGTAAGGGCAAGACTGTTCATATGGCTACAACAGAAAAGCAGGTTGGAAACTTCCGTAACTGGCAAGGATATCTCGACGCCATTATTAATTATCTTGACAGTGCTCCGCAACTAAACGGAGACCTGAAACTCTGCAAGCAGACGGATTCACAAGTCTTATGGAAGGCCGCCAATACTATAATCGACCCGGGCGCCAAGATTTACGGGCCGGTCGTGATTATGGACAGTGCATCTGTTTCTAAAGGCTCGGTCATTTTTGGACCGGCAATACTCGGACGCAATGTTAGCATCGGTAGAGATAGCATCGTTGTGAATAGTGTTCTTTGGGACGGTGCACAAGTGGGTCCAAATTGTGAAATTCAAAGATGTGTGGTCGACTACCAGACAACCATTGGCGCCAATACAGTTATCGAGGAAAAGGCCGTACCATTTAAACCGAAGGGACCATTAGAAAGTACAATCTGCCGAGCCTCTATAGCTTTGAAAAACAATACAAGCAGATTGTCACAAATCCTGAAACCGAAATTTGACGACATAAGCCGTAAGATACCCGCCTGGTTGCGCTCTGACATTGTAAATATCGCTCCCTGGTTCGCGACCGGTGTCCTTCTGACTGCCTTTCTCTGGTCATACTGGCTTGGAATTACAGACCTCTGGAATATTTGGCTGAGAAGTGATGAATACTCCTCCGGATTGTTAGTTCCTTTTCTGGCTGTTTACATCTTATGGTCGAGACGCCATGACATTATCAAATGCCCAGTAAGGCCGTCTCTTTGGGGAGTAGTTGCCTTAATAGTAGCGCAGGGCGTCAGACTGTTTGGATTATTTTACATGTACAGCTCGGCAGAAAGATTGTCTATACCTCTGACTATCGCTGCGTTGTTGCTGCTTTTGTTTGGCTGGCAGTTTCTACGAAAGGTCTCTACCGTCTTACTGTTTCTATGCCTCATGTTGCCGTGGCCTAACCGAGTCCAGGCTGCTATGTCGTTGCCTTTTCAACATTGGGCAACCTCATCAGCCGTATTTTGTCTGGAAATGGCCGGTTACGAGGTCATCCGGGAAGGCAATATTATCCATATCGGCCAGGCAAGCGTTGCGGTAGCCGAAGCGTGCAACGGCTTGAGAATGGTCACAGCCTTTTTTGTGATTAACAGCTTGGTTGTTCTACTTATTAAACGAAAATGGTGGGAGAAACTGATTATCCTCGCTTCAAGCTTACCTATCGCTTTGCTGTGTAATACAACACGATTGGCAATCACAGCTGTCGCTTTTACCGTTCTCATTGGTAAGCATTGGGAAACAATATTTCACGACTTCGGTGGCTATGCAATGATGCCTTTGGCGCTCGCAGCAGTAGTTCTTGAACTAAAGCTTATAACAAAACTAACTACGACCCCGGAAATCAGAAGACGAAAAGGGGTCATAATAAGATCCAGAAATTAATATTGAACCGTATTTCTATCGAGAGGTGATAAATGAACGATTTGAAAAAATACAATGGGCAACAAGTAGTGCAAGAGCTTGCACGTTTCGAAGGCCCTACAGAAACCGAAAACGATTACAACCCAAATATCGCAAAGGCTGTTTTGAAGCGATGGCGGATTCTCTTGCTGACATTTCTTTTAGTGTGCGCAATTGGAACCCCGGTGATATGGCTTGTTGTAGAGCCTTACTATGAGGTTATCGGAGCGATAAGAGTTGCACCTATTTTAACAAACATCCTGTCAGGTGAGGCCGACCGTGGGGAAATATCAAATTACCAAAGTTTTCTGAACACCCAGGCAGAAATGATTACAAGCACACATGTAGTACACAGAGTCGCCGACGAATTAGCAGACAGGAACTTAGGTTTCTTTGGAAATGAAACTGGCGGACCTGCTGTAAAACTGCAACAACCGATGAACAACACTGTTACAAAACCTGAACCAGTTGCGATTTTAAAACGCGCTATAACCGCTGGAATCATCAGCGCAACTCCCGGAAGTCGTACCGAGTTGTTGAAAATAACTATGCTAACCAAGAATCCGGAAGAAGGTAAACAGGTAGTGGATGCCTTTATTCGGGCCTACATGGCTGTTGAAGTCTCTTCTTCTATCCAGGGACAAGATAAAAAACTGACCGTTCTGGAAAATGAACGCAGGGTATTGGCCGAAAAGTTGCAGAGATACCGCGACACAATTCGCCAAATGGCACAAGAGTATGGAACTACAGCCCTGGAAGGCCGTCATGATATGATGTTGGAGCGTGTAGCCAGCATGTTAGCCGAACTAACCAGAACAGAGGCACGCAGAATCCATCTCGAAGCACAAGTGCAATTACTTGAGAAAACGAAAGAACAGGTTATGGTCCCGGGAGAACTTCTGCAGATGCGAAAAGGATATATAAATGATGACCCGATGGTAAGAGTGCTTACAGAAAATATAGTGCAAATGGAACAGCAATTGATTGTCGCCAGGCAAATGTTTACACCTACCAATCCGGAACTCAAGCGCAAAGCTGAACTGCTGGAGGCATTGCAAGAACGCCTTGAACAGCGCAAAGAAGAACTTGGCAAGAGTTTCGAAGAACTAATAGCACAGGAAGTTATCAACGCAGGCAATAGACAACTGAACAACGCAAGAACCGAATTGGCACAGACCGCAGCGTATGAAAACCGCCTTCGGGAAATTCTGGCCGAAGAAGACAACGAAACCATCGAGCTCGGTCGTAAACAGTTGACCATTCAGGATATTCAGGACCAACTGGACCTCGCAAAGGAAATGTACGATACGGTCAGCCGACGGATACAGGAAATGGAAATGGAAAGAAAACGCCCTGCGAGAATCTCAGTTGCATACAATGCTGATATCGCTGTCATTAAAGATAAGCGTATCAAGTATTCTGCAGCTCTTGTCTTCGCAGCTATGGCTTTGGGAGGATTTCTGGCTTTAGCCCGAGACAAAACTGATCCGAGTCTGCGCAGCCCCGATGATGTATTAAAACGCACAGGCATTAGGATGATTGGCACAACCATTAATCCAAACGATTCTGACACGCGAAGTCTACCTCAGCAAATGTCAGAGGATTACCAGACTATTCGTGCCAACCTGGGCTTATTAAACGGAGGCGGAATCCCGAATAAGCTGGTTATTACAAGTGCCGGGACTCGCGACGGCAAAACCACATTTGCCATTAATCTGGCAACAAGTCTTTCAAAAACGGGCAAGAAAATACTGTTGATTGATGGTGATTTGAGAAAGCCTGATATTCGAAGACTGTTAAATCTTCCGAAGAACTCGAAGGGGCTACAGGCTATTCTTCTTGGTAATAATTTCGAAAGTGTTCTTCACCGTATTTCTTCAACAGAATTCGACGTCCTGATCCCCGAATCGAAAAATGGCTCAGATACTATTCAGCTATTGTCGCAACCTCATGTCAGTGAGTATCTGAACAAAATTGGTGAAAAGTATGACCACGTGATTATTGACACTCCGCCGGTATTGGCCTTTCCCGACGCGCTGCTGTGGGCAAAGATAGGCGACGGAGTTATTTTAACAAGTTTCGCCGGCCGCACTTCCAACCTGGACCTGAAAGAGACGATTGAGAGACTTCGGAAAATAAATGTAAACATACTTGGTACGGTACTTCACAATGTTCGTACCGGTTACAGTTATAATCGCTATGCCTATAACTACTACGCAAAACAAGCTGCTGCTAAAAATGGCGGCAGAACAGACAATAACACAGCTCTTATGCTACCCAAAGGACAAGAATAAAACTATAAAAGCCCCAAAGTCCTGACGATAATTTCACTCTTTTAAAAACTGTTTATGAAAATGATGGCTTTAAACCAGCACGCACAGTTGGTCGTCATACATAAAAAAGACCGGCCGGTTAATAACGACGGACGTTTGCTGAGAACCGCCTTCTGCAGTGAACCCCTTGCTGATATCATTTTAAATCAAATAAAAAAGAGCCTGAACGGAAATAAGATTGACATCAAAGTCCCCTCCGATTCCCGCACTCACAAAAAAGATGGTGCTATTGTGGCAATTCCTAAGGACTGGACGGACCAGACAACGCAGGTCAAATCCGGTACGGTGTATTACAATAAACACTTACCTATTACTTTAAAAATAGCCAACCAACTCAAACCAAAGCCGTGGCTTATCATTTCAAATGGAAGATTCGTTACCGAAGTGGACTTTCGTCGCCTTCACAAAATCCTGGCACAGATGCAAGCCGACGTTATAGCAGTCAATATAGTTCCTCAATTGCAAGTCTTTTGTGAAAATGCACGGACTAATTCGTACGACAAATTAATCGGATTTCGAAGGCTCTATAATGATTTGGTCCAACTGGCGCCTCTTCCTGATGATTGGCCGCACCATCTTTTTATAAAGACCGGTATCATTAACAAGATTTTAAATGATGACAGTTTACCACTGGTCTTCTCCGAATTTATTGACAGTTGTTCTACAAATTTCCTGATGGTGCGCAGCCTTAATATGGGGGGTAACGTATTTGATTTAGATACCGAGCCTGGATTGCTTGGTTTTCTCGCAGTTACGCTCAACTCCTCCGCAAAGAATCGCCTCAACACAAACAACAATCACAAAAATACACCAAATAAAGAAAATATTACGATATCACCCGATGCAAGATTATTCGGAAAAGTATTGCTTGGTCAACACATTAGTATCGGTCGAGATGCGATTGTAGCAGGCCCATCTTTCATAGGTAATAATGTTAAAATCGAAAAAGGTGCAGTTATCAGAGCCTCAATTATCGGTAACGGCGTTTCACTGCCCAGAAACTGCGTTGTTCAGAATCGCGTTCTCATCGATAGTCTTCCCAAACGGCGGATAATAGACATAGGAACTTCCCGGACGCATTACAATAAGCACGACAGGCAAAGAACAAATTTGATTACACTGGTTAGAAACTCACGTAATAATAATTTCCGTACCTGGCCGAGATTTTCCTACGCCGGATGCTTTAAAAGAATCGCTGATATTGTTGCCGCTATAATAGTACTGCTTCTTTTTGCTCCTGTCTTCCCGATAATCGTTCTGGTTATAAAGCTCAGTTCTCCTGGTCCCGTCTTCTTTAAAGACTCAAGACAGGGGCTGCATGGAAAAGTATTTCACTGTCTAAAATTCAGAACTATGCTCGTTGGCGCCAGCAGGATACAAGATAAGCTAAGAGTCCTGAATCAGATAGACGGACCTCAATTCAAGATGGATAATGACCCGCGACTTAGTTCTGTCGGTAAATTCTTACGAGACACATATATTGACGAAGTGCCTCAGTTCTTAAATGTTCTGCTTGGGCAGATGAGTGTCATAGGACCAAGACCATCGCCGGAATCAGAGAACATATTGTGTCCTTCTTGGAGGGATGCTCGGTTGTCGGTTCGACCGGGCATTACCGGCCTCTGGCAGATTTGCAGAACCCGCCTGTCCAGTCGAGACTTCCAGGAATGGATACATTACGACACAAAATACATCAGAGACTTGTCGTTGAAAATGGATTTATGGATATGTTGGCAAACCGTCAGAAAAATGGTTAAGAGTTTCGCAGCCTGGTTCTAAAAATGTAAGGTATTGAGCAATAAGGGGACAAGTAAATGCCAAGAAGATATTTTAACTGGAAATTAGCTGCTGTCCTGGTAATTGGCATTCTTGTTTTAAGTATGACCGCTTACGGACTGCGGCAATGGCACAGAGAACGAAGGGCCTTATCCGGACTTCAGGCCGGTAACACTGCATATGATGAAAGAAAATGGGAAGAGGCGGCAAAACATCTGGGGCGCTATCTCGCCATCGAGCAAAGTGATGTGCCGATACTGCTTAAGTATGCCGATGCACAGCTTAACATCAGACCGCTGAAAATGAATAACATTCAGCAGGCTATAGCGGCCTATCGAGCCGTATTAAGAATTGATAAAACCGAACTCGAGGCCGCACAAAAACTGGCTGAAATATATCTGCAAATGCAAATGCCGGGAGAAGCTGAGCTGATAATCACTCGTATTCCTGAAACAAAACAGTCGTTAGATTTGCGAAGAATATTGGCCGTTACTCTTGCAGCCCAAAGAAAATTCAAAGAGTCCGCGAATGTGCTGAATGCCGTTATTAACGAAAATCCGGAACATGTATTGGCATACGAAATACTCGGACAGCTAATCGAACAACGCCGTGAACACTTCACAGAAGAGCCTGTATTCTGGTTCAATGAGGCCGTGAAAAATAATCCTTCGTCTGCCTTGGCTTATTTAATCCGCGCCGCTTACTATTTAAGGGCCGAAGATAAGGCTAAAGCTTTAGCCGACCTGCAACAAGCTGAAAAGCTGGACCCGTCCGACACCGCTACACGATTACGACTCGCTCAGGAGTTAATCAGTGCGAACCAACTGGACAAGGCCGAAAAGCATCTGAACGAAGCTCAAAAGTCCGATTCCGCTAACCTGATGCTTTGGCATACATTTGCACGTCTTGCTCTAAAATCACAGTCAAAAGAAAAAATGCTCCAGGTAGCTGAAACAGGATTAACTGAACTGTCCTCTCAGCCCTGGAATTTTATGCCGATAGCGGCAGAATTATATATAAAGTGCGATAAGCTAAAGCTCGCCGGTGACTGCATTTCAAGGCTGAAAGAAAACGACATAGCAATTCCAACAGTTGCTTTCTTAGAAGGTCTATTGGCTGATAAGCAAGGCCACCGGTATGAAGCAATCAAATGCTGGCAGCAGGCGATAGAGCTCGGAAACAAATCGCCTGTCATTCGACTGGCGATAGCCTTGACTCTATCGAATTTAGGCGACAAACAATCTGCAGTTCGTCAATTACATACCCTTATTTCTGAACAACCGCATCTTTTTGACGCCCGCATGGCACTTGCCAAACTCTTAGCTGAAACCGGAAATTGGGACAAAGCAGAAGAACATGCCCGCATCGCAAGGCAAATTTCTCCAGGTGATACAGAAGCCGCTCTGCTATATATTCAAATTCAATCACAACTACTGAAAACAAACAAAAATATACAAAATGACGCTACTTGGCAGAGAATAGACGACGAATTGGCATCGCTCGATGAAGCGGCTAAAAGTGAACCTTCTGTCAGGCTCCTGCAGGCCAAACTTGCTGTTCGACGTTCTCAGTTTGATAAAGCCGAGGATTTGTTGTCCGACATAAGGCAAAATCATCCCGGGCAGATAGAAGTAGAAATGACAGAAGTTGAGCTGCTGACCGCGCAGGGCAAGAACGATGAGACGATATTAAAACTGGAACATATTGTCGAAGCTTATCCTCAATCTCTCAAAGCCGTCGAATATCTCGCAGCCCTGTTAGAGGCTGCCGAACAACATCATAAATGTGAAAATCTAATAAAGGAGGCGATGACTCGCCTCGACCGACCGTTGGACCAGTGTGAATTAGGACTGCTGCTCGCGGATTTCTATAATAAATGGGGCCAAAAGGAAAAATCCTGTCAATTACTGACTCACCTCAATCAAAACCTGCCCCCAAATATTCGGATTAAACGCCGACTTCTCAGGTGCGAGGAAGTTACAGGTAACATCGACTTCGCTCGCAAGCTCATTGACGACATAAAGACCCTCGAAGGCGAAAACGGCTGGCAATGGCAATACGAACAGGCAAAAATCTGGTCTATGTCGGATAATTTCAACGAGTTCTGTCCGAAGATTATTTCACTTCTTAAAGAAAATCTGCTCACAAATCCGGATGACCAGAACAGCCGGGTGCTTCTCGCGGCAACATATGAAAGAACAGGGGACCTGCAGCTCGCGGCTTCCACCTATCAGGAAGCCTTGAATCGCTCGCCCGGCGATACTCGCATAATTATCCCCGCTGTCGCCCTTCTGTATAAGATAAATGAATACGAACGCGCAGACGAAATTCTTCGTCAGGTGGACAGCGATAAACTGTCCCACCCCGAATTAAAAAGATTGGAGCTGCAAAGTCACCTTAGGCGCGGTGATTTGAGCTCTGCAACTGATATTCTGGAAGACTTTGCGGCTGATGACCCCAACGACCTGTCTGTCCGGCTGTCTCTCGCTCTTCTTAATATCCGGCAGAATCGCTTTGCAGAAGCAAACGACCTGTTGACACAACTCAAAATTCAGGAGCCAAATTCACTGCCGGTAACGGTCGCCCAAATCGAATTGAGTCTCCGCCAGGACAAATCTGATGATGCAATATCACTGTGCGATGAAACAGTAAAAAGGCTTAACAATGCTTCAGCTTATGTCCTTCGTGGTAAGACATTCGCTTCACTCGGTCAGACTGACAAGGCACAAAATGACTTTGAAAATGCCACTGCCGTCGAGCCCAATAATGCCCGGGCGTGGATGGCAAAAAGTGATTTTTACCGTTCGATAGACCAGCTTGATAAAGCCGTCACATCTATCCAAAAGGCAGCTTCCCTGACTCCAGCAAATCTCGAAGTTAAAAAACGAGCTATTACACTACTATTGGCTCGCGGTGAAAGAGATTCAACACGTCGAGCTAAAAATATGCTTAATGAAGCGCTAGTCTCAAATCCAGAGGACGTCGAACTGCAATTGTACAAAGCTCGACTTTTAATTGCCGAAAACACTGCTCCGGGTATTGAACAAGCAGAAGATATTATTCTAAAGATAACAGAAAAACAGCCTGATTTAGCGGATGCCTGGGTGCTTTTAGCTAAAATCGCACTTTCACAGGAACAGTCAGCAAGGGCTATGGACATTGCTTTAAGGGGACTCGTCCACAAGCCATACAATAAATCCCTGCTTTTGGTTAAAGCACGGGCAGAGGCGGCGCGTTCGCCGGCTTTGTCGGTCCCCACTTTGAAGGCATTACAAGAACTCTATCAGAATGACGCCGATGTGCTGGTACAGCTTGCCAATACATATCTGGACTCAGGTGAATCTCAAAAAGCTGTATATCTTCTCGAAAAAAAGTCGGATGCTTTCGAAAATACCGCAGATAAACGAAAAGTAAGCACCGCATTTGCCAAAGCTTTATATAAAAACGGAAACAAAACACAGGCCAATAAGGAGTTTAATTCTTTATACCTGTCTGAGCCCGATGACCCGGGGCCGCTATTGGCACAAGTTCGACTATTCAAGGACGAACAGCTCTGGGACCAATTGAGCATGATAGTTATGCAATGGTGCCAAAACCATCCAAAAGATGTAAAAATACCAATCATCATTGCCAGGCAACTCGCAGCAGTCGATGACAACCAGGCTAAAAAAACGGCCGAGGATATACTACAAAGAACGCTTCAGAACGATTCTGATAATACTGACACTATGAACATGCTCGCTATGTTGTTACAAATTACCGGCCGTTTGGAAGAAGCAGCTCAGCTCTATCAGCAGCTTCTTACAATTCAACCAGACAGGGTCGTTGCCATCAATAATCTGGCATGGATATTGTGTGAGGAAAAGGGCCAATACGAACAAGCCCTTGAACTCGCTCAACGCGGCCTGAATATCGCACCGGACTATGTCGACCTCATTGACACGCGTGGTGTTGCGTATTATTGGCTGGGTGACTTAGACAACGCAGTTAAAGATTTCACCAGATGTGTGAAATTGTATCCTGAAGGTAATCCTTCAGCGGTGGTTTCTTATTTACATCTGGGAATGGCCCTGGAAAAACTTGGGCAGGAAGATGAAGCCGTAGAAAACCTCAAAAAAGCATTGGAGCTGAATGCCAAAACCGGAGGCTTGTCGGCAACAGATTTTGCAGAAGCACAAAGATTACTCAAAGAATTGGCACAAAAAGGAGTATAACTATGCAACAGCCTAACCCGAAATACTCTAAAGCCAAAGATAGATGGGGTGATGATTCCGTTTTCAGAACGCCTCGAATCGCTCTACTCAAACAGGAGCACTGGTCTTACATCAAAAGGCATTACAACATGAGTCGCCGTGAGATTCAGGTGGCTGAACTGATTTGTATGGGTTTCAGTAATGAAGAAGTGGCAGAGGACCTGAAGATAAGGCCTGGGACTGTAAAAACTCATCTGCGAAATATTTACCGCAGAATCCGTGTCAGAAATAAAATTGCTATGTTGCTGAAAGTTGTGGACCAGGCTACTAAATTTTCTGCAATATCCGGAATCACCCCGCCGGCTCCTATTGTTCAGATAAAAGACACAGTCAAAAAAACAACTGCTTGGGCTTAGATACATAAATAAAGGAAATGAACGAGCGACCTTTTGTCAGTTCGGACAGCCCTCCATTCCGCTTACTTTTGGCATCGCCTTGTTCGGGTAATTCAAAAAGTGTAATTGAAAATCGATATATACCACTTTTGGTCTATATCGCATAGGGCAAAAAATTAACTCCGGATGTTGGTTCAAACAAAATTCCCCATAAGATAGATATATTTTTGAAGAAACCTGTCATTTTTAAATACTTTTTTCTTGACTCATCCCTAAAAGTCTATATAATTAGGACTTAGGTAATTTGGAATGCGTGATCTGTGTGGAGGAAGGATCCCACCATACAGCCGAGCGTGTCGTTTCTACCGGCTAAATTCAAAGGAATGCAAGAGCGTTAAGTACGCAGATAGCATTTGTATTCTCTTTATAAATTCAGGGCAAGAAATGCCTTTGTGTAGAAAAAAAATATTTACCACTGTGTTGGTGTTAATAGGTGCAGTAATTTCAAATGCTTCACCAGCGGCAACAACCTATGGCACTGTTATATCTGCCGCTCAACAGCCAGCAGATATCTCGGCTGTGGTAGCATGCTATAATAAAGATATCAAACCTATATGTTCTGACCTTGCAGATATCGGGCGCAAGTTGCGAACACCTCCCGCTTCTTCCACGAAATCGGACAAGGCTGCCTCGGCTGAGTCTTTACCTGCCGTACCACAGACCTTGCTAATGGCCTTAACAGGTTTCATTTGTGTTTCTCTTGTCAAAGACCGCAGAGTCTGGTTGACTGTGTTGTGCGGCTTATTATGGGCCGGACAAACGGGAATTCAGGCTCTGCCTCAACTGGCCGAACACTTCAACAACGCAAATCACAGTAAGCAGCGGAAATACGAAAATCCTGCTTACTCGTTTTCCCTTGAAAATTCGCTACGTCGGCGTTGTGATATTGAAGGTTCGCGATATATAAGCTTACTTCACTATTTAGATGGAATACCTGAAACAGGAATCGCTTCTTCAGCCCAATTAATCACATCCAGCCACAGCGGCCAAAGACCGTTTGGCACAATAATTAGTCATCTCAATAGAACCTCCCCATTTGCAATCTTACCGGAACAATACGGTTTTAGTTTAATTTCCAAATGCCTGACTTCCGCAGCCGGGCATTCTTCAGTTTTTTCAGCCGGATTTATTTTTGAAAACCTGGCCCGCGGACCGCCGCAATCTGCCTCAATGAGCTTTCAAACTGTTAGAGTGTAATCGCGAAACACTCTTTAAAGTTATTATGAGTACATTCTGGAAAATTGCCGTTTTTATAAAAACAATGTAATGAGTGTTAATCATGGAATGGTCGTAACCAAGCTAAAAAAGGATTCTTCATGAAACTTTTGTTAAAAATAATAATAGTATGTGCTCTGTCCGGCTCAGCTTATGCCACAGCGACCGTCTATCCAGATTTAAAGGAAATCTATGACGTACAATCCTATTCTGGCAGCTTCGACCCCGGCGCCTCTTATTCCTGGGATCACTTAAATCCCATCGAGATTGACGGTGGCGGGCCGATGACGCCTGAGGAGTACGAAGCAGCCGTTCTCAGCGGGCATATAGGCGATGTGACCCTGACAATTGTATTAGATGACCTGAATCCGGACGATCAGGCGGAAGTTTGGATCATACCAGCCGGGGCCAGCAGCCCGGAATCCTTAGGGCTGTTGAACCCTATGACTGCTTCCGATACACTGGGGCCAATTCAAGGCCCGGGTGCTTATGACGGTCACCAAAGCAATACGGTCTTCAACCTCAATCCTGCCTGGCTGGATGGATTGCCTGTCCAAATCTGGCTCTCCGGTAATTTCGGCCCCACAGAAATCGAGACATCGACACTGAGTGTTACTCATATTCCTGTTCCCGGTGCTGTCTTACTGGGCGGAATTGGTGTTGTATTGGTAGGCTGGCTGAGAAGGCATAGAGCATTTCATTACAAGAAATAGAGCATTTTTGTAAACGAAAGAGGCAATTAAGGGCGGGAACAAGATACCGTCCCGCCCTTAAAATACTACAGAAAGGCAGGTTAGTCTATGAAAAAAACAAGCTTTCTACATGTGATCCTGTTGCTTGCTGTGTTTTCAACACTCGCAGCAGCTAATATCTCCATCACTCTTGAGGGTGACGAGACTTTGGATTTATCCCACGAAAACTACTACATATTGAAGGCAAGTTGTACTGTTCCTGATGGTGAATTGATAGATTACATGGAAATCTCCTTCAACGAGATTTATAATATCGATCCGTTCCAAAAGAACATACTCTTCGTCCAATTGCTGGGTCCCGATGAGATTAGCGGTATAGCTTTCGACAGCGACGGCCTTTACGTCGGAACCGACGATACGGTGCTGCACGAAAATTCCGTCGCTCAGTATGGCGGAATTGAGCTCTTTAGCTATACGGACCCCGATGGACCACTGACTACGGACGATTTGACCTTTACACTTAACGATGAGCAGCTTTCTTTACTGAACTCCTATACGCAGCCCGATGGCACGATTGAGTTCGCTTTAGCCATTGACCCGGATTGTCACTTTTGGCACCATTGGTTCCAGTGGTTCTGGCGCATCCGGAGGTTCAATCATCAACCGCCTGTCATCCCCGCCCCCGGAGCTGTTCTCCTCGGCGGTCTTGGCATAGTGCTGGTCGGTTGGCTGAGGAAGCGTAGAACATTGTGAGACACTGCAATCCGCTCCTGTTGTCTATGGACCGGAAGAGATAATTTCGTGAATAAAAGGCTGGCAGGCCCGCTTAGTTCTGTTCGGGCCGTGGTTTTGTATTTTGCACTTCTCTAATTGTCTACATATGGTTTTGAGCTTCCTGTTATTTTTCCCACAGCCAGTTCGTTGCCACAATTTCAAGGTCATCAACATTCACAATACCGTCGTCGTTCAGGTCTTCGATTGTTTTCTGACTTGCACCCCATAGCTTTCCAAGTTTAGCCAAGTCGATAAAATTTACCCTGTCGTCAATATTAAAGTCGGCGATATTACCGCTTTTGCTGGCCTGACCTGTTCCTCCAAAAGCACCCATATTTATTCTCTTGCTGTTCGGCCAGGGTTCATAGGCCCAGTCAGAGTTCGGGTCGCCGGCGTTAATACAGGGACTTGTCGACGAATCCTTCAGCCAACCGCCTTCGTTACTGCTCGCCAAATAATATTGAGCAAAGATTTCCAGGTCCTGCCGGTCAACCGTCCCGCTGTTATTCAGGTCGCTTTCAAAACAACCTTCTTTCATCCACACCTCCGCCAATCCTGCAAAATCAACTAAATTAATTATCCCGTCATTATTAAGCTCTGCGCTGTAGAACATCGTGTTCCACCGCCCATCGCTGCTGAGCAAATGAAAATCCCAAAAATTAGGGTCTCCGTTCGGGTCGAACGAAACAAAACAAGGGTCATTATCCGTATTGCCGTTGCCCCAGCTCACTTGGCCATGTTCGTCATAAACTCCTGAAGTGCCGCCCTGAATATTGCAATAACTGACCGAAGCGCTGTCTTCCTCAAAAAGAAGGTACATTTGCGCCCCGCTTCCTGCCTGATTTGCCCAGAGAATATTGTTTCTGATACTTATATTACTTTTAAACTGGCAAATAGCCCCGCCTACGCCGTTTGCATCTGTTGAGTTCCCCACTATGGTGCAGTTCGTCAGGACGACATTATCTGAGTAATAGTAGTCTACTCCGCCTCCATATCTATTAACGTGATTATTGCTGATAATACAGTTTATCAGCCGTGGACTGGCGTACCAACATTCCAGACCGCCCCCGTCACGTGCGAAGTTGTTACTGATTGTGCAATTCATAATCAGAGAATTACCGTAACTGCAGCATACTCCTCCACCACTGTATAGTCCTGCGACATTGTCTGTTATAGTACAATTGAAGATTGAAGGGCTGCTGTTATAACAAAAAATACCGGCGCCTAATTGTGCGGTATAAGCGTTTCTTATCGTCAGACCCGAGATAACGCAGTTTGCGTCCTCGCCGCTGTGGATATAAAATCCTCGCCCCTCCTTGTTCGGGTCTATTATCGTACACGCGATAATGTCTGGATTGTTCGGCTCCGTGCTGCTGATAGTGATTGCTTTGCCGTTCGGGTCCAGGTCATAGTTACCGATTCCTGTATAGACCCCCTGTTGAATCTTGACTGTATCACCATTGACTGCGGTATCAATGCCCGCCTGGATTCTGAGAAACGGGTCTTCAAAAGTACCACTGCCGGGGTCATTAGGCCCATCTACATCTACGTAAATAATCTCGGCTGAACCTGAGATACAAGTCCACGACAAGATAAATACTATAACAAACAGACCTGTCAACTTATTCAAATTCCAACTCCCCTCTGAAACTCGGAACTTGTTTAAAATGATGATATTTATCCGTTGTTACCCAAGTGATGGGCTTCTCCAGTTTCCGATTCCATCCCACCAAACCGGAATATAATCAACAACTGTTGAATCTTTATGCCCGCTCTCGCACAATTCCAACGTCATACCGCGAAGCTCTTGCATGCAGCTTAGCCCCCCTTGTTGCCATGCATTGACTCCTATTTCAACTGCTTGCTGCTCCGCCCTTCTAAAGTCAGCTTCATTTGCTCTTGCCAGGATTTCAGCAAGTCTCTCGGCCTGGGGTCTCAGCTCTCTTTGCCAGTGACGTTGAGTCAATTCTTCCCTGACCAACACTTCTTTCAACAAACGTTCGCGATTCTCCTGTTCCTCTCGTCGCTGTGCTTTAGCCTGAGCTATTCGCTCAGCTCGATGCTTTCGACTTGCAGGCGCCAGCAACGTCTCCAGTAGTCCCGCCACAGGGTCGACAATCACCCAGGCCAAAAAGGTTGCTCCCAGAGTTCCAAGGGCCACACCTAATAAAAATTGGCTGGCTCTATGCTCCCCTGCCATACCGACAAGACCTGTTAAGCCGCCTAAAAATGGGGCGATAATGTAAAACACAGTATAGTAATCCGTACTGGTCAGTAAATGTTCCACTTCTATCTTTTGGTTTTTGCCGACACCTCTGAAAATCGCGAACAAATACAAACTCACTAACAGAAAAATAACTAACACAGAGTGCCCTGATAGAGAAAATATTACCCACCAGTCAAATCCTGCCTGCCGTAATGCCAAAACCATAATATAACCAACACAAAGCACAAGCCACGCTGTACTCGCAAAATGTATACACTTTACCACGCGTCCCCGGCTAAATAATGTCCTAACATTCTGGTTCTGCAACATAAATTTTACCTGATTGTCTTGTTCGGATTATCTTGCAGCCGGAGCTCCGGCTACTACATTTGCCGTACTGAATATTTGCCTGACAGGCGATAACGCCTCCTCAAGCATCAGGCCTAATGCACCAAGAATTGTGGGCGGAATAAAAACAATGTCACCTTCCTGCAATAATACGTTCTTGCTCGCATCTCCATGAGCAATCATCCGGTCCACGTTTAACTCGAAAATTTTCGGCTTGATATTCTTATCCTTCGAAGGCCTTATCACCTGCGTACGTTCTTCCCAGGACCTCGGAATCAGACCGGCTTCGGCCACTGCACTTAAAACTGTGTCACGCCCGGTATAATCCTTTGGCCCTGGCCTGTCGACCTGACCAAGAACGTAGTAAACCTTGCTTTCAAACTGAACTACTCGAACATCTATAGGATTGTCTCCCGTTAACGTATACAGACCGAGCACCTTTTCTTTTATTAATTCAGAAACTTCGGACGGCGTTTTGCCCGCAACATATATTTCTCCGATACCTTCAAAGCCGATTTTGCCGTCAGGCCTGATTCTCTGGCGTTGAAGGTCTATTTCCGAGACGGCTTCACAGCGTACCTCTATCTCATCCGGCGGCTGCAGAACATAGCTCTTACAGGTCACATCAAGCTCGTCGGGTTTATTAAAAGCCTCTATATTTTTGCGATTCGACGACATACAACCTGTCAGGCTTACCACCATAAAAATCAATACCAATACCAAAATGAAATTGGCAACGTGCAGGGTTATACTTTTGTGCTGCATCTCCTTACTCCTTATTTGATTCCTCTTTCGCTTATTCTCTTTGGACAATAATCGTAACTTATTATTATACCTGACCTTCCAAATCTTGTCAAGATTTTCAGGCCGAGAATTTACCCCTTTTTTCGGGCTGTAAATATGGGTATAAAAAAGCCCATATTGGCCGTAATAGGCCCCATTTATGCCCTGAAAAAAGGGGAAATTTCGCACATTTTTAGGGCAGCCGGGCTCCTCCAGATAGGGTTCCGAGACCACATATGGCAAAGAGATACAATCCTCCCCCGCACAAAGCAATAGCCCCTGTCTTGAGTCTTGAACTTACTAGTGTAAAATGGCAACAGGATTGATATTAGGACGTAAAAAACTATACTGGCACGGAATAACGACAAAGAATTAAGGGGCTAGTGATATGAAGAAATATGAATGTACTGCGTGTGGGTATATATATGACCCTGCCAAAGGCGACCCGGACAATGGCGTTGAGCCGGGCACCGCATTCGAAGATTTGCCGGATGACTGGGTGTGTCCGGAGTGCGGCGTCGGCAAAGACCAGTTCAAACCACTGGATGAATAGCCTTCAGAGTACAACGCTCAGCTTACATAAAAACAAACCCTATCGTCAATATAGAAAAATTGACCGCCAGGCGGAAGCGTAAAGGGACGGAGTATGGAATTCAATAACTTTGTCGGCGATGGGTCGGTCAAACACTATAAGTTAATGATTGTATTGCTCGCTGTTTTTACCTTAGCAACTGGTTCGCTGATTCCGCTCATAAAAGTCGATACCGACCCGGAGAATATGCTGGCCGAAGATGAGGCCGTAAGGGTGTTCCATAATCTTACAAAGAAGCGCTTCGCGTTAAGCGACATGGTAGTCCTGGGGGTCGTCAACAATAAAAATGCCAATGGTATATTCATTCCTGCTTCGCTGACGCGGATTTATGAGCTGACGGAATTTGCAAAAACACTCACCTGGCCCGACAAGCAGGACCCTCAGCAACAGATGGGTGTTATTGAGGTTGATTTGCTTGCCCCTTCGGTAGTCGACTATATTAGCCAGGGCTCACCCGGCGAGATTAAATTCGAATGGTTTATGAAAAAGCCGCCCGCCAACGAGGCCGAGGTGCTGCAAATCCGCGAAAAAGCAAAGAACAGTCCGCTACTGGAAGGAACGGTCTTTTCCGAGGATGACAAGGCTGTTTGTTTGTATCTGCCGCTGACCAGCAAAGATCTGAGTTACCGAATGTACAGCGAGCTGAAAAAAAAATCACGACATTCTCCGGAGACGAACAATATTACATCACGGGCCTGCCGGTAGCCGAGGACACCTTCGGCGTTGAGATGTTCATCCAAATGGCAATATCCGCACCGACGGCGATGGTGATAATATTCCTGCTGATGCTGCTGTTCTTTCGCAAGCTCGTCCTGGTCATCTCACCGATGATTGTTGCGATGGTCTCGGTCATTTCGACAATGGGCCTTTTAATCGGATTCGGTTTTCCCGTCCACATAATGAGCTCGATGATTCCGATTTTCCTTATGCCGATAGCCGTGGTCGATTCGGTTCACATCCTTTCCGAGTTCTTCGACGTTTACACAAAGGAAAAAGGCAGAATAGTGACGGCAAAGGAGGTAATGGGCCATCTGTTTACGCCGATGCTTTATACGTCGCTTACCTCCGCGGCAGGCTTTGCGTCGCTGGCGCTGACACCGATACCGCCCGTTCAGGTGTTCGGCCTGTTCGTAGCTGTCGGCATAATGATTGCATGGGTCTTTACGGTTACTTTCGTGCCCGCGTATATAATGATAGTAAGCGAGAAATCGCTCGAGAACTTCGGGCGAAAAGCGGTGCACGAGCAAAAGCAAAGCTGGCTGACAGTATTACTGAAGAAAACCGGCAACTTCACCTACGACCGAGCAAAGTTAATACTGGCGGTCATCTCCGTAGTGGTCATAATCGCCGTTTACGGAATCACCCGCATCCAGGTCAACGACAATCCCGTCAAGTGGTTTGCCAAAAGACACCCAATCCGCCAGGCTGACATCGAGCTAAACAAGCACTTCGGCGGAACCTATATGGCGTATCTGGTCCTCGAAGACGCATCCGGAAAAAATCAACGAGCAGTTTATAAACTCCCTGCAGGCCGCCTGGCAGAGCAAAGCCGACCGGCTTAAAAACGAAATACCTCAAACGGCGGATTCGGTGAACAAGGTCGCCGAACTGATTGCGTCGCAGGCCGGTGAGGATAAAACCATAAAACAATATCTTTACCAATTGATTGAAACAGCTAATGCGAAACTCGATACCGCTGAAGGTGCGGACGTCGATTTGTGGTATGAAGCGGTGAGTTTTCTCGAATCGCTAAAAGAGGCCCTGGCCGTGTTTAAGCGACCTGACGTACTCGATTATATGGCAAAACTGCAGCAGCATCTCAAAGACACCCGGCTGGTCGGAAAGAGCACCAGTGTAGTCGATATCGTAAAAAAGGTTCACAAAGAGTTGATTGACGGCAAGCCTGAAAGTTATATCGTCCCGAACTCATCGGCCGCCGTCGCACAATGTCTTATTCAGTTCCAGAGCAGCCATAAGCCAAACTACTTATGGCATTTTGTCACTTACGATTACAGCAAGGCCAATATATGGCTTCAGCTGACCAGCGGCGACAACAAGAACATGGAGCAAGTTATAAAAGCTGTTGATGTTTTCTTCAGGGATAATCCGCCACCCGTACAACTGCTGCACAATTGGGCCGGGCTGACGTATATCAATACCGTCTGGCAGGACAAGATTGTCTTTGGAATGCTTCAATCGTTTCTGGGCAGTTTCATTATAGTCTTTATTATGATGTCTGTACTGTTCCGCTCGGCGCTGTGGGGAATTATCTGCATGATACCGCTGACAATAACAATAACCATCATTTACGGCATTATAGGCCTGACCGGAAAGGACTACGATATGCCGGTCGCGGTATTAAGTGCGCTGACGCTTGGTATGGCTGTCGACTTTGCGATTCACTTTTTAGAACGGGCAAGAGCAAGTCACGCCGAGACCGGCTCATGGAAAGAAAGTGCAGGAGTTATGTTTGGCGGTCCGGCACGCGCGATAACCAGAAATGTGCTGGTTATTTCTATCGGATTTCTGCCGCTTCTTTTAGCGCCGCTGGTGCCTTACAAAACAGTCGGCCTGTTTCTCTGTGCGATAATGGGTTCGTCGGGAGTGATTACCCTCATTGCCCTGCCTGCTATAATAAGACTGGCCGAAAAATCGCTGTTCAAGGCCAAAACGGCCGTAGTCTCGATGAAATACAACTGTGGTTTCTGCCTGATTATCTCGGCGGCCGTCGTCATCCTTATCGGCGTGAATCTGCACCAGTACTGGCACCTCGGTTTTACTAGGCTGGCTGTGGTTAGTGCGATAGCTATACCGATTATGGCGCTCGCCTGCGGTTTGATGTCACGCAGGCAGGCGTGTAAAAGAATTCAACAAAAAGAAGAAAAGTGAGGTTTAAGATGAAAACAATATCGTATTTAGCTTTGATTTGCATAATTTTCCTACCGCTTTCTGTCAAGGCCGATGCCGTCGAGCCGAATGAACCGGCTGTTACAACAACAGGGCAAACTCTCGACGTAGATACCATAATCAACAAGGCCAATATCATGGCCTACTATCAGGGTGACGACGGCAAGGCCAAAGTCGATATGAAGATAACAGACAAGAACGGACAGGTAAGAGAAAGAGAATTTACAATACTGAGAAAAGACGACGCCGACGGCGGAGACCAGAGGTATTTCGTTTACTTCATCAGGCCCGCCGACGTCCGCGGCATGATCTTTATGGTGCACAAGCACACCGCTCTCGATAAAGACGACGACAGATGGCTGTACCTGCCGGCGCTCGACTTGGTTAAGCGAATCGCAGTAAGCGACAAACGCACCAGCTTTGTCGGTTCCGATTTCCTCTATGAGGATGTGTCCGGACGAAATCTCGCCGAGGACACACATGAGCTCCTCGAAACAACGGATGATTACTATATAATCAAAAACGTGCCGAAAAATTCAGATGCAGTGGAATTTAGCTATTATAGCGTCTCGATATGCCGCGAAACATTCATACCGATGAAGATGGAATACTATGACAAAAACAACAAACTGTTCAGGACAATCGAGTCGGTAAAGGTCGATTCAATAGCGTCCGAAGAGAATGGCCAACCTATCGAGTATCCGACGGTCACGAAATCGGTCGTCTCGGATTTGAACAGCGGCAGCAAAACAGAGATGGAGTTCACCGAAGTTAAATACAACATCGGCCTGAATGACAATATATTCTCAGAAAGATACCTCCGCAGACCGCCGAGGGAAGCCATTAGATGACGTACGCAAAAATTGCCGCTTTTTTATTATTAATTGTCGCTGGAGCCGCCGTCGCAGCGGAGCAGGAAAGCACCATCGATTTCGATACGCTTCTTTCTAATACTACTCTGCACGGATTTTACGAAATACGTTCAGGCTATCGGCTGAGAAACGACCCGTACGAAAAAGACATGTCAATTATGGAGCAGAGGCTCCAGATTGAATTATCATCTTATCTGGACTGGGCAGATTTTAAGGTCAAAGGCGATGTCTTCGGCGACATGGTCGAAGAGCAGGCCGACTTCGACCTGCGGGAGGCATTCATTTTCACAAGGCCTTACGACTTTATGGACCTCAAAGTCGGCCGGCAAATCCTGACCTGGGGAACAGGCGACCTGGTCTTTATAAATGACTTGTTCCCGAAAGACTGGCAGTCATTTTTCATCGGCAGGGACACGGAATACCTCAAGGCCCCTTCCGACGCGGTGAAGGTCAGCCTGTTCAGTGATTTTGCTAATCTCGATATTGTTTACACGCCGCAGTTCGACACCGACCGCTATATAACCGGCGACCGCATTTCTTACTGGAATTCGCTCCTCGGCAGACGTGCAGGGCAGGACGCGATAATACACACCGACAAACCCAACCGCTGGTTCAGGAACGATGAGATTGCTGTAAGAGTCTATAAAAATATCAATAATTACGAGTACGCAGCTTACGCCTATCGCGGCTACTGGAAAAGCCCGGGCGGATTGAACTCGACTATGACTCAGGCGATTTTCCCCGACCTGAGCGTTTACGGTGCAAGTGTTCGAGGCGCCGTCGGCAAAGGAATAGGCAATTTCGAATTCGGCTATTACGAATCCGACGACGACCAGAGCGGGCACAACGGCAATATAAACAATTCCGAGATGCGGTTCCTTGCAGGCTATACACAGGACATAGGCAAAGATTTCACGGCCGGCCTGCAATACTATGTCGAGCACATGACCGACTACGACCGGCACACAGACAGTATACCCGTCGGGCTGAACCGTGACAGGGACAGGCACTTAATAACTGTCCGTCTTACAAAACTTCTTATGAACCAGAATCTTCGATATTCACTGTTTACTTATTTCTCGCCTTCGGATAAAGATGTATATATGCGTCCGAACGTCAATTACAAGGCGAGCGACAACCTGGCCCTCGAAGCCGGTGCAAATGTCTTCTTCGGCGATTATCCGAGCACCTTTTTCGGCCAGGTTCAGAATAATACGAACCTCTACGCAGCAATCAGGTATAGTTTCTAATATGGTTTTTAAGGTCGTCGGCACCGAGAAAAAGTAATTATTATTCGAAGGGCTTACCATGAGAAAAAAAATACTGCAATTGACGTGGTTCCTGCTGCTGTTTGGCTCGGCACTGTATGCAGACCGGGGCGTAATACCATTTCATCCTAACGTTAGAATTTTCGAACCGAGACAGAATGCTGTTATTGCATGGGACGGAGAAGAGGAGATTCTGTTGTTATCTACGGATTTGAACGCTTCGCAAAAAACAAAAGTTCTTGAAGTGTTGCCACTACCTTCGGAACCAAACGTAACTGCCGGCGACATTGAAGTGTTCCACAGGGCAACACAACTTATCAATCGCAAACTGGCTCATCAAAGAAGAAACGGCATTACAACAGGAAGCCAACAGGATGCAAAAGAATCAGCGGGCGAGATTACATTTCATGAGAAAATCGGCGCTCACGATATCTCGGTAACAAATGTAATCAACAGCCAGCGTTTCGTGGAGTGGGTTGATGACTATCTAAAATCAGAAGAAGTAGATAATCCCGTAATCCCCGACGAAATGAAAACAGTAATAAAAGAGTATCTCGAGGAAGGATTTACATGGTTTGTTTTTGATGTTGTGGAGCTGGACACGCAAATAAAAACAAATGACGCGATTCAGTATAGATTCAAAACGGACTTTTTGTATTATCCTCTTAAAATAACAAAAGTTGAACATGGCCG
The DNA here is from genome assembly GCA_964583405.1 of uncultured Pirellulales bacterium. Taxonomy (GTDB): domain Bacteria; phylum Planctomycetota; class Phycisphaerae; order Sedimentisphaerales; family Anaerobacaceae; genus JBBABK01. Next base: position 53,242 of record CAZOVR010000008.1, read on the forward strand.
GACTACGATAGACCTGCTGATTCTTACTCCTAAATTACTGTCTCAGTTTGAAGGCATTCCCCAAAAGAGTATAATTCTTCGCCATGACCCCATTGTTGTTTATAAGAACGAACTGAAATGGCTTAGTGAGGACATGTTTGAACTTTTATCAGATTTCAAGTATACCCGCCTGAGAATATGGCGAATCCGCGGGAACCTGCAGGAGTTTGACGAAGACCTGGTTGTAAAGGGATGAATGGAAGTGACCTGATGCCTGAAATAAAACCTAAAGTCAGCAGGATGGATATAGTTTGCGCCGAGCAACCTGCAGGTCCGACCGCCCTGGTAGTGTTCGGGGCTTCCGGCGATTTGACGCAGCGAAAGCTGCTGACGAGCCTCTTTGATTTGTACCGCCGTGAGCTTGTCGGCGAGCAATTCTATGTACTTGGCTGTGGGCGAACCGAAATGTCCGACGAGCAGTTCCAGCAAATTGCAGCAGAAGTAATCGCAAAAGATGCTCAAAAAAACGCTCAGCAGGCCAAAAGCTTTATACAGAAGTGTCATTACCTGAGCGGCGATTACGCCGATGCCGGTTTTTATGAAGGATTAAAAAAGCGAATCGAAGAATTGAATAAGCTGCATAAGGTCGAAGGAAATTTGATTTTCTATCTTTCGGTGCCGCCCCTTCTGTACCCGGTAATTGTAGAGCAGCTCGAAACAAACCGGCTGACACATCCTGAAGCGAAACTTATCGTTGAAAAACCCTTCGGACGTGATTTGGAAAGTGCTCAGCGTTTGAATGAAGTTATCAGCAAGTGTTTCGATGAATCGCAGGTATATCGTATCGACCATTACTTAGGCAAAGAAACTGTTCAGAACATCCTGATGTTCCGTTTCGCCAACGCAATCTTCGAGCCTGTATGGAACCGCAATTACATAGACCACGTTCAGATAACCATCGCGGAAAAGGCGGGAGTCGAACATCGGGCAGGTTATTACGACAAAAGCGGAGCACTGCGCGATATGTTTCAGAATCATATGCTTTCGATGCTGGCACTGGTGGCGATGGAGCCGCCTACGTCCTTCGATGCCGACCGGGTACGTGACGAGAAGACAAAGCTGCTGCGCTCTATCAGGCCGTTTGAGTTCGAGCCTTGGGCGGCGCAGATTATCCGCGGTCGTTATACAGCAGGAAAAATTAACGATAAAGACGTGTGCGGTTATTTACAGGAAAAAGGCGTCCCCACCGATTCGCAAACCGAAACCTTCGTTGCTGCAAAACTTTTAGTGGACAACTGGCGGTGGCGCGGTGTTCCGTTTTACGTCCGCTCGGGAAAACGACTGGCTGCCAAAAACACCGAGATTGTCATAACATTCAGGCACGTCCCTCACTCGATGTTCGTCTCGGCGGGAATCGAGGAATTACCGCCGAATATATTGACTCTGCAAATCCAGCCGCAGGAAGGAATGAGTCTGCAGTTCCAGGCCAAACGCCCCGGCTCGAAAATGTGTATGGGGACGCTTGATATGCGATTTAATTACACTGATGTCTTTGCTGTCCGTATGCCGGAGGCCTATTCGCGCCTGCTGCTTGACGCGATGCTGGCCGACCAGACCCTCTTCAACAGGTACGATAGCGTACAACTGGCGTGGAAATTGTTTGACCCCGTCATCAAAGCGTGGCAAGATAGTGATATGCCGCTTTATGATTACCCCGCCGGCGCGCAGAGTTTTCCGGCCGCGGATAATCTTATAGAATCCGAGGGCCGAAAGTGGCGAACATTCGGAAATGTATAGCATATAGCCTATAGTGCCCGGTTCTTTATTATCTTTATTGATAGTTTCTGTCAGAGGTGAAGTTATGAACATATTTGAATTTGCCATGGAAAAGGAAAAATACGCAGAAGAATTCTATCGTGACCGTGCGGCCAAATCGCCTGATAAAGGCCTGACGGAAATATTTCTAATGCTTGCTAATGAGGAAGAAAAGCACTATGAGCTGATTGAAAAAATGCAGGCCGAGGCCCCCGTCAAACTCGGTGAAACTACCGTCCTGACTGATGCGACCGCAATCTTCGAAAAGATTCGCGAAGGAGCCAAAAAGTTTATCTTTGAAAAAACCGAGCTCGATTTGTACAAAGAAGCCCAGAACATAGAACAAAACGCCAGAAAATTCTATCTGGAAAAGGCAAACGAGGTAAAGGCCCAAACCCAAAAAGATGTATTTCTGAAATTAGCAGAAGAAGAAAAGAAGCACTACTTCCTGCTGGACAATATAATCGAATTCGTATCACGTCCCCAGCAGTGGCTCGAAGACGCTGAGTTTTATCACCTGGAGGAATATTAAACAAGACCTGACAGAACGTATCAGGTCCGGTCAGTCTCCATTTACCTTTTTTCTTCGACTATTACTGCCCTGTCGAGGTCCAGTGCTCTGCCCTTATAAGGGCCGTCGTCGTGCTCGACCATCCTTGCTCGTTCTCTCTGCGGCTCAATTACATAAATCATACCGGCCTTATCTCGAACGATAGCGTAACCTGTCCTATCGACGGTAAAACCGAAATCCGATTCTCCCGCGCCGCTGTACACCTGACCCATCGCCAGGAAAACAACGGCCCCGAGTATCAGCCCCACGATGAGTGATTTGACATCGATTTTGATTTGCATTGCTCTGTCCTTTCATAAATAGCGCTGTTCTTTAATTCTACGCGGTCTTTACATTTTATGTTTACTAATATATCAGGAAAAACGTGCTGCTGCTCTGCGGTCGGCACGACTATAGACTGCCTGCACTCAAGACATTTACCCTTTTTTACCGGCATCCTCTTCGGAAACCTTGATTCCCTGACCGCTGCTATAACGGCGAATCATATTATTTACTTCCTTGCAGCGGTACTGTACACAAAATTTCTGAATACATCTAATAGATTATCTCACAAGACTCCGTTCTCGCAAATAGCCGTTCCGCCGATTCCACAACCGCCATTGACCCTGCGCAACACAAATACTGTCGACAAAAAACACCTGTCCAAAACCATTTAATCTACAAAAGGCCCGTAGTCTTTTCGGGTAATCGAAAAAGACTAATTATTTTATCCTGCCAATCTCGACGGCAAAAACATACACATGTCGTATATAATCCTGTTTTTACTGAAGGTTTTTTGAAGATATGATTTGGGTCGAGTATCGCAGTTTAATTTATACTGTCTTGTATAGGATTAACTTATCCCGCAGACAAGGTGGACACATAAATTTATCGAAGAACAAGATTATTTGCCTGCCAGCCAGTTATCGATAAAAACGCTAAGGTCCGGCTCATCGATAATACCATCATGTGGCTCGGATATATCGCACCGCGGATTCCAGTTGCCGACGGAAGTGGCATCGCTCAGCCAGGCAAGTGAAAAAACTGCAAAATCAGCAAAGTCAACGCCGTCCGGGCAGACAAAGTCGCCTGTTACAAATTCCCACCACAGCTTCGGATAATCCAAACCATCAACACACATCCGCCAAACATCATCATGGCCGTTGGTTGTTTCGCCGACAAAATCCCAGCCCTGGTCGGTGTAAGTAACTACCATTTGCATCTGAGCGGTTGTTCTGCCGTAGACTTCAATCGTACCGGTTCCGTAATTAACTCCTATGCCATCGCTCTGACCGGTCGTCTGCGTATCCCAGAATGAAGTAAAAAAATCCGCATAACTATTGAGTCCGGCCAGGCCGCCCACAATAAAATCGGCCCCGGTAACGGCGCCCGCAACGTAGCAGTGCGAGATTGTACTGTAGTTGCTGTATCCAGCCAGCCCGCCTACACGGGAGTCTCCTGTAACAACACCTGTAACGTAGCAATTTGAAATCGTGCCGTAGCCGCTGTATCCAGCAAGCCCGCCTACACGAGAATCTCCTGTAACAGTGCCTGTCGCGTAGCAACCTGATATGGTACCGTAGTAGTTGTTCCCGACCAGGCCGCCAATGTAATCATTGGTTCCTGTAACAGAACCTGCAGCATAGCAGTTTGAGATGGCCCCGTGGTTGTATCCAGCCAGGCCGCCGATATAATCATCTCCCGAAACCGGGACAGTAGTATAGCAGTTTGAGATGGTGCTGTCATTACCTCCTGCAAGACCGCCAACATCACTATCTCCGGAAACGGCCCCGCCTTCAATCCCACAGCCGGCAATTGTTCCATTCCGCATATAGCTTACAAGGCCGCCAACATAATAATTCCCCTGAACGTTGGGTTCGATTAGAGTCAAATCCTTAATTTCTGCGTTAGGGTCATCCAACTGCCGGAAAAGACCGATGTAGCAGTCCTGAGAGGTTCGGCATATAAAATTCGAAATACTATGTCCGTTGCCGTCGAAAACACCCGCGAAACAGCCGATTAAATTAGGTTCGTCTGTCGAGAAACTACTTAAGTCAATATCAGCCGAAAGCTTGAAATGCTTACCCCACTCGTTGGAGAAAAGGCCCATCAAATCAAAGTCGTTGGGCGTATAAATAAGATAGGGGGCCCCTTCTGCTCCCGAACCTTCGAGTAAATCAGACAGTACCGGCGAAATAGGCTCACCAAAAGAGTTTTCAATCGCTAAGTGCGGATAATCGTTGGTATCATCAATAGTCCAGACAGCCGATTCACTGCCCCAGCCGAGAAATGTAGTCATAGAGTGCATCTGTGCTGTCGTTTTACCCGTAATGCCTAAGCTGCCTCCCGAACCAACGCCATTCGATTGGCCGGAACTTTCCGTATCCCAGAACGATACAGATAACGTGCCGGAATGATATCCGGAAAAACCGCCAACGTAATTTGTCCCGCTGACAAAACCGGTAGCATAACAGCTTGAGATGATGCCGTCGTCGTTGTATCCAGCCAGACCGCCGACATAATCGTTGGTTCCTGTAACAGAGCCTGTAGCGTAGCAGTTTGAGACGGCCCCGTTGTTATACCCGGCCAGGCCGCCGATGTCACAATTTCCGGAAACTGAACTGGTAGTGTAGCAGTTTGAGATGGTTCCGTTGCTCCCGCCCGCCAGACCGCCCACATAAAGATCTCCCGAAACGGACCCCCCTTCAATGCCGCAGCCGATTACCGTCCCTGACCGCAACACGCCGACCAGAGCGCCGACGTTATCATCGCCTTGGATATTGGGACCGATCAGTCTCAAGTCTTTAATCTCGGAGTTGGGACTATCGACGCAACCGAACAGACCGACATAATCAGAACTTGATGAATTCCAGGTGAAATTGCTGATAGTATGGTCTTTGCCGTCAAAAACACCGGTAAATTCCACCGTGTCATTCCCGATGATATTGAAATTGGTTTCATTATAATTGATTAGATTAATATCTGCGGTTAAGACAAAGCAGTCGTCCCAGTCTTCGGTATGTGTTCCGATTTCGTTCATATCGGCTGCTGTAGAAATTTGATAAGGATTATTCGGGTCCCCCGTGCCGTCGCTGTATGTACCATCGGCCCAAACACTGCCGGGCAATACGACCAGCAATGTCGTTGAAACTACCAGCCAGATTTTTAGATCTATTATCTTATTCATTTTCCTTCTCCTCGTTCGTATTTGTCTGATTTTGTATGAGCTTTTCGTGGGCTACTCAGAAGATGTCGTTGAAAAATGCATCGCAGCTATCCTCCTCCAGGGTAGCTCTGGATATATACACTATTATTATAAGGCGCGCCGTTAAATATGTAAAGAAAAATAGACAAAAAACAGAATGCTCATAAATATGGGCCGAAAACGGACTTACACGTTCTTTTAAATATTTATTCACATTCTCCCGTGCTGTCTGGTTAGACTTTTTCCTCAAATGCAGCGGTGGTCCGGTGAGCTTGCTCAATAACAATCAGAGCAAAAGCTTGTCCATCCTTATGGGCCAAGAAAGATTAGAACACAGCTGAGAGAGTAAAGAAAATCTGAAAATCCGTTTTTTCTATAAGGCCGGCAACTATATCTGCAGTCCGCTACCTGCCTGCCCTGCGTAGCCTTGTGCGAAGCAGGGTCCTCCGCCTTCAATGTTTCTCAGTACTACTCACTACCAAACTCACTGCCTTACCTAATCCCCACTACTTACCCACCAAATTTTTCAACGTTCGGCGTTCAATGTTCGAAGTTCGATATTCGTCAATCATTCCGCATTCCGCCGGACGCGTAAATCGACTATGCACCTAAAATTTCAGCTCGCCAAGCCTCTTTTCATCCAGGCTCTGTTGCGAACGAAACAGTTCTTCAAATTCCTTTTCTTCCATCCACTCGACCCTGCCGTCAAGCCGAAGAACGATACATCCGGTGCCTATAATCATACCGTAGTCTCTCCTTGCATAAGCGAGAATTTCATCACCTGTAGCACCATACTCAATCCACCGGGCGCGATAAGTTAACTCGCCGAATCGTGCGCTCCCTTCGAGCTCACCCTTGATTTCGTCCACATAGTACTGCGGCGGCACCGAACCGCGTGCCTGGCGATAACCAAGAACAACCCGTCCGAGCTGCTCCATTGCCCGCATGGCCTCCGTACGATTAACATACTCCTTGAAGTTTATCAGCCCCAGTACAACCGCAATGATTATGACACAAACCAATATGAATTCACGGACTATGCTCTTCTGACGCTTGTTCATAAGACAGCCTCTGAAAATTATCCTTCTTCCTTGAATATCTCAAACAAACACGGCGTTTTCATTTTGTGCTCTCCTTGATTTTTATTTCTTCTTCCATGGTACTGATTAATCATTCCTCACGCAATAATATAGTCGATATCGATAACTGTCGGTTTTCCGTCGCCATCTAAATCTCCGACATCAAGCGTCCCGGCACATTCATGGCAGTTATAAATCGTCTTAAGATACTTCTTTTCGACCCTGCGTTCTGTGTTCGACGTTGGACGTTCAATGTTGAATGCTCGACTTCTCGCCGTCTGCCGATTATCTTCGCATACTGATAAAAAATCAAATCCTGCCTGCCCTCAAGGTGTGCTTCCTTGGTTCTACAAACGGAGGGTCTTAACATCCCTATCCGGCATTTTCTAATCTTTCTCTACGGCGTTTACTATCCTTCTATTAATTTGTCGAGCTCCACAATAACCTTTTCATTGTTAATCTTCGTTGTCCAGATTGGAATTTTCCCTTGCACTATTTTTTTCAATAATTCACGGTATTTGTCACTCGTGCGGGTCCCCAAGTACATAGCTTTTATTCTGTCTTTAATGCCAAAATACCTGCTCTCCTCTAAATGCTTGCTTTCATCTATAATTCGATATTCAGATTCAAACGCCCAATGATTAGTTTTATGCGACAACGCTTCAGTGATACTTGTCCCTCCCAATAGGGAAATACTGCCCTGCAGTAGCTTCTCTGAATATCTCACCTCGTATATTTTTTCTAATCCTGAGCAATCTATTTCAAATGCGATACCCTTGTGTCCATCTGCATAATAAGACCATAAGCGAACATCATTCAAGTCCGAGGATAAACTGCAAATTTTTATCTTATCAATCGTGCCTTCTAAAAGATCTTTCGCTTCCTTGGTGTGTTTTAATTTAATCGGCCACTTAGCAAGCATGGGAAGAGGAATCTTATGCATTCGGAAAAGGCCCGGTGTAAGAACGGTTGTTGTTACGAACAGGCCTTCAAAAGGATCATTCAGTTCAAGATATGTAGAGCAATGCAACCGCTGATTCATGATTATATCGAGGACATGCTCAAGATTTGCTAATGAACGGTATTTGTATAGTATCATTTTGCCTCATCCCCGAACAAGAAATGGCTCTCATTTTTCATTCTAACATAATCTCTTTTTTTAGATCAATCCCACCATGCCCCAAAGACCCTCATTCCATCCTGGAGTTTGGGAGCAGCAGATGGAGCTTTTTTGAAACCCCATCCTTCAAATATCTCATCCGGCTGTAAAGGCTCCATCCATTTACCGATTTCTTCTTTGCTAGCCGATGTTAAAATATACACAGTTTCGGAAAATGGCCAATCTAAAAACTCCTCATCAACTTCAGATATTTCTACTAGAACGTCCTGAACATTATCCTTTGCTCTTATGCTCTTAAGAACTTCATAGAACTTCGGTATTTCGGGGTAATCTATCAGATTGCAACCGATTGAACCTAAATCTTTATTTCCCTCAAAAAAATCCTCAAGTGAGACAATAGGCCTCGGTTCGGGCTGCTTGTGCGTGTCATCTATAAAATCTTCAACTGTTCCACTCTGCGCTTCAATACTTGCTGTTTCAGGCTGTGCTCTTATCTTGGCTATCAGTGATTCGTATGCTTTTGTATCACTTTTTTCATTTTGGGCCATTTTTGATTGCTCCTCTGTCGACCGTGATTTAATCTCACCTGACTCAGCCCTCTTTTTGTACTTACAACCATATGTTACGATCGCAAGAATAACAATCATAAGCACCATCAGCATTTTTTTCATACTTACACCATCAAGAAAATCTGTGATAATCACCATTTTATCCTTCCCGGCTACGGCTCGGCACCTACGCCGAGACGAGCGTAGCCCTGCGGCCAATTCTTATTTTTTTCCTTTGCCTTGCCTGTCCCCGCAGGTCGTAAGCGGGGATTGCCTTTCCCTCTGCATTCGTCATTCGCTATTCGTCATTCGACATTCAGTCTCCTTCCCTTCATCCCGCACCCCTTCTCCGCAGCTTTTTTTCTCAATAATCCGTGAAAATTAGTGTAATTTGTTGTTAATTTTCTCGCAATACGCAGTACGCGCAACGCAGTACGAAACAAGCATCGAGTATCAAGCATCTAAGAATTATTCTATCTCCAAAATCCCCGTCCTTCAACAATAAAATTGGTCCTGAGCGGCTTGTCCGGCGTAGTAACACGAAGACGGAAGCGCGGCAATCCAACGAAGTCATCATGAGCGTTCTTTTGTCATTCCGAACGGAACGCAGTGAAGTGAAGAATCTCAGTAATTTTAAATAGATAATTCTGAATTTAATATTGGTTATTCTTGCAACTCTTCCTCTTTAGGCCAGATAACTTTTGATTTAAAATTATTATATTTCGCTGTAAATATAAATCCCCTTTTTCCATCTTTCTTAATTTCTAATGAAGTATGCTCAAAACCTCCTATCCATATATATTCAACAGAGTCTTCTTGTATATAAATTTCTATAATCCCCAATTCCTTCAAGTCAGTCGGGACATGTTCACCATATAAAATATTAATCCCAACACCCCACGAATTTGGATCATTCAACGAATTTAGGTCGTACTGTTGTAAATACTTCTCCGTCCTTTCTATCCATACAGGAACATTCTCTTCAGTGATAGAGTCAAAATAGTTACCCACCTTTCTCATTTGATATTCCGTGTGACCAATTAAGAAACAAATCGGACCAACTATAAATAAAAAACCAGAAACAACAGCCATTATCAAAATTATCAGAATGATTTTTGTTTTCTTTTTCATTTTCTAACACCAATTATGATAATTATCCGCACAAAAACAAACCGTATTCTATCTCCAAACCTCTAAAATTCAACCAAAAACGATTGCTGCTCCGGTTTTTAGTGATGCCTCACATGCCCTTAAGATTTTGTCAACTTGATAACGAGACCTCCATCCGAGTTAGATAATAAGATTCCTCCTGATTCTGTAGTGAATACATAATACCCTTCTTCACAAATTCCGCCCGGATCATCTGCTTCGGGAATTTCTCCGTATTGATGTTGTTGAACTAATATTCCTTTTTCAGGAATGTCGTATCCAACATTAGTATTTTCCTTCCCGTCGGTCCATTTACCATTACTGAAAAACTCCATTGTTCCAAGAGGCTCATCAGGCATATCCATATAACCAGCAAAGACTGCATTCCACTTACCAACTAATTTGTCTTTGTCTTCCAATATAGTTATATCTTCATTAATTCGCTCTTTAAGGGCACCTAAAAGCTGCTCCTTATATTCTTTTTCATTTCCCATAAGATCCATTAACTAGCCTCCACATAATTCCTTCGGTTAGTTATAATCAAAATTTTATCGTCTGGTGACTCAAAACAGCAACTTGTCGCTTCGTGCCTTATTTCCTACACAATTCAAACCAAAAATAGGTTCTCTTTGATGCGATAAGTCTCCACGTACGAATTGAAGCCTCCCGCATCCCTGCGGGCCTCTGAATTTAAATATGGTCGCAAGGCAACTCCGCATTTTTGCTTTTTCCTTTTTAATTTTTACTTTTGCCTTTTTACTTTCCTTTTCCACGCTGTACGCAATACGAAACGAGAATCGAGTATCAAGAATCTAGAATCCAGCATCAAGCATCTAAGAATCATTTTACCCGCCAATCCCTCTCCTGAAAACCAAAAAATACACGTTACTTGTCTCGGCGCAGCGCAGCGTAGACGGATGCTCTCTGCTGAACCCGGCTGTTCGGGTGAAGTCCCGATTCCTTGTATCGGGGTGGCTATAAATAAATCCTTGGAATCCGATTTGAAAAAAGAACATCGACTTTGACGTACTTTCCGAAGGAACAACAGACCTGGGCTTTGAAGCCTACGCCTCAGGCGTTGTGGGCAAGCAACAAGGCCGACAAAGCTTGCCTGTCCTGAGTTTATCGAATGGGCTTTAGGAGGCCTTCGATGCGAAGCACACAAAGGTTGTCAAGGACAACCGCTTCAAAGCAAAATCCGTTAAATCCGAGTACCTGTCCTGAGCGGAGTCGAAGTAATCCGCGGATAAAAAAGATTTCTTCGTGCAGGATTTGATGCTAATAGCGTAGCTTTGTAGACGAGCAGGCACAGACTGACGAAGCTTCCTGTCCTGAGCTCGTCGAAGGAGCTTCAGGAAGGCTTGTCCGCAAAGTACACACAGGTTGCCAAGGACAACCGCTTCAAAGCAAAATCCGTTAAATCCGAGTAATCCGCGGATAAAAAAGATTTCTTCGTGCAGGATTTGACTTAGTCCCATAGGGACGTGGACGAGGCCGAAAGGATTGAAGGAGCTTGCCTGTCCTGCGTTTATCGAAGGGCTCATAGAAATCCTTCGGCCGAGAACACACAGGCATCGAAGATGCCAGGCAAATCCGCTTCATGTCTATTCGTGGCTAATCTAATCCGTGTAAATCCGCGCAATCCGCGGATGAATAGTCGTTATTAAATAGGAAATAATAAATCTCTGTGGTCCTCTGTGGCTATTAATCCGTTGAGGATTTTTGCTCTGCCCTGCTCGACAATTGTCCTTCCCTCGGCAAAAAGCCTGATGGCCTCGGGATACGCGATGCACTCCTGCTCGAATACACGGTCCGCAAGCGTATCCGCAGTATCATCTTCTTCCACTACGCACGTTCGCTGCACGATGATAGGCCCTTTATCGTATTCGTTCGTACAGAAGTGCACGGTACATCCGCTCACCTTACAGCCCGCCGCCAGAACTGCCTCGTGAACACGATGGCCCCACATACCTTTACCTCCGAAGCTCGGCAAAAGCGCCGGGTGTATATTCATCACACGATTGACGTAGCGCTCTGGAATCTTCCACAGACAAAGCCACCCGCCTTGTATAACCAAATCCACCTTCGCCGCCGTCAGCTCCTCTATCAGGCGCCTGCTGAATTCATCTATATCCGGATAATCTTTCGTACGTATAATCTTGACAGCCAGACCCGCGTTGCGGGCTCGCTCCACACCTTTTACGGTTGACCGTGAGCTTATGACAATCGGCACTTCGGCGTTCAATTGCCCTTTCTTGATACATTCGAGAATATTCAGCAGCGTCCTTCCCCCGCCGCTGATTAGCACACCCAGACGAAGGTGTTTCTGGCCGGCGGCTGACGGCTCAGCCTTTGCCTGTACGTTACACTGCCGGTCGAGTGCACGATTACACAGGCTGTCCGCACGACTGTTCTTGCCCCTGCCAATATGTTTGACCTGGTAACGGTCGAATGAATCCAGAAGTAACATCACCTGTTGATACAAAGGCCGTATCTTTTCGCTCTTGACCTTGTATTGCCCGTTGATTTGCCTGACCATAAGCTCGCTGTCGCTGTAAACGAACAATTGTTTTGGCGACATCTCTTTTGCAGCCTCCAGCGCCCTGACAAGTCCCGTATATTCTGCGACGTTGTTCGTCGCCTCGCCCAGATAAATCCCTTTTGCCGCCAGTTCTTTGCCCTGTGAATCCGCCAGTACAAACCCTGCCGCCGCAGGCCCCGGATTACCCCTGCTGGCCCCGTCGGTATAAATAGTCAGCCGTTCAGCTTGCTCGGTCAATTCCTAAATTCCTGAAGTTATGTGATAAATGACAGGAAAAATAAAAAAATATGCCAATCTTATAATAAACTACCTCGCACATCTCACTCGCCGCCGTTCACCCCCGTCGCTTACTTGCCGATACTGACTTACTATCGCTCACTTGCCCCTGCTGCCTTCTTATCGCCGTTCACATTCACCCATCCACCGTCAATTACTCACCCTCACTACCCAGAACCAGTATTCGCGTACAATTCGGGCAGCGAATAATATCGTCCTTTGTCATCAGTAGATTTACAGTTTCGGGTGTTATGGACATAAAACATCCACCACAGCTGTAGGTGGCGGACCGGGCTTCCTGCTCTTCTACTTTTGCAAGGGCCTCGCCGTCGTAGGTCTCGGCGACTCGCTTGAATATTCCCAGGGCATCGGCCGGAACACGCTTGGCAGCCTCGTCCCACTCGCTCTGAATCTGGTCTATCTCGGCCTCGTACTTGACGGAAAGCTGCTCGGCTTCGGTACGCTTCTGCTCCAGAATCTTTTTCTGCCCCTCAATCTGCTCCTCGATTTGCTTGCACTCAGCCTCATCAGCCTCGATATCCTTCATCAGGTCCAGTACCTGAGTCTCTATTTTGGAATTGTCGGCCTTGGTCGTATTGAGCTGCGTCAGGACCGCAGCGTATTCCTTGTTGGTCTTTGCGGTATTGAGCGAGGCACGCAGCCTCGATATTGTCTCGTCGCGGGCCTTGAGCTCCAGCTCCATGCGGTCCGACTGGACCCTGGTTAGCTGAATCTCCTCTTTCTTGGCCTCGTAACTGCTGCTCAAAGTACGGACCAGATTTTCCTGAATGATGACGTTACGTCTGCATCTTGCCAGCTTGTTTTTCACTATACGCAGGCGGTTCTCGACGCTCTGCAATCTTGTCAACCCGCTCAATACAGGGCCCATAGCACCTCCAATGGCGTCAGTTTTCAAACCCTGAATTATTGCACGAATCCCAATGCCTGGCAATAAAAAATTCCGCTAAACAGCCTTGTTTTATCAGTTGGTGGTGTATAATCTGCCGGGTATGAAAGAATTACTCAAATCACTCGTACAAGCTGATACAACCGCTGATAAAGGCGAACTTGCCGCTGCTGGGATAATCCGCGGCCACCTCCAGGACCACGGTATCGACTCCGAATTGGCCTGTTGGGACCAGACACGGGCCAATATCGTCGCCCATATAAAATCCTCAGGCCAAAGGCCTGCACTGCTTTTCGCCTGCCATCTGGACGTCGTCCCGCCCGGCCGGGGACAGTGGAAATATCCGCCTTTTTCAGCGACCGAAGAAAACGACCGAGTGTTCGGCCGAGGCTCGGCGGATATGAAAGGCTCAATAGCGGCACTTATAACAGCCGTCGAACAATTCACAGCCGACAAGACTGAACTAAAAGGTGATATTATCATCGCCGCAGTCGCAGGTGAAGAGACCGATAGCTGCGGAATCAAAAAATTCATCGCCGATTATAAAGATAAACTGCCGCCTGTTGCAGGCGTCATCGTTGCAGAGCCGACCAACTTCGAGGTAATTACCGCGCATCGAGGCCTGTTATGGCTGGAAGTTGACACCAAAGGCAGGACCGCGCACGGCTCCATGCCGCACCTGGGTGTTAACGCGATAAACTCGATGAGGCTGTTCCTCGATGAAATTGAAAAAATAAAACTTTCTATAGAAAAACATCCGCTGCTGGGCGATTGCTCGATGAGTGTAAATACGATATCGGGCGGCAAGGCCGTTAACGTCATACCCGACCTGTGCAGCGTAAAAATCGACATTCGAACCACACCCAACCAAAGCCACTCGGAGATAATCGAAAAGTTCGAGTCTGTCTTTTCTCGTTTTAAAAAGACCCGTCCTGAATTCGACGCCGAGGTCAAGACCGTAAGAGACGTCGGGGCGCTGGAGACGGATTCGCATTGCGACTTTGTAAAGAATTTCTGCTCAACCGTAGATTGCAAAGAAACGACGACCGCCGGTTTCTGTACGGACGGGCCGTTTCTGGCAGGACTGGGTGCGCCGATTGTCATCTTCGGCCCGGGAAATAGTGAACTTGCGCACAAGCCGGATGAATATATAGAACTGGCAGATTTGGAAAAGGCCGTTGACGTTTACAGGAACCTGTTTAAGGAGTTTCTGTCATGAATTCTATTAAAAAAGCTGCGTTGTGTTTAATGCTCGCGGCCCTGGTATTGCTCAGCGGCTGTGGACAGGTTATCGGCGAGGCTATAGGAGAAGCGTTGGCCGGGTCCTTTTCGCAGATGTTCATGGTGACGTTTGCCCGGGCAATGATAGGGATGGGCTTCGGGCAGGCATATCATCACGAGACGGGCCAATGGCCGCAATCGGTGGAGCAAATTCGGGACTATTGCATCGAGACCGAACAGGGCGACATCTGCAAGCTGCTGGATGACTATGAGCAGATTCGAATGGAGCCGAACGAGGTCGACCCCAATGTAATTGATTGTTATATTGTTTTTGCCGGCGGCGGCGGGCCGTTTGCCGGCCGGATGACGAAGCAGGACTATCCGCAGGAACTTACATTCGAAGATATTGTGCAGGTGTACATTGCCATGGCAGCAGATATGATTGAAAAAATTGAAACTAACGCGCCGCCTTCGGATTGAAGTTGATAAAGAATTGAATCGCTGATTAATGAAATAAGTTCAAAATTAAAAGTAAAAATGCAAAACCACAAAAGAAAAATTTAAAAATATCCGCATAAAAATAAGTGGCTGGCTATAGTTTACTCCATCATAAATTTTTCTTAGTTTACCTCTCTATTTTTTTTAATCATTATTTCAGCTAAACGTTCTAGTCGTTGCTTGTCTTCTTCATAAAAAGGTTCACCTTTTTTAGCCTTTTTACCTGTCATTATTAAAACAAGTTCGCGTACCTCATCGGCAGAAACATCGGCCCCTCCTCCAATTATGTCATCTATTTCCGAGCGAAGTTCTTTTATTTCGACACCTGCATACTTTGTTAGCATCGTAGCAGTCCGTTCGTAATCTTGTTGTGTTGGAATATTACTTTTACTCAAGAAATACATAAGAGCAAAAAGAGAGATTATGATAACTCCAATAATAAGAATCGCCATATCCATTCTGATAGACTATTCGAAATTATTCTTTCATTTTCCGCACGGATGAATATTTTAATCCGCGTAAATCTGTGTAATCTGTGGTTAATATTACTCCAATTTCGGGCAAAGACAAGGGGTTTAAATTTTCTATTTTCTATTGACAATTTATGATTTTAATCTGCGATAATCCGCGGTTAAATTCCCTTCTTGTTCTTCATGTCCTTCATGGTGAAACAATCTATGTTAATCCGTGTCTAAAAAAATTCTCTGTGGCCTCGCCTGCCCCTGCAAGCAGTAAGCAGGGGGTGTCCTCTGCCTGCCCTGCGTAGTCCCGATGTTGTTTATCGGGACGAAGCGGGGTAGCTAAATAACTCCTTTTCCTCTGTGGCAAATCCCAATTTTCAGGCCAAAAACAGTCTTTTTGCTAGAATCTTTGTTATTTTACCAGAAAACACTTGACAAAAGTTAAGTAGTCAGTTAAAATATATACTGGTTCACAGCACCGTGAACCGTAACGTCCCGGACGGGGCAAGGCAGCAGGGCCAGAAGGCCCAGGTCGCATCAACAAGCAATAAGCGAAAAGACAATTTTGAGTTCTTAGTTCTTAATTTTTAGTTAAGGACGAAAAGTCGAATCTACCATTCAAAATTGAGAATTCAAAATTAAGAATTTAACATCCCTGTACCCTATACGCTACCCGCTGATAAAATATGCCTTTCTACAACTGGCAATTCAATATCAAACTGTGGCTCCCCGCTCAGATAGAAAACGCAGCAGTCGCCCTGCTCCTTGCATATCGCAGGCTCCGGTACAAATACACCTTTCGACGAATCAAACTGACAAAAGGCTACTACGCCAAAGTTGACCCCGAACTTTACGAAAAACTCAACAAGTACAAATGGTATGTGACAGGCAAAGGCCCTTTCTACGCAGTAACTTACCTAAAAGACCCCGACAAACCCGGTTCCAAAGCAAAACTTGTTTATATGCACCGCCTAATCATGCAATCCGAACTATACGCTATACGCAGCTTGTCGCGGCGTAGCGACTTATCACGGCGAAGTGCAACGAAGACGGAAGCGAAGACGGATACGCTAAACGCTGATGTGGTCATCGACCACTTAAATCACGATGGCCTCGATAACAGAAGAGCAAATCTCCGACTCGCCACCCCCCTGCAAAACAAATGGAACACCAGACATCGCCGAAAAGGCCGCTCGAAATACACCGGCGTTACCTGGGTAAAAACTACGAAAAAATGGCGCGCCGATATATGCATCAACAAAAAGATCAGATACCTCGGCTGTTACGACACCGAAAAACAAGCCGCAAGGGCGTATGACAAAGCTGCCAAAAAACATCGCGGCAAATTCGCCGTCCTTAATTTTTCTTAAGCCCCCGCGTCTTGTTTTGCTAAAAGGCCCCTTGTCTGTTCTTGGTTTTCTAAAAACAAGGGGCAGTAAAACAGTGGGGATGAATTTCCCTTAAGTACTTAACTTTAAGGGACCCTCTAAAAATTGCTTTTGTAACGAAAGCCCGCGAATTTTCACATGCAAGGCGGCAGGGACAAAATCGCCGCAGGTATAGCCAAAGCTATTTCGAGGACGATTTTGCGCCCGACAACGAAGCAGGTGGAAATTGCAGCGGCTTGCAGTAAAAATGGATTTTTAGAGGTTCCCTTAATATTAAATGGGTAATCATAGGGACTTAAAAGATTGACACAAGGCGTGGAAAAGATTAAATTTGAGAGTTCAACGAGATTAGCTTAGTTAGGTAAATGTCCAAAAAGCCCTTAAAAGATTATTTGCTTATCTATACATGAGGCATAATCTGAGCAATGTTATTAAAAAAAGAAACATTAGATAAAATATCTCCCCGGCTAGTCGAAAGAATCAATGAAATATATCACGACCTGGAAAATAAGGTATATGACTCAAGGCATGTAATCATAGATAACTTAGAAAGTGATTTTTGGGAAAGGGTAGCAAAAAATCACCTTGTCGGGAAAGAGCCTTTAGTTTGTTTGGACTATGGAACCGGCACCGGCCTTGTGCCTGTTATTCTGGCTCCGTATCTTAAGCAGGATGACACTGTTATTTGTGCGGATATTTCATCTGAAATGCTGAAAGTGTGTGAACGTAAAATCAGTGAACATTCCTTTAAATCCGGCTTCTCTTTTGTGAAAATCGATGGAACAAAAGTGCCGTTAGAAGACAAAAGCGTTGATGTTATAACAGTAAACTCGGTTTTACATCACCTCTATGATTTGAAGGCATTTTCTAAAGAGTGCCGGCGAATTCTCAAACCGGGCGGGCTGTTGATTGTAAGTCATGAGCCGGCGAGCGGAAATAATGTGCCTTTTCTTTGCTCCTTCGTACGCTCTCTTGGTAAAATTCTGCTCAAACCAAAATTTGTATTTGTTAAACTTGCTCAGACGTGCCCTTTCGCGGAGAAATCAATGAGGAAAGTGCTGAATAAAACATGCCCGGGTTATTCCAAAAGAAACAAAATGCTTTCTGATATAGCCAAACAGATTAAAAGTGAAGGCCTGATCGACGTCGAGCTTCGAGGAGTGGAAATTCAGCAAGTCGTCGATTTTCAAACACAGAAAGGTTTTAATAAAAATAAAATCACAACAGACAGTTTTTCTCATTTTAAAGTTATTGAATGGACAACGTATAACCACTTGGGATTCTATCGTAATAATTTTCTGTTCAAAATATTAGAGAAATTTGTAAGCAAACACTGGCCGAATTCCGGAAAAAAATTCAGATTCATCATGTCTTTACAGGAAACCGCTTCTTAGCACAAAGCAAAGTCACTGCAGAGTTCTTTGACTACAACAGCCTCGTAATCATTTCGACGATAGGCAGGAAGCGGCAGGGGCGTTTGATGCGGCGCCTAAAGAACGTCGCGCCAAATTCGCCGTCCTGAATTTCCCTACATAACCGCAAGGCCGGCGAGCATAAACTCATCGGTCTTGACAAAATCACAAGACACTATAAAAAAGTTGCTTAAGAGTATTTATCCTGAGGTAGAATAAGTGTATGGATAAGCAAAAACTGAAAAACCTGTTCATCGGCAAATTCAGTTTCAAAAGACTCGTCCGTTCTGCGGTTCTGGTCTATCTGATTCTCATGGCATTCGTTTGGCTGTTCTGTGAAAGAATAATGTTTCCCGCACCGAAGTCAAGTTATTCGGACAGCGAAGATATAATCAAGATTCAGGTGACACCCGAACGAAATATCTCGGCAATCTACCTCCCGGCGCCTGATGCCGAATATACTATCCTGTACTGCCATGGGAATGCCGAAGACATAGGCCTGCTTGAATACACCTTTGAATTGTTCGTCAAAAATGGCTTTTCTGTTTTTGCCTTCGATTACAGCGGCTACGGTACAAGCCAAGGCCGTGCTACCGAGGGAAAAATGTATCAGGAGGTTGAGGCCTCTTACGATTATCTCGTCGAACATAAGCAAATACCGCCTGAAAAGATAATTGTACTTGGCAGGTCTATTGGCGGTGCTGCCGCTTTGCACCTCGCATCCCGAAGACAAGTTGCAGGTTTGATACTTGAAAGCTCTTTCGTTAGTGCATTTCGTGTTATTACACGCATCCCTCTGCTGCCGTTCGACAAATGCAGAAACCTGGAAAAACTCAAATTCATACACTGTCCCGTACTGATTATCCACGGCAAAAAAGACCGGATAGTCCTATTCTGGCACGGGCGCAAGCTGTTCGATGCCGCCAATGAATCAAAGATGAATTTCTGGGTCGAAGACGCAGGCCACAACGACCTGTTCTGGCTGGCTCAGGACCGGTACTGGGATGTCCTCGAGGACTTTAAGGCCTTACTTCTCGAGCACAGACAAAAAAATAAAAGCTAAAATGGGCGGGAGCTTTTATTGAAGGCTGGAGTCAGAGAAGTGCTATTGCCGAAATAATAATATATTTTCATTTGAATACTAATAAAGGCCTTTGACAATGAAACGAATGCACATCTTTATCGTCCTCGGTGTCGTTGCTGCCGTTCTTTTAGCTGTGATAATCATTGGGCCTGATGTCGCTCGAAGCTGGCAGTCCCCCCGGAGGCTTGCCGAATTCAAGTCGCTTCTCGAAGGCGCAAATCGTGTTGTCGTTACCGCACCAGCCGAACCCAACGGGCAGCAGAAAGTTTACTTTGAAGAATCAGACACAAAACCAGTTTCCGAATTAATTGACGGCATTAGTTTTGCTCCGTTCGGAGGAGGGACCGTATGTGCCTGTAACGGCAATGCAATGATTCAATTCTATCGCGATGATGAGCTTCTTCTGGAAGTAAATTCGCAGCATAAAGAATACATCCGCTGGCAGGGACAGTTCGCGGATACAAGGCTTGCCGACCAAAGCACCGCTTTGGTCGTCGCATGGATAAAAGAACGGGCAACCGAGGGGCAATTAAAAACAATCTGGCCGGAAGACTATTGGTGATACCAACGAAAGGCCGATTAAATACTTATGTCTTATCTCGAAGCCATCCTGGCGTTGTTTGCGATCGTCGACCCGGTCGGCAATATCCCGATGTTCCTGCACATCTCCGAGCACATCCCGCAGGGCCAGTCTAATAAGTGTTTCAATACTGCCGTGGGAGTTGGTGTCGTTATACTGCTTTTATTCTGCTTCGCCGGCAACTGGGTACTCGAGTATATCTTTCACATTCGCTTTGCCGACCTGCAATTGGCGGGTGGGATATTACTTCTGATTATTGCGATTGACCATTTGATATTCGGGACTCTAAAAAAGTCTGTAGTCGTAAACGGCACTTCAAGCGCCGTCGAGTTAGGCTGTGTCCCGACAGCCTGTCCGCTTCTGGCGGGCCCCGGTGCGATGGTAACATGTCTTACTACTTTTCAAAGCGATAGTGGCGGCCCTGCCCAGGCCGTTGTCGCCATATTAGTTATCTTCGGCCTGGTCTGGCTGATAACAAGATTTCTGGAACCGATTCACAGACTCCTGGGAAAGCTGTTCTGCACGGTATTTTCGAAGGTGATGTGTCTTTTCATCGCGGCGATAGGTGTGCACATGATAATGTCCGGCCTGAAATTTTACTTTTCGTAATCCTTTCCTCCGCCCAAGCCCAAATCCGTGTCTAAAAATTCTCTTTGAAGAACTGATCGCGCATTTCTCGAAGGTTAATAGCCGTAAAAGGTTCTCCATCGAAAACAATTTGTTTAACCGCGGATTTAACGGATTACTCGGATTATTAAATTTTGGCAAAATAGTTGACTGTGGGACTTTTCAATAGCCCAACTCTCCCCATTTATTCCTTCCGGTCACCAAAGTCTCCGCTGTTTCCCAACACATTTCTTAGCTCATCAAGGATAGCTCCTTTAATACGCGGTGTACAATAGGTTTCAAATTTTACCCCACGTTCCGGCTCAAAAGCTGATATTGAGTTTCTAAGGCCAACAATTCCGGTTCTTATGAGGTCGTCTAATTCAATTTTGTCAGACAACTTGTTATGCAGTCTTTCAGCCACGTATCGGACAAGTGGTTGATAATATTCTATAAGCAGGCTGAAATAACTATCTTCGTGCGTCTCGTGAAACTTCTTCCATACTTCGTCAATATCAACTCTGATTTTGAGCTCTTGAACAGATTCTTTACTGTCATCTGAATCTTTCATCTCGGAACGGTTGCATTGTCGGCTTTGAGTAACCTCTGATATTGTTATTTTATGATGTTTAAAAGCGCCTCTGATTCCCTCAAGGAAAAAATAAAGAAGGCCAACAGTTAGGACATTAACTGCTATACTGTCTGTCCGTTGTCCTGAGGCTATAGTAATAGCACCACTACATAGACAATAAGCAAAAAGAAATATGGCACATATCCGGCTTTTCTTATAAATACCGAAAGCAAGGCCAAAGGATAGAATTATTCCTAATATTCCTCCAAAATAATAAACGTCAAAAGTATTTTGAACAACAAACGCCCAATAGCCTAAATCAACTTCGGTCATAATTTCATAAAAATTTGTTATATCTGCGATTAAGTCGAGAACACCAGCTATAATAGCCGCTATTAAAGCGTTACAAATCAATCTATCCGCTGAGGTCGTATCGTCGCTTCTGTGCTTTCTCATTATACGCCAAAGCATAAGTACCCACTGAGTACCAAAACAGTGAAAAAACGGCACAAACCAGAGTAAATGAAATTTTGAAACATTAAAAATAGCGGTGACGGCTAAAGCAGCAATCATACCTGTTACATACAGACCAGATATGACTCTCTTTTGATTTGTTGAAAGATATGATTCAGATGAGTCTGGGAACAGTTGAACATCCAGAGGTTGTGCGAACGGGTCGGGCCTGAACAGCTCAGTGAGAAAAGCTATACAAGCAAAGAGAAACCAAGCACAAGCAACGCCCCAAAGAATCCATCCTGCAATTATCATAACTTCACTTTCTCATAGTCCTCTTCATGTCCCCTTTATAAACTTTCCTGTTTTGTCATTAAATAACCATACGTGGTTCTCAAAATCATAGTTCCAAGGTTCTCTAATCTTGAAAACCTTGACTGATTCGGGCAAATTCAAAAAGTATTCATCTGTGTCATCAAAAAAAACGGATATAACATTTCTTAATATGTATTCTGCTTTATTGCTGGTTACTGCTAAGTGGTGGTAATAAATACCTAATTCGTTAAGTTCTTTTTTGATTCCTGATTCAGATTCTTGCGTCGGCTCTCTATTGGTGATAATGTGAATTTCTGCAATATCTTTCATAGCATTTGTCATCGCTCTGAAAAATGCAGGGCAATAAGTAATGGTATCATCTAAGTCGATCCCTATCTTTAGAATTTTATCGTCAAATCTCATGGTGTCTGCAAAGAGTAATATTTAAATTATGTTGTTTTAGTAAGTAAGTACCTTGATTGTCTAAGAACTCAATATAGTCTGCATCTCTCAGCTTTTGCAAATAATACTGAAGTGTATAATCGGGAGTCTTACCTTGAGTTTTGGTATCCGTAATTATATTATCGAGTTCCTCTTTAAGTAATTCCTTTAACTTAAACCTTTTTGTATCGTGTTTTTCGCAGTATCTTTTTACAGCTTTGAGAGTTGCCTCAAACCAACGCATCTTCCTATTTTCATTAATTTTGCTATTGTTGGTTCGAAACTCATCTCTTTTCCTCCAATTGTCAGCCGATATCCATTCATTTTGATCAAAGGGATTTCTTATTTCCCAGTAGTACCAACCATTAAGACTAACTCCGCGTATATCTGAGGCTGCTTTTGAAAATGACGAGTATTCGCGCCCATCATCAGTGCATAGTCTTCCGTAATTTATTTTTCCATATATGTACTTACCCTTCAGTTTCATACGGCAATTTGTACCATTCGGAGGTAAAGACGCCCGTTTATTTGACTTTATATTTTCTATTGTTCTTTCAATATGAAAGACTCTTTCAAGCACATCATTAGGCGTTTCACCAAATTTGCCCCTCTTGGCAATCTCACCATATACTTTTTCTGAAATACGAATCGTTTTAATTGTGAACTTCCTTATAATATTTTTCAACAAACTATTACAATTTAACATTGTTATAGTTAGAGTCAAGAATTTTCCATCTATTTTTACAAATGTTTTGTTTCTTGTTTATTTTCAGGCCAAAAACAGTGTTTTTTTAAAATATTTGTTATTTCGCCAGAAAACACTTGACAATAGTTAAGTAATTGGTTAAAATATAGACTGGTTCATAGCACCGTGAACCGGATAGCCGCAACAGCGGCAAGGCAGCCCGGCTTCGCCAAAAGTCAGCTACGCCGGGGCTAGCAGGCATAAGTTGTAGCCCCAGAAGGGGCAGGTCATATTGCCAGCAGGCACAGGTACAAATCCGGAAATTCATCACAATACACAGTATTGATCGGTGCGAGAATGGGAGATTATAACTTTACAATCAATGTACCGGATGCTGCCGAGTGGGTAATAGCAACTCCAATACTTCTGTACCGGCGGATGCAGTGCGGGTATTCGTACAGGCTGATAGAACTGACTAAAGGACACTTTGCGAAGGTTGACCAGATAGATTTTGTGCGGCTGAGGAAATATGCTTGGATGACGTCGGGATATAAGAAACGAGGGTATACGCAATACGCACAGCGGACGATTTGCGACGGTAAAAAAAGATACACGAAGATGATGCACAGAGAGATTATGGAGACGATACTCGGAGAACTGACGAAGGGAATGTTTGTTGACCATATAAACGGAGACGGGCTGGATAACCGGCGAACAAACCTTCGCATTGTTACTCCAACGCAGAACAACTGGAACCGCAGGTTTCGAAAGACCGGCAGGTCGAAATATACGGGAGTTACATGGGACAAGAGACGGGACAAGTGGCGAGCCGATATATACGAGAAGCGCAGGAAAACATTCCTTGGTCATTTCGATGACGAGGAAGAAGCGGCAAGGGCGTATGATAAAGCGGCGAGAAAGAGGCGAGGAGAATACGCAATTCTAAACTTCGACCGGTAATAATTGAAGACAGCAGAATTGGGCGGACGGTTTAGAAGCAGAATTTGTCTTTGAAGACCTGCTGGAAGTCGTACACATCGTTGAAGTCTTCGATTGTATCTGTCGGCTGGGCGCTCATCCATTTATGGTCGATGAGCAGATAGACTATTTCGCCGAAGTCTCTCGTCGATTCTATGTCCCAGTTATTCAGGACAAGCTTAGTGAGTCTGCCCCATTTTTGCAGCGCCAGCTCACGAAGTCCGTCGCACAGTATTTGTCCGCTTACGTGCTGAGGTTCACTGACGAGCTCTTTGAGGGTATAGCCTAATCCCTCATAAACGAACTTCACGGCCCTGGGGCTATATCGGCCGTCGTCAGCCGCTATTTTTTCGATTTTCTCTTTCATATCGCTATATATTATACACGGGATTTCGACCGCGCATAAAAAAAACTGGAGCCGGATAAAGCTCCAGTTTTGTGAAACAGCTCGATTTAAATATATACTACAAACTTATTCGAATTTACGCTGTCTCACCGAAACCAAGACAAGAAAGAAGAAAGAAATAACAAATTATTAATCTTATTATACACTAGAATCTAAATTTGACAATACTCTTTTTTTAATATTTTCGGGTTTTTTCTCATTTTTCTCATAAGTTCAGCTTTAACAAGATGTTAGCGGGATGTAGCCGGTTCATAAAATGCTTGCCAAATCCGTCTGGCGGGCCTAAAATGCCCCTTTTCAGGTCGTAATTGCGAGAGAAATTCTATTTGGAGGGACCATTATGTTAGCCAGGCTCCATAGCGTCGCCTTAGCAGGTATCGATGGGATTATCTGCGAGGTGGAGGTGGATGTTGCACGCGGCGGGTTCGATAAGAGCCTAATCGTCGGGCTGCCGGACGCGGCTGTAAAGGAAAGCACCGAACGAGTCAAAAGTGCTATCGTCAACTGCGGCTATAAGTACCCGCGGACCCAATCGCTGGTCAATCTCGCACCGGCAGATATCAAAAAAGAAGGGCCGGCGTTCGACCTGCCTATCGCGCTTGGGATGCTTCTCGGAATCAAAGCGTTCAACAGTAATGTGCTGAAAGATTTTGTCATCGTCGGTGAGCTGGCACTTGACGGCAGAGTTCGAAGGGTCAATGGTACACTCAGTATGGCGATGACCGCAAAGGCGCACGGTTTTAGAGGTGTCATCGTGCCTATAGACAACTCGGCTGAGGCAGCGGTCGTCGAGGGACTGGAGGTTTACGGGGTCGGGTCCCTGTCACAGGCTGTCGGTTTTCTCAAAGGTGATTTGCCTCTGCATACCACCACTATCGATATCAATGAGATTTTCAAAATCGAGAGCAAATATGACGTTGACTTTGCAGACGTCAAAGGCCAGTACTCGGTGAAACGCGCGCTTACCGTTGCGGCGGCGGGAGGACATAATATCCTGATGATAGGTCCGCCGGGCGCGGGTAAGACCATGCTGGCCCAGCGGCTCGCTACAATTTTACCGGCTTTGAGCCTGAGCGAATCACTCGAAACAACACGTATATATTCTTCTGTCGGGCTACTCGAACGAGGCAGGGCCTTGATGGCGACGCGGCCGGTACGGACACCACATCATACGGCAAGCGGTCCGGCGCTGGTCGGCGGAGGCGCCGAAGCAAAACCGGGTGAACTGTCACTTGCGCATCACGGGATTTTGTTTCTCGATGAGTTTGCGGAATTTCCGCGGCATGTGCTCGAGATGATTCGCCAGCCTTTGGAAGACGGGAAGGTGACCGTGTCGCGCGCTAAACGCTCGAATATATTCCCCGCCAATTTTATGCTCGTGGCCTCTTGCAATCCGTGTCCGTGCGGATACTACGGCAGCGGTCATCGAAGATGCAGGTGTACTCCGAACCAGATTGAAAGATACCTGTCGCGAATCAGCGGTCCCCTTATAGACAGAATCGATATCCATATTGAGGTCCCGCCGGTGACATTTACCAAACTGAGGTCACGAAAAAGCGAGCTTGATTCGGCTACGATTCTTGCGGACGTGATTAAGGCAAGGGCAATACAGACCAAGCGATTCGGCGACGGCAGTCCCGCCGCGCCGGGAATGACTAACTCAGATATGACCCATAAACAGGCGCAGAAATACTGCCAGCTTGATGAGGCTTGTGAGATGCTATTGAAACAGGCTATGACCGAATTCGGCCTGAGCGCCCGCGCACATGATAAGATTCTGAAAGTCGCTCGGACGATAGCAGATTTGGCTGATTGTGAAAATATCCGGGCTGAGCATATTGCCGAGGCGATAAGCTATCGGAAATTAGACAGGAAATTATGAACCACGGATTATTTCACCGCAGAGGACGCAGAGAAATAGAACTACGAATGACGATTAACGAATACGATTTACGAAAGACCAAAGACTATATTTAACCGCGGATTTTGCGGATTAACGCGGATTAATAAAATAAGTTAAAAATTAAAAATCAAAGAGCAAAATTGTGGAATCGCCTTTGGCGATGGTGATTTTATGTGTGGGGGATTCCGGCGTTGCCTGCGGCTACGCCGCGACAAGTTTTTTGGTTTTCGGGAGTAGGATTGGCGGGTAAAATTGTAGCCACAGATTTCACAGATGAACACTGTTTTTTTGACGCTGATTTCGCAGGGTATAGCTTGGCCCGGCCGTTTGATAAACGGCCTATGCATCAAAATACTAAGGCCTTTCCCGAAGCAAGCTTCGTCAAGACCTTGCGTTTTTGCTACCACAACTTCGTTGTTATGCCAAGCAAAGAAAACAGATGCCAGATGCTGGATGCTATATGCTGGTTTTTTGTTTATTAATCAGGGATTTGCATAATATCCTTTATGAAGGTAGAATGTCCGGCCGGGAGGGCTTTGTGGATTGAATATTTAATATTGAAAATTGACAATTTTTTGGAACCGCGGATTATACGGATTATCACGGATTACAGAAATTGACGAAAAAGATTTGCGCGGCAAAAATCGAAAGTTAGGGTAATGCATAATGATATTGCTTTGAGGCAGACAAACGAAAATAAGGGATAAAGAGAAAATGGTATTAGAGCATGAAGGAAATCAAGAAGGAATCAGTAAAAATGATTTTCTCAACGAGATAATCCCGGAAATAGATGAATTGTTCGAACAAGAAGGTGGAATAAATAAATTTCAAAATAAATTCGATAACTTCTGCCTTATGGTAGAAAATTATGGGGCAGAATTGGATAAATATCGTCAAATTGCAAAAGAGAGATTCTGTGATTTTGCTGATAAGAACACGGAGGCCCAAGAATTACTTAAAGGTATGGATAAATTGTTGCTTCTAGAGCAAGGGGAAAGACTCTCAAAAATTCAACATTTATATATTAGACAATGTCAAACTCCACCAATTGATAATCCTACATGAGTTTTGCACAGCAGGGGAAGTGATTATGTTGCTGAAGATGATTGGACATCTATTGTTCCTTTCGTTTATAGGCCACCTTTGTTGAAATTGCCTCAAAATCCCATCTTCTGGTTCTTTAATGAGATGGGTCACTATTTAAATAAAACTGACCTAGTTAAACAGCCTGATGAAAAAGAGTTGTTAATGTGCGATTTTGTGAGGCTTGCGGTAATTCATGATGAGTCATGCGGCTACAATAAAAGCATAATGATTTATAAGAACAGAAACTATGAAGGCAAGTTTAAAAGAGATAGTTTTACTAAAGATCTTTGGGAAGCGTATAAAAATCCTAAAAAGGATGATTTCATAAGTACACATAGGCGGATATTAAAACAGGCCTTAAAACACGTCCAAGCTGACCTTGCCAACTTAAAGCCAGCAGAAACAGGACAGAAGTCTGCCGAGTCTCATTCGCAAGAAAAGAAAGAGCGTAAAGGCAAGGTCAGTGAGGCAGAATTTAATAGATTCAAATCTTTCCATGAACTATTCAAGCAACTTATAAATGAGCATGGCCTTCCTTCAGAAAAATATGACCAACTTTTTGAGTACATAAACGATTTCGAGACACGAATAGCTCCAATAGCCCAAAAGATTGGCATTGATTTAAGTTCGCACGTCGAAGCTATCAACATAATTTGGGATCAATCTGGTTTTTTGCCTGACCCTTATGATGGCGAAGGAGTTTCTTTTCCTGGGGATACATACGGAGAAGCAGCCGCTGATTACGCCCATGAACAAGAATATAAACAACAAATGTGCAAAGAAGCTGTTGCGGATTTAGATAGAGTGATGGTTAAATTGTACCAAAATTTCGCGATTGAAAAGAAATCAGTATTAGAGCTTATAAAACAAGGTAAAAGCCATACCCTTGAGTTTAAAGAGACACTTGAGTATGACGTGAAGTTAGAAAAAAATAACAAAGATGTTTTATTATCCTCGTTAAAGACAATAGCAGGTTTCCTAAATGCTTCGGGTGGAACTCTTCTTATAGGTGTAGAAGATTCTGGGATTATAAAAGGTATCAAACGAGATTTGAGCACAATGAGGCGAGGTAACAATGACAGATTCGAACAAAAAATACGAAATTGTTTGAAGGACCGGTTTAATCCTCAACCCCTTGGCAAGGTAAATATAGAATTTGAAGAAGTTAATGAAGGGATGATTTGCCGAATAGATATCCAGGCAAGTAAGGATGTCGTTCATTTGGATGATAAAATATTTGTTCGAGATGGTAATATCACACAGGAACTCAAAGGCCAACAGATAACCAACTGGATTCAGCAAAGACAATCACAGTTTGAGTAGTGACATAAGAAATTTTTCCACCCACAGGTGGCGGGGCTAATCGGAAGACAATAACCCGCGGCGTCAAAGGCGAGAAATATGATTAATTTTGGAATTACAGAACGGAAAAGGCAAGAGGGATGCTTGATATTAGATTCTCGATGCTGGATACTTGATTCTTGTAAAAAACAAAAAAACCCTACAATGCCCCGATAAACAAAATCGGGATCTACACTGCGCTTCGACAGGGGGCTAACAACCCGCGGCACAGGTCCGCGGGCTAAATAATGTGGATACCTGCTTGTGCAGGTATGACAACCCTCGACCGTGCCGAGTAAAAAACATTAACCCCCCGCAGTGCGGAGGGCTAACAACCCCGCCCACAGGTGTCGGGGTTAAACGAAACGACCGTTTAGTGTTTCCAGGGTTTCCAGTGCTTCCACCAGGGGTAATGTTGTATCCAAATTGTATCAGTGCCATAAAAGTATCGGC
>CAZOVR010000009.1:0-76365 GCA_964583405.1 uncultured Pirellulales bacterium
TACAAGGATATTAAACACCCAGACACTGATGAAAGACTCCATAAATAACTCAACCTTTGTATAATAAACCCTGCTGTAACCAACATATCTGCCGGCCAAATTTTATTTTTACTCCAATCTCGAAAACACCCCTTTAATAACAAAAATACAGTGAACCTTTAGTCCGGATTTTTCGTAACAAATAGTGTGGGGCAAAGTTTTTTTGAGGAAATATTGGGAGGAAAGCTATGGCAAATCTAAAAATCTTGACAATTCCTGGAACGGTCCGAGTAGCGGTTCTTTTCCAATAGAATCGTTGACTGCGGACAGGCCTTGAACCGTAAGGTACAGGGCAAGCTAATGCGTTGTTTGTGATGTCTATAAAAAACCTCTAAAACGATACAGGTTTTTAAGGATTAAAAACCATGAAGAACTCAAACTTACCTGCTATAGCTTCTGCGAAGACCGGAGCTTTTACATTAATTGAGTTGCTTGTAGTAATCTCCATTATCGCTTTATTGCTGGCGATACTTATACCCAGTCTCGGTAAGGCCAGGGAACTGGCCAACCGGGTAGTCTGCGGCAATCACCTCAGGACCCTCACCAAAGCAAACGAAGTTTACGCAACTACATATGACGGTTCATACACTCCTATCGTTTATGAAAGACCCTCAAGCTCTGGTACTGAAGTAATTCAGTGGATGAGAAATCAATCCTTCAGAAAATATGTCCAAATGGATGATTTCAAGGGTAGAGACGAGCCTGACGGCGAATTCGTTCTGCCCAAGGAATTCCTCTGTCCGTCCGACAAGATAAGCAAGAATGCGGATAACCTTTACAAAGAAGACAAAGACGATGAGGGAGTTTTGACAAGCTATGGATATAACCTTACGGATTGGGACAACACGTCATTCAAATTTGAAGGCAGCATCGGGCACAGGTTCGACCTCATAAAAAATCCCGCTGAAAAGCTCAGCTTTATTGACGGCATCGACTGGTGGGTCGTATGGCGCTATGCCGACTACAGAAGGGGATGGGATGCATACGGCCAACAGAATATTGATTTCTACAAAGCCAAAAATATACACGGCCCGACATTTTATCGTCACAACGAAGGTGCCGTTATCGGATTTTATGACGGACACTCCGAGTGGATGAAAAAGCAGGAAATCTACGTGATATCGGATGATTTGGTACCGGATTTCCCAACTCACCCCGGAATGTGGACCTCATCGAGAAGTTACAATGGACCGACATACCAACCCCCGATTGTGCCATAGAATTGATATTATCTAAAGGATTAGACCAGTATGTTTACGGCCTGGTCGCTGATGTAAGATTCGGATAGCGACTCAATCCCTGTATAAGCAGGTTCGGCAGACGTCCAGTCGTAACCCAAGCCGTAATTATCCGATTGGCCCTGACCGAACTGTTGCTGATAGGCCAAGCCGTCCCCGGCAACGTGCTCCCTGAACTGCTGTTGCCCGGAATTATCTATCTGGGTCTGAACAACATCAAGCTTCTTGACGGCTATGCCGGAATCCTGAAGATTTCTGACTAATTGCGGTAGAAGCTGTTGTGCTTCTGCCTTCGTTTCAGCCTTGCTGAATTCAAGCGACCCGGTGACCTGCCCATTTTCCTGCTGCAGCTTTATTATCACCCTTCCTAATTCCGGCGGATTCAATCTGACAGTCAATTCGCTTTGACCCTGCTTGACTGAATTACTAATAGAGTCCTGCAACTGCTCGCCGACCTTGTCAAAAACCCCCTTGTTAAACAGACCCTGATTCGGCTGTAGTGTCTTTGAAACATCAGACACCTTCTCGACCACATCGTCTGTATCAGTATTGATAATTCCGATATATCTTGGCTCGCTGTTGTTTTGTTTCAAAAGAGTCCAATCTTCATTCTCCGATGTCTCTTTGCCTGTTGAACTCTTAATCTGCCCCGCCACGGCTTCTGTCATTTGCTCAGCATTCTCCGCCGTCAGGCGTTCTGCCTTTGCATCGTTCACTGCGGTATCGCCGGGCTGTGCTGTCTTCATATCAGCTATTACCTGGCCGTCGAAAACCTCAGTAGTATTGACTTTCGCCTGTTGCGATTCGCCGTTTTCAATTTCCCTGTCTATGTTAATCTCTGCAGCTTGTTGGTTAACCTGTTGTTCGTTGTCGCCTTTGATGCCGGCATCTGTGCCATTGATTGCCTGTTGCAACTCAGCCGTTTCACTTTCAGAAAACGACATTTGCAGCACATCTGTTACTTGCTCCTGCTTCTGTTCAGCCATATCGCCTGTCGTAGTAGTGATATCGAGTATATTTTCATCGCCGCTCATTTTCTCTATGGTATTACTGAGCATCTCAGCGGCATTGCCCGGATTGGCCATAAGCTCACTGTTTTGGTGATAAGCCTGCGACGCAAACGCCTTTTGCTCGGCACTTATCTGCGAAGAATCCATCTGCTCCGTAACCAGACCAAATAGCTGCTGCCCAAGCATCTCGACCTCGGTTGATACTGCACCTGCCGCCGCTAAAACATAATTTGCGGTATTATCTGCAGTTGAATTATCGGACTTAGCAGTTCCTTGCCCGTTCTTTTGGACGTCTGTCTGCTTGTCGGACTGCTCGCCAAGAGCACGCTTAAATTTGAGCGGTTCGCTGGTCTTATTTGGTTTTACAATGTCAACTTCGCGAGGTTCGGAGGTATCCACTTGCCCGGTAATGCTGTTTTCCTGAGACCTCGGCCCGGAAGGCTTAGCCTCACATCGCTGCGTCATCGCCGTGGCATTGTTGACAAATAACGAATTGGATAGCGCGCTTGCATCCATAAGTACCCCCAATATGAGCAACCTGTATGCCAGGAATTGTACGCCCAGCCACAACAGTCGCTAAGTCTGTATATATCAAGCTGTTAGGTGCAAATAATTTATATATTTTTTTGGACAATTTCCAATTTACACGTCTTTCAGGAGGATTCTTCCTCAATTGAGGAAATATCTGCCTAAATCCAATGATTCGAACCGCTCAATTTCCAGTATCCTCGCTCATGCGAGGATGTCAAAAAACCAGCGCCGGGTGTATAGTTTACTGACGACCGAAGTACATCGAAATGCGGCCTTCATCAACTTATTTACACAAAGACTGCATTAACAGGTTCAAAACCGCTGTTTAGACATGGTTAAGCTGGCGGCGGCTTTATTTGGCATATCCTTTGCTCTTATTACGGTACGGCAGGCTGACCCTGCAAAGGGCAGGAATACATCTCGCCCCGCTTGCTCCGCGGATGCGGCGAGTATGTTGAAAGGTCGGCGACTGTCGAATTGAAACAAGGCTTCTTATATCTGGGGGGGGAAAGGTCTGTAATGACCGAGATAACCGAACTGCTACAGGCTGGGGCACGTGGTGAGCAACTGCGGCAACAAGCCATCGCTGCAAATGTCGCCAATCTCGAAACACCCGGCTACCGCAGAATCGACGTCAGGTTCGCCCAGTTGCTCGAAAAGGCTTTGGCCTCGGACAATCCCGAAGATATTAAGCAGCTCGAACCGGAGTTCTTCAACCCGATGAATACACCGGTCAAATCAAACGGTAACGACGTTTCACTCGAAAGTGAAGTCGGCCGAATGGTCGAGAACTCACTTCGTCACAAATTATACGTAAAGCTGCTTAACAAAAAATATCAACAGATGGAGTCAGCAATACAAACTCCCTGACAAATGAGTAGAAACCTTTTTCGCTGAAAGGATTCGCAAGATGAAGGTTGATACGTTCGGCGCGGTTGATATCGCCGTTTCCGGTATGCGCGCTCACACCAAGAGCATGGAGGTCATATCCTCCAATGTCGCCAACGCCCGCACAACCGACGCGGGCAAAGGCCAGCCGTACAGAAGGCTCGAGGCTTCCTTTAAGACCCAATCCGACGACCCGGTGACCGGTGTCGCTATTCAAAAAATAGTAACGGACATGACTGACTTCCAGAAAATCCTTGACCCCGGTCACCCCCAGGCAGACCAAAGCGGCTATGTGTCTATGCCCAACGTTCATCTTCCTATTGAAATGATGAACCTGACCGTAGCCGCTCGTGCATATCAGGCAAACGTAGCTGTACTGAAACGCTATCAGTCTATGGTTGAAAGTACGCTGGAGCTGCTTCGTTAATGGAGGAATAAATAATGATTAACTTAAACCCCAACATCGCGTCCCTCAATCCTGCAACCCAGCCGCAAACGGTCAACACGGTTACCGACGACAAAACAGCCGCGTTCAGGAAAACCGTCGATACCATAAAGCAGCAAATCTCCAATGTTGACGGCATGCAGAAAGAGGCCGACCAGAGCATCGCGGACCTGCTTACCGGCAAAAACGACGATATTACTTCCGTCGTCTCGGCGGTAGCCAAGGCTGATATGAGCTTTAAGCTGCTCATCGGCGTCAGGAATAAACTTATAGAAGCTTACAAGCAGACAATGCAAATGGGCATTTAAACAAAACCCGCCGTGAAACGGCGGGCTAAATATTTAGCCCCCGGTTTTACCGGCGGTTTACGTAATGCAGGCGTTGATTTTATAAGAGCATTGTTTAATTAACCGGACGGTTCAATGGACTTAATACAAAAAATC
Source organism: uncultured Pirellulales bacterium (assembly GCA_964583405.1). Classification (GTDB taxonomy): domain Bacteria; phylum Planctomycetota; class Phycisphaerae; order Sedimentisphaerales; family Anaerobacaceae; genus JBBABK01. Next base: position 4,595 of record CAZOVR010000009.1, read on the forward strand.
GCTGCAATCTGGAGAAACGTCAGTATCGTTCAAAAGGCGCTGCTGCTCGCTATCATCGGCACAATGGCCGGTGCAGTCGTTTTGCTTGTCCACTGGGCCGGCAGGCCCGACATGAGGCTGCTCTACGACCAGCTTATACCAGAAGAGGCAAGCAAAATCGTCGATAAAATCGCCGAAAAAGACATACCTTACGAGCTCAAAAACGGAGGTACCAGTATCTATGTCCCCAAAGAGCAGGTCTATCAGTTACGACTAGCTATGGCAAAAGAAGGCCTGCCCGAAGGCTCACAAAAAGGCTACAAGATTTTCGACGACGCAAAAATAGGCGTCTCACCCAAAATACAGGACATCAATCTGCAGCGTGCGTTACAGGAGGAGCTGGCAAAGAGTATACAGATGATGGACGGCGTGGCGCACGCACGAATACACATCGTAAGTCCTGAACATTCTATCTTCGCCGCAGCCGAGAGACAAACCACCGCCTCGGTGGCCCTGCGAATGCGGCCGGGATTCGAAATCAGCCAGGCCGGCATAGCGGCAATTACTCACCTGATCGCTGGCGCCGTCGAAAATCTCAAGCCGGAAAACGTCACCGTCGTCGACAGCAACGGCAGACTTTTATCCCGCAGCAACGATGCAGCCTTCGACAACGGTGCAACCACCGTCGCCGATTACCGTGAACGCGTCGAGCGAAACCTCTCTAAAAAAGCCGAAGACATGCTCGCTATGGTCCTCGGCCCCGACAGGGCCTCCGTAAAAGTAAGCGCAGAAATTGATATGACCAGCCTGAACCTCGTTACAGAATCATACGAGCCTAAAGGCATCCCCACCAAAGAGGAGATTGAAAGCACAACCGAAACGACCCCCGTCCAGGCTGAAAACGCAGAAGCCGCAGAAGCCGGCAAAAAAGCCGGTGAAACAATCGTCACTGAGTACGTTGTGGGAAAAACAGTCGAGCAGAAAACCGTACTGCCCGGCGAGATAAAATCCCTCACGGTTGCAGCTTTTGTCGATTTAACACCGGATACCGCGGACCCCAACGCCGCAGCATCAGCACAGCCCATAATGGCTGTCGCAGACGTCGAACAGGTCATCAGGAACGCTCTCGGCCTGAAAGAAACCGATTCGCTCAAAGTCGTCCCTGCAAAATTCAATCGGCCGACAATTGAACCTATGGCTGAAGAGGAACCTTCCAACTGGCCTCGATACATGGCAATTGCCCGGCATGGCTCGCTGGGCATCATGGCGCTGTGTGCTCTTTTAGTATTCAAGATGTTCGCCGGCGCAGGTAAAAAAGCAGCCGCCGGGCTGCCGCAGGCCCAGCTTCCGGAAGGTTTCACCGGTGCAGGAATGCTTCCGGCGGGACCCGAAGCCAATGAGCCGGTGGTTCTGCGCCGACAAATAGCAACCGCATTACAGAACAATCCTCAACAGGTTAAGAAACTCTTTGCAAGCTGGGTCGAAGAAAGAGAGTAGCAGGATATGATACTTTCCCGCAAGCAAAAGGCCGCAATGTTACTGATGAGTCTTGACACGGCTACCGCATCGGAGCTGCTTCGTGACGTCAAACCTGAAACCGTACGCGAACTTGCGGTCGAGCTCGCCTATCTCGATGCCGCCGGGTATGCCAGTACACAGGAAAGTCTCGAATACGCAAAGGAATTCTGTAGCGGCCTGGCTGTAAAAGAAAAATTCAAGATAAAAAACTTCCTCCGTGAAATGCTCAACAATATCGTCGGCGGCGAAAAAGCCGAGCAAATCCAGAATGAAATCAAAGGCCTGCTTCAGCAGCGGGACCCGTTCATTCCTCTTCGCCAGGCCAACGCTCAAACAATCTCGGCAGCACTGACAGGTGAACATCCGCAGGCCGTGGCTGTCATTCTCTCTGAACTGACGCCGAAGAAAAGCTCCGACGTCCTTAAGTTGCTCGAAGAAAACATACGCCATAACGTCGTCGCAAGGATGACTACAGGCGAGAGCATTACTCCTGAAGCGAAGGTAAGAATCGCCGAGATGGCCTGCGCGAAACTTGTGAGCCTCAAATCCGGTAAAGGACCCGCCCAGCAGCAGCTCCATCCCGAAGAATCGCTCAGAAAGGTTGCCATAATACTAAGGAATCTCAGCCGGGAGCTTCGCGACGGATTACTGAACGCCATAAAAGACAAGGACGCCGAAGCCGCCGAAAAGGTCGCAAACCTGATGATTGTCTGGGATGATATCACGGTTATCACCGACCGCTCACTCCAGCAAATCCTCCGTGACATAGAAGCAAAGTCACTGGCTTTGGCTCTGACCAAAGCGGATGATGTAATCATAAATAAAATTAAGTCGAATATCTCAGAACGCGCAGCACAGACACTCGACGAAGAAGCTTCACTGATGTCGGCGCCTACGAATGAAGACATTCAAAAGGCCCGTGATGAAATCGTAACCGTCCTGCGGTCCAAAAACCAAAACGGCGAACTGGCCTTTATAGAACAGGAATAGGCCTATGCAGCAGATACCGACTGTAAAACTCGATAGGCCGATCCAAAGTGCGACGGCCGTCACAAACGAAGGTGACGCAGCGGCCCTGACACAACAAGGTCAGGGCCTCGAACAAATACAAAACCAAAAAGCAGAACTTGATGAGGTGTGTTCCAATTTTAAAAGCATTGTCGAAACTCTTTCGGCCATGCAGTCAGAGCTCTTCCGCCGGCACAGGGATGATATTATAAACCTGGCCGTCGAAATATCACGAAGGATACTCGCACACAGAATCGAACAGGACGACTATCAAATTCAGGACGTCATTAAGCAGGCCCTCGGCGATGCTCCGACACAGAAAGATATCGTAATACGACTTAATCCCAAAGACTACGCCCAGATAGAGCAGCTCACCAAATCTTCGGAAAAAGACTTTGCCAAAGGCGCAACATTTGTCGCCGATGCTTCAATCGCTCCGGCCCAGTGTCTGCTCGAGACACCAAAAGGAATTGTCGAATCGTTTATTGACGGACACCTGGACAAAATCAGCGAGATTTTGAAGAAAGCAGGATAAACGAGATGTCGCCCACAAATACACAAATTCTGTCTATCGACTTCGACCGGCTCGGTGATGCGTTGCGTGATACTAACCTGCACAACTGCAAGGGCACCGTGACAAAAGTTGCAGGCCTTACAGTCGAATCCAACGGCCCCGTGCTCGGTCTCGGTGAACTGTGTGAAATAACTCTGCGCGACGGCCGAGGGGTCCTCGCAGAAGTAATTGGTTTCAGAGAAAATAGAATTATCGTACTGCCTCTCGAACACATCGAAGGTATATCACCCGGTGATTCGGTAATCGCGCGAATAACACCCCGCTATATTCACGTCAGCGATAATATACTCGGACGGGCCCTCAATGGTCTTGGTGAACCCATCGATAACAAAGGGCCGCTTGCCGGAACAGAAAAGAGGTCTCTCGACGCTTCAAGTCCGCCCCCGATGAGCCGGATGAAAATTAAAGAGCCTTTGGCGCTTGGTATAAGGTCAATCGACAGCCTCTTAACCTGCGGACGAGGTCAGCGCATAGGAATCTTTTCCGGCAGCGGTGTCGGCAAAAGCGTCCTGCTCGGTGACATCGCCAACAGCTCCGACGCCGCCGTGAATGTTGTTGCCCTTATCGGTGAGCGCGGCCGGGAGGTTCGAGAGTTTCTCGAAGAAGACCTCGGACCGCAAGGCCTGGCCAAAAGCGTCGTAATCGTAGCTACTTCCGATGCCCCGCCGATTCAACGCGTCAAGGCTGCTTTCATGGCTGTAACTATAGCTGAGTACTTCAGAGACAAGGGCAGAGACGTCCTGTTCATGATGGATTCACTTACGCGCTTTGCTCAGGCGCAGCGTGAAATCGGCCTGGCAGCAGGCGAGCCGCCCGCCGCCAAAGGATACTGTCCGAGCGTCTTTTCACTAATGCCGCGCCTGATAGAAAGACTCGGCAAAGGCCCCTGTGGAAGTATTACCGGCATCCTGACCGTACTTGTCGAAAACGACGACCTGAGCGACCCTGTCGCCGACAGCGCCAGAAGCCTGCTTGACGGGCACATCGTATTGTCTCGCAAGCTCGCCGAGAAAGGATACTTCCCCGCCGTTGACATACTCGGAAGCGTCAGCAGATTGATGCCGGCTGTAACAACAGAACAGCACAAGGCCGCGGCACAGAAAATGCGAGAAATCTACGCCACATACATTGACGCCGAAGACCTGATTAACATCGGCGCTTTTGCGCATGGAAGTAATAATCGAATTGACGGAGCCATTGCACTTATAGACAGGATAAGAGAATTTTTAATTCAACCCGTAAGGCGAAGAACACCTTTCGAAGAGACAATAAAGCAAATGACGGCAATTACAGACACCTGGGATAAGCTGCTCAGTATGCAAAACAGGAAAGCTAACGTAAAATGAAAAAGTTCGTCTGGCGACTGCAGAAAGTTCTTGAGATTAACCAGAAAAGACAGCAGGCAAAAAAGGCCGAGTTATTCAGGATAACCCAAAAACTCGCCATTGCAAGGGCAAACATGCTTGCACAACAAAGGATTTTGCAGGACCTGATAGAAAACGTGGCCAAACAAAACCCGGCTGAGAGGCTGGACAGGCAGCAACTGCTGCTTAAAAGTACGAGAAAAAATGATGAACTGATAAGAAAGTATGAGGATGAAATCCGACAGCTCGAAATGGACCAGAAACGACTAACCGCTGAATTTCTAAAAATCAAGCGGTTTACAGAATCACTTAAAAATCTGAGAGAACAGGACAAGCGTAAATTTATCATCGAACAGGAAAGACTTGAACAAAAGGAAATGGACGAGCACACATCGATGCGTTTCGCAGGCCGATTGACACACAATGCATAACTTTGGACCGAAGCAATGAAACGTGTGCCGCCTTGAAAAAGTAAGGAGAAATCCGGTGAGTAAAAAGTTCATAATCATAACAGCGGCAGCAGCTTTGGTCAGCTTCGCAGCGACTTTTGGTCTGTCTTTTATGAGAAGCAAAAAAGCTGCCCAAATCGCCGCCGAGCAGCAGGCTAAGGAACAAGCCGTTAAGGCCGCCGAAGAAAACGAGCAGGCCAAAATCACACAAGCACTCGGCACAAAAGACACGAACCTGTCACTAACGGAAAAACAGCTCGAAGGACTCATTTACGATGTTCGTGACAAAATCCGAGATTACAACAGGAGAATGAACGAGCTCAGCTCCACCGAGGAGAGGGTCAGAATCGCCCAGGCCCAGCTGAAGAAGGATATTGAAGAGCTGACGGACCTGAGAACCGAGCTGGCCTCGACAGTCGCAGCGTTGAAGCAGGAACACGAAAGAATGCTTAAAACCCGAATCGAAATCAAAAACTCGGAACAGCAGAATCTCACGAGTATCGCGGCTACATATGACAAGATGAACGCCGGTGGTGCCGCAGAAATATTCACCAATATGAGTAAGCTCGATACAGAGCAGTCCGGAGGACTGGATGACGTAGTTAAAATCCTCTATTACATGAACGACAGATCCAAGGCAAAAATTTTGGCTGAGCTGGTCAATACCGAACCCAAACTGGCTGCAGTATTAAGCCGGGAGCTCAAAAGAATCAGGGAGGTCGCACAGTAACATGGACATTGCGACAATAATAGGAATACTGCTTGGCTTTTTTGTTATAATGACGGCAATTATCGGCGGCTCCGGCGGCAGCTGGCAGATTTTTGTCAACCTGCCCTCACTGGCTATCACTATGGGAGGAATGCTCTGCGCAACACTGATTCACTTTTCGCTTCCGCAGTTCCTCGGGATATTTGCCGTCATCAAAAAGACCATCGTCAGCAAAATAGCGCCGTCGTCACAACTGATTCAGAATATGGTGAACTTCGCCGCCATTAACCGCCGTGACGGGGCACTAGCTCTAGAACAGGAAATCTCAAAACTGAACGACCCGTTCTTTGTTAAAGGTCTGCAGATGCTCGTTGACGGCCAGGACGACGAGGCCATTCGTAATATCCTGAGCCTCGAAGTTGATAATCTCAAAACGCGGCACGCGACTGGTAAAAAGATTCTCGAGTTTATGGGCGCCGCCGCGCCAGCCTTTGGTATGATTGGAACGCTCATCGGCCTGGTGCAAATGCTCACAAACCTTTCATCACCGGACCAGATTGGCGGCGGTATGGCCACTGCGCTGCTTACAACCTTTTACGGGGCATTTGCCGCAAATCTCATCTTTTTACCTCTGGCCGGAAAGCTCGGTATATATTCCCAGGCTGAGAGCACCAGCAAGGAAATGTTAGTCGAGGGAATCTGCGCAATTGCCCAGGGCGAAAATCCAACGGCCGTCAGAGAAAAAATGCACGCCTTCGTATCACAAAGCAGACGAGAAGAAGTAAAGGCTAATGTTTAATGGCGCGAGAAAGACCAGAGCCTCCTCAAGACGAAGACCCGGGTGCGCCGGAATGGATGGTAACATTCAGCGACTGCATGACGCTGCTGCTGACGTTCTTTGTCCTACTGCTGACCTTCTCCAGCTTCGATGAGAGAGTATTCAAAAAACTACGCGTCATATACTGTGACGCCTTTCCGACAATTCACTCAAGAATTCGCTCAAGCAAGGAATCGCTGCTTGAAATCGAACAGCTCCGCTACGTCGAGGATATCGAAAAAGGCAGCGAAAAAGCTACTTATGAAGACGGCTCCGAAGGAGCACTTCTCGAAACACACACAAACGATTATAAAAAGCACAAGGTCTTTCTGATAAGGTCGGATGAAGTCTTCTGGGGAAAAGGCACAGCAATGTCACAGCAAGGCCGTGAAATACTTTCGACATTAGCCCGCTTTATTAAAGACATGCCCGAAAACATAGTAATCAGCGAAAATAATCCGCAGCAAAACGACCCCGAACTAAGTATGGCACGCGCCTGGGCAATCATCGAACATCTGACAAGTCAGCACGGTTTGGATATAGACCGCTTCAGTGTTTCGGCGGGGTCCACCGTGGGCCAGACGGCCTTCGAATTGTTCAGCCTGACCGAAAAAGACAACCAGCCGCAGCGGCTGCTCGAAATAGTTCTCCTGCAACGGAGCCTGTGTAATTGAGAAGAAAAAAAACACAATCCGGCGATAGCGGCCCGAAGGTGCCCGGCTACATTGTAACCTTCAGCGATATGGTTACCCTGCTGCTGACCTTCTTCGTAATGCTCCTGAGCCTGGCCACTACCCAGGACCCCGAGCTGTTCAATACCGGAAGAGACTCTTTTGTAGAATCACTCAAGGGACTCGGCCTCGGTATGCTTATCGGCAAGGACCAGGCTATTGAATTTACAAATCCCAAAACAAAACATCCGATTCGAAATCCTGAAGACACTCGGAACAAACGGACCTTAGATGCCAGGGAAGAAAGAACACGTCGCTTATTCAATCAGCTTCGCAACGCGGCCAAGACGATGCCCAGCCAGATACCCGGCCAACGAATCGATTTCCCCGTGCTCTGTGTGCACTTCGCCGCCGCAAGTACCGAATTAGATACCTCTGCAAAGCAGTCACTCGGTGAGCTATGCAAAAATCTCTATCGTGACCTTGAACCAAAACCGACGCAACTCTACGTGCTGGGACTGGCAGAGGAAGGTTCCGACAACAAACAGCTATGGACGCTTTCGGCGCTGCGTGCAAAGACAGTCGCCGATTTCGTCGCGGAAACCTTCCCCGAACAATACCGCCCCGCCGTTTACTCCTGGGGTGCAGGTCCGGGCAGAATATGGAGCGGTGACAATAACGCTATCCCGCAGGGCTGCCAAATCGTTATCGCCGTACTCAGGTAAAACACATTCAGGCAATTCTGTATAGATTCTCGACAACAACGGCTTTGGACTAATCAAATGCAACCCTAAAAATGCCTTTTTTCAACCGAAATGGCCGATTCTGCGATTCGGGCACGTAGTTTGCATTATTTAATTAAAAATGAAGGTGCGCACGTAACGTGACTGCAAAGACAGTAAAAATCGTTGCCCTTTCCCTGGCGGCCCTGGCAAGCCTTGCTGCCGCTGCGCCGAACGAGCCTTTGCACCCAGCCGCTCCACTGCCGGATTCCTTATTCGCACGCGACCCCAACTTCGCCTTCGGGACAAACCGGCAGTTCGACACAGGCGGAATATACTGGAGGATGATGCTGGCTGTCCTGCTCGTACTGGCTCTGGGCGCCGCCGCGTATTATGTCTCTAAAAAACTCGGCGGTAAAATTGTAAATCTGCCTAATCGTCAGATTAAGCTCGTTGAAACTCTTTACCTGAGCTCAAGAAAAGCTCTGCATCTTATAAAGGTCGGCGACAAAAATATTATCATCGGAACAACGCCGACTACTATTACCAGAATCGCCGACCTCGACAGCGACATCGGCGATTCATCTGCAGTGGATAAACCAAAATAGTAGCTCTATGTCACTCGGACGCTTCAAAGTAATATTGTGTTTGATGGTTCTGCTGCTCACGGGATTATGCCGGGCGGCGGAAAATGCTCCCGCATCGGCAACATCAAACCAGATGCCGAGTATGTCCGATTTGATGACGCTTATCGACAAGACGGCTACCACTGAAACTGAGGGTAAGGACTGGTCAACTCCCGTCAAACTCGTAATCATCTTCGCAGGCCTGGCGATACTTCCAAGCCTTCTGGTTATGATGACCTCCTTTACGCGGATAATCATCGTCCTTGGTTTTATCCGCAGAGCACTGACTACTCAAACTATACCGCCGAATATCGCCATTGTCGGTCTTGCCCTTTTCCTGACGCTCTTTACAATGGCTCCCACCTTCTCAAAAATAAATACAGATGCAATCGAGCCCTACATAAACGACCAGATGGATTTCAGTACAGCGGCAAGGGCGGCTTCGAATCATATAAGGGAATTCATGCTTCACCAGACCAGACAGGCCGACCTTGCCCTGTTTGTCAGGATTTCCAATATTCAGCCGCCGCAAAGTATAACCGACATACCGCTGCACATCGTAGTACCTTCCTTTATCATCAGCGAATTCCGAACAGCCTTTGAAATCGGCTGCCTGTTGTTTATTCCGTTTTTGCTGCTTGATATGGTCATCGCCGGTGTGCTCCTGTCTGCCGGTATGATGATGCTGCCGCCGATGATGATTTCATTGCCGCTCAAGCTCATCTTGTTCATTCTGGTTGACGGCTGGGGCCTGATTGCAAGGAGCCTGAGCCTCAGTTTCCATTAGACTCTTTCGGAGAAAACAATATGGACAGCAACTACGCCCTTTATCTTGGCCGCCATACTCTCGAAACAGCTCTTCTTATCTCAGCTCCGATACTTCTTACCTGCATAACTGTCGGCCTGGTTGTAACGCTCCTCCAGGCGGTAACATCCATACGCGATATGAGTCTGACCATCGTACCAAAACTGCTCGCTGTGGGCATGGTATTATTGATACTGGGCGGTTGGATGCTCGACGTTATCCTGCGATTCACCACCGAAGTCTTCAGTCAGATTGAACACATCGCACAATAGCCATGGACCCTGTAACCGAAAAACTGCTCATTTTCGCGATGGTCCTGACGAGGGTTTCAGCTCTGATCCTGGTCGTTCCTGTATTCAGCTGGCAAACTATCTCTGTTCGTATAAAGGCTGCTACCGTATTGCTGCTGACTATTTTCTTTTTTATGGTAAAATCTCCCCGGATAAGCGTCGCGTCAGATTCACCGCTTCAGATAATGCTGCTCCTCGGGATGGAAGCTACATACGGCCTGGCCCTGGGATTAATCCTTGCCCTTGTTTTTGCTGCGGTCGGCCTTTACGGAAGAATCATAGAAAGACAGATGGGTCTTGCACTGGCCAACATAGTCGACCCGATGACCGGGGAAAGGGCAAAACCGCTCAGTATGCTGCTCGAGATGCTGTTCATAATTATGTTTCTCGCCGCCAACGGCCATCATTTATTCATACTGACAATTTCTCGCAGTTATGATGTCTTCACCGCCGGAAACGTGCCAAGCATCTCTATACTGACCGCAGGCGTAATGGAGTCCGGCTCGACAATGCTCATCGCCGCCCTCAGATTGGCTGCTCCGCTGCTCGCCGCCTTTTTGTTGCTGCTGGTTGCACTCGGAGTCTTGGCAAGAGTAGCGCCGGAAATGAACATCCTGTTCATCTCTCTGCCTATGCGGGTCGGTCTGGGGCTTATTATGACGATGGTTTTTATTCCGTTTATCAATGGTTTTGTCTCCGAGTTTGCCGAGTGGATGAACAAGCTGCTGCCTATATGAATGTATAACGATCTCTATGAATAACAATGGCTGAAACCGCTGCCGATAAATCAGAACAGCCGACACCGCGGCGAATCCAAAAGGCCCGCGAGCAGGGCCAGGTCCCGCAGAGTATGGAGTTCAGCTCTCTCGTTACGCTCGTCGTGATGGTGACCGCCGTTGCCCTGATGGGGCCGAACCTTCTGAACTGGGTCACAAAAGAACTGCGGCAGGGATTTTCAGCCAACAACGACGTCTTCACCAGCACACAATCTTTTATGAGTTTTGTAAATACAAAGCTCACCGGTGTACTATTGATAACAGCCCCAATTCTTGCTGCACTGCTTGTAGCAGGTATAGCAGGCAACGTTTTTGTCTCTGGGCCTAACTTCAGCGCAAAGGCAATTCAATTCAAGCTCAGCGCGATTAATCCCGCCGCTGGTTTTGGCAAACTCTTTAACGCAAAATCATTTGTCAAGCTCATCTTTTCAATATGCAAGCTTGTGTTTGTCGGCGTGGTCGTCTGGTTCTATGTACGAAACAAAATCGAAGACCTGGCTGCTTTACGGTGGGTATGGTCAACACAAATCTTAGTCGCAATGGCGCAATTGATTTTGGGGATGATGATTCGAGTCTGCATTGCACTTCTGGTTGTTGCGCTGGCAGACCTGGCCTGGCAGAAATGGAAATACATCGAGGACCTCAAGATGACCAAACAGGAGGTCAAAGACGAACGCAAGGAAACCGAGGGCTCACCGGAAATAAAAGCCAGAATCCGAAGAATCCAATTCGAAACCGCCCTGAAGCGAATCGTTCAGGAAGTTCCCAAGGCAAGCGTCGTGCTCGTCAATCCGACCCACTACGCAGTGGCCATCCGCTATGAATCCAAGACGATGGATCGCCCTATGCTGCTGGCCAAGGGTGTTGACCACATGGCTGAAAAAATCCGCGAGGTGGCACGTGCTTACGGCGTACCGATACTGCGAAGACCAGAACTGACCAGGACCATTTACAATACACTCCAGCCGGGTCAGCCTATACCGCAGGAGCTTTATGTCGCCGTTGCTGAAATACTCGCCCTGGTTTACAGACTCAAACGAAACAGAGCATAAAAAATCAATGGCAAAATCTGACAACAATAAGGTTGGTGTCAACGACTATAAAAGATTGAGCAGACAAAATAACCTGCTCTTTCTCGCAGGTGCTATCTCTTTGCTTGCCGGTCTGCTTTTCCCTAAAATCCCCGCCCTCGTTGACCTGCTCATGATTTTCAGCCTGGCCTTGTCGGCGTCAGTCATAGTCATCTGTTTCCGTAACAGGAAACCTGACGAACTGACCGGTTTACCTCTTCTGGCGGTTATCGCTGTTACGTCACTTCTGACAACAGCCATCGCCTCGGCAAAGCTTCTAATCATTAGAGATACCGGCCTGATTACTACACACGCAGCACGGTTAAATAATATAGTAATTGACGCTCTGCCGACATCGCTTAGCGCCGCTGCCTTTACAGCAGTATCAATTGCCCTACTTATATTTACTGCAAAATCAACAAGTAAGCTGCTGCTAAGCAGTAACACCTACCTTGATGAAGTTGCCGCCGTTGAACAACCCGGCGACGAATTTAATTTTGCCACTGTTGAGAACGAACAGGAAAATCTGGCGGCAAAAGAAAAAGGATTTCTTTACGCTATCCATTCCTTCGGCAGTCTGGCCCTATGGCTCTGCGTACTGATATCAGCGGTTATTATGCTGAGCCTCTTCGGAGCGGTACTTGCCGGCAAAACTCTCATAAGTTTCGCTACAGGGGCCATCGTAGTCATTCAGTTGCCGGCCTTTTTAGTTGTCTTCGCAGTTTCTCATCTGACATGTAAAATAATCCTTATGTCATCACAGCGAAGCCGTATGACTGAAGAGCAGTTTCAGCAGCGAATAAAGGTCGTTGCACGTGAAGTAGCCCATGTACAAAGAGACGACTATCAAACTCCTTTATCGAGCGATATACGACCGCCGACGAGTCCTGCACCGCAACAGTACAAAGCCGATGACACTCCTCTATTCGATTGTAATGATTTCGATGATGAAGCTGCGTACGATTGTATGACAAATATGCTGGCCGAATCCGGCGCCGGTAAAGTACTCCTTATGGCCGGATCCGGGTCGCAATATGCTCCTGTAACAATTCCCGTTAATGTTGCCGTACGTCTGGCGACAAGGGGACTTAAGACCCTGATAATTGATTTCGACCTGAAACGCTCCGCCGTTCAGCGGGTCTTTGAAACAGGTAATTGCGATTCGAGCGCAGTTAAAACATGTATTGAAAACATCTCACTTATCTCAGGTAAACGTCTTGCGTCTGCAAAAACACACATTCTGCGACAATTATTTACCAAAGCAGAAAAACTCTATGACCATATTATAGTCTATGCTCCTGATGCCGCTGTCGAGCAGCAGATGTCCGAGTTTTTCACGAAAGCTATGCTCTTTGGCGCAAAAAACACCTCCGCAAATCAAAAACTGGATAACTTAATCTACGAATTGAACAAGACAGCCTGCCGAATGCTCACGCCCTCATTTTTACTTCAGACAGCCTGAACCACTACAGCCTGATTTTATCCCAGGCCCAGATAGCTCATTTGGCTCTGAAGCAGCAAGAGCGATTTCTCCAGCCGCGCAAAACGACCTATAAGCCTTTCCTCCCTTGCCTCAAGGCGTTTCTCTTCGGTATCAATCTTATCCTGCAGCATCTTTATCTGGTCGCTTACATGTTCCTGGTCGATTTGAATCGCACCGGTGGTGGCCTTGAGCATCCCGTCAAGCATATCTTCTATGGCGCCGGTAAAACCCTGCTTTACCCGTATCGCGGCGTATATCGTGCTGCCGGGTGTGCCCGTAGTCGGCGCGGTTACCTGAAGGCCGTTCTCCCCGTAAACCGGATTACCGTTATCATCAAACGTACTGTTACCGACAATCACATTATCTACAATAGTGGCCGCTCGATACGCCGAGTCACTTTCGGTTGAAAGTTTGAAATACGCTTCGGACAGATTACCTGAACCATCATAGACTACCTTGACCTGATAGCTGCCGGCGGTTGTATAATCGCTGCTGGCGCCGTAGAACTTGATGTTGGTACTATCGCTGCTGCCGCTCTTGTCCGCACCGAGCAGGGACAGAACACCCCGATAATCCTCGGCTATCGCCTCGTCAAACTCGTCTGAGTCAAATGAAAGCATCCCGTCGCGGTCAAGCTCAAAACCAATATGGCCGGGCGTAAGGAAAGTGTCTAAATCCTCGACAAAACCGTTGGTCCGTGAATACAGCGGCGAGCTTATCTGCTCTTTTATGGTCCTGACAACAAAATCACCCATAAGAACACCGGCTGTTTTGAGCACGTCGTTGTAGCCGGTCTTTTCCTTAATATAAGTTACGGCCTCGTTATAAGCTTCGACAAACTTATTAATCTTTTCTTTTATCGAGGCCACATCCCTGGTCAGGGTAATTTGTTCACCGTTTTCATCCGTAGTATCATGCAAATGAAGCGTCACGCCGGACAGAACGTCATCAATTGTATTAGAGCTTCGTGTAATCCAGTCCTCGGCTGCCGGCGGCCAGCCATCGACCTTAATCTGGCTGTCCTGCGCCTGCTGTGTTTCGGTAAAGTCGGCCTCTTCAAAACCGGTTAGTGATGCAAACGTACTCTCGCCTTCGGTGATATCCCAGTCCGTTGTTTCAGTGGGTAATGTCAGTGTGGCCGTGCTGCTTGTAAAGTCAAGGTCAATTGATATATCACTTGCACCATAAGTGTCATCGGTCAGAATAATCCTGCCGTTTTCAAACGATGCTTTCGCTATTCCGTCAAAAGCGTCGTTTATCTCGCCTATCAGGTGCTCGATTCGTGTATTCCCGGTTACGGTTAATACTACATTTGTGATGGGGTTGCCGCTTTTGTCTGTGCCCGAAATGGTAATCGTGTCCGACGCTCCGAGTGTCCCGTCGAACTGGTCAAGCTCAGTAATCTTCGTACCGAGCGTGGCATTACTTCCATCCACCATAAACTCCCAGTCCATCTGCCATGACTCGGTACTGCTGGCATTAACCGAAATCTCGTAATCCGTACCGGCATCGTTGCCGCTCAGTACAAGATGATAAGCATCGTTATAATAAAGCAGACCGGCCGTTACACCCGGATTATTGGCGTCGTTGTTTATCAGGCCCACCAAATCAGTTAGCGTAGTCTCTGCGGTCGTGCTAATAATCGCTTCCTCGTGATTATATGAGTAGATGAATGTACCCTCTCCGACATAGTCTTCAGCATATTCCAGTCCGCCAGTATGGACCCAGCGCTCGGCGGCAGCCAATTGATTAACAACTATCGAATGATTGCCCTCGAAGGCATTATATGAAGCTTCTGCTGTAATTATGTCCGAATCACTGCTGGCCACGTTATAGGCCCGAAGCTTGTTCTCATCGGACAAATCACTTACCGTCGTCCGCAGCGCGCTGAGTTTGCTTTCAATATCACTTAGTGCATCTTTCTTTTCGTCCCAGGTCTCCTTGCGGGTTTCATACATCGTCACCGTACGCCGCTCAATCGCCATAAGCTGTGCAATCAACGCCTGTGTATCTATGCCCGTCGCAAGCCCGGGAAGCTGTATCGTGGACATTGCCGTCTCCCGCAATTATACTTTTATAGAAATTCCCAAAGATGCCTCCAATACAGCTAATTTCGCCGATATCAGAAGCCGTCTTAACTACCGAATGTCATAATGCCTTTTCTTACCGTATCTATTCGCCGGCATTAAAAGTTACCGGACTTCTGTCAAAGCTTCGATTTTATATCTTCTATTACACTCCGCAGCGTCTGTTCCAGTGACATTTGGGGTATATAACCCGCTGTCGTCTTAATCTTGTCGAGGCATGGCACCCGTCGCATCATATCATCGAACGGCTTTCCGTAAGCCTGTTTATAAGACAGATATTTTTTTTCACTGCTGCTGCCGGTTAATTCAATAACCTTTTCGGCAAGTGCTTCAATCGTCACCTCCTCATTCGAGCCTATGTTATAAACACCACCCGCAGCCTCATCGCAATCCATCAAAGCAACAAATCCGCCAATCACGTCACTTACGTGTGCAAAGCAGCGGCTTTGTTTTCCGGAACCGTAAATATGAACGGGTTCATTCTTGAGTGCGCTGGTCACAAATCGCGGCACCACCATGCCGTATTGGCCGACCTGTCTCGGACCGACGGTGTTGAAAATCCGTACAACTACCACCGGAAGATCGAACTGGTCCCGATAAGCAAACGCCAGGAACTCGTCTATAGCCTTGCTGCACGCATAAGACCATCGCGCAAATCGTGTGCTGCCAAACACTGCGTCGTCGTCTTCTGAAAACGGAATCGCCTCGCTCTTGCCGTAAACCTCACTGCTGGAAGCTATCAACACTTTCTTCCCGTATTTATTCGCATTTTCCAGTACGACCTCACAGCCGTGAATATTTGTTTCGATAGTCCGCACCGGCTCATCGACGATGAGCTGCACGCCAACCGCCGCTGCAAGGTGATAAACAACATCACATTGTTTTATAAGGGAATCCATTGTCCGGGCGTTACGCACAGTGTCCTGTACGAAACTAAAGAGCTTATTATCTTTTACTGATTGCAGATTTTTCTCACTGCCCGTACTGAGGTCATCTATAACCGCCACTTCGTGACCGGCCTGCAGCAGTTTTTCCACCAGGTGCGAACCGATAAAACCCGCTCCGCCTGTAACCAATGCTTTCATATAACACCTTTTGTATTCATAGATTCGACATACGCCGCCGGAGTACTAAATGTTCATCAAAACATCCTGTGGCAGATTTTCTTCAAGCTGTCGACATCTGTCTATAAGTTTTTTTACACTGTCGTTGCCTGGGTCGATTTCAAGACAGTTGCTGAGCTGTTCACCTGCGCTCTCCAGTGCCGCCCTGGCATAACTCGGCAGATTCGTCTCAATATAGGTCCGGCCCAGAGAAATAAAGTTCATAGCAACCAGACATTTAAAATGTAATTGCCTCATTACAGATGGAATCAACTCCCACTTCACCCCGGGAAACAGCTCATCGTGCGAGAAGGTCTCGGCGTAACTTTTCACAATCCCAAAATGAGCTCGCGCCTTATTTATACTGTATTGCCGTGACAGGCTCTCAGAAGTCATCCGCCTGTAATACAAAGCAGCTTTTAAGTGCTGGGCCTTCAGCCCCGCCTTTACAAATCGCTTCATCATATCATAATCTTCGCCGATCCGAAGGGTCTCATCGAACAAACCGATTTTATCGAATACGTGCTTTCGAATACACGTTCTGAAGGGAACAACAGGAAATCCCGCACGGAATAAATCCCGGATAAGAATCCTGCGGTCGGCATATTCCGGCCGTTCGATTATCCGAATGGGTTTACCATCTTCCTCAACAAGATAATCATCACAGTAAACTAAATCGGCATCCCGGTGATTGTAGAACTCGTTAAGATGTCTGCCGATAAAATCAACAGCGATAAAGTCATCGGCATCGACCTTTATCAAAAATTCGCCGCGTGATTGTCGGATGCCTGCATTATGCGTTGCCGCCAGACCTCGATTGGCTTGTTTGAAGTATCTTATGTGTTCATCTTTATAACTGTGGATTATTTGCTCCGTTCTGTCGGTAGAACCGTCGTTGATTATCACCAGCTCGAAGTGCCTGTAGTTCTGAATCAGTACAGATTCAATAGCCTGGCTTATATACTCTTCCGCATTGTACGCAGGCAAAATCACGGAGACGAGCCAGTTTCTTTTGGTCTCATATGTATTTAACGTAGAGATGTATTCGGTGCCGTATCTCCTTCCCACTACGTATCGCTCGTAATAGCTGTGAAACATGTTGCCGTGCTCGATACCTTCCCTGTTGAAATAATAAAGCCCGAGAAATTCCGGAATGCGCTTGAAGTTATATTTTTCAGAAGCACGCAGCCAAAAATCCCAGTCGGCCGCGCAATCCAGCGTCTCATCGAAATAACCTAATTCCTCATGCAGCGAGCCACGCCACATCGGCTGAGAACCTACACAACAACCCAAAAGTAGTCTTTCACGGCTGTAATCCGGCTGTGGATGAGTTTCAACTGCATGGTGTTTCTCAAAAGTAGCGTTGGGCGTTTCCGTACATATTTGGTCGCTGTACACAAGGGCAATTTCAGGATTATTTATCAACTCGTTTGACAAAATCTCAAGAGCATCCCTGCGATGCCGGTCGTCAGTATTAGCATTAGTTAGAAACCTGCCTCTTGCAGCTTTTATTGCCCGATTCCAGGCCGAATAAACACCCTCTTTTTGTTCGGTCTTGATATACACTATATTATCGTATTTCTCCTGAAATTCTCTTACAATCGCCTCTTCATTCTGTTGGGAGCCGCTGTTAACAACGATAATCTCGAGTCTGTCGGCTATCGTCTGATTCTCCAGGTCTTCAAGACAGCCGCGGATAAACTCTTCCGCGTTATATGTCGAGACAATAGCGGAAACTAAATATTCCTTTTGTGGTATAGCTGGAGAAACACTTATTGATTCTTCCAGCGATACAGCAGGTATTTGCGATAGAGGCATAGAGTTTAATTTCTGCAACAAGGCTTTCATACTACTACGCTGACCGGAAGGTATCCCGACCTGAGTGTTCTGCAAAGCCCGCTCATACACCGATTTGACCATATTGTAATCGCCCAGCCGTGAGCAACACTGGCTAAGCCGTGATACTGTCTGCAAAAACATATCGGCTATAGATTCCTTCTTCTCGGCTAATATATCACGCGATTGCTCCGTCTTTTGCGCAAGTATTTCTTCAATCACTAAAAATAACGAATGTAACTCATCCCGGGCCTTTTCTAAATCTCCAAGCTTAAAATAAGCCGAACCCAGGATAAAGCGAGGCCCGAGAGCATCGGGAAAATTCTTCCTGGCCATCTTTGCCCATTCCAGAGCCCGGTCCGGCTTCTTATCCAGAAGGAACGAGGCGTTGTTAAACATCCTGCCAAGTTTATTTTCGATATCTTTCCTGTTGACCGGATAAAAGTTAAACATGTAATCAAGATACCTTTCGATACCCGGATTCTTTTCCTTCATCAACTTTTCCATAAAATCGGCTCTTACGACTCTTTCGAGGCGATAGAGTTGATTGCCGTAAGGCTGATGATATATAACTACGTCCGGGAAATAAAACATGCAGTCGACATCTTCGCCGGTACTTTTGAATATTCTGTAGGATAAATCGATACCCTCACCGTGAAACTGCCATTCGCTGAAACCGCCCGCCTGAACATATACATCCTTCCTGAACGCGCAATTACCCTCCATATCTGCGGCATAAGGAATTGCTTCGTCTCCAAGGTCATACATATCCGGCACATAGCCGCCGCACGGTGATAATATCCTGCCTCTGAGACTGATAATGTTGTCAGCCTCAAAGTGACGGATTACGTTCTTTACAAAGTCGCAATCCGCTACGGCGTCATCATCAAGAAAGGCGATATATTGCGCCCGGCTATGCGCCGCTCCCACGTTTCTGGCAAAAGAGGGACCATAGTTATTGTCGAGCTCAATCCAGCATACGTCAAGATTGTTGTGCGCGGCCTCGTCAAGCGTAGAAGAACCATTATTTACTATTATAACCTCAAAATTACTTTCCGATTGTTGTGACAAAGCCTCAAGGCTCTGTGCCAAAGCCTTATCTCTGTCATGAGTTACAATTATTATTGAAAGTGACGGCGAAATGGAGCTTCTTCGTCTATCTTCAATATTTCTTATAGGGTCATATTTTCTGTTGTGCAGCTTTTCCCATGTTCTTTTCTTAAGAATATTTACTTCGAACCATCTTGAGAAAATCGCATGATTACTAATCCCGTCAGAGTCAACATGAATCGAGCATAGCTTTGCATATTGATACACTTTTTTTATCAGGCCGTTTTCAAAACCCAGGTCTAAATCATATTCGATGTCTTGTCGGGGGCAGTCTTCAAGAATATCCGACGCACGGGCAAAACAATAGTCCTGGGCCACTCTACACCAAAATTCATATTCTGCTGTTATAAAGAAGCTTTCATCAAACCAGCCATATTTCTCATGCAAACAACGCCGCCACATTAATCGACCGGCGTTGAAGTCTTCATCAAATAATTCTTCCGGCTTTATATTGTTTTCACAAATCCCTCCACTTCTTATGGCAGACGTATATACGGCTGCTTCAGAAATGTCTTGCTCAAGTGTTCTGACCATTTTTTCGAAGCCGCTATAACTGTATTTGTAACCAGGTTTCAGTATGGTCACAAATCTGCCGGCAGACGATTTAAGTGCACGGTTGACTCCACTCCAAATATTCTCCCCCCGGTCTATTTTAACATATGCAAGATTCGCAAATTTATGTTCATACTTTTCAGGCACTTCATAGTATTGAGGCGTTTGTTCGACAATAAGTTGCGCTTCAATCCCAGCCGCAATATTCTGTGCGGCTAATTGCTCAAGACAGCTTTTAATTTCTTCAACAGACTTACATCCTGCAATCACTACACTTAAAAGATATTTGCAGGAATTTGCGTCATTGAATTCTCTATCAACAGTTCTGGCTTTGCTCACTGCTGACATTTCCTTCGGCCAATCCCACACAGACGACAAATAATCAAATCTAATATCAGTATTTGCACCTGTTCTTTGGCTTGTTTTTTCTTCCACTATTTGAATGTGTTCGACAGCTTCCCTGCTCGGCCAGCATTGCAAACTTTTCTGCAAATATTCAATCCCAAGATGATAAGCTTCCTTTTCAATACATTTTATGCCTTTTCGAACCAATGACCGCGCCTTTGCGAGAGGATTTTCTACTACACTAAGTCTAAATCTATTACTGCAACTAACTGTCTTACCGGCAGAACGGTAAAACGTACCGAGCACCTGTGGAACATGAAAACACCTATATTTTTCACAAACCCTAAGCAAAAAGTCATAGTCGCCCGCAATTTCAAAATTCCCGTCAAAATCCCCTATCTCCTTATGAATCTCGGCTCGCCACATCGGCTGTGAACCCATATTGCACCAACCAAGATCAAGAAATACGTCCTGCTCGAAGTCAGGGTAAATATTCTTTTTGCCGACCGTAATGTTTTCAAACGTTTCGTTTTCATTAGATGTCTCATATTGGTCCGCATATACAAGCGCAATATCGCGGTTAGCTTCAAGGACATTTGCCATCACTTCTATCGCATCTTTTCTTCTACGGTCATCGGTATTTGCGACTGCTATATATTTACCTGATGCCGCTTTGATGGCTCGGTTCCAGGCTTGATATATGGTTTCGCGGTGTTGTGTCTTTATATATTTTATGTTGTCGTGTTTTTGCTGAAATTCTTTGACTACCGCCTCTTCATTTTGCTTTGAGCCGCTGTTAACAACTATAATCTCAAGCTTGTCTGCGATAGTTTGACGCTCCAGGTCTTCGAGACAACCATGAATAAATTTTTCTGAATTGTAAGTGGATACTATAGCGGAGACAAGATATTGATATGCCCTGTTATCCGACCTCACTTCTTCTGGCTGGCCAACTGCAGGTTTGCTGTCTATGCCAAGACAGGACCGAACGGCTTCTTCGACCATCTCGAATGAAATATCCTTTAAGCACTTAATATCTTTCCCATACTTGCACCTCCAGTTACAGCCGAAACAATCCATTTCTTTGTAAACCATCCTTGTCAGTTTACTATAAGGCCAAAACCTTCCAAAGTGTCCCCCGCCTACTAACACTACATGGGGGCAACCCGCAACAGCAGCGAGATGGGCAGGAGCCGAACAGGGACTTACGCATAATCTCGACTTCGAAATGAGAGCTGCCAGTTGCCTGACTGATGTCTTACCGCAAAGATTATGGACATTCGGATGGTCTGTAAGCGCAATTATCTTATCCGCATTTAGCCTGTTTGCTTCCAGGCCACAAATAACAATAGGAATATCTTTATGACTGGAAATTAACTTTGCCCAACCTTGTATGTGCCAATCACGGATGACAGATTGAGCAAATGGGGCAACAAGAATCGGATTTTGTACGTTGATTTGCTCTAACAAACTTGCTGCAAAATCAGTCTCATCCTTTGTAAACCACGCCATGGGCGTATATTCTTCCTCTATTTTTGCGCCCAGATTTCTTAAGAACTCTTCGTTTCGGAACGTTTCCAGCTTAATCCCATCGCAGGCAGGCAATATCTTTGTAAAGTACTTGTTGTTATGTTCTATCTGCTCAGTAGTCTGATTGGCGGTATCACCTGAAGTGGTAATCCGCTCCTTAGCCCCGCTGTTCATAGCAATAAAGTCACTGACCCTGTCTCTCGAATGGGCCGGGCAAATCGTAACGTCATATTTTCCTGCCTGTATCTGACGTATAAACTGAGCAGCATATTCCTGGTCAAATGCAATTTTAGTACGGTTAAAAGTTATAATTTCATCTATATACGGATTAATCTGGGCTAAATTCCCAACAGCATCAGTAACAACAAGAGTAATATGGCAACCGGGATATAACTGCCTGTAATATTGAAACGAACCGCCGAATATCACCAGGTCCCCGATGGAATCACTGCGAACTATAAGCACCTTCCGTATATCTCCACTGGCTCTACAAAGACCGGCGTTTATCTTATGTATATTATCTGCAGTCATTTCTATCTTAATCTGCGTCCCATGATTACGAGGAGTCGTCAGTAATTCCGATTTTATCCCGCATGACTGAACAAATTCCCAGACTTTATGGCCTTTCTGAGCAGACAAAGAAATATCAACCTGATGATTCACAGGAGAAATACCTGCATCATCTATAATCACTACCCCGCCCTCGACCATCAAAGGTACAATCAACCGGAATTCATTAAAGATAAAATCCTTGTCATTAACAGAATCCAGAAGTGCAAAGTGAAATTTCTGTTTTTCTAATCCACTCAGATATTTAATTGAATCTGACTGCACAAATTCTATATTTGTTGACCTATAGCAAAGCTGTTTACTTACTCTCAAAGAATCTTCGCTTATATCAACAGATATGAGCCTGCCTCTATCGCCAAGTGAACGCGAAATATGATAAGTGCTGAAATGCTTTTCGTAAAAGCTGCGAATCGTACCGGTTTCAATTGCCGATATCTTCTCACTCGAAAACCTGCTCTTAAGTTGCTCTATGGCAGCAATTACATGCTCCATCGCTCTGCCGTTGGAAGGCTCGGCTGCTTCTTTAAGCACAAAATCCATCATTACTTCAGGGTGCGTTCCTTCGAATGGTTCGGTATGGGAGTTTTTATCACCTGTCCAGATTGGGTACCTGGCATCAATTTCCTCGCGGTTCCACGGCTGCCATTTCAGAAAACATTCACTATACCATTGCCCAAGGTCAACACCCCAGTGCTTTCCCCAGCCATATTTTTGATAAAGCTCGATTTTCTGTTTTACCTGTTTATCCAGTATATAACTGTAATGATAAATCACTACCCCCATCTCTTTTGTAGCTGTACCATCCAAAAGCTTCATTTGTTCCGTCGTTTTATCGTTTCTCGGCCAAGTCATCGTTGGCGGACGGTGAGTGGTAAAAACGGCACCCGGCATATATTTAAACACTCTCCGGCAATGATTCCGAGGGTCATAAAACTTTTGTGAAGTAAAAATGTAATCCAGCCCCTTCCAGAAATTGTTCAGGAGAAAATTGACCTGTGTAATTGAAGGGTCATCTTTAAGAATATTTTTTATCCTCTCAAGGTCCGCACCCTTGTAAATTTCGTCAGAATCTATCAGCCATACATAATCACCGGTAACATACTTCAACGCCTCATTCTGCATCTCGCACTTTTCCGGCCATTTGCCCTGAATAAGTTTGATTTTCCCACCCGGGTCAGGGAACGACTTTATAAACTCAACAGTACCATCGGTCGAGTTGCCGTCGGGATTGGCCGCGAAAACACAATCATTAACAGCTCCTTCAACGATAATTATTTCATGCGCAAAATCATAAATGCTTTTGAGGCTGTACTCAATGAACGGCATCCCGTTAAGGACTATCATTACAAACGAAAATCTGCTTCCTCTTTTCGGCTTCTGCGCAATCACGCAAGGTTCATTGCCTGCGCTGGACCTTACGGGCAGATTTTTTTTCTCCACTTCCCGCCTCGCTGCTGAAAAACTGATACCAAGTTTCAGATTCAGGTATTTTTCATTTAATTTGTACAGCTCTTGCCTGGCTTTTTTGGCTGCACCGGTTGTAGCATCGTGATAGACAACAGTTCGCGGCCAGTAAATTATCTTATTAAAACATTTGTATTTTTTGCCAATTCTATAACTCAAATCAGAACCTTCGGCTCCGAAAAGCAAAGGGTCCATACCTTCCATTTTCAAGTAGACATCTGTTAGAAAAGCAGAGACACCCTCCTGGTCACAGAAAGTGCAGAAAGGCTCATCACCACGGTCGTAATTGTAAGCCTGACGGTTTGCTTCAGTATCGGTTATCGGCAATACTTTTCCGCGGAATCCAAAGATGTCATATATTGCAAAAGCTTTTCTAATAGATGATATATAATCAGGCCCAACTAAAGCATCATCATCAAGAAAAGAGATGATTTTGCCCTTTGTAAAAACCGCGCCGATATTTCTTCCCTCGGAAAGGCCAAGGTTAACCGGACATTTTATATACTGGTCGCAAATTGGTTTGATGGTGCTTTCATCGGTAAAGCCGTTATCAACGACAATTATTTCATATTCGCTACGAGGCGTTTGTTGTTTATCGACTGATTCAATACAGTTTTTAACGTCCCTTGTCCGGTGGAATGTGACAATTACAACCGACACTTCAATATCATCTGTTTTCCCAGACTTAACAAGCCTGGGGAAATCTCCGTAGTCAATTGTCGTTCTATATTGGTGTATATTTTTAAATGCTTCTTCAAAATTGCTTGAGGCAAACTCCTCTTTTGCCTTGAAGAATAGTTTTACCGAAGAGATATTTTTGTCGTTAGGCAGCATGGATCTCCGAGCCATAGCTTCCTGCATAGCCAATTGACTGTATCTTCGTTGCTCCTCGAAAGTAGTTGTTGTAATGCTGCTTCTCCACGTCCGGAGAGCGTAGAGGTATTCCGGCAAATTATACAACTTACCCGTTTCAGACAATCTCAGCCACAAATCATGGTCTTGCGAGCGTTTGAATTCCTCATTGTATCCACCACTTTTAACAAGAGCGTCACGACGAACTATCGCTGTACCATGAGCTATCGAATTATAGGAAAGCAGTTGCTGCTTCAGTGGCTCATCTTCAGTCGGCATGGTGTCATATGCCCCGATTTTTTTGCCCTTCTCATCAATTCGGTCACACCAGCAACCCAACACGACCGCATCGGGATGACTTTCAAAAAACCTCATCTGTTTTTCGAATCGCTCAGGATAAGATACGTCATCAGCGTCCATGCGGGCAACGAATTCGCCGCGGCACAGTCTTATTCCGATATTTAGCGACTTGGTCAATCCGAGGTTCTGTGAGTTTCGAAATATTACGGTTCGACTGTCTTTCTTATCGAGGATTATCTCTGAAGTTTTGTCCGTACTTGCATCGTCAACTATGACTAACTCGAAATCCTGAAATGTCTGACTATAAATACTGTCCAACGCCTGGCCGATGAATCGCTCACAATTGTAAGCCGCCATTAGTACGCTTATTTTAGGCCGATTTGTCATATCTTTGTAGGCTTCATCCATTGGTATGAATGCACTCGGCCGCGCGCTGTAATACTTTTTCGCTCTGTCGCTGTAGCCCTGAGGATAGACCAGGCCTCTGTCATCGATATATTCATAAAGCTTGTTATCAATACAGTGCTTATAAAGCTTGCTGTCAGGGATACCGACAAAGATGCACCGCCAAATTATATCGGGTTTTATCTTAGCCAGCAAATCTTCCGTCGCATCTATATCTGCCTGCGTCTCGCCGGGCACACCGACTATAATACTGGCCGCAGCTTTTATGCCCACCTCGTGACAAAGCCTGAAAGCATTAACGGTTTGCTCTACGGTGATACCCTTTTCTACTAAGTCCAGTATTCTTTGCGAGCCGCTCTCAACGCCGAAGTAAAAGCCTTTGAGCCCGGCCCTGACCATCAAATTGATTATGTCTGCGTCAAGATTCGAGACACGCGATTCACAAACCCAACTGATATTAGTCTTTTTGCTTATCAGGAAATTGCAGAACTTCTCCAACCTTGCACGGTTCAAAGTGAAATTATCTTCACGGAAATATATTCCTCTTGCGCCATAGGCTCTGATGAGATGTTCAACATCATCCACTATTCTTTCGGCGCTGAAATGCGTGTACTGCCTGCCCCAGATGGAACCAACCGAACAGAACTGACAACTGAAGGGACAACCCCGGCTTGTGTTCATCGCAAAGACAGGTTCTTCGTCAATAAAGCTCATCTTCCAGTCGTAAGGCAGTTTCGCGAAATAGTCCCAGGCCGGTGCAGGCAGTATATCAAGGTCTTTTATCCGCGGATATTTAACCAAACGGTCAGAAACCTTACCTTCAACAATATCAACAATTGCCTGCTCACCTTCGCCCTGAACGACGTAATCCACAAAATCCGGAATCGTGTCAAGCGCAACCTTAGTATGCGGACCACCGATGATTATTTTGCCGTTCCATTGACGTGTTCGTCGCAGTTGCTCTATCTTTCTGAGCATTCGTAACGTATCACGAAAACAAATTGTATTTGCATATATGCCGACATAATCAATTATTTTGTTCTGCAAAAAACCAGTTTCTAAGAAATCACTCGGCTGCAGGTAGTTATCAATAAAGAAGACTTCATGTCCTGCGTTACGCAGAGCGGAAATCAAAAATCCCAGACCTATCGGAGGCCTTTTCTCAGAAGTCGCAAAAGGTGACTCAGCAGGTGCCGCCGACGTGGTAAGCAGAATTCTTTTCTGTGACTTCTCCAGGGGTGATTTCAAAAACCCGCAAGGCTTTGACGCCGGCCTATTCTGAATAACAGAATCCCCGGTTACCGAAACGTCACAGACAGCAAAAGCGCCGGAATCCGCTTTCAGCAAGGCTTCATCGTTCTTAAAATTATCAATACAGGACTTTTGCGGCCCTGACACCAGATTCGCGGTATCTTTCGGTACGCATCCTGGAACCAAAGCAGTGTTTTGAATAGTCCCTGCTGCGTGCGAATCCGTTTGCTGATTATCCGGAAGGCTATACTTCAGTCTGAACATAAGGTATCCTTCACACTCTCTTGCCCGAAATCAGAGATATCCCAGTGCCTTAAGCCTTTCAGCAACCTCTTCTGAAAATTCAGGGTTTTCATATTCCTGGGAACGTTTACTTTTTAGCCCCAAAGATTCATAAAGCGTATTATCAAGCTCTGAAATGACGCCTCGCATACTGAACTCTTGCGCCAGATTCCTGAGCTCCTGAGGGTCGTTCAATAAATCGTACAGCTCTAATTTGCCTTTAGTGCTGTTTTTAATGTACTTGTATTGGGATGTCCTTACAGCATATAGCCGATCGATGAATGCTTCGCCCGACAGGCGGTTTACTCCGCCGCCTTCTGAAATGATCGCTTTTTCAGGTTCGGACCCTTCATCCCTTATATAAGGCAAAAGTGACTTGCCTGAAAGCGTCAGTCCGTTTATATCGAGGAGGTCTTGAATGGTGGCAAATATATCGATGTTGCTAACCAGCTTCGATATTACCCTCCCGCCCTGCGCTAATCCGGGACAGCTCATTATCATCGGTATATGCAGGTTGTAATCGTACATACGGACATAATGCCCCCAGTGTCCGTGCTCCCAAAACTCCTCTCCATGGTCCGCAACGACAAAGATTAATGTGTTTTCGAGCAGAGAGTATTCTTTTAGAGTTTCGATGAGTCTGCCAAAATAAAAGTCGAAATAACTGATTGCACTATCATAACAGTCTAATAAGAACTGTTTCTCCTCAGAAGGAAGCTCCTGACCTTTATGTATTCTGGTGCATACTTCGTTAAACCGTCTTAAAAAAGCAACGACGTCTTTGTCCCGCCTGCCCGCAACGTTCCTTGAGAAGAAAGGCTCGCGAGGTAGATAAGGAGAGTGAATATCCATATAATGGAGCCACATAAACAAAGGTTCCCGCATATTTTTTTTCAGCCAGTCAGCTACCTTTCTATTAATTTCATTGCTGCAGATATAGGGCTGACCGAAACTCACCGATTCACTCCTCAGGCAACCGTCAATATCATGCTCAATAGTTGCCTTTACAAACTTGTTCCCGGCGGACGGATAAACATCGAACCTGTAATCAAAGCCCCTGCTATAACCATACTTGCCGTCAACAAGAGGATTCGTATTTACTCCGAAAGTTACGTATCCTTTTTCTTTTAGTATCTCCGGTAGAATAGCGGTGTCTCTATTCAGGTTTAATATATTGCCGTCAACTCCCGTACCGTGGAATGTTGGGTACAGGCCGGTTAGTATCGAAGGGATAGCGCTAACCGTTGAGGACGAAACAGAATAAGCCGATCTGAACAATACACCCTGCTCGGCAAAACTATCTATATTAGGACTGGTTCGTCTGTGATAGCCGTAACATGATAAATGGTCAGCCCGCAACGCGTCTGCCAAAACTATGATAATATTATATTTTTTATCAACTCTTTTCTTAGACCTGTTGTCTTCCCGGATCGATAACTTGTCAACCGGCATATCCAAACTCAGAATATCTTTGCTTTGAAACTCGCCGGAATCATTGCGCGTTAAATCCCTCCCATTATTATTTGCAGAATATTCCTTCGTTTCGAAATCGAATGACCGTTGCGGTATAGAATTTTGAGCTGCCAGCATTGTCCTAAACATACGATGATAGTTCTGGGCCTGCGCCTTCCAGTCCCAGGCTTGTATCGATTTGAGAATCTCCGCGGACATTTTTAATCGCAAAGCCGGATTATCACGAAGCATAATTAGTTTATTTTTTATATCATTGACATCTCGCTCGATTAAAAATCCGTTCTTGCCGTCTTCAATAAACTCCGGCATATTGCCGACACGAGTAGTCAGAAGCGGAATTCCGCATGCCGCCGCCTCAAGACACGGATTCGGCGTGCCCTCAGCAGCGCTGGCGCAAATATACACGTCAATTGAACGGTAAAACTCAAGCATCTCTTCTAAGCTACGCCATTTGTCTTCGCGCGCCGCTACGGTTAACTCCACACCTTCGACTGAACCTATCGCCGGTAATATTAAATCATGATAACCGCGTGTCTCACCGTGATTTGTTATACTGCCCGCCCATCCGACTCTAAGTTTCCGATTTGTTGGTCTTATCGGTGCGGGAGTAAAGAAATCGGTATCAACCCCGTTGGGTGTATAAAAGACCGGAACTTCGAAAAACTGTGAAAATTCTCGGTATAACAGCATACTGTTTACAAATACGCCCGAAGCAAAATACCTGATTACTCCAATAATCTCGTCACGGTCATGGGCCATCTCCTGATGTGAGCAGATGCCGATCAACAGCTTATGCCTGTTTTGAATAAACTCGTCAAGTAATCCGGGCATGTTTGAATGATTAAACTGCCTCCAATAGTACAAAACAACCAGGTCCGCTCTTGCAATGTCGTCGGCAGTAACTTTGTCTTCGTAGCGCTTTGTCATGTTGAATCTATCGCCCAGCCGACGAATAAGATTGTCCGTCTTGAAATCGTGAGCCCAGCCCGGCTGGTCCACTATAAAAAGTACGTTCTTATGTTCCGGGGTACGCGCCGCTGAAACCGCTGTCGCTAAGCTTCGAGTATCATCACCGGTACATACAAAATCAGCCGTAATCTCCGAAATGGTGAAATGCCTTTTACCAGAAGCTGCTTTAGGTATATCATCCACGCACTTCCAATTCACATTTACTCTGCTGCCCAAATGTGAACGCATCTTTCCTATAACCTGCTCTATCATGTTCCCGTCAAAACCTTTGTCCGGCTGTACCAATACGATTACTTCATCGAGTTTTGTCTGATGAACCTGAAATGCCTTAACACCTGTAATATTATAGAAAAGATGTGTAAAGTACTCCCCGTGGACGTACCTGCCGTCGGGAGTCTGAATCGTGCTTGTTATTCGGCCTTTTATTTCTTTAAGCAGTCCAAATCCTCTGCCGCATTTACAACTCTCTTCGGATATTACACCGACGTCCCCAATCTCATACCTTATAAAAGGCATGCCGTAATTGACCAGGTCTGTTATTACTA
Organism: uncultured Pirellulales bacterium; assembly: GCA_964583405.1. Taxonomy (GTDB): domain Bacteria; phylum Planctomycetota; class Phycisphaerae; order Sedimentisphaerales; family Anaerobacaceae; genus JBBABK01. The sequence continues at coordinate 34,130 of CAZOVR010000009.1, forward strand.
TACTCCCTTCCTCGCCCGGCCCTGCCTGCCTGCCGTCTTTAATCACCTCTACAAGACGCAAATCGGAGAATATATGCATCCCGTTATGATATTCGCACTCACAGGCCAAGGCTGGAATCTCCCTCGAACCATACATCTCGAATACTTTACATCCAAATACCTGCTCAACTACTTTTCTCTGCCAGTCCCACAATTTTTCAGCCGCTGATTCTATCACGCCGGGACACGGCGCCTGCAAGCCCTTGCTCTTAATATAAGAAGCCACCATATACAGCGAAGACGCATAAGCTCGTATCGCATCGGGTTTCCACTGAACCAATTCAGCGATGAATCTCTCTATCTCTTCTTCACTGCAGTTAAAAGTATTCAGCCACCTTTGATTAGATGGATACGATTCGGGAATATCTCTGCCGGCGCCCCAGATTAGTGCGAGCTTACTGGTTGGCCTATAACCCATCCAGCGTCTGAAACGCACAGACGCCGCATCTATCCAAGCTTTGGCATTCAAATCCCTGTAAAAAACCAAAGGCTGTCCCGTCGAACCTCCGGTCGCATCGCGTATAAGCTGGTCGGCGGGGCAATTTGACGCCCTCATCATTTCAAGATTTTGTTGAATGTCAGCCTTCTTCAGTACGGGGATTTTACGAAAGTCATCCATAGTTTGGATGTCATGAAGGTTCAGGCCGGCTGAATCAAATCGCCGGCGATAAAAAGGAACATTATTATACGAATGCTCCAATAAAGATTTCAGGTCCTGCCACTGGCGCTGTTCAATTTCACCTCGGCTGAGCCACTGTCTCTGCTCAAGCACATCCTGAATGGATACAGGCCTTGAGGATTCTTTGCGCACATTCGACTTGTCACGCGCTATCACCATTATCATTGGGCTGTAGAGTCTCGAACTCGGAATCCGTTCACCCCCAACGGCATTTATGGTGAGCAGGTACTTAACAAGCCATCTCATTTGGGGCTTTATATAATCGGCGTTCGGGTCGAACCATATTTTGTTACTCATAATAAAATCGGATAGGCAAATCTCCATGTCATATTTGCTCAGCACTCTCTTGATTTCATCAAGATTCATCACCTTAAGGTTATGACTCGAGAGAACCTGCTGAAGTTTTTCCTCCGTGTAAACGAGTTCTCTGAGCCTTCCCTGAAAATTATCCAGATAAGGACATGACATAACCAGATAACCTCCGGGTTTGAGAAGCTGCACGTGTCGGTCGATCACTTCTTCGTAATTTTCAAAATGCTCGATGAACCCAAAAGAAGTAACGATATCGAACTTCATGTCTACAGGGTCAAATAAATCCTGCTTTAATACCTTAAACTTTTCGATGCCGTTGAACCTGAGCAGCTTTTCTATATGGTCGCAGTGCTCGCTGAACTCAATCGCTACGGGATAATACTTAAACCTCTTGGCCAGATAACACAGATTCGACCCAGGATATGCTCCTATTTCCACACAGGAGAAATTATCATCAACCGGCAGATACTTTTCAAAAATAGAGCTAAATTGTGTCTCTTTTACCTCCCACGGCTTAAACTCCTTCTTGCGGTTGTGGTCCCAGTATTCCCTGCTGGTCAGAGCGGACTTCCTGCAGGATTCGACTGTTTCTGAATTATCTTTTTTCAAAACACTTTTAGAGCTCTGCCGTGGTCTTATCGGTTTCGCTTTCCGTTCCAGCGCCATCGACACATGCTCGGCTAATAGATTCATTCTTTGCGACAGAAGATGTCGCTGACGAATAAGCTCACGTCCAGCCTGCCGTATCTGCAGGTAGCTTTCCGGATTTGCCAGATATTCCCCGGCGAGCTGTTCGAGGTCAGACCTGTTAAAAATGATGCAGTTTCGCTTGTGTTCGAAGCCAAGCAAGGCAAGGTCCTCGGTCTGCTGCGCAAATAACAAACTGCCCGCCGCCGCAATTTCAAAATACTTCGGCACGGTCAGTTTATATTCAGGCGAATCTGAACCTGCTGCGATTGCCGCATCTCTTTCCCGCAGCCAATCGATATATTCTGATTCGCTCATCACCTTGTTCTCAACTCCGCTGTTGGTCGCAGATTCAACGAACTCGAAACTACGGCACCAGTTGCGAAGCTCATAAGCCTTGCTCTTCCACCCGCCGAAGCAGCATATTTTCGACCGGCTGTGAAAGACAATCGGCGCGTCACTTATCCAATGGTCTGGTATTGCCCAGGGGAAATGTATCAACTGCGCCTGCCGGATTTTTTTGAAGTGATGTCTAAACGGCCCCCAGTAGAATGCTAACACGTAATCCAGCTCGTTTCCAAGAAAGTAGTCCTCTCGCCATTTTTTTGCATGAGGGTCGCTGTAGAATATATACGAAGGTATCTTTGCCAGCTTTTCGCGCAGCGCCTGAGTACGGCTAAGCTCAAGCACAGGAGATGCCCAGCCAGGCTCCATCGAAATCAACAAATCAACTTCGCCGAGATTCTTTTCGTAGTCCCGCTGATTCTGTATGTAAACACACTCAAACCCGGCCTTTATCGCTTCGACTAAATGAAATGTTGTCGCCGAACACCAGCGGTTTTCTTCGTGAAACCGCTTGTTGATTATCAAGCCGAGCCTTTGTTTATCAAGTTTCGCTGGTTCTGAGAATTCGCTCGCACGCACGATTATTTTATCCTTTCCGGCGTACAAACCTGCCGCGACAAAACGACACTTCCATAAGCTACACGAAGGTGCCAAACGCAAATGATACGCTCGTGGCAACCTCTCAGATATTGTCGCGATACAACATCATTATTCTTTTACCTTTGTGAATCCTGCCCAGTGCCTGAGATACATCATTCATTTGCAAAGACAGAGCCAGACACAAATCACCGTAAATCTGCTCAAGCCTCTCGCGGCGCTGCTTAAATTGAGGCTTTGCAAGAAATTCTGACCCGGAAATTTGCTCGACCAGGTCATGGGCTTTTTTCGCAAGGACCTCCATCTCGGCTATATTGCCTTTTCGTGCAAGGGCCAGTTGGCGCTTCAGCAGTGATTCAAGCCGTTCGGCTGTCGATTCAAACTTTGCTTCATCCGTGATAACCGTGCCGACACTTTTCATACCGCTGCAACCCTCCGGGCAATTTCACCGGCAAGACTATGCTCAACTTCTTCGAGGAGATTAGCTGCATCTTTATTCGTCGGGTCAAGCGCCAGCATATTTAAAAGAACATGTTTGGCTTTTTCAAAACGGCCGTCTCTGACATAAAGCGCCGCAAGCGAGAACATTACCGAAGTATCTGCGGGATGCATTTCGAGATATACCTCGAGATAGTGTATGACTTTTTCAAACGAACCCATTCGACAACTCGTCTGGAACAACCCCAAAAGTGCCGTTAGGTTATCCGTGTCGAGTTCGAGACACTTAAGGTAGAGGTCAAAAGCCTTTTCCCAGTTATCTCTTTTTTGCTCGACCATAGCTAGGCCTGAGAAGCCTTCGGAACACTTCCCATCCAGCCGGCACGCGACACGAAATGCAATTTCGGCATCGTCCAACAGGCCGTTCTGAAAGGCTATAACTCCCAGGCCGATATAAGGCCCGGATTCATCAGGCCCCAGGCTCGACGCCTTCTCATAGCAGCGCCCGGCCTTTTCATAATCGCCGCTCGATGTATAGCAATCTCCCAGTTCTTTCAAAACCTCGTAATGCTGATATTCCTGGTTCCGGTCAGATTCACCTATCACGTCCATTGCAGTTGCCTTCCTTCAAGTATTCCTTCCGCCCGTTCCAACAAACATATTGCGGTTTCAAACTCGTTTCGCGCACGGCAAACCTTTGCTTCTGTCAGCAGTGTCTCTACGGTGGGCCTTTCTTCATTAACCTGGCGGCTGTATCTCAGAGCCCGCTCGAATTCGCCGGCCTTATAGAAACTGCGTGCCGCAAGCCCCTTCATCCACACCTCGTTTTTGTGGTTATTTGCGATGTACTCATACATCTGGGCGGCTGTTGCCCAGTTGCCGTTCTTCTCGTTGTCCTGTGCCTCGTTATAAAGCTGGTCGAACTGAAATGAAATATCATCAGGTTTGAGTCGCTCCAGATTAATCCCCGCTCGCTTTAGTGATTCACGCACGGTAAGATGCGGAAACTGCCGACGCATCCGCACCAGCAAGTCCTTTCTGATGACCGCAGCCCAGAGTTCGTCACTCGATAGTTCCAGCTCCATAGCTTCTCTGCCGGAGACGCCGTTGAGAAGAGCGTAAAGCGGGTCCTCCATCCACATCTCGTGAATCTCAAAGCCCCGCGGAACAATTACAACGTACTGGCCCTGGCAAACTGCAAGGCAGGCGTCAACCTGCTGTTCAATTGAAGAACCCCGTTTAAGCGGCACATTGACCAGGTTAGGCATTTCAGTATTAAGGGCGGCAAACTCTTCACGGGGCATCGGCAGATATACTTCGTACGGATAGAAAGTATGTCGCCAGATAAGCCCTAATGTATTACCGGCCTGCTGGTCGAATCTGTCCGAAATAAATATAACCGACACGTCGGCTACCTTAGGCCAGGGTTTCGGCGGCCGCGTCGTGCGAATCGCCATTACATTGCGAGCATACTCTTTTTTATCTTTTCTCCTCTTGACGCTTATGCGGTCCGACTCACCAAGCTGCGCATAAAACTCACCGGTAATATCATGTATATGATAAAAATCACTGTAGAAAACCAGACGTTTGGTAAGGTCCCAGTCGATAAGCACATTAAGATCTTCGTTGTAAGACCCGGCCCTGTCCAGAAGGTCTCGACGATGCATCAGGCTTACATGCAGCGAATGATTATAATAAAACATGAAATAGCGGTCGAAATCCCTGCTGACCTCAACAATCTTGCTCAGAACGGTTCGGCTGCCGTCGGCGTTGACCCGACAGTATGATTTGTATAAATCACTGTATGCGACATGGCAATCGGTTTTATTTTCCAGAACATCAACTAGTGTACCGACGTGATGTCGGTAGAATAAATCGTCGTCTCCGAGATAACAGACATACTTGCCCTGCGCTCTGGCAAGCGCCTCATTGAGGCGGAAGGGCAGCCCCCGGTTTTCCCTGCCGTTTATAAAGATAATCCTCTGGTCGTCGAAAGACTCGATTATATCGCTCACATCCTGCCCGCCGTCGTTCATCACAAAGATTTCCATATTCTCATAGTCCTGACGAACAACGCTTTCGATGGCAACGGGCAGATAATGCGGCCGGTTGTACGTAGGTACCAGTACAGTGACAAGTGGACCGTTGTCTCTGTCGTACGCATGATTCATAAGGTTTTTTCCTCGTACGACTTTTTAATTAATCGAAGCAACACTGTCTTGCATGGAGGCAGCTTCGTACTCGCGATGCGAATCTATTTGTGTCTCTATCTCAATTAAAAGCTCATTGATTTTCGCTAATTGCTGTTTTTGCGAATAGTTCTGCTCAACAAACTGCCGATATCTCGTAGGCTCATACAGCTCGGACTGTATTTGTTCACAAAATTGCTCAACAGTATTGAAAAGAAACTCGTCGGGATAAATCTCCGACGCACCCGGGAAATTATGTATCACCGGCTTAAGTCCCGCCGCCATGCCTTCAAGAACACCCATCCCCTGGCTCTCGGCTATACTTGCCGAGACAATATAGTGCTTGTCCCTCAGCCAGCCTGCAATGTCACCCTGCCACCCGTCGAAAAATACCGTCCGCCGCAGGTCGAGTCGGTCTATCATATGACTGAGGTACTGCTCGAGCATGGCATCCTGAAAAGTCCCGGCGAAAAATAATTTGTATTCAGGGTCAATGCGACGCAGCTTTTGCATACACTGCAAAAGGAAGACCGGATTTTTTCTCATATTCAAATACCCTACACAGGCTATATTCTTTCCTCGCGGCCTGTCTACGAATTCGATTCTGTCCACATCCACGCCGTTGGGTATTTCCACTATCGAAGTCGGCGAAGTAATTTCTCCTGCTGTGTTCCACAATGCCCGTTTAACAAAGCTGTTTCCGACGGTTATAAGCACATCAACATTGCGCCATTTAACCTGTCGAACAAGGTCGGTATAGGCCTCATAACGGTGAAGACGGACGATTGTTTTGCAGACTTTTGGGCCGTTCGAGCCTATCACCGCAAGGTCTGTGCACCACTCGAACCAGCTTATATCCGACCATTGCATCAGCTCGTATAACTCCTGTTCCGTACGTCCGGTAAAAGGGCGTATTTCAAACCTGTCCTTAAGGAAATCGCAGATATGTTCGAGGAAAGTGCTGCCGTCTGCACCGCAGAAAAAGGCGATTTTAGGCCTTTTGCTTTTTATCACAGTCAGCATATGTTCGAGTATTTCCTGACCGGGCCAGCAGCTCATCGACCGCAAAAGAACTTCAACCGCGCCCGCCTTGTTGCCCTGGTCCAAAAACAGTTTGGCAGTCCGGTTCAACAGCTCAGGATTCAAAATCCCGGCCCCCTGGGCCTGGTCAAACAAAGCTTCTGCCTCGCCTGGCTTTCCCGCGGCGATGCTAATCTCAATCAGATTCATCAGGATTTGTGGATTGTCGCCGTCAAGCTGTCTGGCTTTGAGCAGGTAATCTATAGCCTGACCCGACTGCCCCAGACAATGCAGCAACGCTCCGGCGTCGTTCAACGCCTCTGCATCCTCCGGCGACGTCTGCAGGTACTCTATAACACAGGCCAGAGCCTCTTCGTATCTGCCCTGCTCGGCCAAAATCACGCTTTTTTCGTATTTTTCCCTGTTTGTCATAGGTTCTGCTCCCTGCGACTAATCTCTATTAATCCACGTTTGGACTATCTGCGCACTAATACTCAACAGTGAAGGTGCAAATCCTGTACCGTTTGCAAAAAACGGCACTTATGGCCCCGTTTTGGGCGGATTAAGTGCTGGCGGCGTATAATTATCAAACAAGAGCGTCTTAGTCCCGTGAAAAGCCTCCCCTATGACAGGAAATCCAGCAGGGAGACATTCAGCAATTTACCAGCTACGGAAAGCGACATCTGGTATAGAATCTCACGCCTCGAAAGGTCTATGGCAAGCTGAGCAATATCCGCCTGCTCAATCCTGGCCTTCTCATCCTCCGTGCTGTATTGCAGGGTCTCCAGATTGCCCTTGAGTTCCTCCAGAAAACCAATTTTGGCTCCTATCATCACCGATTTTTGTATGAGGACCCCATTCAGCTCATCAATGGCATCAAAGGCATTAAACCGCAACTGCTCCATCTCGGCACTGGTTAGACCTTCCGTGTCAAGCCGGTCACGTATGGCAATCAGGGTGTTGAAAACATCATACGTACCGGGCACTCGCACCCACTCCGTGCCGGTGGTATCGATGCCGGTTGTGTCCACATACATCACCTGTCCGGTTCGGGAATCCGTCACCATCTGGTTAGCTGCACCGCTGGCGGGAACCACGACATCCGTAAGACCGCCATCGATACTTATCCGGTAGTTGCTTCCGTCGTGCGTCACGGTCAACCAGACATCACCGCGAACACTGCTGGTCCCTGTCCCCGCAGCGGCGCCGGTTGAGCCTGTGAAGACGGGCTCGGACCTGTCATCCGATTGAAACAGCTCCTGGCCCGAATAGAAAGCCGAAGCCTCGACCCCGGGCGCAACCTCAACGTCACGCCTTATGTCGCTGCCCTGATATGTAACAGAGGTTATCATGCCGTCAACTCTCGTAACTGCGTAAGGAGCGGTTGAGGTATCCGACCCCGAGAAAATATATTTACCGCTGTGCATCGAGTTCGCCGCGGCAACTATTCTGTCCAGAGCGTCATTTATACCTTCAACTGTAACATTCAGGATAACTCCCCCTCCGGTGCCGCCTGTTACATCGCCAAGTAGTGTCTTGGCCTCAGCCATCGCACTTTTTATATCGTCTATCGCGATGCTGCTATATTCCAGGACACCTGAAACTTCAGACAGGTTGTCAAGATAATTCGCAATCGACCTCTGTTGTGAGCTGAGATTAAGCACTCGATACGCCGCCGAGGGCGCATCCGACGCCCTGTTGATGCGAGAACCCGTTGTCACCTGTTCCTGAAGTTTGAGTATCTCACGAGCGTTCAGACTCAACCCGAAACTCACATTGTTGTACAGACTGCCAAGTGTTGCACCCATTTGTAGCTCCGTCTATTTATTGGGATTCAAATCACGTTATCGTCATAAGGCTTTCCATAGTGGACTGAACCGTGCTCAGGTACTTCGCCATTGCCTGAAACATCTGCTCGAACAACAAAAGCTGTGCCGCTTCCTCGTTAACGTCAACGCCGCTGATCTCATTGCGCTGATTACTCAGATTTTGCACAATTACTTCCAGATTTTCCTGCTGCATTTGCCTTATCGACATCTGCTGACCTATATCAGTCACCAGCTTACGATAGAAAGTACCTATCGTCATGTCACCGAGGTCACTTATCGGTTCGTTGATTAGCTCAGCTATCCGAAGTGCATTGTAATTGTCGCTACAGTCAGCTCCCAGCGACGTAGCTACACGAGTAGGGTCTTCAGTAATCTGCTGGCGCACGGCTATATCCAGTGCTCCGCTGCCGCTGAAAAAGCAGTTCATCCCCGTAGCTGCAAGCAGCCCTGAAGTGTCCGTATTTGCAAAAGCAGCAACCTCAAAACTGTCGGTTAATCCGAAGTCCCCGACGCCAACCGATATGTTGATTCCATTGCCGATCGAAAGGGTATCACCGGCCGCATAACCCTGGCCGATGTTCAAAGTTTTAATAATCTGGCCCGCCCTGTTTCTTACCGTAAGGCTCAATGTATCGTTACCCACAACGCCGGCCCCGGACACCTCGAAGGTAAAAGTGTCGTTATCCGTTCCGCTGTAAATGCCGGACACTGTGATAGTCGGTATAGTTCCACCGCTCAAACTGCTTGCTGTCGGCTCTGGAAGAACCGCAGGAAGAAAATCAAATTCATAATTAGCAGCCGACTGCTCAATATGCAGACCAAGTGCGTCATACCAACAGCTCAGGCCCGTAATTGCGTCTATCTCGTTAGCAACATCTGACACGGTCAAGCCCACAAGAGGGTCAGCAGGAACTATTGTGGCAAGGTTTATTTCATGTCTGCTTATTGTACTCGTTGCCGTATCGGTGACTCTTATGTATATTTTTCCATCCGTGATGGGAGGCTCAAAATTGGCAAGCACCTCGTCAGTCAGCGGCCAGCCGTCAAGCCCGGTAAACGAACCGTGTGAACCCAGGCCCTGAACCTGATAACTGTTAACCTGTCGAATTAATGTCAACGCAAGGTCATCAAGGTTCTGAGCTACGTCATCAAAAACAGTGTTCTTCAGATTCATAAGTCCGCCGAGTTTTCCCCCGCTGACATACTTAGTGTAGTTATATGCGCCTTTAATAGTCAGGCCAAGGCTTCCATCGTCCATTATCCCCGATTCAAGCTCGGTCGCCTTTGTTGCAATCACGACCGCAATACCACCGGCTTCAATGTCAACAACACCGTTGTCACGCTCATACGAATTAACACCGATAATTTCTGAAAGCTCGGATATTAGCTGGTCTCTTTCATCACGCAAATTGTTGGCCTTGGTACCCTGAATTTCCATTTTCTCAATGTCGTCGTTAAGTCTGGCGATTTGGTTAATAATAGCATTGGCCTGCTCTATATAATTCTCAACTTCCAGTTGTATCTGTCTGTCAAATTCGCCGAGAAATGAACCGAGCGTGCGGAATTTGGTAGCTAAAGTTTCTGCATTTGTAACAACCTGCCTCTGCCAGATTACCTCGTCCGTATGATTAGTCAGGTCGGAAAAGGCATTGAATAAATTGTCAATCGCCTCATTCAGGCCTCCACTTGCTGCCAGTTCGCCAAAAGCTGTTTCAACAGTTTGGAGCGTGTCATATTCCTGCGATACCTGTGCAAGCGATGAACCCTGACGAAGCAGCTCTTTTTCAAGCAGATTGTCGACCATGCGGGTAATATGTGACGATTCGACGCCGCCGCCGATAATGGCTGACTGCCTGTAGGTACTATAAGCCGGTTTGAAATTGATTCGCTGCCGGTGATAACCCGGCGTGGCCGCATTGGCAAGATTGTTGCCGATTATATCGAGCGCCTTCTGAGCCGCCTGAAGTCCGCTTATACCTATGGAAAGATTAGACATTCCTTTGCCTCGAATCTCTCTATAACTGCAGATTCATAAAAGTGACATCACCGCTTCTGCTCGTGCCGCCGCGCGCATTGTAGATAACGCTGCACACCTGTCCAGTCTCCAGAATCGTGTTCAACAGCATACTGTTAAAACGAGACAAATCGGCAAGCAGCATTACAGTACCTGCGTGCTCGCTCTGCAGCCTCGAAATCATACCACCCAGTTGCTCTCGCATTTGTCTGACATGTATCTGCTGTTCAGCCGACACTTCCTGCTGCAACCTGCCAAGCCTTACCTCGCCAACAGGCCAGCCAAGAATCTCCGCAATCTGCTGCCTTATTTGCTCCCTCAGTTTCTGATTCTCAACATGTCCCTGCGACCGGGAGCGTATCTGCTCAAGCAATTTACTTAATCCCGAATCGTCACGCTTGATTACGAGTTCACGGAGCTCATCGAGCTCGCCGATGCTCCGCTCGATATGCTCAAGGTCTTTCTGCAGGACCAAAAGTAATTCATTTACTTTTTCTGCCAACTCTGTTGTCGTGGTACTCATATCTTTTTATCAACGGTCTCTGATTGACCGTTGCCTTTCAGTTCTATCTGATTCAACGACTCATAGATTTGCTTAGCCAGCCCGAATCCACCGTTGCTCCCTATGTACTGAGAAAGATACAAGTTGAAAATACCCTTTACCTGGCCGAATACCTGGTCATGCTCATCGCCCCACTCTTCGCTCGTTTTGCTCATCTCTTCCAGCAGTCTGCCGATAAGAAGTGACTCAAAATCCTCAGCCAGTTTCCTCTTTTGTTCATCCGGTGCGTTCTCGATGCCCTTAACGTTTGGCAGAATCTCGGGAGGCGAAACAGCTTCGGTCAGTATCGTATTGTTGATATCCATAAACAACTCCTACATGATTTCGAGTTTAGCCTGAAGAGCCCCTGCTTTTTTCAGGGCGTTGAATATTGCTATCAAATCGGTCGGCGTAGCACCGATGGCGTTTAATGCGTTAGCCAGCTCAGCAACCGTCACTACACGCGGCATCGCAATCAGGTAACCCTGTTCTTCGTCTATACCTATACGGGTCTCCGGCACAATCGCCGTCTGGCCCGCATCCGAAAAAGGCGCCGTCGGCTGAGACACATTGGCAGTTTCCGAGACCTTAACCACAAGACTACCCTGAGATATCGCCACCTCCGATATGCCAACGTTTTCGCCAACCACGATTGTTCCCGTGCGCTCATTAATCACAACCACAGCCGGGGCATCAACAACCACCTGCGGGCTTGTCGCAGAATCTATAAAGCCTGCTATTTCATCGTCTCTAACCTCCTGCGGCACCCGTACCTTCACCGTCCCGGCATCCAGTACAACCGTACTTGAAGGATAAAGCCTGTTTATGGCAACTTTGATACGCTGGGCAGTGGAAAAATCACTGTTGCGAAGGTTCAAAGTGATGTATCTGTGTCCCGAAATATATTCGACAAAAGTGGAAAGCTCCTCACGTTCTACCGTTGCACCATTGGGTATCCGTCCTACCGTCTGATGATTTTTACTGATAGAGCCCTGCTCTCCCGACGCGGTCCAGCCGCTGATTGATAAGGGCCCCTGAGCTATGGCATAAACCTGCCCATCCAGACCCGGGCCATCGAGCCCTTTCAATGGTGTCGGCAAAAGTATTCCACCCTTGAGGCTTTTGGCATCGCCTATTGATGAAACATCAACGTCAAGACTGCTGCCCTGACGAGCAAACGGGCCCAACTCTGTTGTTACCATCACAACTGCGATGTTGCCGCCTTTAAGCTCGTCTGGTGAAAGCACAACACCAGAGTCCCTGAAGATCTTTGCAAGTATCTGCTGCGACGGCAATGAAGAATCACCCGTATCGGCAAGACCCACCACCAGACCTATGCCGGTCAGCGGATTACCGCGAACACCCTGAATATCAACGATGTCTTTTATCCGCTGGCCTTGCGCCGTCATTACGCAGGTCGCAACTAATATCAAGGCTATCAATACTCGTTTCATAATTACTGTTTCCTAACAGGTCTACACTGCGATACTTAGAACGGCCAGATTTTGTCGAAGAATTTACCGAGCCAGTTAGGTCTGATATAAGGCGCTGAATGGCCGTCGTTCTTTGTCACAAGCTGGAAGTTGGCAACACGTCTGCTCTCCACAACATTGTCAAACGAAATGTCCTCCGTGCGAACTATACCACTGACCTCAATCGTCTGGATGTCACCGGCAATCTTTCGTTCACGTGTCCCTACCACCACCAGATTGCCGTTAGGCATAACGTCAATAATTACCACCGTAATATAATCGATGAAGCTACGTTCATCTTTGTAGTCGGCCTTGCCGTCAAGATTGTTCGTGTATTCATCACCCAATCCAAGAGTTATTCCAGGAACACTTTCTATCAAACCTTCGATTCCTACCTCGCCAGTGAACTGGGCATTTCTCTTGGTCTTCTTTTCCATCGTTCTAGTGGCCTTGTTGTCGACCGTACTGTCTTCGTCTATTTTGATAGTAAGTATGTCACCTATGTTGCGGGCAACGTTGTCGGCGTACATATCCTTCATCTTTTTGTCTCTTCGTGCCCAAATTGACCCTGCCCGAGCCGAAAAGACCGACGAAATCAGTACAACTGAAGCTAACAGATAAATTACTTTTGCTCTCATAATGCTATTCCTCACATCAGCGGTTCAACAGTTCCGTTTTCTTTCACCTTTGCATAAATTATTCGAGGCGAATCCTTTATCTGCATCCGCACCTTTATGTAATCACCCGCCCTGCCGTCCTCCATCGCTTTGCCCACCGCCGTGACGGACAGGCCGGGTTGCTCAAAAACCACGGCCACATGCCTGTTCCTCTTGACCAGAACTTCACGCTGTACCGGCCCGACCATCCCCGGCGTAACCAAACTGTTTGCTGTGATAGGCCGCTTCGCTGCCAGTCCGTATGGCACCTGCCAATCCGAAGGCTCGGCTGTGCGTGAAACTTTTTGCGTAACTTTAACATTATCTTTGGTGATGATTTCACCTTGTTGTATGTTCTTCAACGCAATAGCCTGTCGGCAAAAATAATTTTGACGAAACACAACTTCACATATACCTGAGATTCTGTCGTCGGCAATAACAGCGACATTCACCTTCATCTTATCTCGCCGACCGCCTTCGACCAGGCTGGGTTGCAACTCGATTCTTGTCGCCTCGAATGGCAGGACAAAATCATCGACACTGCCGATTGCTTCATACTGGCAAACTGACTTGTCTGGAAAATTCTTTTTGAGGAAGGATTCAGCCTCTTCTGTGAGTTTATCTGCCCTGATTATTTGTCTGCTTTGAGTAACAACAACCTTTTGGGCGCCAGTCATTTCCACATCGCTGGTTTCAAACCCGCTGCCGGCAAGCCTGCCGAGTATCATAACCCTGCTGATAATCATATCCTGACCGGGCATCGAAAGCCTGCCAAGATTTATCTCCTGTGCCTTTTCAACAACATTCGGCTCGCCCCTGACAACAGCAATATCACCGAGTGTCACCGCCCGGCCTTCGACCCGGACTTCTCTTGGAAGATATATTTTTAGAGCAGGCTCGGCTTTAGAAACTGCACCAGGCGCCAAAATCAGAAACAATACCAAAATCTTAATTACTTGAATGGTCTTCATATTAGTTATCTTGCAATTTCATTAGCAGTTCTAAGCATATCATCCCCGGCCTTTATTGCACGGGAGTTAATCTCGTAGGCCCGCTGAGCCGTAATAAGATTGACCAGTTCGTTTACCATTTGTACATTCGACTTTTCAAGAAAGCCCGACTGAACATAGCCGAAACCGTTCTGTCCCGGAGTACCGGTGACGGGGGTCCCGCTTGCCTCGGTCTCGGCAAGAAGATTATCACCCTCACTGCTTAGACCCGCGGGATTCAGAAAACGAGCTAATTGAATCGTCCCCGCAACAGAAGTGGTGCCCGTAGAATTGGTGACATTGACGGTACCGTCCTTGCCTATGTCGATTGACATAGCATCGGTCGGTATCGTAATTGCAGGCTCAAGTAGAAAGCCCGTGCTGGTCACCAGATTTCCGTTGGAATTTATCACAAGTGCCCCGTCTCTTGTATAGTTCGTACCGCCGTCGGGCATGCTCACCTGCAGAAAACCATCACCGGTAATGGCGATATCAAGCGGACGGTTGGTGCTCTGCAGCTCGCCGGAAGTATAGACTTTCACCGTCGCCGCTGCCCTGACGCCGCTGCCAATCTCAAGACCGCTGGGCGACGTAAGACCCGCAACTACTTCCGAGCCAGACTCTCTAAGTTTTACATAAAGTAAATCCTGGAAGTCTATCTGGCTGCGCTTGAAACCATTCGTGTTGATGTTGGCCAGATTGTTTGCAATGATGTCAACATTCATCTGCTGTGCCGTCATGCCTGTCGCCGCTGTTGAAAATGCCCTTAGCATAAATTAATACTCCTTACCATTTCGACGGACTCAAAAATCAGCCCATTGCCACACTCATCAAACTACTTGTAGCCTGTTTATTGGTTGTTACGACCTTCATATTCGCTTCGTAAAGTCGCGAGACCATAATCATACTTACCAATTCATTTACCATCTTGACATTGGAAGACTCAAGGTACCCCTGCCGCACAGTTACATTCTCCGCAATTGTCGGCTCAACCTCCTCGGACGCTACAAAACAGCTGTTGCCAGCCGGAAGTATCTCGCCTTCGTTCTCACCAAAATCAACAAGCCTGAATTTCCCAAGCTCTTGACCATTGGCACTGATTGTACCATCGTTCGAAATGTTGACCTGCGAAATAGCGGTATCGGCACCAATAGTAATTGGACCGGTCTCACCTGTAACCACTCTGCCGATTGAATCTACGATTTGCCCGTTCTGGTTGACTTTGAAACTGCCGTTTCTGGTATAAACGAGCCCCTCCGGCGTCTCAACTACGAAAAAGCCTTGCCCATAAAGAGCCACATCGAGAGACCGGCCGGTCTCGATGAAGCTAAGGCCCTGAGAAAAATCAACAGATAAATTCAGCTCGGCCTCGCTGCTGTCTGCAGCACCGCTCTGCTGGGCCTCGAGCGCCTCCGAAAAGGAAGTCGCTATACGCTTATAACCCACCGTATTGACGTTGGCAAGGTTATGCGCTATTGCACTGAACTCCTGCTCCAGCGAAGTGATGCTGGACGTGACTTGTGAGTTCATATCTATTGACATTTAAAACTCCCTATGTTGTTATGGCAGCGGCTGCACTCTGCTGTGATGCCTGTTCCTGCTTGTCATCGTTTCCATTAGCTTCTACCGCTGCGACATTCGTCGCGCGAGTAAGCTCATTAATATCCGCATCACTCAGGCCCACCAGCTCAACAGCAACTGAAAATCCATTTTCAATCTTCTTGACATGCCTGACTTCGCCGAGGCCTTCTGCTATCCTGACTGCCGGCCCGTTGGAAGATTGGTCACTATGCGTTTCGTGCTTCGGCTGTGATTCAAGCTCAAATACTACAGCAACCCTCTGACCAACTTTTAGCTCCAGAGGTGATTCAATCCTCAAACCCGGCCCGGCCAATTCTTTCAAAACAGCAAGCGTAAACTGAGGCAGTGTAATCTTTTCCCCAAACGCACCTGCCGGGGGCAACGAGCCTGTGGCACTGTCGGCAACAACCTGTTTTTCAAAAGGAAACGATGCTATGTATGCTTTTCTGTGAACCGGAACACGTAAAAAACGCCTTCGATTAATAAAACGAATAACTTCACTATGCCCTAAAACCAAAATGTCCCCGTTATTTTTAATTACGGTTACATCAAACTCCCATACCGAAGCACCATAAAAGTATCGTACCTGCCATTGTTCATCCGGCGGACTATTTACTTCGATAGGTAATCTAACAGTAATTCCCTCCTCCGAGTTGTTGACTACTATCGCTTCAATGTCATCCACATCTCGATTTGTTCGCCGCGTAATATAGAGCGTTTTACCTTCAGGTATCTCTTTACTGTTTGGCTTTTGTCCCGCTGTCGTACCGGCCGTCGAACCTGCAAAACGTTCCTGAAACCCGAGTTTTTCACGAAGCCAGTTCAGCTCTTTTGCCAACTGTTTTATGCGATCAGCATTCATACCGGACGAAGCTTCACGGACCAGTTTTTGTGCTCCGAGGTCAAAAGCCTTCCTCATCGTGAATATGGTGCTGTGGTCTTTAAGACCGGCAAGCTTCGCTACATAAATAAGAACACGGCTCTCTCTGTCGCTCAGACCTCTTTTGCCGGCCTGCTCGACAAAATTATCACTACTGTCAGCAACGCGCCCGGCCCTGCGCTTTAAAAAAAGGAATATGGCTGTCGCAACTAATACAAGCAGCCCTGCCGCACCAACCATGTACACCCATTGCTGAACTGAAGGGGCATTGTTCAAGTGCCGTGCCGCCTGCCATCGCTCCACCGGTGTCAAAGCCAGAATAATAAAGTTACTCGTTGTCGCGTAAATGGCAGGCATCTTATTCCACTTTTTTATTATCTTATCAGGCTCGATAACTCGCTGAGAATATCGTTGGCCACCTTTATAGTCCTTGCATTAGCCTGGAAACCGCTCTGGGCCTGAATCATGTTGACGAATTCCCCTGCAACATCGGCATTTGACTTCTCAAGGGACCCGCCATGAATGGTACCGGCGCCTCCTATCAGTGCCTGAGTAGCAACAGCACTGCCGGAGTTCGCCGAGGGTATATAGTAACCACTGCCGACGCTTTCAAGGCCCTGTGGATTCTGGAACAGGGCTATCTGCAAAACCGCCAGATTCTTCTTGATGCCGTTTGAAAAAGCTCCGATTAAAACACCGCTTGTATCAACCGATACGGAACCGAGCTTGCCGGATTCGTAGCCGTCCTGTTCTTTGGCCACCGCCGTGGAATTGCCGGAAAACTGAGTCAGGCCGTCCCATTTGCCAGCTGTGCCCATTCCAATTTCAATGGTTTGCTCAGTTGCAGGGTCATAGCCCCATGTCATTCTGAATTCCGGCGTGCCGGTCACGCTGTCAAATGCACCATTTGTGTCAAAGGCAATACCGTTGACTCTCCGCTCATCCATGTCTATTGTTTCAACATCGCCCGAAACCGAGCAAAGCAGAAAGTCCCATTCATTCGTCGTATCTGTTCTGACAAACGCGCCGCTGAATGCATGTTTGCCGCCGAGCGAATCAAAAATTGTTATATTGACGTTTTTGACTTCATCTCCACCAACCGTCAATATCTCAAAGTATGCCGGAGTATCCAATGCCGAATCACCACCTCCGGTATCAGCATAGGATAAAGCCAAATCGGTACGGCTGGAGCCGGTTTGTGTATCCGTAACACGAATCTGACCGTTTACCAAAGACGCTGTGACGCCTGTCGTTGAAGCTCCAAAGCAATTGACGGTGTTGAGTTCATCAATCAGGTCCTGCACGGTGGCGGTCTCATCAATACTGAAGGTATCACTGAACATCGCTCCACCTTCAGGCAGGTAGCCGGTAATCGTAAAATCACCGGTGAACGTCCCTGCACTCGAGCTGAACTGGTCCAAATCAGCAATCAGCGTCGTTCCTGCAGCCAACGTACCACCTGCAGTTGTATAAATTACATCAGAACCAATCTTCTGGGCCTGGGGAGCTTCCAGGACCGCATCGGCACTGAGGTTACCTGCTATCGTCATAGAGGTAGTGGCCCGAGCGGGCATAGCTACATCATACGGCACACGAACATCGCTATCACCGGCAACCTGGAATCCGTCTGCTTCACCGACCGAACCTATCCTCTGAGCTCGATAACCGGTAGCTGGGTCTACCATATAAGTATCTGCATCGACACTGAAAGCGCCTGCGCGAGTATAAAGGTCCTGTTCGCCGTCATTGACAACAAAATAACCCTCTCCTTCCAATGCCAAATCCAGTGGATTACCGGTATTAACAATGTTGCCCTGTGCCATGTTCGGGCTAATACCCGCGACGCCGACACCACTTCCCATCTGCTGCGGATTCGTACCGCCGACGCTCGTCGTCGGCTGAGAAGCCTTCTTAATCGTCTCCGCCAGCAGCTCCGAAAAGACTATTCGGCTCGCCTTGAAAGCGGTTGTATTGATATTTGCAAGATTGTGCCCGGCAATATCGAGCATCTTTTGATGGGCCTGTAACCCGGTGACCCCAGCGCTAAGTGCGAAACTCATTTCTTTTTCTCCTTAAACAGCCCAAACCCAATCCGACTATTTTCAATTTTCTATAAGAACAACGGCGCCCAAACTTAAAGTATAATCCTTGACCTGGTCACCCTCGCCGACTTTAACTCCTAAGAGTGTTTCACCCGTATCAGGGTCATTGAAAGCTGATTCAACCACTCCCTTCAATTTAGTCAATTGACCTGTCTGCTCGTCATCAGCAAAGAATGTCACTGTCTTTCCGATAAGAGAATTTGCATAGTTGCGGTTAGTCGCTTCCAATATTCTTTCAAAACTCGTGTTAAGTGAGCCGAGATTTGTATTAGCCTGCTCAAGCTGCTGAAGCTGAGAAAATTGTGCAAGCTGCGAAGACATGTCGTTACTGTCAAGCGGCTCAAGCGGATTCTGATTCTTCAGCTGCTCGACAAGAAGCCTCATGTAATCCATCTGAATTTCACTGGCTGTTGTTATTTCCATATCTCAATCCTGCATACTTTTACCTGTTTGCAAAGTCGCATCGACAACTAAAAGCAATAGCCGTGCCAAAGATTATCCCTCCCGCCGATATATCACCATAACTAACTAAATAGAAAGAACTTAGCAAAAGCAATCAAAACCGTGACAATACAACAGTTGCGCCGCCGACCGTACAAATATTCCGGCCGACCGGAAAGTTCTTCCGCATTAAATTTTTGATTCCTTAAAAAACCACACACTTTGATAATCGAAGTCGAGCAATGTTACTTGTCCAAAACAGGGACAACAGGTCCCATAAAAATCGATACATCTATCTTGCCTTACCTCTAAGTAAGTAGTCCGATAAACAACGAAACTGTTATCATGAATTTAGACAACACCAAAGATGGTGACATTTTCAACCGGTCCCATAAAAAATTAAAGTTAGCTCTTGCTTGTGTCGATTTATTGGACATCCTTTCAACAAGGTGGTGTATAGCACAAATGAATTATTGAGATACGCATGGCCTTAAACAGTATCCTCGTTGTAAGCAAAAAATCCCAACTACAAAAGGCTGCAAACCGGATAGCTAAAAAAGTCCTGGTCGCTGATGACCCGGCAGAAGCGTTTGCCCTTGCGGCTGGTGGTGACTGCGACCTTGCCCTGTTCGACGATTTTTTTACGCTGGATGACATAAGGCAATTCATAAAAAAGACCGATAACCATCACCTCAGTATCCCGGTCCTGGTTGCCGGCAATGAGGAAAAGCTTGCTCATCTGAAACAGGAATTTGGCCGGACCGGCCCGATTGGGTATATTTGCGATAAAACTGAAATGGACCGGCTGGAAGAAATTATCAACGACCGGTTCAATTGCCCCGCCAAAAAAGAAACTGTAAAAAAGCCGTCGCAGTATTTCATAGATGACCTGGCTGCCTCAGCATCACTGGTAGGGAAAAGTGACGCCCTTAGAAATGCCTTAAAAATGGTACGACTGGTCGGTTCAAGCAAATGCGACCCCATACTTGTTATTGGTGAAACTGGAACAGGAAAAGAGCTGATAGCACGGGCAATACACAGAATCAGAAGTCCAAAAGAATTATTTGTTGCTGTCAATTGTGCGGCGCTGACGGCGACTCTGCTCGAAAGCGAGCTCTTCGGACATGTCAAAGGATCTTTCACAGGTGCTGACAAAGAAAAGACCGGCCTGCTGGAGTTGGCGTGTCACGGTACCGTCTTTCTCGATGAAATATCAGAAATGCCCCTCGAACTCCAGGCAAAGCTGCTTCGCATCCTGCAGGAAAAAACCTTCAGAAAGGTCGGAGGTACAAAGACGATTACCTGCAATGCAACCGTCATCGCTTCTAGCAATCGCAATCTGCTCGCAGAAGTAAAGGAAAAACGATTTCGGCAGGACCTTTATTACCGCCTGAATGTATGTCCGATAAAATTGCCGCCCCTGCGCCATGAACAACGAAAGCAGGATATCCGGCTGCTCGCCGAATACTTTCTTGACAGCTCAACAGTCTGGCCCCAAAAAAGCAAAGGCATAGAATCCCTGACGCCTCTGGCACTCGAAGCCCTGGAAAAACACGACTGGCCTGGAAATGTACGTGAGCTCAGGAATGTTATCGACAGGGCTATTCTGCTCGAAAATACGAACAAAATCGGCCTAAGCAGCATTTTCATTGAGCAAGCCGAAGACACCGCTTCTTTTGGCGAGACAAGTCCTAATCAGGTCAATGACTTTTCCATCGCCGCCGCAGAACGACATCTCATAGCCCGCGCTTTAAAAGAGACAGGATGGCAGAAAACTAAAGCTGCGGCCCTGCTGGGCATTACCAGGGCCACACTTTACGCTAAAGTTAAGCAATATAAAATTGCGGATACGCCGAACAAACCCCAGCCTGCAAAAGAGTCGCTCGAATTCGAGCCGGCCGAAGCCCGGTGACCCCCATCGTTTGTCTGCTTCTCTGAAGTCCCTGAATTTCCAGGCATTGACTATTCGTCAGAAAATCTGGCGAATCGTATAGATTCTACACAATATTGCTGACGCCGTTGACACATTGTCTTGACCACTCTCGACTCCTTTTCGCCGTTAAGCCTGTAAAAACCGCACATACTTATCGCCACTATCACTCTGGCACATGTGTTGCAGTATGTCTTTTACGGTTGATAAGTGCGCTGGGAATCCATTGTGCGCTTTTTCGCAATAGGAGACCACGCACATAGTTAAAGGCTCCTTACAATGGCAGACGATACGCAAGAAAACAATATCGAAAACAACCTGCCTGCTCATAACGAGACGGATGACAGCCGTGTTAATGTAAACACCTCCCCGCCCTCTCAGGAGCTTCCATTAAATAAACAACCTCAAAAAGAAACTTCTAAAGATGATAATCTCGCCGGTGATAAGGAATTTTTTGAAGCCCTTGAGGCCTCGGTAAACAAAGCTTCGGGCAAAAGCGGCCGTACACATATCGACGACGACAAAATAAGCAGCAAAAGACTCTTAAGAATAGAGATAATACTTCTAATCGGTTCGGCTACATTAGCGACGACTCTAATATATGGCTTCTTCAGGTCACGATTCATCCCTCAAAGACTACCGGCATATACACAACGGCATCAGCCGGTCTCCGCCCATGAGTCCGCGTATCCCGACAATTTACAGGAAAAACCCCTAAAACCTGAACAAGCCGAATCTCTGCCTTCACCGGATGATGAACCACTTTCGTTGAAGTTCGCAAATGATTTATTTATGCACGATGATTACCATGGCGCTTTTCAGGCCTACGCACGACTCGACCGGTCCCTTACCCAGGACCCGAATCAGCAATTGATGCATAGTTTTCTTAAATTGAGAATGGCTATATGTTTAAAGAAAATTAACCGAACCGACCAGGCTGAGAAACTACTGCGAATCGTCTCTACCGACGATTCCTGCCCCCTGGCGGCTATGGCGAACTATCAGCGCGCTTTGATTGAGTTTGAAAGAAATCAGTACCTCCAGGCAAGAACATGTGCATATCGAGCAATGGCTTTATGTGAAGCTGTCACCGCAGATACCGACTGGGCTGTTACTTTGAAAAAAGACTGCCACTTCCTGATTGCCTTGTCACTGACAAACAGGATAGCAAGTCTCTCTGACATCGAAGCTGATATACCTTCAAAATTATGGCGTACCAGTCAACATTCCGATTTTGGCTGTGACAGAGAAGAAGCACAGCTCGAGGTGTTTCTTAAATCTGGAAACACAAAGCTTAAACAGGCTCTGATGGGTCCAAAAGTCAAAAAGCTCGAGGCTGCAGACTCAGTTGAGCATTATGAGGTAATCAGTAATATAGCACCGGCTGAAGAGTTGTTTGCAAGGTTTGCATCAAGTGCAAAAATACTGCTGGTCTGGACCTCTCTCAGAAACCAGGGCGAACTTCGAAGACATCCGGTGAGCTTGTTTCTACCGGATGTGACGAGCGAAGAATTTTCCTCAATCGCCGCAGGATGTATCGGCCTGCAGGCTGCTATCGACTCGCAAACATCGCCGCCTACTCTGATAGTAACGAATCCTTCTGATTACACCGACCTGTCCAGCCATCTGAGTTCAATCGCCGACGAAGCTCTGGAACGATGGCGCGAATTTACAATCAAATACCACGAAGACGGGCGGCTACCCAACGCACACTTCGCTTGTGGAATTATTTATCAAGTTCAGGACCAGACAATCGAGGCAATCGCACAATATAAAATCGTCGCCAATCGCTACGCCCAGTCGCCTTTGGCGCCTTATGCACTGCTCCACTCAAGCACAATCAAAGCCGACCTTCATGATTACGCAGGCGCAAAACAGGACCTCAAGCAGCTCGTCGAACAATATCATCAAACCGCCGTTGCCCAGGCGGCTTGTCTGTATCTGGCTGACGCCGCTTTCAAAACAGAACTGTATGACGAGGCTGCAAAAACTTACTGCAAGGTTTACAACATCGATGATTCTCTACAGTCACGGACCGCCGCCTCACTGGGAGCAGCACGGGCCTTTTTCGCCCTCGGTGATTATATTTCGGCTGAGATATGGGCTGCGCGATACATAAATCTGGTGGGGCAGCCCTCGGCAACTCAGCAAGACCAACCCGACCTCCACAGTGCATATCTTCTACTGGGCAAGGTCCAGTTGTTACAAAACAAACGCACCGAGGCATTCAATGCTTTTAAGCTGGCACTGCATGAAGAGCTGACACAGAAAGACCGCACAGAAATCGTTGCAGCCATTTTGAAATGCGACCTTGACAGGCTTGACCCGATACAGGCCATGGACCTGCTCGAAACACTTCAATCCCAGGGACTATCACCGCAGGAATCTACTGAAGCGATACTGATGAATTGTCGAATACTGCGGAAAATTCACCTGGCCCAAAAGGCTTTGGACATACTCAATGACAGGTTCGATTACATACTACAGCCGCAGTTGCGAGTTAAAGCATACTTTGAAGTCGGCCAATGTTACATCGAAACGGACCAAACAAAAAAAGCACACCGCTGCTTCGCCAAGTTGCTGACAATAACCGAGCCCGGTCCGATCGCCGACCATGCAATCCTGAAACTCGCCGAACTATCGCTCCAACTCAACAAAAACGACGAGGCTATAGAATTATCCTCGCAGCTACTGGAACGTCAGGTTTCAGACGATTTACGACAGGCCGCTGTGCATGTTATGGCACAAGCATATAAAAATCAGAAAAATTTTGAAAAGGCCATCTTATTGTTGTTGGAACAGGCCGAAAAATCACAAGATATCACAAGTGATAAGACCGCCTCCGGCGATAGTCAAGTGCGATATCCTTCTGAAAAAATAACTCCGCAAGATAGCTGAGGCAAATAATGTGGTTTGAAAAAATTATAAAACTGTTAAAAACAAAAGGGTCTTTGTTGTCGTTGCGTATTTTGTTCATCCCGACTTTTCTTATGTGTTTGAATCCCTGGCGCGATGTTGCATCAGCAGAAGCTGACCTGCTCGACCCCACGCTCATTCTCACCCATCAAATTCAAACAAAAAATGTGGCCGAAGCGAAGATTTCTGCAGCTATGAATAATACTATGGCTGTACCTGATACAAAACTAAAGGTCGGTGAACATCCGGAAACACTGCCTCAATGCTTCTCGCCTGACACACGATTTTTGTACTTCAGCACCACTGACTCCCAGGCTTCTTCTAAAGAGGAATATACTGAACCCACTCAGCCGGCTCCTGAGCAAAGGCAGTTAACTCAAAAAGATGAGCTCCTTAAAACGAGCATATCCTCGGTCACTGATAATCCAAACAACCAAACCAGGCAAACTCTCGGCCATCTTATTGAGCAGATAAGTTCCATGAAAATCCGCCCAAAAACGAAAGAGCCCCAACCTGAATCCCAGCCGAAGGTCGACGAAAAAGAACCAATAAACAACGCCAAACAAGCCAATAAATCAACAGAAACCGAGACTCCTGCGGAGACAGAGGCCCGGCAGCAGCCATCGACCCATACCTTGAATCCTGAAATTGTGCAGAAACTTGAACGGATTATTGAACAGTCCGCCATAATAAATGAACCGCAATTGTTAGCTGATATGTTGTACCAGACCGGCTATTATGAACTGGCTGCATACTTTTATGAACTCGCTATCAGCCATGACACCAAAAAACAAATGGACGACCTTAACAAGTCATGGCTGATGATGCAGAAAGCCGTATGTCTGAGCAACAGTAATCCACAGCAGGCTCTGCAAATTTACAAAGGCCTGATTTCTCAATATCCCGCCTCACCCTGGGTGGAACTGGCCAAAAATAACGAAGGTCTGATTGACTGGTTAGAGGCGCAACAACCAAAAAAGCTAATCGAGCAATGCAGACAGGACCTGAAGGCAAATTGAAAATTAAAACGGAGCAAAATAAAAGTGTCTGTTAATGATGATACTAATTTGAGTCGTCACCCGAAAAACTCCTCTACCGCCAACGTGCTGATTGTAGACAGAAGCACCGACACCCTTGGCGCCATCCTGAGAGTCCTTGCGCAGCGAGGTATACGTGGAATTGTAGAAAACGACTTCAAAGCAGCGATTGACCGTGTCAAAACAGATGATTATCAACTGGTTTTTGTCGTTATAAACCTCAATACCAGACAGCGCGTTTGCGAACAGCTAAAATCCAGTCTCGGTTTTCTCGATGCCGTTAAGTCATTTCGTCCTGAGATGCCCGTTATAATGGTTGCCGGCCCTGAAAACGACCAAAACAAGAATTCACATCGCCTAGTCGAGACTGCTGTAATCGCTATCCGCGCCGGTTTTTGTGAACTGTTGACCAGACCAATTGATATTCGGAAGCTCGAACATACTCTGGCGACACATCTGCCGAACCACGATGTTTCGACCCTCGCCTGTGCCGACGAACAGGTGCACCATTTGTATTCAATCGTGGGTGCAAGTCCAAAGCTCACGCAGACAATCCTGCTCGGCCGACGCATCGCACCGACATCGGTGCCGGTGCTCATCAGCGGTGAAAGCGGCACGGGAAAGGAACTCATCTCCTATATGATTCATAGGCTCAGTAAAAGGGCTAATGGACCTTACGTCAGAGTAAACTGTGCCGCACTGAGTGAGTCGCTGCTCGAAAGCGAACTCTTCGGTCACGAAAAAGGTGCTTTTACCGGCGCGTATGCACAGCGAAAAGGCAGATTCGAGATGGCGCACGGAGGAACGTTACTGCTCGATGAGATTACCGAAACGCCCGTGAGGTTCCAGGCTAAACTCCTGCGAGTACTGGAGCAGCAGGATTTCGAACGCGTCGGTGGCAATGATAATATAAAAATCAGTGTACGAATCATCAGTACCACAAACAAAGACCTCAAACAGCAGGTAATAGAGAATCGCTTTCGCCCCGACCTTTACTATCGACTCAGCGGAGTCCGGATAGTAATTGCGCCACTGCGGGAAAGGCCGGAAGACCTCCACGATTTGACCTGGCATTTTGTGAACCTTTATGCACCCGAGATGAACCGAAGAATCACGAAGCTGGACCCGGCCATGATGGAAATCTTCCGCAAATACCATTGGCCGGGAAATGTAAGGCAACTAAGGAATGTTGTCCGAACGTGTATGATACTCGGCAGCGGCGAAGTTATGTCTCTTGCCGACGTCTCCTGGCTTTTTGACGAACTGCAGCCGAGACCACAGAAAAATCCGGAACAATCTTTGCCGCTTGAACAATTCAATAACAGAACTCTGGCAGGTATGCCGCTGGCACAGATTGAACGACAGGCTATCCTCGATACACTGCGACAAACGCAGGGCAACCAGACAAAAGCCGCAAAGGTCCTCGGAATAAGTGACAGAACATTAAGATGCAAGATAAAAAAGTATCGTCAGGAAAACGGGACCACATTTTCTGATTTTTCGCAAAATGAGAATCCTGTTATGCAACAAGTTTGAAAATCGCTTCTCTTTATAAACAGTTGGCGAGGTAGCAAAATGGCCGACGAAGAAACAAAACAAAACGAAGAAGTCAAACAGGAACAATTCGAAGCCAAGGTCAAACCTGGTAACGGCAAAGGACAGCTAATACAGTGGGTAATCATGGCAGGGCTCATTATGGCACTGGCTGTGGTCGGGTTCTTTGTGGGGGGCAAAATGGGCCATGTCCCCAAACTCGAAGAAGCCGATATTACAACCAAAGCTCCCGGCGAAACCACACCCGACCTGATGATTGACGACCCCACAAAGGCGTCAGGCAAAGGCTGGTATTACGACATTGAACCCGTGGCTACAAACCTCAGCGACCCCGGCTCAACAAGATATGTCCGTGCCGTTCTCACTCTTGAAATTTCCCCCGATGTCGACAAAGCTAAGGGGACGCAGTTTCTCGATGAGCGAAAACCGGTCATAGCAAACATCCTGAATATTTATTTCGCCGGCCTGACCATTGAAGACATCAACTCTGACAAAGATATGAGACGTATTCAGTACGAACTGCTCGAAACCTTCAACGACACCCTTTACAAAGGCTCCAAACCAATGATTCGAGAAATACTCTTTAGAGAATTCGGCCTGCAATGATAAAAAGACCAAGAAACAAGCTGACCATCGAGAAAGTCAAGCAGATACTGGCCTGCGTCGGTGTGCAACAGGGACAACCCGCTGACCAGATAGAATCCTGCGAATATGACTGGACGCAGCCGCACTACTTCACCATGACACAGCTTGAAAAACTCAAAGATTTTACTCAAACAATATCTTCAGCCCTGGCTGCAACATTCGACCAGTTCCTGCGAAGCAGTTTCGATGTTCAAGCCGGTGAAATTAGTCAGCACTACGCTCAGAAATTCATCAACGAACTCTTTGAAAACTCTCAAAACACTCTTTATCTAATCCTGAAAGGCGAAAAAGACGCATCCTGTGGGCTCATTATCGTACCGAAAGACACCGCTACAAGCTGGCTCAAACTGCTGCTCGGTGAATCCGAGGCCAAGGCCGATGCCGACCAGCAGCTATCACAACTGGAAAAATTCCTGTTATGCGATATCATTTTCCACCTGGCCGAGACAATCGCAAACTCAAACCGGCAACTTAATCTTACAGCTACGAAGAACCTGCTCACTGAGAATTTTGCCCTCGATATAGGCCACTGCGAAGAGCTTTGCAGAATCACTTTCGATATCAAGCAAAAAAACGCCGACCAGAGCTGTCAGATACACCTTTTACTACCATGCTCAAAATTTCTGCCGATTGTAGGTGCAGCGGGAAAAAAGAAAGCCCTGACGCCCGAACAGGTAAAAAACTCGATATTAGAACACGTAAAGATGTTGCCCGTTTCCATAACAGCACGCTTTACACGTACCGAGTTGAAATTCGAGCAGGTTCTGACACTTCAAAAAGGTGACATCTTGATGCTCGATAAAAAAATATCGGAACCGCTCGAGCTGGTCGTAGAAGGGAAAACCCGTTATCTGGCTCAGCTCGCAAAATCGGGCGGCAGACTTGCCGCCAAAATCACACATGCAAACACAAAGGAACCATAGGTAAATTCAGAAAACACCAAACTGTATAAGGAAACATTTGACCATGGCTGATACAAACCAGGCTGTTGAAGAAAAAAAAGAGCAGACTAGCGCCGAACAGGACGACTCCAAAACCAAGGTTCAGAACGTAGACCTTCCTGAAGCCGTCGAATCAGCATCGGCCTCAGCAGGCGGCAGTATAGATATCCTGCTTGACATGGATGTGCCGGTAACCGCGGTCGTAGGTGAAACACAAATACCGGTTCGAACTCTGCTGCAGCTCGGCCCCGGCTCGGTACTAAAGCTGCGAAAGTCCATCGATGAACCCGCAGATTTGTATCTGCGGGAAACAAAGTTTGCAACCGGAACAATCGTCGTGGTTGAGGACCGCTTCGCCGTGAGAATCGACCAGATACTCACATTCAATGATTCAAAGGAAAAGGATGGCCTCTAACAGGAAAGATTTGTCGGCTCCAAGAGACGCAGCGTACAGCAACATAGTGCTGGCTTTCGGATTGATGACCGTCCTGGCCACGTTGCTGATTAGACTGCCCACGCCTATGCTCGACATGCTCCTTGCCTGCAGTATATCCCTTTCCATCGCTGTTCTTATAATTACTCTCTCGTCGAAGGAATCCCTCGAGCTATCAACATTTCCCTCACTGCTGCTGTTTGTAACACTGTTTAGGCTGTCACTCAATGTCGCATCAACTAAGCTGATATTGCTGCAGGGAAGTGCCGGAAGGATAATACAGACTTTTGGTGATTTCGTTGCAGGCGGCAGTTTCGTCGTTGGTCTGGTAATCTTCCTCATTCTCGTCGTCGTACAGTTCGTCGTCATAACAAAAGGCGCCGAGCGCATCAGCGAAGTTTCGGCAAGATTCACCCTCGACGCCATGCCCGGCAAACAGATGGCCATCGACGCCGACATGAACGCCGGACTTATCTCGGAATCCGATGCCAGGCAAAGACGCCAAAAGATAGTCAAAGAAAGCGAATTTTACGGCGCCATGGACGGAGCCAGCAAGTTTATACGCGGCGATGCAAAAGCAGGCTTGATTATCACCGCCATAAATATTGTCGGCGGAATTGCAATGGGATACTCCCGCGGCATGACTGTCGGATCCGCAATTAAAACCTATTCCATCCTGTCAATAGGTGACGGCCTGGTCAGCCAGATACCTTCTATCATCATATCTATCAGTTCGGGCTTTCTCGTAACAAAGATATCATCAAAAAACAGCCTTGGGCAGGACCTGCACAAACAGTTCCTAAAGACAAGTCAGCCCTTACTTATCGCATCATTTATTATTGTTGCTCTCGCCCTGGTGCCCGGCCTTCCCAAACTGCCGTTCCTTTTCCTCGGAGCCGGCACTGCTGTTCTGGCGCGATTCATTATTACAAAGGATGAACAGGCCGAACTTAAAAAACCCGCTGTTGATAAACAGGCAAAACAGGAAAAAGAACCGGTTGAAGAAATGCTCGATATCGACAGAATCTCTGTGCAGGTCGGCGTTCGACTTGTCGCAATGGTTGACCCTCGCAAAGGCAGTACTATATTCGACCGTATCGGCGCGCTGCGAAGACGTTTTGCTCAGCAGTTCGGCGTGGTTGTTCCGCTCGTTCGGCTACGAGATAACATCAATATTGAGCCGACAAGCTATGAAATCAGAATCTTCGACCATGTGGTGGCTTCGGGAAAACTTGAGCCGGACATGTTCCTTGCAATGGATGCCGGTAACGTCCAGACCAGGGTACAGGGAATAGAAACCACCGAACCCGTTTACGGACTGCCCGCCTTATGGGTCGACCCCTCACACAAAGAGCAGGCCGAAGTTAACGGATATACAGTCATAGACCCCGAATCCGTCTTTATTACTCACCTCGCCGAAACACTCAAACGACACGCCGATGAACTCCTGACACGTGAAGATGTCCAGCTTCTTATTGACAGGCTTAGAAAGTCTCAGCCTACACTCATCGGTGACGTTATAGGAGAGCTGGTGTCTATCGGCCTGCTGCAGCGAGTACTGAAAAATCTTCTCGCTGATTTTATCCCGGTTCGGCAGCTCTCAACAATAATTGAAACACTTGCCGAGAACGTCTCCAAAACCAAAAACGCCGAAGTGCTGACCGAAATGGTCAGAAAGGCGCTCTGTCGAACCATAACTGAAATGTACAAGAGCGAAACTAACAAGTTACTGGCCATCACAATCGAACCGTCACTGGAACATCAGTTAATATCGGCCTTGCAGCAGCAGGGGGATTCACTCAACCTTGCTGTCCCCGCTGAGGTTACCATGGAGTTGAGCCAGGCACTGGCCCAGGCGTGGAAAAAAGCTATGGACCAGGGGAAAGACAAGGTAGTCCTGACCTGTGATTCGAGACTGCGATTGCCTCTGGCCTCCATAATTTCAAGGACTGTACCTCCACTACCAGTGGTAGCTTATGACGAAATCCTGCTCGGCACTGAGGTCGAACCGATTGACACTATTGCATTACCGCAGGGACAGATGCTCGGCTCGAGTGAACGTGAACTTGTTCCGGCCTGAATCAGGAAAAATGACAGATGACTGAAAAAAAATTGATAGAAGGATTGCCTGGCTATGCCTCTTAACCACAGAACAACGGCGCTGACTGTTGCGGTATTCGCTTTCTTTACGACCAGTATCGTTGCCGCTTTCTACAGGAATTCGCCTTTCACCTGTTGCAAACGCGCCCTCATTGCAATGCTGGCCGCTTATCTTTTTACTACCATCGTGGTCAGAGTCATAAATGCAATCCTGGTCGACGCAATTATATCGAAACAAGTCAACAAAACACTTAACAGATTCAAAGGTAAAGGAAACAGCCATGGCGGTACAGGCTGAAACCTCGGCAGCAGTGTACCAGGCAACTTCTGCAAAGGGGTCCAGGCGACTCAAGGCCACCGCTCTGCGCGCATATTCCGACCAGAAACAAAAAACAATTCTCAATAAACGTATTATCGAACTGCTTCCGATGGTCCCGAGAATCGCCAATCGCGTAGTCTCTTACCTCAAACCGCCGCTTTCTTTTGAGGACCTTATCGCCGCAGGAACCGTCGGACTGGTCAAAGCTGCCAGAGATTACGACGCATCTCATCAGGCCGAGTTTAAAACTTACGCTTATATTCGTATAAAAGGAGCTATCCTCGACGAGCTGAAAAAATGGTCTTTCCTCTCACCGGAAATGGCAAGAAAGGTCTCAGCTTTAAACCGTACGGCTGTATCCTTCAGGCAGCGCACAGGTTCTGAGCCATCCGACGAACAACTCGCCGCCGAACTCAATGTCACTTCTGAGAAGCTCAGTGAGATACTCGAATACAACAGGACACGTATGTTCGTCTCGATGGACGGCTCGAAGGAACAATCCTGCTGCCTGCTCCACAACCTGCTTTGCGATAACCAGAATATCCCCTGCGAAAACATAGCCCAGGCCGAACTGATAGAGCAGCTCACAAAGGCAATAGGACAACTGCCAAAAAAGAAGCGGCAAACAATAATCCTTTATTATCAGCAGAACCTTACTATGAAGCAAATTGCTGAGGTCCTGAATATAACCGAGTCACGAGTAAGTCAGCTGCACGCGTCGGCACTGTTCAACTTGTCTCTTAAGTTAAAGGAGTTCAAAGATGCCGGACAATAATTACAACATTATTAAGCCTGTAGAAGGCCTGCAGAGTCTAACGGGCGTCAATCCCGTCGGCAAACGTCGCCACAGACAACGCAAAGAAAATTCCGGTAACCATAACGACTCCGGCGAGCCGCATCCTGAAGAGGAATCCGAACAACAGGAGAACAAAACAGACGACAAATTGTCCCAACACAGAATAGATTTCAAGGCATAAACTTTTGCAAAGAAAAGTAGGCGATATAGAAAATGGAAAGAAATACAGAACGAATACTTAAAAGAAATGACGTCGAACTTTCCGGCCGTATCCAACTGCCGGGCATAGCTTCCAGCCCTAACGGAGCAGTCCGCCCTGCACCACCTTCGGTTTCTGCCAACGCGACCCTTGTCGAAAACACCCCTGACTTTGCACTTATCGAAGTCATCTGTCCCTGCGGCCGGAAAACCAGGGTCAAATGCGAATATAAAACAGCTGACTAAGCTGCTGAAAATGTGATTATGAAAGAAAGGAGTGCTACAATGAAAAAGCACGTCAAAATGCTCATGATATTGAGCCTGATGCTGCTGCCTTTGTTTTCCGGATGCTTCGGCGGCCAAAATCCTGTTAGAATCGTTTTCCCGCCCGAGTTTGGTGACAATGAGCAACCACAAAGCGCAGCTAATCCAAAAAGGTTTAAAGAACAGAACACTGCTCAGGCAAATGCTATCGAAACAGCCCTCGAAATGTCTGAAAAATGCGCACAGCTCTCTGCAGAGTCTGCTGAACTACAAAAGCAAAATGAAAATCTCCGGCAGGAAAACCAACAGATACATACTAAACTACAGCAGACCCAGGCCGAGCTTGACAGGGCACAAAAGGAGCTTAGCCAGGCTAATGACCTTATAATGGAAACTCGGGTCGACCTCAATGACTGGAAATCGGACGTGCTGGGCTTCAGGGATGAAATGCGGAAGTCTGACATCGCACAATTACAGACTTTGAAAAAAATCGTAGAGCTGCTCGGCGGTGAAGTACCCCAGCAGCTTGCCGTCGCCGATGATGTCGTTCAACCTCAGCCTTTAATTGACCCGAATACGTTGTAATAACTTTTGTTGACTGGAATAGCTATAATGAATCTTGTTAGAATCACAATTATTACCTCGGCTCTAATTGGTATCTGCGGTTGTTCTATATATCGCGCCCCTACGCCCATCGGGGATTACTACTACCTCAACCCGGACGCAGACATGAGCACAGTCGGTAAAGTTGTTCTCATCCAGTTAAGAAACAACTCGGTATATCCCCAGATATCAACGGATGTCACTCGTGCCCTCTATGAAGAAATACAGAAAAAGCAGTTCTTCAGCCTGAGAGTAATTCCCGAAGACGACCCTGACTGGCGTTCGCTCAACCTGGACGTCGATTCAATATCGCAGCCCACGCAACTTTTCCTGGCCGCAAAGACACTGAGATGCGACGCCATTATGGTCGGCGATATAACCGAATACACACCGTATCCGCACCTGGTGCTTGGGTTGCGGCTGAAGATGATAAGGTGCAATGACAGCCGGCTCCTCTGGGCTTTTGAACAGGTCTGGGACGCCGCCGATAAAAAAACTGAATACAGAATCAAAAAATATCTGAACAAACAAACATGTACCGGCACGGAGGTGCTCGGACAGCAATTAGTCACTGTTAGTTCGATAAAATTCGTAAAATTCGTCGCATACGAAGTAGCGTTGAGTTTTTAGGACGTAAAATGTCGAATTGGACCTATAATCATTACTACATTATTATTGGAACTTGGAAAAAAGCTAAAGTTTTGAGAAATAACCGCGAAAACAAAAATGGAAAAGAGTATAAATAGCACGACAAAATGATTGATAAAGTAAATACATCACAGTTGCAGGACATCATGGCAAATGCCTTCGCGAAGGAGGCTCGCAATACCGAGCCAGGACAAAACCACCCGGCAGACGCGTCCCTCCAGGCTGATTATGCCGCGCTTATCAAACAGGCTTCAGCCGCCTGTACTGACGACAATACAAACCTGCAAAAAGCAAAAGAACTTCTCAACACGGGAAAGCTCGATACGCCGGAAAACATAAATCAGGCTGCGCGAAATATCACGCGATTCGGCGTTTAGTAATAGAGATTTTGACAGGCCGACCATGGATGGTCGATACACCGCCTTGATGGAGCATGAAGTTCGGCGAGGTCACATGGCTCATGGAGACCCCAAAACCAAAGGCCTCGCCAGTCCTTCTTTGATGCCGAGCTGCAAAAGATGAGTACACCGGAATCACTCAAAGTCAAATTCCTGAGAGACTGGTTCTATTACATCACTCAGAGTCTGTATGCGGCAGCCGCACTGGGAGTCTTTCTGCTTGCAATAGGCGAAGATAAAAAAGTCGCCATAAGCTCATTGGCCGCCACAGCTTTTATAGTCTTCGCAATGCCCAGGGCCGTCTCAGCCAAATTCAGGAACGTGGTCGGTGGCCATCTGACCGCCTTGATTTGCGGAGTCCTGTTTCTGTATATCCCGCTGCCGTACTATATCGAGTATCCGTCCGTCGTAGCTGTCGCCATTTTCGTGATGGTCGCGTTTGATTTCGAACATCCCCCCGCCGCCGGCACCGCGCTGGCAGTTGTTATGAGAGAGGTCGGTGCGATGGATTTTGTAATAATCCTCGCCGGCGCTGTCATACTCGGGCTTTCCCACGTCCTGCTCGGAAAACGCATCAAAGACCTGGTCTAAACCTCTTCAAAACGTCACCACTTCAAATAAATGCCGAAGGAGGGAGTCGAACCCTCACCCTGTTGCCAGGACGGGATTTTGAATCCCGCGCGTCTGCCGGTTCCGCCACTTCGGCTAAATAATTTTATATTGATTATTGATTATTGAATATTGATTGTCAATCTTACACTTCGATATGTTATGCTAAGACACCCTTTCGTTACAGCCAAAATGCTGTACAAAAAATATTCAATCTTCATTTTTCAATATTCAATCAGGACAATATCTTCCGGCACGGCTATAAGGTTGTCGCCTTTAGACTTTATTTAACAGCAGGTGGTTTATCTATATTTTTTATCGCTTCGATGAAAGCGGGCGGATTTACAACCGGCCCGGCTTTTGTGTGCGCGGCGGTTTTTACCAATTGTTCTAATATGATCCGGGGCTGTAAATCAGGATTAACCTGAAATGCCAAAGCAGCTAAGCCCGCAATATAGGGCGCCGCCCAGCTCATACCACCCTGCCTTTCATATTGATATACACTAACGCCCTGATGAGTCGCTATCGTCTTATTTCCGGTAGGAATATTTAGTTCGCACCCAGATCCACCATATCTGCCTACTGTATAGTTTTCCGGCTTATCCGGATTCCCGCCTTCGATCAAGGTTAATGTGCCATAATCCAAAAACTCACTAGAGCATGTTGCTATAAAGATTCCGGCATCCAAAGCATTTTTGCGAGCTCTTAAATAAGCTTCATTATTTGAAGCTTCTTCAGGTGAAGCGGAAATACTTATAACTCGAATTCGCCCCGTCTGGGGGTTAGTTTCATTGTACTTAATTATTTCATTGATCCAATCAGCTTGAATCTGATGTTCTAAAGTTGTTATTGCCGCATAATAAAAGACAAAAGCTTTCGGCGCTACTCCGCAATTCTCACCAACAGCAATACTAACTATAGGTGGTCCGTGCATCTGTGGAGGCTGATCATGAGGCAAATCTCTTTCTTCATACCGTGCAATTCGGTCTGCATACTCCACATGGTTTTGCAGCAGACGCTGATCAAGAATAGCGATACCTACACCTTTACCGTTAATTCCTTGCTCATGAAGTTCCCTAATACCAAGTCCAGGATTCTTGCCTTCTTCGAGTAATCTATGGGGGTCAAAACCAGGCGGCATTTTTTCAGGGCCGGGCCACTGTGTCAACGAGTCAAATTCCTGACCTTTTAGGTAATCACCCTCGTCTGTTAAATTCAGGTTTCTTAAGTCTACATTTCTAAGCTCTATTTTTTTAAAATCCTGTATATTTCTCACTATAACCTGCCGTTGCCCCTGCAGTATTCCCCCAATGTCAACATCTTCGCCTTTGATTGAGAGCCCCCGAAGTGTGAATGAGGCATTACGGTCTCTTTTACTTTTTCCAAACCATGCCCTTACATCCGGATAACTGACCAAAAGCACCATCATACCGCCGCCGTCTTTCTCAAACTCTTTTTGAGGTTCCCCAAGCAACGCCTCTAATTTCTCCGGCGCGGTCAGCATGTAAGCAATTTCACCCTCGGCAACGGCCTGGTACGCTATATCTGCCAGATTCGGTTTGGCAGTTGTACCTGACTCAGTACCGAAAGAGAATGTAAGCAGCGTTAATATAATCGTCGCTACCACCCAACATGTTTTTAGCTTTGACAGCAATTTCATTTTAATAATCCTCCAATACAATATCTTCGGGTACGGCGACAACGTCGCGTCGGCTTCGGCCCAGGAGCGAACGAATCTCGCTGCTGTGTTTACCAGCCAATTGTTTTAACTCGCTACTGCTGAAACTCGTCATCGCTTTGGCGCCTGTGTTGAGCATAACCACTGTACCAGCCTCGAATGTGCCCGTCACCGATACTATCCCGCTGGGCAAAAGACTTTTATTATTTTTAACAGCTTTCATAGCTCCTTCGTCGATGTGAATCGTCCCTGTCGCTGTGCTGTTGAGTATCCACCTCTTGCGGTTGCTCAACTTTCGTTTCGGCATAAAGACCGTGCCGATATCGGTCCCGGCCATAATCCTGGCTATAACATCCCTTGCCCGCCCGTTAGCCAGGACCATCCTGCATCCCGCGTCCGAAGCAATCCTGGCAGCCTCAATTTTACTTTTCATTCCTCCGACGGCATGCTCATAACCGACTTTTGCGCCGGCACTTTTGACTATCTGGTCGGTCACTTCATAAACAACGGGTACGGATTTGGCATCTGAAAATCTTCTTGGGTCTTTGTCATACAGTGCATCGATATCACTGAGCATTATAAGCAGGTCCGCGTCAATCTTGCTCGCCACAAGTGCGCTGAGCTTGTCGTTGTCGCCGAACGCCGTCCCAATCTCCGCCGTTGACACACTGTCATTTTCATTCAGTACCGGCACCACCTTCAGCTTTAATAGAGTCTCGACCGAATTCCGCAGATTCAAATACGTCTTTCTGTTATTTAACACCTCAGCCGTAAGAAGGACCTGTGCAATATTGACTTTATGCCTGCCGAACGCCTTTCGATACTCATCCATCAGCAAAGGCTGACCTATCGCCGCACAGGCCTGTCGCATCTTCGTTTCCTTCACTCTGCCTGCCAGCTCGAGCCTGCCCGCTCCCATTCCTATCGCGCCGGACGTTACTATAAGAACCTCTCGGCCTGTGCTGATAACCTCGCAAATCTGTTTTACAATCCGGCCTACGTACGCGGTATCGACCCGTCCGGCTTTACTTAGCGTATTAGTTCCTATCTTTACAACAACACGTTTTACTTTGCTAAAGTCTCTCATTTTTCACCCATAATTTTTGCCATAGAGTACATAGCGTGCCCGAAGGCTGCAACCAAATCCGCCCGCGGCGGATAAAATCCGTCTTCGTCCCGACGAAATCGTCGGGACTTCGCCGAGACAAGATTGGGTTTGTTTGGGTTCGTTTTTTCTGAAAATAGTCGTTTTTGGCCCAAAAACCGCGAAAATTGGGTTTGTTTTGCATAAAAAGTTGTAATTGGACAACTGGTATATTCCAAAAATGACAAAATATTTCACCGCGGAGCACGCTGAGAACGCGGAGAAATTAAAGTTCATCTTTTTAGGGTATCTGGTCATTTTTGACATGCCTAAGTTTACAATATATCAAACAACACCTGTATTATACCATATTATGAACATAAGTCAAGGAAAAAATGCTGATATTTGGCAAAAAACGCGGATTTCTAATCACTGATTACGCTGATTAAACAGATTATTAGCCACGAAGACCCAAAGACACTTAGAAAGAATGGGAGTTTTTAGTGTTGAGTTTTGAGTTCTTAGTTGTGGCATCGCCTTTGGCGACGAGATTATATTCCCCCGTCGCAAGCAACGTGTTGATATGGCTTCTAAAAAGGCGTCGGTCGAATGATTCAAACATACAATTTGTATATTAAGTCAGACCTGGGCGACCATTACCACATAGTTTTTGCCATAGTGCTTTGCGCACTTCGGACAGGTAGTATAGAAAAAATACATTTTCTTCAGGTCCCGGCCCTTCGACTTTACGTACTCTTTCATCTGCTGAGCCCATTTGCCGGCGTTTTTGTACGGCCCCTCGAAGACTTTAGTCAGAA
Organism: uncultured Pirellulales bacterium; assembly: GCA_964583405.1. Taxonomy (GTDB): domain Bacteria; phylum Planctomycetota; class Phycisphaerae; order Sedimentisphaerales; family Anaerobacaceae; genus JBBABK01. Next base: position 71,912 of record CAZOVR010000009.1, read on the forward strand.
ACGTGCCGGAGATTTTCTCCATTGCAGCCTGGGGCACTTCTTTGCTGACGGCAATATAAACGTCAGCTCCCCAAAGCGAATTTTCATCCGACAGCAAAATTGGTTCCGGCGACAGTGCTTCGGCATGGGCAATCTTTTCCATGTTTTTGACCATTATGCTACCGAAGTTCAGCGGGATGTGCAGAAAACTCTTGACACGATCTTTCAGGAAAATTTTGTCCTGCCATGTTATCTCCTTTTCGTCCCATGGCTCGGGATTGAACCTTGGACAACACCCGGTTTCCGAATTTTCATAAAGTACATCCATAGCGATTAACCTCCCTCACAACACAATTTACGAACTCTTTGATTATAAAAACCTGCATAGTAAATCTAAAGACCATATTCCTTATTAAGCTTACGATGCCTGAATGTCTTATCACCGCGAGAGTAATCTTCAACCACCTGGCCGGAACCTACCACCTTCCACTTATAGATTAGCAGTCCTTCGAGGCCGACGGGACCGCGAGCGTGAATTTTGTTCGTGCTTATGCCGACCTCTGCGCCAAGGCCGTACCTGAATCCGTCGCTGAACCGCGTGCTGCAATTCCAGAACACGTCAGCCGAGTCGACAAGGTCCATAAACCGCTCAGCCTTTTGTTTATTAGCGGTCACAATCGCATCGGTATGGTGTGAGCCGTATCTGTTTATATGCTGAATGGCTTCATCAATGCCTTCGACAACCTTTATAGAAATGATTTTATCGAGATACTCGGTTGACCAATCAGCCTCGGTCGCCGTTTTACAGCCGATTATACCGACTGTCTTGTCACATCCTCGAATCTCTACGCCTTGCTCATCAAGTTCAGCCTTGACCTTAGGCAGGAATTCACCTGCGACTTTCTCATCCACCAGCAAGGTCTCGGCAGCGTTGCATACCGCGACGTACTGGCACTTCGAATCCACCGCTATTGCAAGAGCCATATCCAAATCAGCTTCGGCTTCGATATAAACGTGACATAAACCTTCTGCGTGACCGAGAACGGGTATATTTGTATTGTTCATTATATGCCGTACGAATTCATTCGACCCGCGAGGCACTATCAGGTCGATATAATCATCGAGCTTTAGCATTTCGGCCACGTCCTGCCGTGTTTCTAATAGTCCAATCCACCCTTCGGGCAGACCGGCTGATATGCTCGCCTGCGAAATTATCTGCGCTAATATCGTGTTTGTCTTCGCCGCTTCACTGCCGCCTTTGAGAAGAACAGCATTGCCGCTTTTGAGACACAGTGTCGATATCTGCACCAGTGCGTCAGGCCGAGATTCGAATATCACTCCTATAACTCCGATAGGGCAACTGACTTTATAAAGCTCAAGCCCTTCATCCAGCTCGGTAGCGCTTAACGTTTTACCGACGGGGTCATCGAGTTTAATCAGACTTTCGATGCCGGCTGTAACATCAGCGATTTTCTTGGCGTCGAATTTCAATCGCTTAAGCAGCGGCGCGGCAAGATTATCCGCCTGTGCCTTAGTCAAATCTTCTTTATTGGCCGCTATGATTTGCGCAGAATTCTCCTGAAGGGCCCTGGCGATTTCTGCCAGGGCCGCATTTTTAGTCCCGGAGTCAACCGCAGCTAATTTGATTGACGCCGCTTTGGCGGCCTGTGCTAATTCAGCAATACTCATTTTCTATAAGGCACCTTACCGACCTTATCTTCTGAAAGGTCACAGATTGGACAGCAAATTACCACCTTGGCGTCGCTTTTTCAACAGAATTACCTGACGTGTAATACTCAATCGTTCGGGTCGAACTTGTAACCGATTGTCCGCATAGTGTGGATATACTGCGGGTCATGCGAATCAGGCTCGATTTTATTGCGAAGCGTGGTAATGAAGCGGTCGACCGTCCGCGTGTTAACAAAGCAGTCGTAACCCCAGACGGCATTGAGTATCTGATCTCTTGTAAGGGCCCTGCCCTGATTGTTCAGAAGATAACACAAGAGCGAGAACTCCTTAGGCGAAAGCTCGATTTGCCTGTCGTCTTTTCTCAGAACTCTCGCACTAACATCCAGCCGCATTTTACCGAACTCAAACACATCCTGCTTTTCTTTCCTGCGGCGAGACAAGAATCTCTCGACCCTTGCCAGAAGCTCTCTTATACTGAAAGGCTTGGTGACGTAATCATCGGCGCCGAGATTCAGGCCGAGCACAACATCGGATTCCTCGCCCTTTGCCGTCAGCATTATTATCGGCATATCCAAATCTTCTTTGCGAATCAACCGGCATATTTCATAGCCGTTTATCTTCGGCAGCATAATATCGAGAATTATCAGGTCAGGCCTGGAATTGAGGGTGGCGTTGAGGCCTTCCTCACCGTCCTTGGCGGTAATTGTACGATAACCTTTATACTCGAAGTTGTCCTTCAGCCCCCGCAGCATAGCCGAATCATCTTCAATTATTAATATGGTTTCCATTACCGGCCAGAGCCCTTAGCTTTACTCCGAATGTAGTTCCTTTTTGCGGTTTGCTTTCAACGGTTATTTTCCCGTTGTGTGCGTCGACAATAAATTTGACAATAGACAAACCCAATCCTGCACCTTCAGCCCTGCGGGCGAGAGAGCTGTCCGCCTGGTAAAACCTGTCGAAGGCCTTTTTGAGCTGTCTGTGCGTCATACCTATACCATTATCTTTCACGGAAAAGCAAACACTTCCGTCTCCTGAATAAACCCTTAACTCTACACTCTTATCATCGCCGGAATACTTATATGCGTTATCAAGAAGGTTGACAATCACTGTTATCATAGCGTCCTTATCGGCCCTTATCATTGGCAGGGGCTTGTCTATACTAACATTAAACTTGACGTTATTCTTATCGAACTTGGCACGAACAGCCTCGGCTGCCGCATTAGCAATCTCTATCGGGCTGACCGCAGAGATTTCAAAGGCCTGCTTGTTCCGTTCCATCCTGCTGAATGTCAGAAAATTATCTATCAGGTGACTGAGACGCTCGTTTTCTCTCGATATCAACCGCAGATATTCGGTAACCGTTTGTTCACCTTCGTAGTTGCCTTCGAGAAGTGTATCGACCAGAACACGCATCGATGACAGGGGTGTCTTTAACTCATGGGTAACCGTCGCGATAAAAACGTTTTTGAGCCTGTTGAGTCTGATTTGCCTGCCGACAGCCTGCGCGGCTATCGCCCCTGAAGCGAGAATCAAAATTACTACGAGTATGCCCGTCCAGATATAAACAGCAGCTTGCCTGCTGGCGGCATCTTCAAAAACACTGTTATCTCTGAAATAGACGGCAACTTCGAAATCCGGGAAGAATTCGCCGGGCTGCAGGATAAGAAAAGGTTTGCCTGTAAGATTTTTCTCGCCGGCTATTAGCTGCCCATAATTATTATAAACCTGCACCCCGATTGTATCATCCTGAACATCTTCCGCACCGGCAGTGAGAATTTTGAGCATCCTGTCGGCAGGACTAAGTCCCAGAATCGTTTTATCTCCCAGCCCGAACTTTAGGCCGTACATATTCAACCCAGGCGCGATTTTTCTTACGGTCCTGTCAGGCCAAACATTTAGTTTCTCAGCATCGGGGTAAACATCAGCAACCTCTGCTGAGCTCCGATACGCTTTAATTCTCCCCTCCGCGTATTCTATTTCGCTTGCAAGCCTGTCACCAAGACCGGCCTGCTGAGCAATTTCAATCAACTTATTCAATTGCCAGATGATTGTTTCCATCGGCCCTGCCGCAAGATATAGACTGCCCTGCTTTTTATCGTTAGGTCTGTCGCCGAGAATACTGCGGATATGCTCATACAATCTGTCGTCATTGGTCCTGCTGTAAAGCTCTGCGAGGTAAATCCTCGAACGCATTACTATAACGGCTGTCTGTTGGTCTAAAGCCGCGGGATTTTCAGGGCAGGACAGTTCACTTAAAATCTCAACAGCCTCCTGTCCCCTGCCGAGTTTATCAAGACAGCGAGCACCGGACAGCAATGCATTACACATGATTGCCTCAGTTCGGGCTGCCTGTGCTTTTTCTTCATACTGCTCGATAGCTTCTTCTAAATTACCCTTTAGCTCCTGCTGGAAAGGCTTTATCAATTCATCAGACTCTTGATTCGTTATGGCATCTAAAATCGGGTATGCAAGGGAACCGTTCGAGTCGTATACCAACATTCCCTTGTAGGGGCTATCAGAGTCGACCGCAAAAATATTAAACATCGTATAAGGCTCGTCCTTATAAGGTAAACTTTCAGGCTGAGCTTCGAGGGGCTTTATATAAATGTCGGATAAATATGAGTCCGGAACTTCGACGAAAAAGTGCTGCGCCCTTTCACTGCAAACATCAATCAGCTTTTGCCTGACGGCAAGGCGCTCATTTCTTACAGCCTGTGCCATAAACCAAAGCAGGCATACGGTAGGCAATATTACCGCCAAACATAACAGTAATATCACCCACCGCA
>CAZOVR010000010.1:0-22922 GCA_964583405.1 uncultured Pirellulales bacterium
AAATTATTGAAATACATCTTCCCGAGTTCATCCTGCTTCCTCCATAAAAAGGTTTATAGACTTTTGATTATTTTTTTCTTATTATTAAGGTGCCAAATGCTAAGAGCAATAAAGTCGCTGGTTCAGGAATTGTATTTATATGTGTGTAAGTATCTGAACCCCATAAATCAAATATGAATGATTCATCAGTAAGATTATATTTGCCGAAAACCTGTCCATCATCCCAATTTCCTCCCGTATGTGTTATAACTATATCATGGGCATATAGATTTATTATGCTGCTATCAACTGCCGCTAAACCGATATTTACAGTTCCCCCATAGATGTTGGCGATGCTGTTATTACTTGTAGCAAAATAATACATTTCTCCGTCATACCAGTTAGTAAGGGTATCGTCATAAGCGTATACATATGAAATGTCACCGCCGTAAATATCAATTGTGACATCGTTATAAATTCTGACCTCTCCATATGAGTTACCATCAACAAGCTCATAATGGCCACTATACCAAGATGTGGCCATAAGGGGGCTTCCGATAGACAACAAAATTAGAAGAGTTAAAACAGTCTTTTTTCCCTCTCCCGTGCTTTTTTGCGATTTCATTTTACTCGCTCCTTTCTACATGTGATTGTACACTTTTTCCCTCATAAAGTCAAATAAAAACAGAACTTAGCATATATTTTATGCCCTTTGTGAGAATGTCTTTAACGGCCCCCATGAGTATTCCTCACGTTTTAATACACAACAATTATACCCCCCCCCCCCAGCCGGACAGTCAAGAGGAAATATGTAAAATATCCAGGAAATATTCACATAAAACCCGACTTAAAGTGACTTTTATTAAAAGCCGTTTTATAAGTGGATTTTATCTTTGAGGATTTGGCGAAGTGTATCGAGAAACAACCCCAGCCACAGGTGCTGGGGCTAATCGAATCCACTCAGGTGGATGATTATTTGATGTATTCAATAGGGTCGGTCAGGCCTGCTTCGGCAAAACCTTTTAGGCGCAATCTGCAGGAATCGCATCGGCCGCAGCTTCTGCCTTGTTCGTCCGGGTCGTAGCAACTGTGCGTTAAAGAATAATCCAGACCCAGCTCTGTTCCCTTTTGAATGATTTGGGCCTTTGTCAAATCAATTATGGGTGTGTGGATTGTATAGACGCCTTTGCCCTGGACGGCTGCCGCGGTAGCGAGGTTTGCCGTTTTCTCAAAGGCCTTGATATATTCGGCGCGGCAATCGGGGTAGCCGCTGTAGTCTGTTGCGTTGACGCCGATGAAAATGTCGAACGCACCGAGGACTTCAGCCCAGGCAAGGGCGTAGCTTAGGAAAATCGTATTTCGGGCAGGGACATAAGTTATTGGGATTGCCTGCGGCGAATCCAAATCGGCCCTGTCCTTCGGGACTTTAATTGAAGGGTCTGTTAGAGCTGAGGCGCCGAAGTCGGCAAGGTCAATGTCAATGATTCTGTGCTCAATAGCATTCAGGGCCTTTGCCACATTTTTAGCTGAGGTGACTTCGCAGGCGTGGCGCTGGCCGTAGCGGAATGTAAGGGCATAGCAGTCGAAGCCTTCGGCACGGGCGACAGCCAGTGTTGTAGCGGAATCGAGTCCGCCGCTGAGAAGAGCCACGGCTTTTTTATTTCGATTGGTCATAATCCAGAGTCTTGTAAAATCACCTGATATCCATTATATTGGTTTTAGTCGAAATGGCGAGGTGTAAAGATGGGCGACAAGCCTGAGTTGGAATTATTCGATAATCCCAGTCCAAGGCGGGACTACACAATCACGATACGCTGTCCTGAGTTCACCAGCGTGTGTCCGCGGACGGGTCAGCCCGATTTCGGCGAGATTATAATCGAGTATTGTCCGGACAAACTTTGCATCGAGCTGAAAAGCCTGAAATTCTATATGCAAAGTTATCGCAATAAAGGTATATTCTACGAGGCCCTGACGAACGAGATTCTCGACGATTTGTCGGGTGCTTGTAAGTGCCGCCTAATGAAGGTAACATCGAGATTTACACCGCGCGGGGGCATGACGACCGAGGTTTGTGCGGAATACAAACAAAGTAAATAGCTTTGTCGAGGAACAAAAGATGTCGATAACATTTCAATGTGATTTCTGCGGCAAGAAAATCGAAGCGAATGAGAAAGCAGCAGGCAAATGGGGCAGGTGTCCGTCCTGTCACAACAAGATATACGTTCCGAATCTGAACGTCGAAGATAACCTCAAACTGGCTCCGTTGGATGAAGAAGCGGAAAAAACAAAACAAAGACTGATGGATGAAACGTTCATGTTGGAGCAGGAGATACTGAGTGAAAAGTCAACACCGCCTGAAACAAATAAGAATGAAACTCCACCTCTTCCGGCAACAACAGCACGAGTTGAAAATATCGTTGATGAAGATGCGCTTTACGAAACGATAGTAAAATATCTGCGCCAGATAGCGGACGGTGAGCTCGATGAGGCGAGTAGCACGCTTATATCCATTCAATCGGCGGCAGAGATTTCACTGAAACTGCTCGACAGAATTGCACTGGCCGATATTCCCGAAGCGGAGCTTGCCGACATTTCGCCACAAGTGCTGGCTGGGCTGATAAGGACACTTCGGTCGCAAATAGATTAGTCGATAATTTCACGTCCGAAAAAATCCTACGTACCGGCATATCACGGGAACCACTCTGAAATCACACAGAAAAAGAAGGCCGTTTTTTGTCTGTAGCCGTTACTGTTCGTATATTTTAAGTGGAGCGACAGCAATAAGATAAGACGGCTATGACGAGAGATAAACTCGGAGTAAGGTTATGGAGAACGGCCCTGTCATTGTACACGTAACACACGAAACCACTCAGAAGATAGGCGGTATCGGAGCGGTCCTGAAAGGACTGTTCACCTGCAAGGCATATCTTGAATTCGCCGGCCGTTCTATTGTCACGGGACCTTTGTTCGACAGAGACGCGCCACTATCAAAACGAATGGGCAAAGGCGGTCAAGTTCTGTACTCATCACTGGACGGACTTTACAATACCGAGTATGCGGCGAGCTTTGCAGAGCTGGAAAGACTTTATAATGCGCATATTATCTACGGCACAAAAACATACGTCGACGAACAGACGGACGTAAACAGCACGGCCGAGATAATTCTCGTTGATGTCACCACAATGTTCGCCAGGCCGGTTAATGAACTAAAGAGCCGACTTTATGAGCGATTCGATATCAAGTCGGACCAGTATGAATATATTTGGGAATATGAGCAGTACATTCGCTTAGCTGCGATAATCATACCGCTGCTGTCGGCTATGGGCGCGGCGAATGAGCCGGGTATAATGGTCGGGCACGAGTGGATGGGTATGCCGAGCGTATTAGCGGCCATCTGTGACAGCCACTGTGATTTTCGCACGGTATTTTACGCCCACGAAGTGGCGACTATCCGAAAAATAGTCGAGGAGCATCCGGGACATGACGTTCACTTTTATAATGCAATGCTTCAAGGCCAGACGGAGGGTGAATACCTGTCCGATGTGTTCGGCTGCCAAAACGGATATTTCAAACACCCGTTAGTAGAGGCATCGAAATACTGCCACGCTATCTGCGCGGTTGGGGATTACACAGCTAAGGAACTGCGGTTCCTATCACAGGGTTTTGCAGATATACCTGTTGATGTGGTGTACAACGGGATACCGGCTTACCAGACGATGGAGGAAGATAAACTCCAATCGAAACGAAAACTTCAGCAGTACTGTGAAAACCTTCTCGGTTACAGACCGGACTATATATTCACTCATGTGACAAGGCTTGTAAGGAGCAAAGGTCTGTGGCGCGACCTTGAGATACTCGAAGAGATTGACAAGTGTTTCGCTAAGGAGGGGAAAAGCGGGGTCTTTTTCATACTGTCAACGGAAGTATGTCAAAGGGACCCTGAGTATATTACAAACATGGAGTCGGCTTACGGCTGGCCGGTGGCGCATAAGCAGGGCTGGCCCGACATGTCGGGAGGTGAAACCGAATTCTATACCTCCGTTCAGAGGTTCAATGCCCGAAGCCGTAATATCAAAGCCGTATTTATAAACCAGTTCGGATTCGAGCAGAGGCTTTGCGGCAAGAATATGCCGGAAGATATGGAGCTTGTCGATGTTCGTCGAGGCAGTGACGTGGAATTCGGTTTAAGTGTTTACGAGCCGTTCGGTATCAGTCAACTCGAGCCTTTGACGTACGGCGGCATCTGCGTTTTATCCAGTGTATGCGGCTGCGCGGGACTCATCCAGCAGGTAACCGGTGACCAGATGCCCAATAATATAATCATCGCAGATTATGTGAATTCCGATGTCGTTAAGTCATCGAATGAGCCTATCGGCCGAGGTGTACTGCGGCGGATAGAGCAGCAAATCGGTCAGGAGCTTGCCGGAGAAATCCTTTCACGTTTAGCCAAGAGCGAAAACGATACAAAAGTACTGGCCGAACAAGGCTACGAACTGGCCGGTAAGATGAGCTGGCAAAGGATAGCGGAAAGCTTCGTTCTGCCAAGCTTAAGAAAGGCCCTGAGAAAAAATGGCGGGCAAATATCTCCTGCTCGCCTGCCATATCAGACAGCAAAAAGTGTCTGATGCACATGCCTATACTGCTCCAAAAGACCGGGTGTCATTTCGCAGTCTTTGCACGCCCAGTGAAAAAGGATTTTCTGTGAGTCGGCGGATAACTCATTAGGTGCGTATGGATGCTGCACATAGTTTTCTATACAACAGGGAGGATAGCCGAACAGAAAGCCTTCAAAGCGAACCGTTGCCGCAGATTTATCGACAGCAGTGTTTTGGAATCTATCTTCATATAAACATATATAGACCGGCAATTTGCTAAAGATTGTCTCGAAGACCTGTCGGCCTGTTTTTACGGTTCTGGTTATTCGTTTTACATTCAGGCCCATCTGCTTTAACAGGCTGACCTGTTCTTCATCAAGCGGTTTTTCCCATCGGCTGAGTGGTTTTAAACCTTCGCAAGTCAGTAGTGCAAGATACGCGAGCTCAAAGTCAATTTCTTTAAGCTTATTAAGAGAATACTTTAGCTCGTCGGGCAGAGCGTCCAATCACCAAGACCTCAACAATCAATATTCAACGTCACCGGAGCCGTTCGGATTACTCGATTCGAGCCACTTATCGGCAATATGAGAAAAATCAACAAGGTCCACGTCGCAATCCCTGTCGTGGTCGCCCGGCAGGTAAATTGTTCCCAATTGACCACAGCTATTCGGAATCTCCATTGCTTTTATAAGCCCTGCTACATCGACTCTGCTCCTGTGCTCACTGCCGGCACAACTGAACGAGCCATGTTCCATATAATGCAGGACCAAAATGGGAAACGTCACCGTCAACTGCAGATTCGGGTTTGTCACCGAAGCCAGTCCCATGTTAATTTGTTCACCGCAGATATCACAAGTTTCCAGGCCGTAGGCGTACATGAAGGCCTTGTACACCTCGTTCGGTCCGGCCTCGCTAATATCAGGCAACTCGTTAAAAACAGCCAAACACTGTTTGGCAAGTTCCACGCCGTCCGGATTGAGGTCCCCGTCCTGGTCGGAATTATACAGATTTAATTTCACGGCAAGCTCTTCACTATCCGCCAACAGGTCGCCGTCATAGTCATTCGCATCGGGTGCTATCCGGACCGATTCAACTTCATAATCCAGCGGTATCTGATGATCATTCGGTTCGTATGGATATTTCCTTTCGAGCGCTCGCAATAAAGCTGGGACGTCAACTCTACCGTTGTGGACGTCACCGGCATAATTGAACGAACCATGTTCCATATAGTGCATGCAGATAAGCGGACATTCGACCCGCATACCAAGTCGCGGATTCATTATCCAGGCTGGGCCCATATTAACGATATGGCCGCAGATATCACACGTCTCAATGCCGAGTTGAGTTTCACGGATAATATAAGGCTTGTTCGGGTCATTGGGATCGGGTCCAGATGTCAGTCCATTTATGTCCGCAGCACAACATTTAGCCAATTCTACACCATCCGGTATCAGGTTGATGTTCTGGTCCCCGCTGAAAACCTCATAGCCCAAGGCAGTCTCTTCGCGATTCGTAAGGTAATCTGAATCCGAGTCCTTAGAGACTTGTAACTGATGAAGGTCAGGCACATAATCAGCAAGGGTTTTGCCGCAACTCACACATATACTAAATGTAACGGCGGCGGCTGTGCCTGCTTGCAGGGCTTTCTGTCTTAGTTTCGCGTACTTGCGGACACGCTTTTGATGGGCTCTTTTGAGTTTTCTCATTTCACGATCCTCCTTATAAAGACTATTGATTCATCACTTATTATACATTCTCTGTCACTTATAGTAAAACCTAAAATATGACTAATTCTGAAACTTAATAAAATCAACATTTTACGGAAGCAAAACCCCTTTAATTCTGTAGTCTGATTCAGATATTTGCATTCCGCGGCACTTGGGGGTATATTTAGCGTTTTACACAGGAATATGGCTATGCGGTTTACGAAGATGCACGGTATCGGCAACGACTACGTCTATGTCAATTGCTTCGAGGAAAAGGTTGATGCCCCCCCTGCCATCGCCCGGAGGATAAGCGACCGGCACTTCGGTATCGGTTCGGACGGCCTGATTCTTATATGCCCATCGGAAAAAGCCGACGTGCAGATGCGGATGTTCAACGCAGACGGTTCGGAAGCTGAGATGTGCGGCAACGGTATCCGCTGCCTTGCGAAATACGCCTACGATCACAAACTCGCAGCGCCGGGTCCGCAATTCCAAATACCAAACGGCAATACGTATTCAAAGTCTTTGAAAGTCGAGACGGGCAACGGAATTCTCACACTCGGTCTGACTACCGACGAAAAGGACAAGGTCCAATTAGTATGCGTCAATATGGACCGGCCCCGGCTTAGGCCCGGAGATATTCCGGTAAATATAAAAGGCGACAGCGTAATCAATCACCCAGTGGAGATACTCGGGCAAAGGTTGGAAATGACGTGCGTATCGATGGGTAATCCGCATGCGGTATTTTTCTGCGATGATGTTACAAACGTTGACCTTGAAAGGCTTGGCCCTGCAATTGAAAATCTTGATTTGTTTCCGCAGAGGACAAATGTGCACTTCGCGCAGCGGACTAACGTTCATTTTGCAAAGGTCAACTCGCCGAGCGAATTGACGATGCGGACTTGGGAACGCGGCAGCGGCATTACATTGGCCTGCGGTACGGGCGCTTGTGCCGTGTGCGTAGCAGGCGTACTGACCGAACAAACGGAAAGGGTATGCAAAGTGCATCTGCCCGGCGGTGATTTGTATTTGAACTGGTGCGAAGCGGATGATTGCGTTTATATGACGGGGCCTGCCACAGAAGTTTTTAACGGCGAATTTTAATCGCTGATTACGCCGATTAAATTGATTACACTGATTTTTATATAAAATACTAACAACTATTGATTAATTCGGGAGATACTTATGGCGACTGCTACGGCAAGGCACATATTGGTCGAAACAAAAGAGCAATGCGAAGACATCAAAAGCCGAATTGAAGACGGGGACGACTTCGCTGAACTGGCTGCTGAGCACTCGAAGTGCCCATCAGGCCAACAGGGAGGAGATTTAGGCGAATTTTCGCAAGGTCAAATGGTCAAGGAATTCGACGACGTTATATTCAGCAAAGAGCTTGGTAAAATACACGGGCCTGTGCAGACACAGTTCGGATTCCATCTGATTGAAATAACGAGTCGAAAAGATTAATAACCGATTGGCGAGCCGACAGACAATTACCTGTGAATATAGGGTTGTCCGGACTTATAGAGTTCAAGTCGCGGGCGGATTTCGTCGGCAAAACTTTTTTTATCAGCTGCCTCAGCTAATTTGATAGCTTCTTCAGCAGTCTTGACTGCCTCGGGGAAATTACCGGCAGCAGCATAGGCGGCAGCCAGAGTGTCCAAAAAAACAGGCTGTTGATAAGGTCCAACAAGTTCAGAGGTTTTCCTGGCGTATTTAAGAGCGTCATTCGGATTTCGGATCGTTTCATCTTCGGCAGTAGCCAAAATCCAGGCCAGATTATTAAGAGTCTTAATGTCCTGAGGATTCAATTCCAATGCTCTGCGCCAATAGTAGACGGCCTGTTTTATATCACCCTCTGAAAAATAGGCCTCTGCCAGGTTGGAACAGACATCGGGCCAGTCGGGTCTTCTTTGCAAAACTTCTTTAAGGTACCCGACTGCCTGGCTGTATTCTTTTTGTCGAATCTTTAACAGAGCTATATTATAATAAGACTGGGGATAATCAGGGTCACTGCGAATCGCCTTTTCAAGGTACGCAACGGCTTCATCCATTTTGCCCTGAGCCGCGAGCGATTTTCCCAAATTGTTGAGAGCAAAGGGATAATCCGGTTTAAGCCGCAAGGCCTCTTCAAAACATAGAGTAGCCTGGTCAATCTTTCCCTGCCCAAGAAGAACCAATCCCAGATTGTTACAAACAAAGTATAACTTTGGTTTGATTCGCAAAGCCTCCGTATAATGACTAATAGCCTCATCGAGCTTACCTTCTTTAACCATAACGGACGCATATCTTTCGTGCATAATCGCATTATTCTTGGTTACTTCAAGAGCATGCCCGAATAATGTAACGTCATTCTGCCAATACCTGACCTGGGCCTTAGTGCAAATAAACAGGGCTGTGAGCACTAGGCCGGCCAATGTGCCAAGCACCATTCTTCGATACGGCAATTTAGAACCAAGTTCGGCAGCACCCCAGGCAACAATGATGAAAATTCCGATGGAAGGCAGGTAAGTATAGCGGTCGGCCATAGCCTGTGAACCTACCTGAACCAGACCAATGACCGGAACCATGGTTCCAAGATACCACAGCAAACCGACTGTTAGCCAAGGTCGACCGTAAACTCGGCGGATAAATAGAACTAATGAGACAATCAGTAGTAGTACCACCGTAATTGTACGAAACACAAACATTTTCGAATGGGGATAAAAGACCGCCAGATGAGTTGGGTAGAATATTTTAACGATATAACTGAAATAGGAAGTCACAGCATTGAGCATGCGGAGTTTTAGAGTTAATTGCCCCATCGACGCAACTGCCCCTTCTCCCTGCTGAGCGACATAAGTAACCGCACATGAAGCTGCTGAGATAACAAATAAAGGAATCTTTTCAACAATCAACTGAATGATGGACAAAACATGACGGTTGAGGCCGGCTGATTCAGCAGGTGGTAAATTTTTTTCCGCGTTTTTGCTGATCCCTTGCAACCGGCTCAACGGCCAATAGTCTAAAAGAAGCAATACAAACGGTAAAGTCACCAGCATCGGTTTGGCCATAAGGCCCAGTGTAAAAAACAGCAACGTCGACAGATATCGTTTTATGCCCGGGCGCTGTGTGTATCGAACATAAGCCCACATCGTTAGAATCCAGAATAAGCTGCTCAAGACATCCTTACGCTCCGATATCCAAGCTACGGACTCGACATGAAGCGGATGAAGTGCAAACGCCGCAGCAATAAAAGCGCTTCGCCAAAGGGCACCGGTCATTCGTTTAAAGACAGCAAAGAGCAGCAATGTATTTGCTATATGAAACAGCACGTTAGATAGATGGTACCAGCCGGGATTATTACCAAATAACTGACAATCCAGCATATGGCTCAGCCAGGTCAGTGGGTGCCAATTGCCGGCATGTGTTGTAGTAAAGGCCCATTTGATGCTGTCGGCGGTGAGTCCGGCTTTGACATGCTGGTTTCCATAAACGTAATCAACATCATCATAACTGACGAAACCATAATTGCGCACCTGCTCATAAGCTATAAATGTTACCAGAGCCAGCATCACACAAATCAAAAGGATTTTCATTTTATTATATGATACCTTCATCATAGACCTCGAATAAGTAGGATTTTCCCGTCAGACTCTTCAGATTAGCTCCTTGAAAACGTTCAGTGGCTGTTCTAATATAACTTCAGAATATTACTTAGCTCGGCCAAAGTTACCTTTCATGATAGGGTTGGCCCGATTTATAAAGGTCAAGTCGTTTTCGAATTTTTTCAGCCAGGTCTTGCTTACCTGCTGACTCCGCTAATTTGATAGCTTCCTGGGCGGTCTCGACTGCCTTGGGAAAATTACCGGCGGCAGCGTAGGCGGCAGCCAAAGTGTCCAAAAAAACTGGTTGCTGATAAGGTCCAACAAACTCATAAATTCTCTTAGCGTATTCAACGGCGTCATTCGGATTTCGAATCGTTTCATCTTCGGTAGTAGCCAAAATCCAGGCCAGATTATTAAGTGTCTTAATGTCCTGAGGATTCAATTCCAACGCCCTGCGCCAATAGTAGACGGCCTGTTTTATATCACCCCCTGAAAAATATGACTCTGCCAAATTGGAACAGACATCGGTCCAGTCGGGTCTTCTTCGCAAAGCTTCTTTAAGATACGTTATTGCCGAGCTGTATTGCTTTTGTCGAATTTTTAACAGGCCAATATTATAATATGAACGGGGATAATCAGGGTCACTGCGAATCGCCTTATCGAAGTACGCGACGGCTTCATCGATCTTGCCCTGAGCCGCCAGCAATGCCCCCAAATTGTTGAGAACAGAGGCAGAATCCGATCTAATCTGCAAGGCCTGCTTAAAACTTTCGATAGCTTCATCATTATTTCCCTGCTCAATAAAAATCAATCCCATGCCGACATGAGCCTGGAACAACTTCGGACTGATACTCAGGGCCTGTTTATAGTGATTAACAGCCTCATCGAACCGGCCTTGCTTCATAACAGCGGTCGCATATCTTTCGTGCATAACTGAATTATTCCTGGTTACTGAAAGAGCGCGCTTAAACAGTGTAACGTCGTTTTGCCAGTACTTTACCTGGATCTTAGTACAAATAAACAAGACAGCAAAAGCCAACCCAGCCAATATACCCAGCACAATCTTTCGATATTGTAATTTGGCACTAAGTTCAGCAGCGGCCCAGGCAATTATAATGAAAATTCCTATTGACGGCAGGTAAGTATAACGGTCAGCCATAGACTGTGAACCTACCTGAACAAGACCAATGACCGGAACGAGTGTACCCAGATACCATAGTAAACCGACTACCAGCCAGGGCCGACGTCGAGACAAGAATAAAAGGCAGACTAATATGCCTATCAGCAGTACTGCTGCACCGATACGAGGTGCTTTCGAATAGGGATAAAAAACCGCAAGATCGGCCGGATAAAATATTTTAACGATATAACTAAGATAAGAAGATGCAGCGTTAACTATACGCATTTTCAGCGGTAACCGCTCTATGGTTGCCAGGGCTTCGTTTCGACTCTGAGCAATAAAGGTAACTACAGATGAAGCTGCCGACAGAGCAAACAAAGGAATTTTTTCAATAGTCAAACGAATAGCTGTAGAAATATGAATGTTCAGGCCGTACGATTCGGCAGGTAATAATTTTCCCTTTCTACCTTTAGCTGATTGTTGCAACCGGCCCAGCGGCCAATAGTCCAACAGCAACAAAACGAACGGCATAGTCACCAGCATCGGCTTGGCCAGAAGGCCCAACGAAAAAGTCAGAAACACCAACAAATATCTGCAGATGCCCGGCCTGTTGGCATATTGAACGTAAGCCAACATCGTCAGCATCCAGAAAAAACTGCTCAAAACATCTTTGCGCTCGGCTACCCAAGCAACGGATTCGACATGAAGCGGATGAAGCGCAAATGCCGCAGCAACAAAGGCGCTGCGCCAAAGTGCACCGGTCATTTGTTTAAGGACGGCAAAGAGCAGCAATGTATTTGCTATATGAAACAGCAGGTTAGTCAAATGATGCCGGCCGGGATTATTACCAAATAACTGACAGTCCATCATGTGTGACAGCCAAGTTAAAGGATGCCAATTATTGGAGTGATATGCAGTAAAGGCCCATCTTATACTATCACGGGTCAACCCGGTCTGGACATGCCGATTCTCAAAAACGTAGTCATTATCATCGTAGTCGATGAAATCGTGGTTGCGCACCTGCTCGTAAGCAACAAAAGTCAACAGAGCCAGTGCCGCATAAATTAAAAGAACATGTAGTTTTTTATGTTCCTGGTTCATCAACGATGAGTTTTAGCATTTATCCTCAAAAACAAGTAGTGCCGGTCGTTCCTTATAGGATCTATCTTTTGCAGGCGTCTCTAACGCCGGGCCTCTGCATAAAGATAATCAAGAGGACGGGGTATATCAGGCCGCCGATTAGTCCACCGCAGGTTCCGCCCAGTGCGCTCGGCAGGGCTTCTTCGGCGTAGCCGAATTCGCCCGAGCTAATGAGTAATAAATTGACAATACTTCCAATAACACTCCAGGCAACCGAAAACCAGCCGTAGGCCAGTGTCCACTTCCTGGCCCAGGCTTTCAAACGAAGAAGTTCGATTCCGAGAGTGAGCAACAATATGGTTAAGATAAAGCCAATAGCATGAGTGGTAATAATCCATATTATAGCAACACCGGAAGGGTCCCACATCTGCGGCATAGCGAAGCTGACGAGCAAGCTAAAGGGCATGCAAGCCAGTCCCAAACTTCCGAAAACAATATTGAGAACACCAAATACCGTAACGGCGGCCGGTCGCCGGGGAGCGGCTGAGGGCACCGCCGTCAATTGTGAGAATAACGGGGCAAGCATATCCACCTGCGAAGCTTTTTGCCAATCAGTGAATCCGTCGGTCCAGACGTAAGTTTCAGGCCCAAGGGCCGCTCTGCGAAAAAGCTCCAGAAGTTCAGTTTCCGGGACAGGGCCATATTGCTGTTGACCTACTGCATAGTACCACTGCCGCTCACTCATATTTCATTGCCTTAAGTGGAATCGATTTCTATGACGACTTTTCCTGTTCGAGCTCGAATATCCTGCGGTAGACCTTTTCGTAGCCGCGGACCATGCAGTCAATGGAGAAGTTTTCCTCGACGTGTTTACGGCAGTCGGCGCGGTTAATACGGTCGAGCTTGCCGATAGCTTCGACTGCCTGGTCAACATCATTTACGAGAAAGCCGGTTTTTCCATCGGCGATAACTTCCCGGCAGGAACCCAAGTCGGCTGCGATAACCGGGACGCCAGCTGCGTTAGACTCGGCCATAACCAGACCGAACCTTTCAGGAATGGTATTGAGATGCAGAACACAGGAAGCTTCCTTTAAGAGAGCGTCGCGCTGCTGCGGATTGACCGGTCCGATGAACCTGATAAGTTTGCCGTCGAAATGCTTAGCACAATCATCGAAATACTTCTGGTCCTGGATGATGCCAGCGACAATCATAGGGATATTTGCTTTTTTTGCGACCTCTATTGCAAGATGAAGGCCTTTATCGGGATGGATGCGGCCGTAGAAAACCAAATTTTCTCCGGGTTTTTCGCGAAATGTAAGATTCGACAAATCAATGCCGTTGTAGACCGTGGCCAGATAAGGCAGCTCGCTGTCTCTATCCGAGTCGCTTATCGAGACGTAGTACGCATCCTTGTGGTCGCGGTAAACGCGCTTTATATCCTCATCCGAAAAACCGTGTATGGTGGTGAGCATCGGTGTCTTTATCAGGCGAAGGAAAGTCAGCGGTATGTAATCGAAGTTGTTGTGGATGAGGTCGAACTGGCCGGCCATCTCCATAACCTTCTGGATGTGATAGACGGTTGAGACGAGAGGAATCTGTGATTTGTCTTCTTCGTAACCTTTCTCAATCCATCCTATAAGCTTTGCCTTGGTGATTGATTCTTTCGTGGCAAAGAGAGTGACATTCCTGTAGCCTCGCGCCATGAGGCCTTCTGTGATATTGCTCGCGACGGTTTCCCAGGCGCCGTAGGCTCGCGGCGGCGTCCGCCAGGCTACGGGAGCGAGAATCGCGATTCGTTTGTCTCTGATATCCATCGACAGACCTACTTTTTCCTGACCTGTTCCTTTATTCTCTGGATATGTCCCCTGCCGAGGCCTTTTACTTCGCAGCCGAGCTCGAAGTACCTTTGAATTCCTTCGTCGTCGAGTATGCCGAAACAATCTATGACGGCGATGGGCGCTCCGGCTGATTTTACGATATCGTCCGGATTAAGCTCAAGATACGGGGTGTGCGGCACGGCGAGTATAAGGGCCTGGACGCCTTTGAGGGCGGCTTTGAGGTCCTTCTGGACACGCAGATTGACCAAATCGTCCTGGCTTCGGAAGAACCTTGCCCAGCTATGCCCCGGTGCGGGATACGTGTCCTGCGATTCGAGTTCGTACCAGTGCTCGACGTACGGGTCGTGCACGCGCATCTCGGCGCCCATCTCGGTGAGTTTGCGAACGACGATTTCAGAGCCGCTATAGCGTGTGTCACCGACGTCCTGGCGATAGCTTGCACCACAAAGAAGGATTTTTGCCGCGGCTATTTGTTTACCCATATTTCGCAACGCGTCACGGGCCAGTTCCGCCACGTGCAGGCCGCGCGTGTCGTTTATATCGATAGCTTGCGGTGTAATTTTGAATATGTCGTCTTCGAAGCCGAGTATATGTTTGTACGCCCAGTAGCCGAGCCCGCCGTCTTTCGGCAAACAGTATCCGCCGATACCGGGGCCGGGGAAAATCATGTTGCTGTGTGTCGGTCGCATCTTTATGGCCCTGATGACCTTAATCAGGTCAACACCATTTCGCTCGGCAAATAAAGACCACTCATCGAGGAAAGCGAGTATGGTTGCGCGGTAGGAATTTTCGACAATTTTCGTTGTTTCAGATTCTACGGGTCTGTCCATAACGGTAAGCGGATAATCCGTCGTATTTAGGACTTCGTGCAAGAATTTTTCGACCCTCTCCTTGGCCTGCTCATTCACACCGGAGCAGACCCGCCAGAAATCGCGTATGGACGAGACATAATTTTTGCCGGGCATCACCCTCTCGAAGCTGTGCGCGAGCAGCGGTTCGGAATCTATGCCGCGTTCGGCAAAGGCCTTCTTGATAATAGGCAGAGCCACGAATTCGGTGGTGCCGGGGGCGACAGTGGTTTCTATCAGGACCAGGCTGTCGGGTCCGATTTTCTCACCGATAGTTTTCATGGTCGCTTCGAGGGCTTTCATTTCTGCATGACCTGTGCGGAGATTACCCAAGTCGTTCTTCGTATAGTCACACTGGACATCGACAACAACACAATCGGCAAACTTCAGACAATCGCTGTTGTAAGTAGCGACCAGTGTCTTCTTTTCAAGAACACACCGCTCAATCATAGGGTCCACTTCGGGGTCTTCGGCCTTTACCGGAGACCGCCCTGCGTTGAGCAAAGGTATCTTCCAATAGCTGCGTGTACTCGGCCTTTGACAGCCGATGACAAACTTCGAGGGTTTGCCGGTGTTTTTATCAATGGTATCAGCAACAATTGCAGCCATAACGGTGCCTACAAATCCGACGCCCATAACAACAACAATTTCTTTACCTTCACTTCTTGCCTTCTCGACAAGCCAGCTGATTCGCTCAAGCTCCTGAGAATATTCGTCTCTTGACGGTATTGGAAACTTTTCTCCCGCAGGTGACACAGAAAATTCGGCCATCGTTTTGCTCCTCAAAATAAGAATATAATTCCGGACCGGTTTACGCCAAACAGTGTAGCGGCTGGCGCTGATATATCAAGAGTTTTTACAACGTGCAGGGTTTGCAAAGTGAGGGCAAAGAAGCCGGAGAAGAACTTCTCAGTGTGTAGTTTCGATTTCTTCCCGCGGCTGGTCGGGCTCGTTAAGGGCCTGAGGTTCGGCCACTTTTCTGTAGCCCAACGCCTTTATGACTTCCAGAACCTCGGTCCATGTGGGGAACGGGCGGTCATTCTTTCTCTTGTATTCGTCTATGGCCATCAGGAACTCGAACTGCTCACTGGACATTTGTCCCAGTTCAGCGGCTTTTCGCTCCTCGCTCAGGCGGACGCCGGGACCACGTCGGCGGTCAAAACCGCTTCTTCGGTCAACGACGAACCTCCTCCGCTCTTTTGGGTCTCTTTTTTCGCTGGTTTTTTTCTTAGCCATTACCTGTCCCCGATATGATAGGCGATTCCGTTTAGTCGCAACACTGAATCGTCAATTAAAATTCATCGTTAAAAAGTTCTGCGTCAAACTCGGTTTCGTCGTCAATCGTCTCGTCATAGAAATCGTCATAGGCGTCCTGCGATTCAATAATTACATAGGCCTCGTCCACAAATTCCTCCGGCACCATCACTGAATAACCTTCGCTGCCTGTGTCGGCGTCGATTTGCGGTTTGATGGTAACGGGGATGTCGTCGCTTGCAAGCAAGGCTTCGTACTCTTTGGCCTCGATTTCATCCCTTGCAAAGGCCACCGCTACAAAATCCTGAACCTTCCCACCTTTGCGACTTTCATTGCGAGACGAGGCGACATGCTGACCGCCTTTTGTCTTTTTCTTCGCGCGTCTTGCCATCATTCGATTCTCCGACTATGCTCTGAATGACCTTTTCGTACACCTCTATTCAGATTTATTCGTCAAAAACGCCTGGGGTAATTATCTAAAATAAGAAAGCATTTTGCTTAAAAGGATGAGATACAGGGCATGAAGCTGTCTCGAAGACGGCGTATAGCCCGATAATCGGCCTGGCTTTTACTTATGGCAAAGGAATCCTTGCAGAAACCGATGGATTTTGCGGTGCTGATGTATGCTTATTTTTCAAACTAAAATTCGTTTTCGGCGAGCATCTTGATGGATTCGCGGAATTCGAGATATTCCTTGTAAGTCAGGTAATCCTTAATATCACCTTTTTCCCATGAGACGTCTAACCATTCGAGGATTTCAGAAACAGATGCGGCTTTCTGCTGAGCAGACATATAAACCGGCTGGGAGGCAGGTGTAACTGAGTAAAACTTCTCGACTTTGGCAAACATAGAATCCGGCATTGCTTCGAGACTAGCGACAACATCGGGAATCATAAGGCCGCCACTTCCAGACGAAGATTTGGACATATACATTCCATATCCGCCGCCCATGCAGAAAAACGAAAAGCCTTTGCCCCAGGGGGCCATCCACAGCCAGTCTTCACAGAACAGTGCAAGGTCGTAGATGTTGACGTTGGGATCGGTATCGAGGCTGATATCCACATTAGATTCAAGCCAGAATTTGGCGAGGTCGGAATAATCGAGAAAATTGACTATCTCGTCTCTATCATAATCGGCCTTCGGCCAGTAGTATTCATCTGCGCCAATGTCTACGCGATCGTATTTAACTCGATCTTCGCCGTCAATGTCTGTTTCATCACCATAGTCAACATTCGGATCACCTGCATCCTTGCATTGTGACGTTCCATCAATATGTAAATCATTATGGTCGATATCCACGTTCATAAATCCCGGGTCACCGGTGATATTTCCTTTTCCGGAATGTTGGTCCTGCAAATTACAGTAATTGACAGTGTTAAAAGTGCCATTTTCTCGATATAAGTCGCCGCTATTGTTATCATAAATGATACAATTAAGAATATTCGGGTCGGCACCTTGTTCAGTGGATTGTATACCAAAAGAATTATTGTCAAAAATGGTATTGTTACGAATGAGTGGTATATCTACCTGGTCTGTAAGCAAAATGCCTGAACGATAGTTAGCAAATTTGTCGGTGCCATTATCGTGTATCCAGTTGTTTTTAATCGTATTGTTTCTGATCGTAGTTGAAGAAACGTCTTCCAGTACAATGCCACATTCTCCGCTATAGCGCAGGATACTGTTCGTAAGCGTCAGGTTACAATCACTTGCAATCAGAGCATTGTCGTGGCTATTGCTAATCAAAGTATGGACGACTATCAAGTTGCTGCGTTCAGCATAAATGCTATTACCATTCCAGCAATCCCTGATTGAACAATTTGTGATTGTTGCATTGGAATCAGAAATGTTTAAAGATTTATTCCTATCGTTAATAAAGTTACAATCAGTTATAGCAAGGTCTCCATACGAAACGTGAATGCCGCTGGTGTAGTGGTTTGTGAATTTGGTTTTTTCAACGACAACATCAGAATAACTAACGACAATTCCATAAGAAGTATTATAATTCCCATCAAAATTGCAGGAAGTTACTGTTGGGCCGGAATAATTAGAGGTTTTTATGCCGGCATTGTCATTATTAAAAAATACACAATTGTGGATGTCTGGATAAGAGTAATTATATATATGGACACCATAGCCATAATAATTATTCATGAACTTACAATTAACTATGGAAACATTTGAATCATTAACATCAACACCTGCTCCACCCAAACTTCCTTTTGCGGTGAATCCGTCAATAATCGCATCTTCAATATATGCTGCGGTTACAACTTTGTAAACGGCATTAGTATAATTCAGACCAATTTGCCCTTCAAGTATAGTCTCGTTATTAGCATCGGCAAAATTTCGCTGGCTGATGTTCGTTTCATAAGTACCAATGCCGCCGAAATGGCCGAATAAACCAACACCCTCCAATAGTACAAAATTATAATCCTGGTAGTTATCTACTGTAACATCATTTACAGGAGTGTAGATACCTTCTGCAACCCAAATGGCATTTACATCAGAGCCGAGATTTTGAGCGGCTGCAAACGCGGCACGCAGATTAGTATAAGCGTCATCCCAGTTTGTCCCGTTTTTGTAGCCGTTTGTCGCATCTTTGTCGACATATATTATTGGGGGCCCCCACTGACAGACGTCCGTATCTATGATATGCCAGCTAAGGTAATCATCGCCTTCCATTTTAACTTTGTTGGTAATAGTTCTGCCCGGCCGTGCCCATTTATTTACACCAACCTGAATATAGTAAGTTCCGGACTCGTTTCCGGTTACATTGCCGATAATCCATTTGACGGAATGCGTATTAGAGTCATATACACCTGCGTCAGAAATAAAGTTAGGTTCATTGACTTGTCTGGGGAGAAAGTCAACAATGACGACATTGCTGTCTTCAACGCCATTTGCGTCCCAGTTGATTTCATAGACTACATAATTATCGAGAAAATCATAGAAGGGCGATACGCAGCCATTTGGTTCGCTGACCTCCTTGACGATAGAAAAGGCGTCGGTTTTATAGGCGACATCTCCTGCGGTACATATACCAGCCGGGCCCTGTACGCCATCGGTTTCATAATCAGTAGGTGAAATACTCTGGCCCTGCTCAGGAGTCCAGTTGGACGTATCATAAACAGCTACGCGATTGTTGGATGTTGTTACATAAACGAGACCTGTATCCGAATCGACGGCAAGACCGTTTACTCCGGCGCCTATGTCCTTGGCGATTATGGCATTTTGTGCCTGTGGGTCGTTCAAATCCGTCCGCACAAGATGCTTTTCTGTGGGTCCACTAAATGAGTAAGAGACAGTATAAAGGTACCTTGTTCCCTGGCCGTCGTTATAAACCGCAAGGGCTACAGCGTTGTATCCTGTTTCGCCAACCTTGATTTCAATTGTATCCTGATGAGAAAAATCGAATGTACTATAGCAATGGATTACATTTGAATCAGCCGTGTGACCGTCAATTGAAGAAACGTAGAGGGTGTCATTAGGCTCATCCAGGGCCAGGCCGCAGCCATAAATCTCCTATTTCAGCAAGTTGTTTCGGCTCATTGCCATCGAGGGTGAGTGTTCTGGTTTGTGAATTCCAGCTAAAGACAAACAGGTCGTCAGTGTTGCGGTCTATGGCATAAACTTTTGAGGCCTGGCGATCATAAACGATTCCGGCCAGATTCGTGGCGCCCGGCGCTTCTGACCATCCGTAATCGGTCATAGTCGAGGCGTCAATTATCTGTATGCCTTTGCAGGGCCGATTCAGGCTTTCGTGAGTTACGAACATATATTCAGAATCCGTATCAATGGCAAGACCTAATGGTCCAAGTCCATTGCCTGTAGGATAGTTGACGTCATCAAGGACAAGTGTAAACTGCAGATCTATTTCATCATCGTCAATGCCATAAGTTGAAATCCTGGCAGGGGCATTGAAACCTCCACCTCGCCATCCGTGGTCTGTTATGACATAGACTGATTTTGCATCAGCATTATTAAAAGATGATATAAAAACGAGAATAACCAAAGAAATGACCGATAATATTTTTGCAGGCATAATCTGTCCCCTAACAAAATAGTGTTATCTTGTCAATTGTTCAGGATTGCCTTTTTCTCAAAAGAACCGCTCCGAAAACAAAAAGGAGCAATGTCCCGGGTTCAGGTGTGTACGTAAAATTATCCATACAGAAATACTCACCATTATCCGGGTAACCTTCGTGAACAGTTCCTCCGTAAGACGAAAATCTTAGTTCGTCTATGTTTGTATAATTGAATTCGCACCAAGTCGGTCCGATTGTATTAATTGTTACCGTTGTTGTGTAGATTAGGCCATCCTCTAAATACCCATCGACTTGAACACTGAGGCCATCATTCCAACCAGCCGTCAAATATGCACCTTCAAAAGAAAACAATTCTCCGGTTATACGGCCGATTCCAGGTTCTGAATAATCACTTACTATTGCTACATATTCCCCTGAAACGCGCCCATTATTAAAACCGGAATCTGGAATCATCTCAGGAGTATTTGTGTAAAAGAATAAATTCCAGTTAAGAGAGCCATAACCATTTGGTACAGAAGCTTGTCCGGTAGTAGAAATATCATCGAATGTTAGAACAATCGCTTGTGTTTGCACTGCTGACAGAAGACAAACTGCCATAATAAGCAATAAGATTTTATTATTCATCTTTGCCTCTCCTAAGGTTTTTTGTACCTTCATCTTATTCGCTCCTTTTTGTGTCAGTATTATACCTCAAATCCTCCTGTAAATCAAGCAGAAACGGCCCTAAATAGATATACACCAACACCGAGAAAGACAAGTGACATTGGTTCTGGCACAACTGTAAACTCAACAATATAAGTGTCATCAAGCGACCCATCATCATAGTCGAACGAGTTGACTTCTAATGTGTATGTATCTGCAGGTAAAGTCGAGATTTGTTTCGAATATGTCCAGTCGCTATAAGAATAAAGATCTCCTGTATTAACATATAGGTCGAGCTGTAGTGATGAACCGTTCTGTGAAAATTCATCGTACTCCACCCAGCTTGGTTCTTGACTTGCCCAGCCGTAAATGTCGAATGTAATTATATCGTCTTCTGTAGGCTGAGAAGGAACTACTTCGACCAAATCTATACCCACTATCGCACCGCCGAGAGCGTTCCACGGGCAGATAACTACAAACGGCAAAAGGATTTGAATGATTCTCTTTATGCTCATTTTGACGCCTCCTTATCTTGTGTTATTATTTTACCAATCCGGACACCCATTATGCAAGTAAAAAACCTGTGAAATATATAAGAAATGTTCACATAAAAACCTCTCACCTTTCCTGGTTTTTCAGTATTTTTTCGTCCATGGCCGTTTTGTTCCCCTAACCGAATACCTTCAAACTGAAAGGTTCGCAAGAGGGGCAATCCTGCTGCAACAGAATCGCAGGTGTCCAAATTCCTTGACGAAAGCGGATTTATTGGTTTTAATATCTGCCCAAGTCAAAGTGTTACAATGCTTTGGCTCACTATGTGCAGTATTCCGAAGGCGGAAATCTTCGGATTTGAAAGGTTGTTGCAGGATGAAAATAAGCAAACGGGCGCAAAGTATCCCGCCATCGGCAACTATGGCAGTTACAGCCAAGGCCAAAGAAATGAAGGCTGCGGGGGTTGATGTGGTCAGTTTCGGAGCGGGTGAACCGGACTTCGATACGCCCGACTATATCAAGCAGGCGGCTATCGAGGCGATTAAGGCGGGCAAGACGAAATATACTGCAACGCCGGGTATGCCAGCGCTGCGAAAGGCGATTTCTGAGAAACTCAAAAAAGAAAACGGCCTGGATTATACTACCGAACAGATAATCGTCAACCTTGGTGCGAAACATTCGGTGTACGAAACAATGCAGGCTGTGCTCGATGAGGGTGATGAGGTGATATTGCCGGCGCCGTACTGGGTGACGTATCCCGAAACTATAAAAATGGCGGGAGGAGTTGTCAAAGTATTAGAGACAAAACGTGAAAGCTCTTACAAGGTAATCCCTGATGAGCTTAAAGCGGCTATAACCGGCAAGACCACGATGTTTCTTCTAAATTCACCGAGCAATCCGGGCGGATTTACGTATAGTCCGAATGAGCTGGCGGAACTGGCGAAGGTTCTTGAGGGTACCGACATAATGGTGTTGTCCGACGAGATTTATGAAAAGCTCATTTACGGTGACACTAAATTTGTCAGTTTTGCCTCGCTTAACGAAGACGCCTATAAAAGAACAATTACGATAAACGGTTTAAGCAAGACGTTCGCAATGACAGGCTGGCGGATTGGCTATGCGGCGGGACCGCTGGAGGTTATAAAAGCGATGGGCAGGCTCCAATCTCATATGACTCAAAACGCGGTGTCCTTCGTTCAGGAAGCGGCAATAACAGCACTGAGTACGCCGAGCGACGAAATAGAAAAGATGCGTCAGGAATTCGAGAAGCGGGCCAGGTATATGGCGGAGCGGCTTAATTCCATCAAAGGTGTGATTTGTCCCGAGCCGACGGGTGCTTTTTACTGTTTCCCTGATGTATCAAGCTATTATGGCCGAACTATAGGCGGGACCAGGATTACCGGAAGTTTGGATTTTGCCAGGGCCTTGTTTGAGCAGGCAAAGGTCGCGGTAGTTCCGGGAGGGCCGTTCGGCTGTGATGCGAATATACGGCTCTGTTTCGCGTATTCCAAAGAAGAAATAGCTAAAGGAATTGACAGGTTGGAGAAATGGCTGAGCTGACAGAGAATCGTGACCGTCACGCCCTTTCGGGCTGGCCTATGATTGTTGCGTGGGCGGCGATGCTTGTTTTCGCATTTCATTCAAGCACACACATGGTAGCAGCCGGTGACACGTGGGTTGCGATGGCATGCGGCAGGCATTTTATTAATCACGGTGTCGATACAGTCGAACCGTT
>CAZOVR010000010.1:23022-72475 GCA_964583405.1 uncultured Pirellulales bacterium
ACCGGTTGGGTGAACCAGAACTGGCTTACGCACGTGATATTCTACTGGCTGACACACCTTTCGCCGGTTGCCGATGCAGAAAATTACTCATTCAATACACTTGTTTACTGGAAGATATCACTTTATATATTATCGGTTATCTGTATTTACTACACGGGGCGTATTCTGGGGGCAAATCCGGCGCTGGCGGCGGTTTTTGCGTGCTTTGCGATGTTCACCGCCCGGTCGTTTCTGGACATTCGGCCCGCCGGTTTTTCAAATATGTTAGTGGCGGTTTTTTTGTTAATTATCGTCCTGGCCACTTATCGCAATATTTTGTATCTCTGGCTGACTATCCCATTGAGTGTCTTCTGGTGCAACGTGCACGGCGGTTACATATACGTCTTTATAATGTTAGCAGCATTTTTTGGGTTGCATTTCCTGGCCCGGGTACCCGTCAGATGGACAACTGCGCTCTATAGCATAGGCCTGTGGATGGCTGTATATTACATGAGCGTCAAATTTCTCGGCTATCAGCCCAACGAATACATACCGCCGTTATTCAAAGGTGTTGACGTATTGAGCGATAAGCTGTTCTATCTGATTTTAATTCTCGGTGCGGCAGGTATAGCTTTGGCGATTAATCCGAAGGTCAAACCTGAGGCATTCTACGGTTACTTCTCAGTTTCAACGTTTATGATTGTCTTCTGGAGTTTTGTAAGGTTCTTTGCAGAACGTCGACTACCTAATGGTCTCAGCGAGCCTTTCATCAAAACCATTAACGAACATATTTCAGGCGCTCAATGGACTTTTCTTGCAATGGTCGCGGCCTTGACTTGCCTGGGGTTGGTTCTGATGCTGCTGAAAGACCGGTTATTACGATATTCTCCGACTCAGCTCGTACATGTCGGGGCAATCGGCGTGGTTACGTTTTTTGCCTGTCTTATATTCAATCCGTTTCATCTGACCAACTTCACGCATACTTTTATCATAAGCTTCAGCAAGCATGCAGAGATGTGGCGAACTGTTCACGAGTGGCATCCTGCATTTGCATGGAGTAATCCTGTAGGTACGGGCTTTCCTTATATGATTCTTATGATACTGGTTATAGGACTGGGGCTGTTCTGGCTGTTCAGTCAATACACCGCACCAAAGCTGTCTGATTCCCGCCGTAATATCAACGAAAGGCAAAAGAGTTTTTCTGCTCTAAGTACGATATTCGGTTGTGCGCTCGCAATTTTCGTCTGCTATGTCGCGTTTGTAAGCCTGTCTTTCTGTCCGGCTGTCAGCGGCCTGGTATTAGTCGCCCTTTTCGTGGGAATTATATTGCTTAGTATTTTGGTTAACGCCAATTTGATATTCGCGCTTGTGCCTATATTCTTTATAGTCATGGAAGTATATAAACTAAGTAACGATAAGACAAATTTTTCGGGGACTTATATTTATCCGTTTATAATCATTCCCACATTTGTCGGTATTTATGCAGTAGCCTCTCTGGTGTCCAAACGTACACGCTACAAACCGATTAACATTGTCTACGTGATTGCCGCAACAGCAGCTATTGTACTGTTGGTGACTATTTTCATAAATCCGCTAAATATCAAGACCTTATCAGAATCGGGAGGCACGGTCGATTTCTGTAAACAATTTTTCAATATTAAAAGACCCTGGAGAGCTCCTTACGAGGCCAATCTTAGACCCCTGACCAGAAGCTATAATCGACACCTGTTCAAGGGTCTGTATATTGTCAATATTCTTTCAATAGCTTTGTGGTTTTTGATTCCAGCCGTCAAAAAACTGTTTACCCAGGACGACACCTTAAACAGGGAACCACATGAAAAACACGAGTATGAGCTGCCGAAATTTGATATTGCGTTTTTAGTTATTGTTCTGCTGACCGTTTACATGGCCTATCGAAGCAGAAGGTTCATACCAATAGCAGCATTTGCGGCGTGTCCGATACTGGCTATGGTCATTACTCAAATCACTAAAACCATTTGCGCCTCATTCAGCTTTTACAGGAACGGCAGGTTTGTCGCTTGTTCTATGCCACGGCCGTGTCGATGGTTTTTCTCCGGCGCCGGTGTATTAGTATTCGTCGTGTTCGGAGTATGGTGTGGTTTGAAATTCAAGAGGGTATTTCTAAATCCCTGGCCAACGGACTCCAAACTAACTTCTGTTTTTATGCGGATGACGGCTTCGCATGTCAAGCCGTTCTATGCACTGAAATTCATCAGTGAGAACCATCTTTCAGGTAAAATGTTCAACTACTGGACGGAGGGTGGATTTATCGCCTATGGTCAGCAGCCGGACCCGAATACCGGTAAAACACCTCTTCAACTATTTATGGACGGTAGAGCACAGGCGGCCTACGAGCCGGAAGCGTTCCGCAGGTGGCAAAAAATTATGGCTGGTACGGAAGTTGCCGACCAAATCGAAAGGGCTGCCAAGGCAAGGGGCCGAGGGCTAACGAACAAAGAGTATCTTACTATTGGTGAATTACTCAATAAAGAGCTGGGAAAAGACGATGTATGGGTAGTATTAATGCCGCTTAACGTGCGGGGAGGAAACAAGATTCTTAACAGCCTTGAAGTGCATCCCGATTGGGCAATTGTTTTTTACAACGACAAGCAAAAGGTCCTTGTCAATATAAAGACCCAGCAGGGCGCTGCCTTGTTTTCCGGTATGGGCGATGGCACAACAAAGTATCCGGATGATTTTTCTAAGCGGCTCACGATAGCTCACAATCTTCTGGCTCGCAGACCATCGCAGAAAGCCGCTCAGCAGGTAGGGATGGAAAGTGCTATTGTTGCCATGCAACTAAATCCGTCACAGGAAGCCATGTTAGAAGTACTCGCGGCGCGGGAGTCTCTTGGTCAGGCTGTCTTATCCTTTTGCAAACTGTATGTTGATGATTTCATTACGAATAAGCATCTCTATGAAAAAGAGGATGGATATCTGAAAAGAATAGCATCAGCGCTACAGGCCGGTAGCCTCCTTCCTCAATTTATAAAAAACAGCCAGGAAAGGGCCGAGTATGAAGAAAGACTTAAAAGCTGGTCAGGGGAGGCAAAAAAAATCAACCAATACCATGTATGGTAACTTTACGAAGAAGAGAAAAAATTATAAAGTGTAATCTACAGATACCAAGCAATATAATAATACACAATTCAAATGACAAAAAGCCCGTCATTAAGTGTTTTTTTTCCCTGCTATAACGAAGTTGAGAATATTGAACGGATAGCCGGACAGGCAATTGCCGTGCTGAAAAATATCGGGGCTGATTATGAATTGGTCATTGTGGACGATGGCAGCAGGGACGGGACCGGCGAGGCGGCTGATAAAATCGCTGCCCAACACGAATCAGTCAAAGTCATCCACCATCCAACAAACTTAGGTTACGGTGCGGCCCTTCAGAGCGGCTTCAGAGCGGCAACCAGAGAACTTGTGTTTTATACAGACGGTGACGGACAGTTCGACATAAATGAGATGCCAGCACTTCTGCCGCTGATGAACGAATACGATATTGTAAGCTGCTTCCGGATAAACAGACAGGACAACATCATTCGCAAAATAAACGCCTGGTGCTGGACACGGCTGGTGAACCTGCTGTTCGGAATGCGAATCCGTGACATTGACTGTGCCTTCAAGCTTTACAAGCGAGAGATATTCGATAATATCGAGATATCAAGCAAGGGGGCGTTGATAGACACGGAGATTCTGGCGCGGGCTGTTCGCAAGGGTTACAGGATAACACAACGCGGCGTGCATCATTACCCGCGGAAGGCCGGTGTGCAGACGGGAGCAAATATTAAGGTCATACTTCGTGCATTCAGAGAGCTTTTCGGGCTTTATAGAAAAATCCGCAAAAGCAGGGACTGAAAGCCAAAGGTGTTGCTGCTGATATGTCTTTATTAAACCAGCCGTAATTGGTATATTTTTGAGATGACAACAGCGAAGGCCAATCTTTTTATTTATGGTTCGTTGCGTGACCGCAACGTCTTTAAGAGCGTAAGCGGATACAGTTTCACATTGAAACATTCGAGGCTCAGCGGCAAAATGCTTTTCGCGGAACTTGCGCTTCTGAGCCGCCATCGTAAGGTCAGCCCGGACAACGTTTACTTCTATGCCGTCAGAGACGATGCTTCACGAATCGACGGGTATCTGATTCACAACGTTCCGGCCGAGGCGTTGTCCGAAGTGGACCGTTACGAAGGCCAACGCTATAAAAGACAAACGGTGAACGTCAATACCGCGGACGGACCGGTTAAGGCGTACGCATACTTAGTTAGTCGTGAGTCAATGAAAAAACACTTCGGGGACCGCTTCCACGTAAACCTTATTCATGAACTGTGGCTTCGAAAACGTATAAACCGATTCCTCAAGAAACTAACCCGGCCGGGCGAGCGCACGCTTGACGCGGAATTGGAACGGCAGGCGGACCGCGAACTGCTGGCTACCACCGAGCGGGACCTGGTGCTGACGCATTATCACAGCGACGCCGTCAGTGATTACTATCTCGAGCACGAGCTCAAAAGGCCCAGGCCCAGTATAAGAACGCTGTATGCAGACGAACAGGCGAAGCCGTTTATCGAGAACTATCTTGATATGGTCGTCAGACAGGTATTGGTCAATCAATTAGAGGAGCGGATATACTCCCGATATCGCTTCGAACTGAACCATATGAGAAGCAGCCAGAGATATTATAACAGGTCGATAAGCCTCCTGATTGCAATGCAAATGATGAACTCCAACGGTCCGTCTGTTGAGATGATATTAACACAAAGACGACAGAGCATGCCATATAAGGATAACGACCTGATAGACTACGTGAAATATGCCGTAAGGGCAGCTCGCAGTCTGTTCGACCAGAGAATAGCGCAGTCACACCTGTCCAGGATAAGTGCAAATATGCAGCCGGGCGTTGTTCCACTCGGAGCGGAGGTGGAACTGAGCGACCTAGGCTTCGCGGCAGTAGAACCTCAGCGAAGTCATTATAAACCTTTTGACCCGAAATACGACGGTTTCCACTATTATCACGATTTCAAACTGGACGTTTTGAGTTGGAAAGTCGGCGGCTATATTGACGACCACTCAGGTTCACCGGAGCTGGCCGGACGCAGGGGCTTTTTGGAACTGGCGCCGGGCAGACTGAATATCGAAGGAGAGCTTTCGCGACCGGCGACCGCCGACCCCTGGCTGTTAAACCAGCTCATTATGGCAATCATGTCGTTCTACGGCGTAAGACCCCACAGCCTGCACCTGTCTTTTCAAATGCGACGCAGGCAAATCGGAAATCAAAGAGTATTACCCATCGGCTTTGTGAAATGCCTGCTGGCCCTCGGAGGAGACCCCGCCACGGACCAGACGGGACGACTACGAATAGGACGTATGCAATACGATGAAATCACACAGCGACAGCGCGGTGAAGAACTGGTCTTCGCAAGGACCGGCAAACGAAACTGGTACATGGGAGAAGATGAGATTGCCGATAAAGCTCCTCGCCAGGCTACTACGTATGTCCAGCAATACAAATTCATCAGGCTGCAAAAACGTGCCAATTACGAACCTTTGATAATGTGTCTCAAAGGTCTGCAACTGGCCTATAATCCTGGCGACTATCTCACCACAGAACAATTAAACAGCAGCGCTGAACTGAGAAGAGATTACGAACAGCTAAAGGCCTGGGCGTCCGAGCCGACCATAATAAAAGCCCAAGACATAGCAGAATTTCTGCAGACAGTGCGACACGGCCTGATGATTGAAAGACATAGTACAGCAGCGCATAAACCGCATTATATTAACTGGGCGATAAACGCTTTAGAGGTGCAGCTTCGACTGTTCAACCAGACGATAGAGGAACAAAACGGCTGATGTTATCTAAGTTCCAGCGAGGCCGTGAAAGATGCCCTTTTTTTTCAACTGTGATATAGCATAATCAAGCACTTCGTCATGGTCGAAGGCAAGGTCTTCGGGCAGCTTTTCAATGTCGAACCAGCGAGCCTCGGCTGCATCATCACCGGCTTTTATCTTTTTCGTCGC
The DNA here is from genome assembly GCA_964583405.1 of uncultured Pirellulales bacterium. Lineage (GTDB taxonomy): Bacteria > Planctomycetota > Phycisphaerae > Sedimentisphaerales > Anaerobacaceae > JBBABK01. The sequence continues at coordinate 29,044 of CAZOVR010000010.1, forward strand.
CTTTTCGGCTATACCGAAAAAGGCTATAGTTATCTGTCTGCCCCGCGGGTCCCTGCCGCATTTGCCGAAGGTATGGAGCTGCTCCAGTTTTACACCTGTAAGATTTGTCTCCTCGAATAGTTCCCGCACCGCGGCGTCTTCAAGCTCCTCGTCGATACCTACAAACCCGCCTGGAATAGCCCATTGGTCCTTAAACGGCTCGTGACGTCGTTTTATCAGCAGGACCTCGGCCCTGCCCGAGGTAAACTTAAAAACTATGGTATCGGCCGTTACCATAGGCCTCGGCCAATCATAAATATACTTTTTATCTGCGGCCATAATTAATCCTCAGGTGTACGAATCATGCATCTGAATATATCCTAAAACTGATGTTATAGCAAAAGCAATTGCCAAAAACATTATCGTGGTTTAGAATCCTGCAACGATGACTAAAAAACCGCAGAAAATCCTGATAATCAAACCCAGCGCGATGGGTGATATAGTCCACTCCCTGCCGGTCCTTTCGGCTGTTCACAAAACTTATCCCGACGCCGAGATTTCGTGGCTTGTGCGTACGGACTTTGCCGCCCTGCTCGAAGGCCATCCTTATCTAAGTGAGGTAATTCTTTTTGACCGCAAATATCTCGGAACGGCGTGGAAAAACCCCAAGGCCTTTGGTGCATTGCTGTCGTTGATTATGGGATTGAGAAAAGAAAAATTCGACTTGATAATCGACCTGCAGGGTCTGTTCAGAACAGCCTCCCTCAGCTGGTTAAGCGGATGCAAGGCGCGGTTCGGACCGCGTTCAGGAAGAGAATTCAGCCATATTTTCTATAACAAGACAATCAAACAGGACCAGGATTCTATTCACGTTGTGGATTACTACCTGAAGATAGCAGCGGCGGCCGGAATTGCGGGCGAAGTTGAATTTGTTCTGCCGAGAAACACCGAAGCAGACGAGTCGTTGAAATCCGTACTGGCTGATAGTGGAGTAAGTGAAAAGGGTTACGCGGTGCTTATTGCCGGTTCCGCGCATGCAGACAAGTACTGGCCGACTGAGCGATTCGCGGCTATTGCGGATAAAGTAGCCGAGAGGTTCGGCCTCTCCGTAATTGCCGTCGGCACGGCAGGTGAAAGATTACTCGGCGAAGAGATAAAAGATAAGGCCAAGGTGGAAGTGAAAAACCTTTCCGGCAGAACCGGTGTACCTATGCTCATTTCCATTTTACGCGGGGCAAGACTTGTCATCAGTAACGATACGGGGCCGGGACACATTGCTGCGGCGTTGAAAGTACCTTTAGTTATGATATTCGGGCGGTCGAACCCGGCACGAGTCGCGCCATACCACCTGCCTCAGTGCATCGCAGCGGTCGAAACGGACAGCAGAGGCGACTCTATAAATAACTTCGAGGACAAATACGATATAAGACACATTACCGTCGATGAGGTTTTCGATAAAGCCTGCGCACAGCTACAATAGATGTTTTGAGGCCGGTTTGATATGCATTAGCCTGTCACCACCTCGACACATCTCTGGCAAAGGTCGGGGTGGTCGGCGTTTTTGCCTACGGTCGGCCAGTAGTTCCAGCAGCGCCGGCACTTGGGATAGGCGCTTTTTTGCGCCTCTATTTTCGTCTCTACTTCGCTCTTTTGAAGTGTTACTTCACTGACAATACAAAGGGTTGCAAACTGGTCGATTCCAAAGTCATTCAGCAGCTTTATAACATCTTCATCGGCTGTACTTATTTTGACCGAGGCTTCCTGATTACTGTTGATTTGCTTGGTCTGTCTGAGCTCTTCCAGCACCTTCAGGACACCATCCCGCAGGGATATAATCTTTTCCCATCGCTGTTCGGCTTCGGCAGTGTCGATTGAGTCGTTCACTTGCGGCATTGCTGCAAGATGCACGCTTTCGAGGTCAGCAGACTTATATTGCATTGCGGCCCAGGCCTCTTCGGCGGTGTGGACCAGTACCGGCGCAAGCATTCGTACAAGCGAATCGAGGATGTGGTACATCGCAGTCTGGCTGCTTCGGCGCGAGCGGCTATCGGCGGCGTCACAGTAAAGCCGGTCCTTGAGGACGTCCATATAGATACTGCTCATCTGGACGGTGCAGAAATTGTGGATGAGAGAAAAAACCCGATGGAACGTGAAGCTATCATAATTGGCTGTTACCTCTGCGATAAGTTTTTGAAGCTGCTGCATCGCCCACTTGTCGATTTCGGACATATCGGAATAGGCAATGCTGTGCCTTTGCGGGTCGAAATCACAGATATTGCCCAGCAGATACCTAAGTGTGTTCCTGATTTTGCGATAGGCGTCCTGAGTCCTGCCAATTAGCTCATCGTTGCAGCGAATATCCTCCTGATAGTTCACGCTGGCTACCCAAAGGCGGAGGACATCCGCGCCGTACTTGGCAACCTCATCCTGGGCGTTTACATAATTGCCCAGCGACTTGGACTGTTTCATTCCTTTCTCATCGACGGTAAAGCCATGCGTCAGGACAGCCTTGAACGGTTCGGTACCAATCGAGCCGAGAGCGGGCAACAGTGACAACTGGAACCAGCCTCGGTGCTGGTCGGAACCTTCGAGATACAAATCGACGGGTATAGTCCAGCCGTTCTTATGGGCGACGCTATACCAGCTACAGCCGGACTCGAACCATACATCGAAAATATTTTCTTCTTTTTGCAGGTCGTTCCAGTTCAATCCTTCCGGCAGTTCGAAATCTTCGCCGAGAATTTCTCTGGGTGAATCGGTGAACCAGCTATTGGAGCCTTTTTTGCTTATATGTTTCGCCACGGCGAGCACGGACTCTTTTGTAAGAAGGCTCTGTCCCTGCGAATCGGTAAATACAGGTATCGGCAATCCCCAGCTTCGCTGCCTGCTAATGCACCAGTCGGGCCTGGACTCGAGCATACCCTCGATTCTCTTCTGGCCCCAGGCCGGTATCCATTTGACGTGCTTGATGCGTTCGAGAGACAGGTCGCGCAGGCTCTTACCCAGGCCGGGCAGCTCCTTATCGACGCTGATGAACCATTGCTCGGTCGCGCGGAAAATAACCGGTCCTTTGCTTCGCCAGCAGTGCGGATAACTGTGCACGATATCTCTGCGGGCAAAGAGTACGCCTTTTTGTTTGAGATGTGTAATAACTTCTTCGTCAACCTCTTCGAGAACATTTTTACCAACCAGCCAGTCGGGTACGGTGTCATCGTAACAACCGTCATCTTTGACAGGCGAATACACCGCCAGGTTATAATTCTGACCGGAGATGTAATCTTCAAGGCCATGTCCCGGCGCGATATGTACCAGCCCAGTACCATCTTCAGTAGTAACATAGTCGGCCAAAATTACCATGTGAGCATCTTTGTCCGTGGGGTTATTTATAAATGGATGAATATACTTTAGGCCTTCAAGATACTTTCCTTGAATCGGCTTGCTAACTTTGTATTCACCTTCTTGAAGGCCGCCAGCATCCTTTACTGCCTGAACTCTTTCTGCAGCAACAAGCGAAACATAATCTTCATCGTTTTTCTTATATCTCAAAACAACATACTCTATGTTAGCATTAACAGCTACTGCAAGATTTGCTGTTAGTGTCCAGGGTGTAGTTGTCCAAATCATAAGATTAACGTATTGTTCTTCGGGCTTAACAAAACGCAATCCCACAAGTCTTTTTATGGCTTTATCATCGAGAGGAAAATTAACAAAGATGCTCGGTGAAGATATATCCTTATATTCAAGCTCGGCCTCGGCAAGTGCGGTTTCACAGCCGACCGACCAGTGGATGGGCTTGAGTTGTTTATAGACAAGGCCTTTGGCTACAAGTTCTGCAAAGACCTCGAGGATACCTGCCTCGTACTGAGGTTTGAAGGTCAGGTAGGGATTATCGAAATCACCGAAGATACCAAGTTCCTGGAACTGCCGGCTCTGTATCTTTACGAACTTCGAGGCGTATTTCATACAGCGTTTGCGAATCTCCGGCTTGGTCATTTCTTTGGCTTCGTCGCCGAGTTCTGTCATGACTTTGGCCTCGATGGGCAGGCCGTGACAATCCCATCCGGGGACATAAGGCGCATTAAAATCTGTCATCGTCTTGTAGCGAACAACAAAGTCTTTGAGCACCTTGTTTATGACATGGCCCATGTGAATATCGCCGTTGGCGTATGGCGGGCCATCATGCAGGATGTATAAAAGGGCGTCTTTGCGGACCTCTCTGATTTTTCCATATATATCCTGTTTCGCCCATGCCTTTCGCTGCTGCGGCTCGCGCTGGGTGAGGTTTGCCTTCATAGCAAACGATGTACTTGGCAGGTTTAATGTGTCACGATAGTTTTTTTCAGCTTCGGCCATTAGTTTCCTTTCTAAAACTCGAATCGGCCATAATAGTTTTTAATTCCCTCCGGGGCAATAAAAAAGGCCTTGCCGGATTTTCGCCCTGCAAGGCCGTAAACTCAGAATAAGCCTGCCTTTCAGGGCCAAGGCGGTATAATAATGCCGATAATAATGATTGTGCTTATTCGTGTCATTTTTTCTGCCTTTTGTGTCATACTTTCATCAGTTTTACTACCAAAGATTTCGGCTATTGTCAAGAGCCTCTTTATTTATAGTTTCGCCGCAAAAGTCCTTTTCTTGACAGAAGGGACAATTGTGAATAAAGTTATGGTAAATTCCGGACTGTCCATAGAAAAAAATGGCCGTACCCATTATGTTAAAAGATAACAAAGTCATTAGTATGATATGTTCTCACAGGGCGGCAATAATTGTTGCCGTTGTTACAATTCTGTGTCTTGTCCCGTTTGTGAACAAGGCATTCCACATAGACGACCCTTTGTTCCTTTGGACGGCAAAACAAATTCGAACCAACCCGGCTGACTTTTACGGTTTTTCTGTCAACTGGTACTGGACGGATATGCCAATGTCAGAAGTTGCAAAAAACCCGCCGGGGACCTGCTACTATATCGCAGCTGCGGCGTCATTGTTTGGCTGGAGTGAGGCAGCGATCCATACAGCCTTCCTTATCCCGGCCGTCGCAGCAGCGCTGGGGACCTATTATTTGGCAAAGAGATTTTGTCCACGGCCGGCCCTGGCGGCACTGGCAGCGGTGTTAACACCGGGCTTTCTCGTTTCCAGCACAAATATAATGTGTGATACTATGATGTTGGCATTTTGGGTATGGGCGGTCTGCCTCTGGGTACGCGGGCTCGATGAAAACAAATACTCGAGTTTGTTCTTTGCCGCTGTACTGGTCGCACTTTGTGCCTTAACAAAATACTTCGGGATGGCCCTGCTGCCTTTACTGCTTGTCTACTCACTTATGAAAAAACGTAAAATTGGCCTTTGGCTTTTGTTCTTTCTGGTACCGATGGTAATTTTAGCGGGATACCAGTGGGTGACACACAACCTTTATGGTCGAGGCTTGCTTACCGATGCTGCCGCCTACGCCACGGAACTGCGGGCGATACAAAAATTAACATCGCTTACCAAAGGACTAACGGGATTGCTCTTTGCCGGAGGGTGCATAGCAACTGTGTTTTTTTATAGCCCATTACTTTGGTCGAGGCGAACTCTGATGTGCGGGCTTGCTTTGACGATAATATTCATAATCGTGCTAAGCTTTGTGAAGAAAATAGGCATAGCCCCGATACGTAACGACAACGGAGTCAGATGGTCTTTTCTCATTCAAACCGGTCTGATGGCTGCAGGAGGTGTCGGTATTCTCGCCCTGGCGGGCGCGGACTTTTTCAAATTCAAAAACGCCGATTCGCTACTGCTGATACTTTGGGTATTCGGTACCTTTATCTTTGCCGCTTTTATAAACTGGACAGTCAATGCCCGCAGCATCCTGCCTATGGCTCCGGCAGTAGGGATTCTGTTAATGCGACGAGTCGACGGGTACGGCGTCGGTACTACTCAAAGAACAATAACATGGCAGGCTGCCTGGCCTCTGGTCCCCGCTGCTGTCTTGGCACTGCTTGTTTGCTGGGCTGACTACACATGGGCAAACACCGCACGCACCGCAGCAGCAGATATCCAAAAAACATTTAAGAATAGCAGCCACACTGTTTGGTTTGAAGGGCATTGGGGATTTCAGTATTATATGGAAGTTGCTGGTTTTAAAGCGATAGATTATAAGAACCTGAAAATTGCCAGGGATGATATAATTATCATCCCCTATAACAATACAAATACGAAGGCTTTTCCAAAAGAAATGGTGTACCTCGATAAGGTTTTCCAGTTCAACTTGTGCAGGAAAATCACGACTTCCAATGAGCAAATGGGGGCTGGATTTTATTCGGAAGTATTGGGGCCGCTTCCATACGTCTTCGGACAGGTCGAACCTGAAAGGTATTTCGCTTTTACGGCCAGGTAACATAGATGCAACTTTTCGAATTAAATAATAACAACAAATAGTACGGGGACTTATGTTCAAAAATAAAAAGATTGTCGTTGTAATGCCGGCTTATAATGCAGCCAAAACTCTTCGCAGGACTTATGACGAGGTTATGGCTCAGGACATCGTCGATTTGGTTATTGTTGTTGATGACGCCAGTGATGATGACACCCGGGCCGTTGCTGAAAAACTGCCGAACACGATTTTTCACGCTCACCCGGCCAATCTCGGCTACGGCGCTAATCAGAAAACCTGCTACAAATTCGCTCTCGAACAAAATGCGGACATCATTATTATGGTTCATCCGGACTACCAATATACGCCGAAGTTGATTCCTGCGATGGCCTCTATGATTGGCAATGGGCTTTATGATTGCGTACTCGGCTCGAGGATTCTTGGCGGTTATGCGATGAAAGGAGGAATGCCCTCGTGGAAATATATATCAAACCGCTTTTTGACTTTAGCTGAAAACACTTTGGCCGGCGCGAAGCTCTCAGAATACCACACAGGCTACAGGGCTTTTTCACGCGGTTTGCTGGAGGAAATTCCTTTTGAGGTCAATTCCGATGATTTTGTATTTGACAACCAGATGCTTATGCAGATTCTATGGTATAGGCACACAATCGCGGAGGTTAGTTGTCCCACTAAATATTTTACCGAGGCCTCATCGATAAACTTTTGGCGCAGCATCAAATACGGATTCGGGTGCCTGTGGACAGCCGTACTTTTCCGGCTCGCCAGGATGGGCTTTATAGATTCGAAGTTATTTCCTAAATAGATGGGTAAAATCTCAGGTAAAAATCAGTTTGTCTTAGTCTGCCTGGCGTTGGTAATAGTAACTGTCGCCGTTTTTTACCAGGTTTACAATTTTGAATTTGTAGATTATGACGACCCCCAATACGTTTACGGAAATCCAAATATCCAGGAAGGCATTACACTCAAAACCATCAAATGGGCCTTTACCTCCGAATACGCCAGTAACTGGCATCCCCTTACATGGCTCTCACATATGCTGGACTGGCAGTTGTTCGGGCGTAACCCTGCAGGCCATCACCTTATTAATCTGGTTTTTCACGTTGCAAATACACTACTTCTTTTCCTCGTCCTGAAGCAAATGACCAGCGCACTATGGCAAAGTGCATTCGTAGCCGCTCTATTTACCCTTCATCCGCTCCATGTTGAATCCGTTGCCTGGGTCGCCGAGCGTAAAGATGTCCTTAGTACCCTTTTCTGGATGCTTACAATGTTTGCATATCTACAATATGTCAAACATCCCAATGTCATTCGCTACCTGCTGGCGCTGTTGACCTTTGCCCTGGGTCTGATGGCAAAGCCTATGCTCATAACTTTACCATTCGTATTACTGCTGCTGGACTATTGGCCCCTTGTGCGTATCCCCTACAAACAGACTATCGGAAAAATCAACAGAAAAAACACAGAACGCAAGGACGGCCGCTTTCATTGGCGGATATTCTATAGACTGACTTTGGAAAAGCTTCCATTCTTTGCCCTGTCGGCAGTTTCGAGCGTCGTTACCTTTCTCGTGCAACAAAGCGGTGGAGCAATGAAGCTGGGTCAGCTTCTATCTCTCGATGCCCGCATTCGTAATGCCTTGGTTTCTTATATTAGCTATATCTCAAAAACATTCTACCCAAGTCGTTTAGCGGTCTTATACCCATACCCGGTCACTAAATTACCAATCTGGCAACCTTTGCTTTGCCTACTAGTACTGGCCGGAGTAACATCAATTACAATCTATGCTGCGAGGCGCCGGCGGTATCTCCTGGTGGGGTGGCTGTGGTATCTTGGAACTCTTGTCCCGGTCATAGGTCTGATTCATGTAGGCGCACAAGCGATGGCCGACCGATATACTTATCTGCCGTCTATCGGAATTTTCGTCATGGTTGCCTGGGGTGTTGCTGAACTTTTTAACAGTCTGCACTTGCGAAAAATCGTGCCGCCAGCATCAGTTGCAATAATTTTTGCAGCCTCACTGCTCTGTACCCGCATGCAGTTACGTTACTGGCGAAATAACCTTACTTTATTCGGTCATGCTGTGGAAGTAACCAGAGATAATTATATAATGCACAACAATTACGGAAACGCTTTACGTGATGAAGGCCGATACAACGAGGCAATTGCACATTTCAATCAATCACTCAGAATCAATCCACAATATGTTAGGGCCTATGTCAATTTAGGGGCGGTATATTTCCATGAAGGCAAAATAAAGCAGGCTGTTATGTATTGGAACAAAGCATTGAAATTTGAACCTGATGATGCCAGCACCCTTAATAATTTAGCCTGGCTCAGAGCTGTCCAGATAAATTCGGAATTCTACGACCCAGGCCAAGCCATCCAACTGGCACTACGTGCCTGTGAACAATCAAAATATAAACGGCCCGATATCCTGGATACGCTGGCGGCGGCTTTTGCTGCAAGCGGTAATTACAACAAGGCTGTGGAGACATCAGAAAAGGCCCTGGAACTATGCCAATCGTTCGCACAAAAAAAACTGAAAGAAGAAATCAAAAAAAGACTGGCCCTTTATAAAGCCGGCAAACCTTACACCGAAGGTCATCCTTGACAGCATCTCTAATAACCAATAAAGTCGTCGCAAATGGCAAAAAACCTCTATATCGTTGACGCACATGCTTACATCTACTCTGCGTATTACGCTGGGATGAAGCAGAGGCTAAGGCTAACAAGCCCCACTGGAGAGCCTACAAACGCTACACTCATATTTATAAACATGATTTTGAAGCTAATTAAAGATCGAGCTCCAGACATGCTTGTTGTAGCAATGGACTCTAAAGAACCTACATTTCGCGTAGATATTTATCCTAAGTACAAAGCAAACCGTCCGGCAATGCCCGAAGAGTTGCCAGCTCAAATTAATCATATTGAGCAAATTCTCGAAGCGATGAATATACCTGTATTTAGATGCTCAGGATATGAAGCGGATGATATCATAGGAACAATTTCAACAAAAGCTTCCAAGGATGGATTTAAAGTTTATATTTGTGCTATTGATAAAGATATGCTTCAACTTCTCGATAAAAACATCTGCACTTATAATATCAAAACTGGGGAAGAAATTAATGTAGAGTCAATGAAGTCAAACATGAAACTTACTCCAGAGCAATTTGTCGATGTCCTTGCTCTTCAGGGCGATACGAGCGACAATATTCCCGGTGTGCCGGACGTCGGTCCAAAAACGGCGATGGACTGGATACAGAAATACGACTCGCTTGACAATCTCTACAAACACGCCGATGAAATCACAGGTAAACGCGGCGACAATCTGCGAACCAGCCGTGATAAAGCACAACTGAGCAAAAAGCTGGTCATCATCGACCGAAAAACACCTGTTGAAGTCGATTATGACAAATTCGCTGTGAAAGAATTCGACACCGAGGCTCTCGGGCAAATATTTACGGAACTGGGTTTTTCGAGACTTATTACGCAACTGCATTTGCCGAACATCGAGTCTGAGCCCACAAAAGAACAAAAGGCAAAAAAGACAACTAATGGGACGACAAGTACAAAAACGACGAAACCGAAATACCAGCTCATCGATACACAGGAAAAATTCGAGAAGTTCTTCATTAAACTAAAAAATGTCAAACGCTTTGCTATAGACACCGAAACCGACGCGATGAATGCGATGCGGGCCGATTTGGTCGGTATAAGTTTTTGCTGGCAGGCAGGCGAGGCTTTCTATCTACCGGTCAAAGCGCCTTTGGGTACGAAACACCTCGAATTGAAATCCGTAAAAAAACAACTCTTATCCATACTCGCCAATCCGGATATTAAGAAAATAGGTCAGAACATAAAGTACGACATGCTGGTTCTGCAAAATGCCGGTCTGCCGCTTGACGGAGTGGATTTCGATACAATGGTCGCATCGTATTGCCTCGACCCGCTGCGCAGAAGCCACGGCCTTGATAGTATGGCGCTGGATTTTCTTAATTACCAGTGTGTCCCCATATCGGCGCTCATCGGAAAGGGTAAAAATCAGTTGACCTTTGATATGGTCGATACCGAAGCGGCCTGTCAGTACTCGGCTGAGGACGCAGATATTACTTTCCGGCTTTATGAATACCTGAAAGAAAGGCTGGACGCTCAGCCGGCGCTGAAAAAATTATTTGAAGAAGTCGAAATGCCGCTGGTTGGTGTACTGGCCCGGATGGAATACAACGGCGTCGCAATCGATACCAATGTGCTCAGGAAAATGAGCGGCCGGCTCGAAAGTGAGGCCAAATCCGTCACCGAGCGTATCTACGAGCTGGCGGGTACTGTTTTCAATATCGACTCACCCAAGCAGCTGGCGGAGATTTTATTCGACAGGCTGGGCTTAAAATCGGTCCGCGTCGGAAAGGCAGGCCGAAGCACCGACGCGGCTGTACTCGAGGAATTAACACAGGAACACCCTGTCATCGAGTTTGTTCTGCAATATCGCCAAGTTAGCAAGCTGCAGAACACGTATGTTGACAAGCTGGGTACGCTGATAAATCCTCGCACGGGCCGGGTACACGCCTCCTTTAACCAGACGGTTACAGCAACAGGGCGCTTGAGTTCGAGCAACCCGAACCTGCAGAATATACCCATTCGTACAGAGCTCGGCCGGCAGATTCGTTCAGCTTTTGTACCCGGCAGCAAAAAAGACTGCATACTCAGCGCGGATTATTCACAAATCGAGCTGCGATTACTTGCTCACTTCTCTAAAGACAAAGCCCTGCGCAAAGCCTTTGCAGAAGATAAGGATATCCACCGGTTTGTTGCATCGCAGATTTTTGATGTCGATATCGACAACGTGACCGACGAGATGAGAGAGCGCTGCAAGGCCGTCAACTTCGGAATCATATACGGTCAGGGGCCGTTCGGTTTGTCACGAACCATCGGCATCAGCCAAGCTGAGGCAAAAAAATTCATCGAAGATTACTTCGCCCGGTATAGCTCTATAAAAGATTTCATGCAGAGCATAATCAGCGAGGCACAACAAAACGATTATGTGGAAACCATACTCGGCCGAAGACGCAAAATACTGAATCTGAAAAGCAAAAAATCGATGAAACGCTCCCAAGCCGAACGCCTGGCCGTCAATACAACCATACAGGGCTCTGCTGCAGACTTAATCAAGGTCGCAATGATAAACATCCAGCGGAAAATAGACACGGAAAAACTGCCGATTAAACTCATCCTGCAAATCCATGATGAGCTCGTATTCGAACTGCCGAAAAACCAGGCCTCAAAACACCGCGCCTGGATAAGCAGGGAAATGATTGATGCGATTAAACTGGATGTCCCTCTAAAAGTTGACGTGACCTGCGGACGTAGCTGGCTGGCAGAGAAATAGTCAATAACATGTCGTAAAAGGTTCTGTACAATTTGGGATTCCAAGAAGAGAACGGTGGAGACATAATAAGATCTGCAGAACGGCTCTTTAAAAAAGTTTTTCTCCTTGAAATATAGCAAAAATCCCCTATAGTATTTCTTACATAATGCCCGGCTATTCGGGTGGAGGATAATTAAAATGAAATCCTTTTGGCATAACTATGACTGGAAACCCTTAAGGCCAGAGAGGTTATAACATGTGCGTACGGCAACAATAGGAGCATCTTCTTCAAGGATGACAAAATAAGGACAAGTGTAAATCGCAAAAATATCCACATTTCTATAGGAGGCAGAAATGAGCAACAGTACAAATTCGAAAACTTTGTCGTTAGTCACAGCATTTCTACTGGTGATATGCATATACGCTGATGGAGCCGTGCAGAGCACTGATGCAAAATGGTTAACCGTGACAAGCGGTGAATCGAGAAAACCAGTTCAAATATCAGTGGAGCAGTCATCCAGTTCGAGTCTGGAGGTTAACATCAGTTTATCAGGTATCCACGCGGTACAGGTTGATGCGCCCAGTGGTGAACAATATACCCAGCTCAGAGTGCAGGGCTGCGGAGCCACCGCCGAGGGTGTGGGTTTGCCCGAAATGCCATTCAAAGGATTCTTTTTGGAGATTCCCTATGGTGTTGATGTATCTGTTGACATTATAGATGAAACTTCGACCTCGCTCGGAACCGGTTTCAAAGTACATCCACATCAACCTGCCCAGCCTGACAGCGGTGACCTTCAGAGATATTCATTTCAGATTGACAAACGAGCATACTCGACGAACATGTTTTTCCCTTCTTCGGTAGTTGTCTTGAGTAAACCCGGCTTTATTCGTGGTCGTCGTGTAATTTTTGTTCAAGTCTTTCCTCTCAAATACAATCCTGTTACCACAGAGTTATGTGCGTTTAAATCACTGCGTTTTGAAGTGAAATTTGAGGGGGCCGTGGACCGGTCCGGCGAGGCGCGGAAGTCTCGGCTCGCTACCGTTGAGTCGGAGGCCCTGGCACAACGGTTGATATTGAATTATGAGACAATAAAAGCGGAAACTAAGGAAGTTAAGCCTGACTCAATCCTTGAATATCGCCAATTGGAAACAGATGATGGCATAATTGGCCCTCGTCTGTCAGATAGTAATGCTGCAGATTATCTTATTATAGTTGCAGACCTTCTCTCGCCTCATATCGATTCATTTGCCAAATGGAAGCATAGAAAGGGTTTTATCACCCGAGTCGTAACCATGTCTGTCGTTGGCAGCACACCAAACGATGTGAATGATTACATCCAGAACGCTTACGACAACTGGGATCCGGCCCCTTCGTATGTTTTGCTTGTCGGAGACCAGGCCGATATACCATCGTGGGGTAATTCCGACCATTATTATGCCTGTGTTGATGGAGATGACCACTGGGCTGATTTGACCATTGGTAGGCTTCCGGTTCAGTTCGACGGGGATTGTATAACTGTGGCCGGCAAGATTCTTCAATATGAGCAGACGCCTGATATGGGTGATTGGTATGACAAGATTCTTACCGCAGGTTACTTTCAGGATGATGGTGACCAGGGTCAGCAGGTCAACGACGACGGTATTGCGGACCGGTGGTTTATGGAGACCACGATGACGGTCTACGATTTTATGGTAAACTCTCTGGGTTGGACCGGCTACACGGCCCTGTGCACCAGCCATTGGCCTTTGACGTATGCTGTAAACAATTATCATTTTCGCTCCGATTCGTATCCACATCGCGGACAGCTGAACCAGATTCGATGGGGTCAAAGTCCGTATCCCGACCCGGTGCCTTCCTGGATAGTGAATCTCTGGACTGATGAGCCAAATGCAACGGCAGATATTACGACCGCGATTAACAAGGGCGTCGGCTTGGTCCTGCACCGTGACCACGGCGGCGTATTATCATGGGGTCACCCCGTGTACAATCTAAACAACATCTCGAGTCTTAATAATGGTCCTAATACACCAGTTGTGCTCAGTATTAATTGTTGGACGGGCTATTTCGTCGGAACGGCTGATTGTCTCTGCGAAGCCTTTCTAAAGCATTCTAACGGCGGGTGTGTCGGTGCTGTTGGTGCAGTCTACAAAACTTACTCCGGGTACAATGACCTTCTCACCCACGGCATATTCACATGTTTCTGGCCCAGCTATGATACCAGCCACAATGACCCGTGTAATCTCTATCCGCGCTCTTTTCGTCCCGCAGAGGCTTTGAACTTTGGCAAGTATTATATGGAAATCTATGAGGGTCAAGACTCGAATACTATAAGTCATTTCTACCTCTATCACTGGTTCGGCGACCCTGAAATGCCTCTACGCACCGAAACGCCGAAAACTTTCGTAGTAACACATCCTGCCAAGGCCCCTTGTACTAAGCTTACAAATATAACCGTCCATGTTACTCAGGGCGGCTCTAACTTCAAAAATGCACTTGTCTGCCTTTCTCATCCAACCGCGTCTGATCATTGGACGGGACTAACTGACTCCATAGGCAAAGTCACATTCTCAGGAATTACTCTGACCAAGAAAGGTAATTACGACCTCGTCGTGTCTTCTCAGAACAGTGTCCCATATCAGGGTACTATCGTTACCCATAAACCTGTTTACGTCGACTTCAACTCTCCCGGGGCCAATAACGGTTCGAGCTGGCTCAATGCCTATAAGTATCTTCAGGACGCTTTAGCCGACCCCTGCGCCTCAGTAATCCTGGTAGCTGACGGGATATATCGCCCGGATGCCAACTCGGCCGATCAAAATGGCACAGGCGATAGAAATGCGAGCTTTGTACTTAAAAATTCCGTGAGTATTTATGGCGGTTATGCCGGCTATGAAGCGACAGACCCGAATGAGCGGGATATCGACCTCTACAAAACAACTCTCAGCGGCGACCTTGATGGCAATGACATTTATATGAATGATCCCTGCGATTTATTGGCTGAACCGACACGAGCAGAGAACAGCTATCATGTGGTGACTACCAGCGGCACCGACGAAACGGCCGTTCTGGATGGATTCATTGTAACCGCCGGCAATGCCGATAACATATCATGGCCTGATAGTCATGGCGCTGGGATGTTCGGCGATTATGGACATTGCACAGTCAATCAATGCACATTCATCGAGAATTCAGCAAGATACGGCGGAGCAATGTGGAGCGGCCATAGTGATATACATATAAGTAACTGCACCTTTCTTAGAAACTCGGCAGAAGGCGCCGGCGGCGGGGTAGATTTTTATCAATCGAACCATCCAGTAGTGGCCAACTGTACATTCCGCAGAAACGTGGTCAGAGATTATGGCGGCGGAGGTATGCACACCCACGAAAGCAACCCGACAGTGGTCAACTGCACTTTTATTTCGAACGAGGGACTCAACACAGGAAATAACGGCGGCGGTTTATATAATACAAAAAGCAGTCCAGAGGTGATGAACTGCTTATTCACTAACAATTCTGCTTACTGGGGCGGTGCCGTATCCAGTCTCCACGGCAGTTCTCCGACGATAACTAACTGCACTTTCCAATACAATTTAGCTAAGGGGGGCTGCGGCGGCATCAACGACTACAATAATTGCAGCCCAATAATAACCAACTGCATCTTATGGGACAACACTGATCCACAGATAAGTGACCCTAACAATTGTATAGTAACGGTAAATTATTCTGATGTCCAAAGCGGCTGGTCGGGCACCGGCATAGGTAATATCGAAGCCGACCCGTGCTTTGTAGAGTCTGGGTACTGGATTGACGCCAATGACCCGAACATTCCAGTTGAGCCGAATGACCCCAATGCCATTTGGGTTGACGGCAACTATCGGCTTCTGCTGATTTCGCCTTGTATCGACGTCGGCGACAACAACTCAGTACCTCTCGATACCATCGACCTTGACGGCAATGGCAATACAACCGAACCAATCCCGTGGGACCTCGACAACCGGTCAAGATTCGCTGATGGCGATTGCAATGCCATCAAAATTGTCGAGATGGGCGCCTATGAGTTTTCTTGGCCTTATATTGGCGATTTCGCCGGAGGCTGTGACGTGGACTTTTCAGACCTCTCTGTTTTAGCATTGACCTGGTTGGTTGAGGAAGGTCAGGCCGGATATGATGCTATCTGTGACATTAGTATCCCTGCTGATAACATCATTGACGAAAAAGACCTCCAGATATTTACCGACAACTGGCTGACAGAAAGGTAATCGGCTGTGCGGAAATTTAGTCACAAAAATGCGCTGGACTATTCTTCGGTTTGGCTGGTCGACCATCGAATAGCATACTGAAGCAGCTCTGTTGAGTCGGCCAGGTTGAGCTTGTCCTTGATATGTGCCCGGTACGTTTCGATTGTCTTTATGCTCAAATGCAGCCTTTGAGCAATTTTACGTGTACTGTAACCCTGGCCGATGAGTGAGAAGACCTCGAGCTCCCTGTCGCTGAGCTTGTCGATAGCTGAAGCGCCGACATCAGGACCGCCTCCGACTATCTTACTCATCATCTTGCCGGCGATGTTATCACTGACGTATATTCGGCCGCTCAGTATTTTTCGGATTGCATCGACGACTTTCACAGTTGCCTCGGTCTTCATTACATATCCCCTCGCCCCTGCCCGCAAAGAGCGTTCGGCGTAGAGTGATTCGTCGTGCATTGAAAGCGCAAGGACGGGAAGATTCGGATATGCAGCCTTAATATCCTTTATTAATTCCAATCCGCTGGTTTCCTTTAGAGATATATCGACGATGACTAAGTCCGGCCTGCGCTGCTTGATAATCGACATTGCCTCGTGGGCCTCTTCAGCCTGAGCATAAACATCAAGGTCCGGTTCCTCGTCGATGAGCTGGGCAAGCCCCTGACGAACGATTGGGTGGTCATCTACCACAAGAATTTTGGTCTTGGAACCTGAGTTTTTTTCTGTGTCCTTCTTAGCCGTCATTTTGATTTATTTCTTTGCCGCTGCCGGCCTGTTCGGTCGGAAACGAGCAGGTGACAACCGTTCCGCCTTTGGGAGCCTTGCGAATCGTAAGCTCACCGGCTATCAAGTCTACACGATGGTCCATAATCTGCAAGCCTATTCCGGTGCCTCTTTTCTCAAATTCTTTGGGGAAATCCCTGCCGTCGTTCTCTATAATAAGAACCGCCCGGTTATCAGCCTGAGTAAGCTTAATTTTAATTTTCTTCGTTCGGCCGTGTTTAATCGCGTTAGTAACCGCTTCCTGAGCTATTCTATACAGATGCACCGTGGCATGGGCCTGTTTTAGGTCAATTTTCCTGTCACAATCGAAACTGCATTTAATCCCGAAAAGCTGCTGAGTGCTGGAGGCCAGCTCCTGGAGTGAGCTTACAAGACTTCCGCTGTCCAAATCGACAGGGTGCAGCCCTTTAGCCAGCCCTCTTGCCTGATTCGTCGCCTGATTGACCAGCCTGGAGATTTCAGCAACATCGGTTGATTCGGGCGCGGACTTTTTAGCGAGCTTCTGCTCAAGAACTTGTGTCATAAAGGCTATACCTGTGAGCTGCTGACCGAGACTATCGTGAAGTTCCTGCCCGATTCGCCTTTGCTCCTGTTCGCTGATGTTAAGTATTTCGCGTTCCAGTTTTTTTCGCTGCTCTATCTCCTGACGCAAAAGAACATTCGTATTAGTCAATTCCTCGGTACGTTCCTGAATAAGTTCTTCAAGATGCTCGCGGTATCTTCTCAGGTCTTCCTCAGCCTTCCTACGCCCGGTCATATCGATTCCGTAAACATTGACATATCCGGCATCCTGCACGGGTGTCACGGTAAGGTCATAAGAAATGTCACCTACAGACACTTCAAGCTCCTCGCTTTTCCCGGCATTAAGGATGCGTTCAATGTACTGTCGCCAGCTCTTTGGTACTTCCTGGCCGACCTTGCAGTTCCAGTCCTTAAGCAGAATGTTCCCCGCAGCATTTGCATACAATACCTCGCCGCCAACGCTGATTCTGATTACAGGGTTAGGATTTTCCGAGAGGAATTTGGCCAGGCTGGCTATCTGCTGCTGGGCCAGTTGCTTTTCAGTAACATCCAGCCAGTATTCAATTACACCTGTAACATCGCCGGACTCGTTGAAAACCGGATACGCATGAATCTCTATGTGTTTTGCCTGTCCGCTTTCGTCCCGGCAGAGGTGTTCTATAACAATAGGTTTTTTTGTCTGCGTTACCGAGTCAACCGGACAGGGATGTTCTTTGGTCCCGCATCGTTTGTGGCCACCTTGCAGCACCGCATAGCATCTGACATCCTTAAAATTAGCGGCCATCTTATAAGCAGCGGAATTGGCTGCCAAAACGGAAAAGTCTTTCACATCAACCACAAAAAAAGGGTGGGTCAAAGACTCAATTATGCTTTTAAGCATATCTCTCTGCCCGCGAAGCTTCTCCTGCGCACTGCCTAAACTCATTTGCCGGCTGTCGTCATTTTGTTGCTTAAAAAATTCTTCCACAACTTTCCTCCATGACCGCCAACACAGCTAAGGATGTCGAACAACCAATGGGCGATACAGGACTCGAACCTGTGACCCCATGCGTGTAAAGCATGTGCTCTAGCCAACTGAGCTAATCGCCCGACTCAGCCAATCGAAGTAGTTTACAAAAAATAGCAGACTTATGCAAGCGGTTACATCATACGAAAAAAGCTTCAGCCAATGTTCCCTGTTTGACTATAGTGATAAAATAGCCCCCACGCCTTGGCGCTGATTTTGTTGCCCGAAGCGAGCAATTGCCTTATATCTTCAACGTCCATCAGCATCGCTTCTATTCGTTCGCTGTCTTCTAAATGCTCATCACTAATTCGTCCCTTTGCCTCGACGAAAACCATGCAGCAGGATTCATCCGTCATCCCCGAAGAAGAATACACACAACTGCTGATGTAGTTTATCCTGACAAGCTCGAGGCCTGTTTCCTGCTTTAATTCTTCCGCTGTTGCCTGCTCAATCGTCCTGCCCTCGTCGATAAGACCTGCCGGAAAACCGTATTCGTAATCCCATACAGGCACACGAAATTCTTTAGTGACCACCAGCTTTTTGCCGGTCGGCGTATCCACAGCCGGTACAATGACTACTGCATCGGGCTCATCGGCATCGACAATGGGCTTGTTCTTTCGCGAGGCAACCGTCCATCGATTCTCACGGCCGGTCTTGTCGATATAGACGGCCTCGTATAAATTAAGCCATTTTGAATCGGTCAGTTTTTTCAGTGTATAATCGGCAGCCATTATGACATCCAAAACGATTTACCATAGTTCTTGGGCACATTACAAAGCAATCAGGCTTATGACCCAAATGGTCAGAATCGAAGTCACGCCTATAATTAGTGTGGCGCAGGTATGCGTCTTGTAACCGGTTTTGACATCCATTCGGGTCATTTGCGTAACAACCCAGAAAAAACTGTCATTTGCGTGGGAAACGCACATTGAGCCGGCCCCTACGGATAATACGACCAAGGCTTTGGCAACTCCGCCCTCAAATCCCAAAGATGACATTAACGGCGACATTAAAGATGCAGTTGTAATAAGCGCAACCGTCGATGAGCCCTGGGCACTTTTTATAGCCGCAGCAATAATAAACGGCAGCCAAATGCCCAGGTTAGCTGTCGATAGAGTATCACCGATAACATCAGCAATCGGTGAATTCCGCAGGACCATTCCGAAGGCTCCTCCGGCTCCGGTAATCATAATTATAATCGCCGCGTTCAACATGGCCTGGCCAATCCATCCGGTAGTAGATAACATCTGCTTGTTAAGTTTTTTCGGAAGCCGAAAGGCCAGAAGAACTCCGATAAGCAACGCGATGACCGGCTCTCCAATAAAACCTACAATACTCTTCAAATTGCCCTGCCCAAACGGATGCGTCGGAAAATCAGAAACAGATTTAATCACGATTAAAAAAATCGGAACCATAATTGGAGTCATTGCCTTAAACGCCGATGGAGCCTCTTTCAGTCTGGCTTCTATATCTTCTTCAGAAAGCTCAGGACTGGGGTCTATATAAATCTTCGAGGCGAATTTCGTAGCGAATAACCAGCCGACTATAAGTGCAAATGAGCTAACAATCAGGCCGAAGAAAATCACCAATCCAAGGTCGGCGCCGAGTATACCTGCTGCTGCGATAGGCCCCGGCGTCGGCGGCACGAGGCAATGTGTAGCGGTAAGGCCAACAGCCAAAGCTATCGCCGGTCCAACCAAGGATATTTTAGCCTTCTTGGCCAGTGCCCTGTTCAATGGCGTAAGAATAACGAAACCGGAATCGGCAAAAACAGGTATCGAAACAAAGTAGCCGATAATACCCATTGCCAGAGGGACATGTTTTTCACCGATAATTCTTAATATTCTTTCGGCTATCCGAAAGGCTCCGCCTGAATGTTCGAGAAATGTCCCGATTATAACTCCGGCAATGATTACAATTCCAATGCTGCCAAGAGTTTTGCCGAAACCGTCATTGATTGACTGAACAATTTCTGGAAGCGGCATCCGGGCACACAAACCAAATCCAACTGCGGCAAACAAAAGAGCCAGAAACGGATGAAAGTGAAATTTGCTGGTCGAGATGACAATAAAAAGCACACTGATAAGCAGAAGTACAATCAGCAGCATAGGCAGAGTCCTTTCACTATAAACCGTGAGTACGCACAGGAGGTCTTATTTTTTGGCGCCTCTTACCTCCACTTTTGCTAATTTCTCATAGAACTGGATAATACCGCCGTGGTCGTCACCCGCCTTTCCGTCAACCTTAAGCGCCTGCATAATCTCCATCACTCCGCTTGCCAAAGGTACGGGTACGCCAATCTCATGTGCAGTGTCCAGTGCGTTTGCCAAATCCTTGATATGCAATTCAATTCTAAAGCCGGGCTTGAAATTACCCTTCAGGGCCAGGGGCACTTTAGCATCAAGCACCGTGCTGCCTGCCAGTCCGCCGCGAATAGCCTTATAAACCCTTTCCGGGTCAACGCCCGCCTTCGTTGCCAGAACCATCGCTTCAGACATCGCAGCGATATTCAACGCCACGATTATCTGATTCGCAAGCTTGGTTGTATTGCCGCTGCCGACATCTCCTACCAAAACCGCAGAAGCGCCCATAACCTTCAGGATATCCTCGACCTGCTCGAAAACCTCTTTTTTGCCGCCGACCATAATTGAGAGCGTCCCGTCTACGGCCTTCGGTTCACCACCGCTGACGGGCGCATCGAGCATTTCAACGCCCTTCTTTTCAGCCTCGGCTGCAACCTCTTTCGAAACCAGCGGAGCAATCGAGCTCATATCAATCAAAATCGAGCCCCTGCTCGCGCCTTCCAAAACTCCGTGTTTGCCAAGCACAGCCTTCTTTACGTCAGGCGAATTAGGAAGCATTGTAATTATGACTTCACTTTTTGCCGCGACATCCTGGCTGCACCTGCCTTCTTTCGCTCCGGCTGCTACGACTTCTTTTACAGGTTCGGGCCTGATATCATAAACCGTCAGGCTGTAACCCGCTTTAATCAAATTCATTGCCATGGGCTTACCCATGATCCCCAATCCAACGAAACCTATTTTCTTCATCGTACGTTCCCCGCTAAATTTAAAATAACTTAGTCAATCGGAGTTAAAATCACTTTGAGCCCTTTTTTGCTTTCCACCAGTTCGAATCCCTCTGCCCATTTATCGATACCAAGCTCGTGTGTTATTAACTGTTCCAAATCAATTTGGCCTTTGCCCATCATTGTAAGACACTTCTCCCATACATCCCAGGTATGGCTGAAATGTCCCTTAAATGTGACGGATTTAGCAATCAGCGGGTCCAGGCTCAATTTCACCGGTTTCGGTCCCCAGCCGATTTTTGTAATCTGGCCGTTCGGCCGTACGACGTCCATTGATAATTTCAGCGTTTCAGCAGGCCCTGCCGTATCTACAATCAAATCAGCACCGAAGCCGTCACCCAGGGGCATAATCAAAGGCAGAGGGTCTTGCCTGCTGCTGTTAATCGTTATTGTTGCGCCGAATTTTTTCGACATTTCCAGCCGGTTGTCGTCGCCTTGCGTGCCTATGGCTACTATTTCACTTGCCCCCGAAAGCTGCGCCATCTTCATACACAACAATCCAATCGACCCCGGCCCGATTACAACTACGGTATCGCCGGGATTTACGTTACTGTTACATATAACCGCCTTGTAGGCTACACACAACGGCTCGGTCACCGACGCTGCCTTTAGCGAAACGTTCTCCGGAACCCTGTGCAGAATCCTGCTCGGCACTTTGACATATTTGGTAAATGCCCCGTCAAGATGAAAACCAAATCCTTTTCGTTCTTTGCAGATGTGATAATTATTAGTACGGCAGAGGGTGCAATGACCGCAGTAGTCTGCATGTGTCTCAGATGTAACGCGGTCTCCAACCTTGAATCCGCTTACCTGTTCACCGGCCTCAACAATTGTGCCTGCGAACTCATGCCCCATGATAAAAGGACAGTTAAAATCGAACAAAACTTTGTTTGTGTGCATATGCGGGTCGGTCCCGCAGATGCCGACGTATGCTACTTCAACCAAAACATCGTTCGGGCCTATTTCCGGGACCGGTACTTCTCGCAGTTCTGTTGCATTAGCTACATTCTCATATTTGACCACGGCCTTCATTGTTTTCATAAATGTTACCCCAAAACCTTTTTTACAGCCTTGACAATCTCGGTATCAGTAAGGCCGTAATGCTCCAGCAATTGCTCATAGTCCAGCGCCGACTGACCAAAGCAGTCCTGTATGGCGACAGCCTCAATTGGTATTGCCCGACCTTTAAGTATAAAAGCAATAATACCGGCAAGTCCACCGATTATTGTATGCTCCTCGACCGTTACAATTCCTTTTACCCCATCTGCCAATTTTTTAATCACTTCTTCATCTATCGGTTTTAAGGTGCTGACATTGACAATCCGCAGGGATATGCCCTGTTTTTCCAGAACCTTGGCGGCTTCGAGTGCTTTATAAACCATATAGCCGTGGGCAAAAACAGTGACATCAGTACCCTCTCGTATCACCGACGGTTTGCCGATTTTGAATTCCTGATTTTCATCAGTAACGTCCGGCACTTCATTACGATTAATGCGCATATACACAGGGCCTTCGTATTCGACTGCCGCCTTGACCATCTTTTTCGTCTCTATGCCGTCGGCGGGAGACAGAATAGTCATATTCGGTATCGCCCGCATAATAGCGATATCTTCAATGCTCTGATGGGTTGCACCGTCACCGAAATCCGAAATCCCACAGCTCGAACCTATGATTTTAACGTTTACCCTGCCGATACATACACTGACGCGAATCTGGTCATAAGGCCGTCCCGCAGCAAAGACAGCGAAGGAATTCACAAACGCAATCTTGCCGCAGAGCGCCAAACCGACCGCGACAGAGACCATATTCTGCTCTCCGATTCCCATCTCAAAATAACGTTCAGGGAACTCCTGCTCGAAAAGACGGGTCATAGTGGATTTGCTAAGGTCTGCATCCAACGCCACGATTCGCTCGTTCTCTCTGCCCAGCTCTACAAGCGTTTCGCCGTACACTACTCTGCAATTTTGCATATTCATTTACACCTGTCCTTACTCTTCGAATAACTTGCGTGCTGCTTCAAACTGCTCTTGTGTCATTATTCCATGGTGGAACTGGGCTTTACCCTCAGCAAAAGGCACCCCCTTGCTTTTGACGGTATTAGCGACAATCATTACCGGCTGGCCCTTCACTTCATCGGCTTTGTCCAACGCATCAACTATTTGCCCGATGTTGTGTCCGTCGATTTCCAACACATGCCAGCCGAACGCCTTCCATTTTTCACCGTGCGGATTAGTGTCGTAGCGTTCTTTAATAGGCCCCATAGCCTGAACACCGTTTTTATCCAGAATGGCTACGAGGTTATCCAGCTTATAATAAGCTGCTGTCATCGAGGCCTCCCATATCTGCCCCTCGGCAATTTCTCCATCTCCTAATATGCAGTAAACGGTATAGTCTTTTTTATCAAGTTTCCCCGCTAGCGCTATTCCGCAGGAAACACTAAGCCCCTGTCCAAGTGAGCCGGTATTCGCTTCAATGCCCGGCACCCTTAACATCTCAGGATGTCCCTGGAGAATCGCGCCGAGTTCTTTCAGAGCTTCTAATTCTTTTTCAGGAAAATAACCGCATTCCGCCAGGGCCGCATATTGCGTCAGCGCAGCATGACCTTTGCTCAATATCAGCCTGTCCCTGTCAGGCCACTTCGGCTCCTTCGGATTATGCCGCATCTTGTGAAAGTAAAGCACTGCAACAATATCAGCAATCGAACACGACCCGCCTAAGTGGCCGGGTTTGCCCGCCCCAATCATCATTACGATATCATAACGCAGTTTCCTTGCTGTTTTTTCCAGCTCTGCTTTTTTCTCGGCGCCAATTGACATAACTGCCCTTTTCTTAAAACCACTTAAACCTTCATAGATTAAGAAATCGTGCTTGCCTGTCCCTGCAAGTAGTAGGCAGGGGTCCGCCATACATCTGGCAGAATAGTAACAAAAAACGTCTCAATACGCAACGAAGCTTTTGGGGTTAGGGGAACTTCGGGTTGGTTTGAGTTTACTCGTCTTGGCGAAGCGCCTAGCCGTAGCCAGAAGGCCGAACCGTAGCCGGATAGGAACACATTCACTAACGTCTGCCTGATACGCGATTACTAGCGATTCCGACACAACTGAACTGCTTACATGGCTGGATATCAGTTAATAACACAAAATCGGTTGCTACCTACGTTGTCCTGGCTGATATTCATATTTTCTAAGAAACTAACTAGGGAACACCGCGGCCACATTCATACGGTGAACAGTTTCAAGGCGGTTAAGTAAATAGCCTACGCGGGTTTTCGCGTGTGGGTAGTCAAGAAGTACTTCTGGCAAGTCACTTGCACTCATCTTTTCCTCAACTCGAGTCATAAAATCATACGTATAAAGCATACTCACGGCCATATTTTGGATGCACCCTAATAACGTTGTCGATTGTTGCTAAGTTAGCCTCCATCTCCTTTTTACGTCTATGAGCTAACTTCTTGAGTTTGAACTTTTTATTTTTTTGTGCGCGCACAATTCATTTTCCTTCTTTTCAAAGCTATCGCTTCGCGATGGAGATTTGGATTATTAGGTCAGGTGAGTTGTCATCAGGTCTATTATACAACGGGATATCAATCGAGTTTCTCCAAGTCTGTATATCAGCTTTTTCTACAAAAAACGTGCAATTGAGAGGGCCAAATTGGTGGTTGAATGATAGACCATCTTTAATCGTAAAGAAGCGGTGATATGGACTCTGCATGGCTTCTTCCCTGTACTTATAGGGGCCGCTTCCGTCATCTGAACCAGGATAGATGAGGTGGACATATCGCACTGGCCCCAGAATCGCATTTTTAGAGCCCAACAATCCCAGATCACGTACTCCTATAGAGACTTCTCCACGGCGGTCACTTGCAAAACTAATCGACATTGCGTAACATTGATCTCCCAAAGGAGTACGACGTGCATTTACGGATGTCCATCCCCAAAAGCATTTGGACATATCATAAGAAATGAAGATGCCATCTTTTCCCCGTAGTTCTCGATATTTGTAAGTGCAATGCCATGTTCTTGAGCTATCTTGGGTACAAATACATTCACCTGCTGGTTTTTGTCTAGTCGTTGGCTCATTTGCCTGGGGTTCAACGACAACAAAACTCACTTCTGTATAAGGTCCAATCCCTGGATCATTCTGACCAGCTGGTTTACTCCCATAATAGTTTTTCACCGGAGCGTAGGCTAACACCATTGGAAATCGCAGGTGGTATTTACCTGGCTTGGTAGGAGCGGTGAAATTAAACGGTATCGAAAAGGAGCGAGGTTCTCCAACTTTTCTCTCGTAAAGACGAACAAGTTCGGTACCAGGCGTCCAATCTCCAAACAATGAAATATGAATAACTGCACCAGCAGAATCTCGTGCGATCTCCTTTATTTTTAGGTCTACCCTTCCTTCAACAAGCTGGCCCGGAGAAACCTCTCTCGGTAACATAATATCACGAAAGCCGATAATCCAGTCACCTCCAGCGCCAAAAGCAGGTAGTTTCCACGCACCTGCCGACTCGAACCAATCTTTTGTCTCAGGCATATCAGCTTTGGCGCTTATCTCTACTTTTCGCTCAGGCAAATTAACTTGCACACTAGCGCCAAAATGTTCGAAGAGCTTCACCGGCAGTGCAGGCATATTAAGATCATACTCGATAATGGCCCACTGCCCATTAAATCTTTCACCAATTATTAACACTAAATCAGTGTATCCAGGTTTGCAGAATTTTCTTTCTACATTCAGAACAGAGTAACGATCATAATTGTACCTCTTTTGAGCAAAACGTTTAATTCCAAGCCTTCGTGCAACCTCAGCAGCACCCGCATCGGACATATAAACAGCGTTTCTTAGTGTTTCAGGTGTATCACTGGAATGGTCTTCTACGAAAAATAGTTCAACAAATGGATTATCAATTCTTTCTCCGTTAACGTAAAGATTCCAACTGTTTGCAATAATCTTTCCTTTAGGGACCGTCTTGACTTTAAAAGTACGGTCAGTTTCGGAAGATACTCCTGTCTCGGTTGCACTCAAGGCTCGTTGTATCTGCCTTATACGACCCTTAGCTAAAGACGGGTAATCCTGAGAAGTTTTCTCGCCGAAATCTATCACCGCCTCAAAATACTTGATGGCTGCCTTTGCGTCAGAAACATTTTTTTCCATCTCATATCTTTGGAAATAAGCCTCGCCTATAAAGAAATTACATCTTCCATATCGACTATCGTATTGAGGGCTTCCCGGCTCACATTGATTTAGCGCTTTCTTGAAGTATTCAAGAGCATCAGTTGGATTATTGTCTGTTAATTTCAAGCGACCTTTGTAGAGTAGATCTTCGACACTAAATTCCTGTCTTAAGACTGCTTTTGCTCCAGATAAAAAGGTAATAAAAACAGTAAAGAAAATGATTGTTTTAAGACATTTTTTCTGTTGCATAGCCTTCCCCTTTCATTTTAATGAGTGACGATATACTGGATTTACCTGTGATTTCCCCTTCACGCTTACTCAGTTACTCCGCGGAACTTTCGATTTACCTGTCAAGAATTCGTAATCAAAGCCGACCTTCATTGTCGTAAAGTACATCCCATTAGCGACAAAGTCAACAAAAAAGCCCCCGCGGTTATATATCCAAGTAACAGTTAAACCACAGCAAAGAAAGGCCTGACAACAGCCTACGTCCTCGCAATGACTAGTTTCATTTCTCGGTGTTCTTTGTGGCAAAAGAAAGAAGGTTGTTATCTGAGATTTGTCAGGGCAAATTTTCTCGTTGCATCGGCTAATAAACTCCCGGTATGAACAATTGCATAATCCAGACTCATTGCATCTTCTGTTATACTAATCGCACCTGCAATTCCAAAATCCCGCCATTGTTGTTCCGTCAGTTCAATTCTTCCGGCGATGACTCCAATCTTTACTCCCTTCGATATAGCAATTTTTGTAACCCCGGACACAACCTTACCTCGAAGTGACTGTGAATCGAATCGCCCCTCACCCGTAATGACCCAGTCCGCATCGCTGATTTGCTCTGTTAATCGGCTCTGGCGTACAATTGTCTCTATCCCGCTAACCAGCTTTGCATCCATAAAGGCAATAGCCCCAGCTGACAGCCCTCCTGCCGCGCCGCTGCCGGGGATTTCGTTTATTTGTTTTCCAAGTTGCTGTCTTACTATCTCGGCAAGATGACTCAATCCAATTTCAAGTTGCTCGACCATTTCAGGAGTGGCTCCTTTTTGTGGACCAAATATCCTGGCCGCTCCGTTTTCACCGCAAAGCGGATTGTCAACGTCACACAGGACCTCAACCTCAGGCAAATTCAGCTCATCAGGTGCGATTATTTTTTCAATTAATCCCAACTGTCCGCCGCCGAACCCGATTTCATTACCATCTCTGTCCAGGAGCTTCCATCCCAGCACCTGAGCCGCACCGACCCCGCCATCTACGGTGGCGCTTCCACCGACCGCCAGCAGAATCCTGTCGGCGCCATAGTCCGCAGCCGCCCGAATGATTTGGCCTGTCCCGAATGTGGTCGTCTTGAGGGGATTGGCCTGTTCCGCACTCAACAATTCCAGTCCGCTCGCCTTTGCCATTTCCACAAGAGCAATCTTTATGTCCGGGAAGAATGCAAATCCGGCGCTTACCTGCATCGACGGCAATGGGCCCATAGCTTGTATCTCAATCCATTTTCCCCCGCGCGCAGCCAGCATAGCTTCTGCCGTTCCTTCTCCGCCGTCAGCCATCGGAATACTGACAATTCTCAGCTCAGGGTCGATTGACTGCAACGTGTCTTTTACAATCTGACATGCACAAACTGCGCTGAGACTCGATTTGAACGTATCCATTGCAACTACAATCTTCATTTTGTACCCGACTGGAATCTTATCAGTTATTCTCTATAGTGTATATTACCGAGGCTTGAAGCGACCTAAAATACCGAAAAATAAAAAAACGTAACCTGCTGCCGGAGAACAAGTTACGCAATTTTAATAGCGGGGGGAGGATTCGAACCTCCGACCTCCGGGTTATGGGCCCGACGAGCTACCAGACTGCTCTACCCCGCGGTCATTCATCTTAGTCTTAAAATATCATGTTATGCCGCTGCACTCAACAAAACATTCGTCTATCTATTTCATATTCTGTCGAATTTTCTCGGCTATTTTCCCAATCTTTCCCTCCGGATACGGCTGTTGAGGCCATTTTGCCAAAACACCGTCACCGGACTTGCGCGGTATAATATGAAAATGAACATAGTCAATCAGCTGTCCTGCTGCCCTTCCGTTATTGCAAAGAATATTATAACCATCTGCTTCAGTCGCTGCCATTACCGCCTTTGAAATTTTACCTAATCGGGAACACAATTCACTGACAAGCTCATCGGGGCAATCATCGAGTCGCTCATATTTCTCTTTGGGTATAACCAGCGTGTGTCCGTCACTTATCGGATTAATATCAAGAAATGCTATGACCACCTCATCTTCATAAACCTTTTGAGCTGGTATCTGGCCGGCTATAATCTTCGAAAAAATACAGTCTTGTTCGCTCATAATAAATTACTGCTCTTTATTTTCTTCCTGCTGAGCCGACTCTTCAGCTCCCCCTGTCTGTTCCTCATCAGTCCCGGCTTGTTGTTCCTCTGTACTTTTTTCTTTAATGACTGTTTTTTCTTTCTTCTTTTTTGTTGCTTCGATTTTGACCTTATCGACACTTTCAGTATAGGCTGCTGCTCTCCTCGCGCGCTTATTCGGGCTTTTCTTTTTATTTTTTTCTTCGCCCTCTTCTTCGCCGACCAGTTGCAGCAGGACAACCTGGCCATTATCACCAAGCCTGTTCACAGCAAGTTTGATAATTCGCGTATAGCCACCCTGTCTGTCCAGATACCGTGGCGCAATCTCACTGAACAGCTTGCCTACAATCGTTCCCTTTCGGATCGATTCGCCCTCTTCGTACGCTATAATATCTCTGTTACCGAGCATGGAAATGGCCCTGCGTCTCGCCGCAAGGTCGCCTTTCTTGGCCAGGCTAATAAGCTTTTCTGCAAATCTCCTGACTTCCTTGGCCTTTTCAAGTGTGGTTGAAACACGCTCATGCTCGAAAAGTGATGCAGCCAGGTTCCGTCGCATCGCTAACCTGTGCTCACTGTCTCTGCCTAATTTACGTCCTGCCACTCTATGACGCATACAACTTATACCTTGTAAGATAATATACTTCGAAATATTTATTTAAACACCTGACTTAATCACCACCGACACCGGCCATCCCCAGCGATAAGCCCATATCCGCCAATTTGCGTCTTACCTCTCGCAGGCTTGTCTTGCCGAAGCTTCGAATCTTTAGCAAATCCGCTTCGGTCATTTTCACCAATTGGCCGACCGTCTCCATCTTAACCGACTCCAGGCAATTGCTGGCCCGAACCGACAGCTCAAGCTCGCTTATTGGCGTATTCAGTTTAGCAGCAAGTTCTTCGTCGATTTCTTCATCCTCAGCCGCTTCTTCAATAATTTCATCAGCGACCGTCTCCTCGCCAATCTCACTATATTGCACAAACGGATTCACATATTTCCTCAATATCTTGCCCGCTTCCACCACGGCCATCTCCGGGCTGATGGTCCCGTTGGTCCAGATTTCAAGAATCAGCTTGTCGTAATTCGTTCGCTGTCCTACGCGTGTGTCCTCGGTGCTGTACCGTACCCTGGTCACCGGTGAATAAGAAGCATCCAGAATTATCCTGCTGAGTTCCTGGTCAAATCTGTCGGTCTCGGCTATACGTTCCGAAGCAGTAACATATCCCCGACCGTTTTCAACCACCATCTCTAACCGAAACTCGACATCCTCGGTCAGGGTCGCAACAACTTTCTCTTTATCGACAACCTCAATCGCAGGGTCAGCCGTAATGTCGCCGCTTTTTACTACGCCTGCCTTATTAGCCGATACCGTCATTGTCTTGGGGCCTTCGTCGTTCAGACGCACGATGAGACTTTTGATATTAAGCACTATATCAGTCACATCTTCCACAACGCCTTTTATCGAAGTAAATTCATGGTCAACACCGGCTATCTTGATGGATGTAACGGCACTGCCTTCAAGCGAAGAAAGCAGCACACGTCTCAGGCTGTTGCCTATGGTTGTGCCGAAGCCGCGCTCGAACGGTTCGATATAAAACTTGCCATATTTGTTGGTCGATACCATCTTATCTCGCTCCAGGCGAGTAGGTAATTCCAAACCGCGCCATCTTATTCGCATATGGGCCTCCTGTGATTAATCCTTTCCTGGCCGTTCAAAAATTCAACAAGACAGTTGCAATAGCTTTTCCTACAATCACCTCGAACAGATTTCAACGACAAGCTGCTCTTCAACGGGTATTTGTACATCATCGCGGCCCGGAAGCGCCACGATTGTCGCCTCGGGCCTGTCCTGGTCAAGCTGCAGCCATCCCTGTGCGGTAAAGTTCGGATTCGTACCGAGTTGTTGTTTAACCTTCTTTGCGCTGCGACCCGAAGGTTTAACAGTAATCTTATCTCCGACCTTTACTGTAAAATCACTTACGTCCACCTTGCGCCCGTTGATACGCACATGGCCGTGTGATATCAACTGCCTCGCAGCTTTCCGAGACGGCGCAAAATTCAGTTTATAAACCACGTTATCCAGCCGCCTCTCCAAAAGCTGAAGCAATGTTTCTCCGGTATTGCCCTTGACACGTTCGGCCTCGTGGAAGTAATGCATAAACTGCTTGTCGAGAAGGCCATAATATCTCTTCACCTTCTGTTTCTCACGCAGCCGAACCGCGTACTCACTTTGCCTGCCGCGCCGCCAGCCGTGCATACCAGGCGCCAGGTTGCGGGTCTTCTTCTCAATCGGGCACTTTGCAGTCTCGCACCGAATGCCCTTGAGCATAAGCTTCATGCCCTCACGGCGACAATGCTTACAGGATGAACCAAGATAACGTCCCATTTTTTCTTCGTATCTCCAATTACTTACCTTTTTTAAACACGTCTTCGCTTCCTCGGCCGGCAGCCGTTATGCGGCAGCGGCGTCACATCCTCGATAGAAGATATTCTCAGCCCTGCACCCTGCAGCGCCGAAATAGCCGACTCACGGCCCGAACCCGGCCCTTTAACTCTGATTTCAACTTCCTGGACACCGTTTCTCATTGCTGCTATCGCACAGCGCTGCGCCGCCTGCTGAGCGGCGAACGGAGTACTCTTACGCGAGCCCTTGAATCCCACGCAGCCGGCGCTTGATGCACAAATGGTCTGACCGTCCGGGTCCGTGATTGTAACAAGCGTATTATTAAACGTCGCTTTAATATAGACTACTGCCCTGGCGACATTTCTCCTGATTTTCCGTTTCTTGCTTTTGGCCATTCGTATTATAATCCTATAGCAAATTGTTACTTCAGCTCCTTAACGGCTGTTAACGCATTTCCTTAACACCCTTCTTGCCAGCAACGGTCTTTCTCGGACCTTTACGCGTCCGGGCATTACTCTGCGTCTGCTGACCACGGACCGGCAAACCCTTGCGATGGCGAATACCTCGATAGCAGCTTATGTCACGCAGTCGAGCAATATTCTGGCTTATCTGCCGCTTGAGCTGGCCGCCTACAATATAATTCCGGTCTATGACCTGCGTTATCCGGCTAAGCTCATCCTCCGTCAGCTTGTTCGCCTTGACCATCTTTTCCACACGCGCCTCTTCCAGAATCTTCTGCGATTTGTACTTGCCCACGCCGTGGATATACGTCAGCGCAATCCATATCGACTTATCATTCGGAATATCAACACCAACTACACGAGGCATTATTTCTCCTTTTCAAAGGGGCCCAAATCAGCCCTGTCGCTGTTTATGTCTCGGATTGCTGCAAATAACACGGACAATTCCCCTGCGTCGTACAATCCTGCAATTCTCGCATATTCGTTTTACTGAGCTTCTGACTTTCATTTCATTGTCCCAATCAGTGCCTCAAAATAATCCTGCCGCGGTTCAGGTCATAAGGGCTCATTTCAACCATCACCTTATCACCAGGCAATATCCTGATAAAATGCATTCGCATCTTACCCGAAACGTGAGCCAGCACCCGGTGTCCGCTTTCAAGTTCAACATTGAACATCGCGTTTGGCAACGCCTCAAGTACCGTCGCCTGAACCCTTATCGCATTCTCCTTAGGCATAACTTCTTTTCAGGCAGTAATTACCTCACAACCATTTTCCGTTATCACTATCGTATGCTCAAAATGAGCCGAATATTTTCCGTCTTTCGTCACTACAGTCCACCCGTTTTCCAGCGTCCTGACACTTCTGCTTCCGGCGTTAATCATCGGCTCAACCGCCATCGCCATTCCCTCGGTAAGCAAAATGTCATTACGAAGCAACTCCTTGCTTACGAAATTAGGAACCTTGGGTTCCTCGTGCATTTCCCTGCCGATGCCGTGACCGACAAAATCACGAACCACCGAAAACCCTGCGCCCTCGGCGTACTTCTGCATCCGCGCTGCAATGCTGCTCCACTTGACAGCCGGCCTCATCTGTTCCGTCGCTATCGCAAGAACGCTCTTGGTTGCCTCGATAAGCCGCCGGTTCTGGGCTGATATATCGCCAATTCCAACTGTAAGCGCCGCGTCTGCACAGTATCCGTCGAGTCGAGCACCGAAGTCGATACTGAGAATATCCGAATCCTTCAGCACAACCCTGGACGACGGGATACCATGAACAACCTCATCATTGACTGACGCGCAGATAGCACCGGGAAAAGCCATCCGAGCCCCCGGATTACGTACTCCGATAAATAAGGCCTCGGCATTCGCATCAGCCGTCATCTTTCGGGCAACCTCATCGAGCGCCGCAGTACTCACGCCCGCCTTGGCTATCTCCTGCAGTTTTAAAAGAACACTACTTACCACAACCCCTGCTCTGCGAATCAATCCAATCTCTCTTTGACTGCGAAGTGTTATTGCCATTGATTCACAATTCCTATCTATTTGCCGGCAAGGGCATCCAGTTTTTCAAACAATTTTGCGCTCACTTCATCTGGGCTTCCTGTAGCGTCAAGTTCGAGAACGCAACCGTTTTGTTTATAATATCCAACCACCGGCTCGGTCTGCTCATAATAAGTCTCGAGCCGTCTTTTAACCACTTCAGGTTTATCATCAGGACGCTGAACCAGCTCGGTCCCGTCACGGTCACACTTGCCGTCAACCTCAGGCTTCAGATTTTTAAGATGATAAACCGCGCCGCACTTCGGGCAGCTTCTTCTGCCCGTCATCCGGTCCATGATGATTTGGTCATCTACCTTAAGGTCAACAACCGCATCAATCTTCTGGCCGTTCGACACCAGCGATTTATCAAGCTCCTCTGCCTGGTTCACCGTTCGGGGAAAACCATCCAGAACATAACCTGCCTGCGGTGCCTTTGCAATCGCACCGGCCATCATCTTCACAATAAGCTCGTCCGGAACCAGCCCGCCCGAATCCATGTAGCTTTGTGCCTTTGCGCCTAGTTCGGTCCCTTCAGCCCTTTCCCTGCGAAGAATATCACCGCTGGAAAGATGCTGCACCCCGTATCTTTCTACTACACGCTTACACTGCGTGCCTTTACCTGCTCCCGGCGCTCCCAATAGCACTATTCTCATCCGTACGCCCCCTTGATTCGACCGGTCGAGCTGAATCCCTCATAGCTTCGCATCAGCAGGTTCGCCTCTATCTTCTGAACCAGGTCCAGCGAAACACTGACAACAATCAATAATCCCGTGCCGCCCAAAAAGCTTGCAACCAGCCAGTCTATTTTCAAAAGGACCATAATCAAGGTTGGGACTATAGCTATAAGCGACAGGAACGTCGCGCCGAAATACGTTATGCGCGTCATCACCGTCTCCAGATACTCAGCAGTCCTTCGTCCAGGCCGCAATCCCGGAATGAAACTGCCAACGTCACGAAGGTTCTTGGCCATCTCTTTAGGCTGAAACTGGACCGTCGTCCAGAAATACGCAAAAAGGAAAATCAAAACCATATACATTACGTTGTACGTATAAGCACCGCCCGGCTTGACTGCGTCTGCTATAGTTCCGAAAAACGCCGACGTTCTCAGCACAGGTATCCTGCCGAGCTGACTGACTAATATCGATGGAAACATCATAAAAGCCGAAGCAAAGATAATCGGCATAACTCCGCCGTGATTCACACGCAGCGGCAGGTAGTGTCTCTGGCCGCCGTACACCCTTCGACCTCGAGTCTGCTTGGCCTGCTGAATAGGTATCCGACGCTGACCCTGCGTTATGAGGATTGCTCCGGCAACCACAGAGACAAATGCAAGTACAAGAAACAGAAGCTGAGCTGGACCAATCGAGCCCGGTGTCCCTGAAACTGTAAACTCCACTTTGTCCAATAGCTGACGAATCGCCCACGGCATCCTCGCGATAATACCAGCCATGATAATCAGGCTTATACCGTTTCCTATCCCGTATTCGTCTATCTGCTCACCGAGCCACATCAGGAATATGGTCCCCGCCGTCATACCAAGCGTCCCAAATATAATCGCCCTGACACCCATACCCGGATACACGTAATTGGTTGTACCGAACATCCTCATAAACATCACCGACTGTACGACACATATCAGCACCGTCAAGTATCGTGTATATTCCTGAATCTTCTTATAACCCGTCTGCCCTTCCTGGCGCAGCTTCCGCAGCGCAGGTATAACCTCGCCCAGCAGCATCAGGATAATCGAGGCCGTTATATATGGCATGATACCAAGACCGAACAAACTGCTTTTACTGAGACTGCCGCCGGTAAACATCTGCATCATATCTGCGGCCCGGTTCAGCGGAGAATCCGTATCCCGGCTGCCGAGGTCCGCACGAATCGCCGCCTGGTCGAAACAGGGATTCGGTATATGGAATCCTACCCTGTAAATCAGCAGCAGCGCAAACGTAAACAATATCTTGTTGCGCAAGTCGGGAATCTTGAATATATTTACTACTGTCCTGAGCATCTGTTTTCCCGTTCAGTTCTCTTCTGTTATCCTGCCAAAACCTTCGTCGTCCCGCCAAGTGCTATTATCTTCTGCTCGGCGCTTTTACTGAACTTATGGGCACTGACTTCGAGTTTCTTTGTCAGCTCCCCGTCGCCGAGAATCTTCACCTTTTGCTGCATACTGTCAATCAGTCCCACCTTTGAAAGCTGTTCCAGCCCTACCTCGGTATCTTCCTCGAATCTTTCCAGCTGCGAAACATTAACAATCTCATATCGCCGCTCGAATTTGACATTACTGAATCCGCGTTTCGGAATACGCCGGTAAAGAGGCATCTGCCCGCCTTCCTTCAACGACACTCTCGGCGCACCGGCCCGGCTGAGCTGGCCTTTATGACCTTTGCCGCTCGTCTTGCCGTGTCCGCTGCCGATTCCTCTGCCCACACGCCTTCGGCTCTTCTTCCCACCGACCATTGAGGTTATCTCATGATTCAACATTTATGCCATCACCACCTTTTTATAGGTTCAACTTCGACACCGCGAAGTGATGCTACCGTGTCCTTGTCCCGCAGGCTTAGCAGGCAATGCATAGTCGCCTTGACCACGTTTTTCGCCGAGGTGCTGCCGTAAACTTTCGTAAGAACGTCCTGCACACCCGCGTACTCCAGAACCGCTCGCGCACTCGAGCCGGCGATAACACCCGTGCCCGGATTAGCCGGAACCAGAGTAATCTTGGTCGCCCGATACTTACCCGTAATCTGGTGTGGAATCGTTCGACCAACCAGAGGCACCTTATGCAGAGACTTCTTGGCGTCCTTTATCGCCTTTTCCACAGACATCGGCACTTCGTTTGCCTTGCCGTATCCTATGCCTACCTTGCCGTTTCTGTCGCCGACCACTACTAGCGCAGCAAAACTGAATCTGCGCCCGCCTTTGACGACCTTCGCGCAGCGAAATATCTTCACCACTGTATCTTCCAGCGGCTGTTCTTCCTGTGCTGCTAAACTAAACGGTTCAAAAGCCAATTTTCATCTCCAATCTATCAATCAACCTAAAAGACCAGACCGACCTTGCGCGCCGCCTCAGCCAGAATTCTGCATCTGCCGTGATACTTATACGAGCTTCTGTCGAAGCACACGCATTTAATTCCAACATTAAGTGCCGCCTTGGCCACTGCTTCACCCACAATTGCTGCCGCTTCTTTATTGCCGCCTTTTTGTATCTGCCCACGCAGGCTTTTACTCCTCGTGCTCACCGACGCCAGCGTCGCCCCAGCCGTGTCGTCAATCACCTGTGCGTAAATGTGCCGATTTGAACGGAAGACACTCAGTCTCGGCCGCTCAGCGGTACCTGTTACCTTCTTACGCACATGACGTTTGCGTCTTTGCGCCGCCTTCTTTTCTGCCTTATCGTTCATAACTATTCAACTGACCTTATGCCGTGCCGGATGTAAAGGCCTTGCCGACTTTTCGCCTGACATATTCACCGGCGTAACGAATCCCTTTACCCTTGTAGGACTCCGGAGGCCTTATATTGTATATCTCCGCTGCAAACTGACCGAGCAGACACTTGTCCGTACTCGAAAGCGTAAATGTCGCCGGCACATCGTTACCCCTTGTCGCCTTGACTTCTATCTTCACCTCAACACCTTCGGGAATCTTCCGCTCCACAGAATTACAGAATCCGACCTGAAACACGAGCTTGCCGCCCTGCTCATTCACGCTGAATCCCGTACCGTATATTTCCATCTTTGTTGCAAAACCCTTGCTTACCCCCTGCACCATATTTGAAATCAGTGCCCTTGTTGTCCCGTGCATTTGGTTGGCCTGCCGGCTGGAGGTACTTTCGTTAATAACGCTGACCTCTTTTGTTGTCTCATCGACCTTAATACTGATGCCCGGATGCAAATCAAGCTCACCGCTGCCGAGCGGGCCGGTAACCTTTACATGGCCGCTTTTAGCTTCTACTTTGACCTTGTCGGGTATTAGAACAGGTTTTTTACCGATACGACTCATCTTTAGCTCACCGTACAAAGAATTTCACCGCCGACCTTCTCCTGCCTGCACTTTTTGTCACTCATAACACCCTTACTCGTCGAGACCACGGCGATACCCATACCGTTAAGCACATGCGGTAGTTCACTGACCGGCGAATAAATCCTCGCCCCGGGCTTGCTGGTCCTTTCAATCTGCCTGATGACCGCCGTTCCGTTCATATCATATTTCAGTTGCACTCGCAGGATGCCCTGCTTGCCATCGTCAATCCTGTCATAATCCTCGATAAAACCTTCTTCTTTCAGAACTACCGCTACACCTTCGCATATCTTCGATGCCTTTATCTTCACATCGTCCTTGCCTATCCTTGCCGCATTGCGGATTCGGGTCAGCATATCTGCTATCGGGTCACTCAAACTCATATATTACTCCGGCACATACTTGCTTTCGTATTAATTACCAGCTTGCCTTTCTCACGCCCGGAATCTTACCCTCGTTAGCCAGCGTCCTGAAGCAAATCCGGCACAGCTTAAATTTGCGATAGACCGCCCTGCTTCTGCCGCATAGCTCGCATCGGGTATAACCCCTGACGCGAAATTTCGGTTTCTTCTTTACCTTGTTTTCCAGCGCCTTTGTTGACATCCACTAAACTCCAAACTTCGGGCTTTTCACTGCCTGAAAGGCATACCAAAACAGCTCAACAGTTTCCTTGCCTCATCATCGGTCTTTGCCGTCGTGACAAACGTAACGTTCATACCCTGGGTAAATTCAATCTTCGCAGGGTCGACTTCCGGAAAGACGGTCTGTTCATTCAGTCCCATCGAGTAATTCCCGCGACCGTCGAATCCCTTCGGATTAAGTCCTCGAAAGTCTCTTACCCGTGGAATCGCCAGGCTCACTAACCGGTCCATAAATTCGTACATCCGGACACCGCGAAGTGTCACCTTAAGACCCGTCTCATTACCCTGACGCACCTTAAAGTTCGACACGCTCTTCTTGGCCTTGCACATCATCGGCATCTGCCCCGTTATCATCATCAGGTCCTTTTTCGCCGCCTCCATGAACTTCTTGTCCTGGACCGCCCTGCCCACGCCCATGGACACGACTACCCTGGATATTTTCGGCACAGCCATCAGGTTCTTGTATCCGAACTGTCCCTTGAGTTCGTCAATAATCTTCGACTTGTATAAATCTTTCAAACGCGCCATATATCAGCCTGCAAATCTCTTTAAGTCCCGGCCCTTTTAACCACGTTTATCTCTGTTCCGTCCAGCGCCACACGCTTTTTCGTCCCGTCCGATTCCACCTGGTATCGAACTCGCATACCCTTATTACTCTTGGTGCTGACCACCAGAACATTACTGATATCAATTGGCTGTTCAACCGTAATCCTTCCGCCCTGCGGATTACGCCGCGAAGGCCGCACATGCTTCTGTGCCAGGTTATGACCCTGTACTACGACCTTTCTCTTGTCGCGCATTACACGCAGAACACGCCCGGTCGCACCTTTATGGTCACCGGCTATAATCTCAACCGTATCATTTTTCTTCACATGCAACGCCATAAACTCTCTTTTATTCTGAATTCTGTATTCTGTTTTTACACTACTTCACTTGCTAATGAAATTATCTTCATATAGTTCTTTTCACGCAGTTCTCGGGCAACCGCCCCGAAGATACGTGTCCCTATCGGATTACCGTCGTTATCTATCATGACCGCTGCATTACTGTCGAAACGCACATAGCTGCCGTCAGGTCTTCTGACGGGGCTCTTTGTCCTGACAATCACGCACTTATGAACTTTCTTGTCATCCAGTTGACAAGACGGCAGTGACTTTTTTATAGCTACACAAACAATATCACCGATGCCCGCCGTCGGTCTTCGCATCTTTCCCTGTCGCGTGCCGCCTCTGCCGAGCACCTTTATACACAACGCCGACCTCACTCCGCTGTTGTCGGCTATATCCAACATTGTTTCCTGCTGTATCACCTGCTGTCACCTTCAAAGTTTACGCGAAAATTATCTACTCTTCTGCGGCCTTGGCCAACACTTTGATAAGCCTGTGGCTCTTGCTCTTGCTTATCGGCCTGCACTGCGTAATCTCAACCAAATCTCCAACCCCGCACTGGTTACGCTCGTCATGAACGCCCAGTTTCGTCCTTCGCCTTACATACTTGCCGTACTGCGGATGCTTGATCTTATAATCTATCGCCACCTTCACGCTCTTATCGCCGCTTCGGCTTACTACCACACCCGTCAGACTTTTTATTTTACGTTCCTGCACATTACTTTCCTTGCCCTTTTCCTGTCTTCCAAAAGAAAGACTTGAGGGCTAATAACTATTGCCTCTCACACATAACAGTCTTAACCCGCGCTACCTCACGCCGCGCGTTTATCACCGCCTTGCTGTTCTCCAGTTTCTCCGTCGCCGCCTGGCAGTGCATCTCAAACAGATGTTTCTGCAATTCATCCAGCTTGCTCTGCAGCTCATCCGTACTCATCTCTCTATAAACCTTGGCTTTCATCAAAGCATCCTGTATCTGTTAAGCCTTCCAATCACCAATTACAATGAATGCCTGCGCTTTACTAATCTGCACTTGATGGGCATCTTATGAGCAACCCTTGCCAGTGCCTGTTTGGCAACGTTTTCATCTACTCCGCCTATCTCGAACATCATCGTTCCAGGTTTGACACGTGCTACCCAGAACTCAGGTTCGCCTTTACCCTTACCCATCCTCGTCTCGAGCGGCTTGGAGCTGACGGGTTTGTGCGGGAATATACGAATATATACCTTGCCTTCTCTGTGAAGAAAATGCGTCGCCGCAACTCGGCCCGCTTCAATCTGTCTGCCGCTTATCCAGCTCTGCTCCAGCGATTGCAGACCGTAATCCCCGAACGCCACGTAATTCGTTCGATGAGCCTTGCCTTTCATCTTTCCGCGCTGGCTTTTGCGGTACTTAACTCTTTTTGGCATCAACGCCATTACTAACAATCCTAAAACCGATTTTAACTTTCTGCCTTATCGCCGCCTTTTGGTTCTTCTGCGCTCGGCGCCGCCTCACTTGATGTCTCAGGCTTTTTGGCTGCTGCGCTTGCTTTTGCCGCTCCGCTTCGCTTACGACCTCCGCCGCGGCCTTTACCTGCCCCACGCCCCGATGCGCTCGGACCATAGCTTGGCCTCCGCCTGCGAACGGAACTTGGCTCGATATGTTCGCCGTATTTGCCTTTATATATCCACACCTTCACCCCGATTGCTCCGTAAGTCGTACGCGCCGTCGCAACTGCGTAATCAACATCGGCGTCCAGAGTATGCAGCGGAATACTGCCTATCTTCTGGGTCTCCTGCCTGGCCATTTCCGAACCTGCTAATCTGCCGCTGCATATAATCTTGACACCTTTCGCTCCGGCGTTTATCGCCGCCTCGCAGTGCTGTTTCATCGTCCTTCGAAAAGACGCTCGTTTACCAAGCTGCTCAGCTATCGAATCACCCACCAGTACGGCGCTGAGCTCCGGCTCTTTTATTTCTATCACGTTCACATTCACCTTGCGTCCCGTCAAAGCCTCAAGGTCCTCACGAAGCTTATCAACTTCACCCCCGCGAGGTCCAATCACAATACCAGGCCGTGCGCTGTGAAGCGTCACCTTCACCTCATTACTCGTTCGAACAATCTCTACCTTCGCTACGGCGCCTTTCGGCATCGAACGGTTATACCTGTTGTCCACAAACCGGCGTATCTTCTGGTCCTCAACCAGAAATTCACCGTAATTGGCCTTCGGTGCATACCACGTGCTCTGCCAGCCGAGCCTCACGCCCGTCCTGAATCCTATTGGTGATGTCTTCTGACCCATACTCTTCGGCTTTCTATGTCGTGAATCCTGTATCCTGTATCCTGTATTCTGTATTCTGTATTCTGTCTTATTACG
The DNA here is from genome assembly GCA_964583405.1 of uncultured Pirellulales bacterium. Classification (GTDB taxonomy): domain Bacteria; phylum Planctomycetota; class Phycisphaerae; order Sedimentisphaerales; family Anaerobacaceae; genus JBBABK01. Next base: position 70,258 of record CAZOVR010000010.1, read on the forward strand.
CTTGCGTTACCGTAACATAAATATGACTTGCCTTCTTGTGAATCGAATGAGTACGTCCTCTGTCCTTGGCTATCCATCTTTTCGTGCCAATCCGAATCCCTGCCTCATCGACCCGCGCCTCACTTACATAAAGATTATCAACGTCCGCCTGCTGCTCATCGGCATCGGCTACCGCGCTTTTGAGCACCTTGTCCACCATCGACGACGCTCGCTTGCGGGTAAACTTCAGGATATCCATCGCATCCTGGATGCTCCTTCCCGTTATCAGCGAACAGACCAGACGAGCCTTCCTCGCTGATATCGGTGCATACTTATATGACGAACGCCAATCTGTGATTTCATTCTCCTCAACCGACAGAGCCTCAGCCAATCGCTGAACGTCGCTCCGTCTCGGTATCGGCTTTAGCAGACCTTTCTGCCAGTTTCTGATGGCCTCTCTCGCCCGGACCTGGTTCAAACCGCCGCGCATAATCTGACCGGCTAACTGTCCGACGGCGGTCTTGCGCCTCTTACAGATTTCCATGAATTTCTTCGTGCTAAGCATCGCCGTATATCTTCATAAAAACAAAAAGGGAACTATGTCGCAGCAATTTTCTTACTCGAATGACCCCTGAACGTCCGTGTCGGTGAAAACTCGCCTAATTTGTGTCCGACCATGTCCTCGGTAACAAACACCTTGTGGAACATCTTGCCGTTATGAACCATAAACGTATAGCCCACAAACTCAGGCACTATCGTACACCTGCGGGCCCACGTCTTAATAGGCTCATGCGAACCTTCCGCCTGGTGCTTCATAACTTTGCCGAAAAGCTTCTCGTCAACAAAAGGACCTTTTTTCAGCGATCTACTCATCAATTCCGCCTATCTATTCAAATCACTAACCAATTCTTTGATAACCAACAATTATTATTCAACCTTCATTATTCGTTATTCGTTATTCATTATTCGTTATTCAATTACAACACTAACTGTCCCTGTCTCTTATTCTTTCTTCTGCGAATGATTCGCTTGTTACTTGTCTTTCTCGGCTGCCGTGTCTTGCCGCCTTTGGCAAGCACTCCGGTGGGTGAGCACGGATGGCGACCGCCGTTGCTTCTTCCTTCACCGCCGCCCATAGGATGAGAAACCGGATTCTGCGCCTTGCCGCGCACGTGAGGCCGTCTGCCCAAATGTCGACTGCGACCCGCCTTACCGAGGTCGACGTTCTGAAAATCGGGATTGCTCAACCTGCCGATTGTCGCCCGGCATTCTCTGCGGACCATACGCATCTCTCCGCTCGGTAATATTACCGTTACCCAGTTGCCTTCCTTTGCCACTATCCTCGCCGCCGCGCCCGCTCCGCGGACCATCTTGCCGCCCTGGCCCGCCGTCATCTCTATATTATGAATCTCCATCCCCGCCGGTATCGCTGACAACCGCATCGCGTTACCCACCTTCGGCTCGACCACGTCACCGCTTTCTATTGTCTCACCTACCTTGATACTCAACGGCGCCAGTATATAGCGCTTCTCCCCGTCGGCATAATTCACTAATGATATGAAACAGTTGCGGTTCGGGTCATACTCGACCGTCACAATCTTTCCCGGAATCCCGTCTTTGTTGCGCTTAAAGTCAATTACCCGGTATATCTTTCTCGCGCCTCCGCCGCGGAACCTCACCGTCGTCTCACCCGAATGGTTTCGTCCGCCGTTTTTCTTAATACGCCTGCACAGGGACTTCTCCGGCCGGTCCGTTGTAAGCTCCGCATAGTCGTTCACCGAGGCGTTCCTGCGCCCTGCACTCGTCGGTTTATATACTCTCGTTCCCATACACTATTTCCATCTGTTAAAACAGGTCAATATGGTCATCGCCTTTAAGATATACAACAGCCTTCTTCCAGTTAGACGTATACCCGAGATTTCTGCCTTTTCGACGAAGTTTGCCTTTACGATTGGCCGTACACACCTTGCGAACCTTAACGTTATACAGGTTCTCGACTGCCTTTCTTATCTGAACCTTATTAACACCACCTGCCACCTCGAACGAGTATGCACCGCGAACATTCGCAAAGTGCATCCCCTGCTCCGTAACCAAAGGCCGAATTATTACCTTATAATCTTCCATAAACTTCTAACACTGAATTTCTAATTCTCGCCTTCCTGCTCTTTTTTCAATACCGTCAGCAGCGCATCCTTCGTAAACAGTAATTTCTTATGATTGCAGATATCACCGGCATTGA
>CAZOVR010000010.1:72575-74503 GCA_964583405.1 uncultured Pirellulales bacterium
AGCGCATCCTTCGTAAACAGTAATTTCTTATGATTGCAGATATCACCGGCATTGAGTTGACTGACAATCGTTACGTCAACCTTAGGTATATTCCTTGCCGACTTATAAACGTTCTCATCATCAGCCGCTATTGTCACTAAGCAGCTCCGGTCAATCTTCAGATTTCCTAAAACCTCTGCAAACTCTTTCGTCCGGGGCTTGGCAAATCCCAGCTCATCGACTACTACAACGTTTTCGCTTAGCAGCTTGCCCAGAATCGCAGAATCACGGGCCAGCCGTTTTTGCTTTTTCGGCATTCGTTTGCCGAAGTCCCTGGCAACCTTCGCAAACGTCATACCGCCGCCCACGCGTTTACCCGTCCGGATATTTCCAACCCGGGCGTTGCCGGTCCCTTTCTGTCTGAACAGCTTTTTACTCGAGCCTTCGACCATACTTCTGCCTTTTGTTGCCGCCGTACCCACTCGCTTATTGGCGTGGTACATCACGACCGCCTGTTTCAAAAGCGGATAGCGGACCCTTCCGCCTAATACCGCCTCATCGACCTTGAGCAACTCGACCTCTTTACCCTGCCTGTTATATACAGCCACTCGTATCATTCATTCCGCCTTCTGCTTGCCGCGGCGTAGTCCTGATGCTTTTTATCGGGACGAAGCCGGGTCTTCCGTCTGCCGCCTTCTGTTATCCTGTTCTCCTTCTTCCTGTTTCCCTGATATCCTGCTTTTTCCTTTAACCTTTCTGGCTCGTCCGTACCACTACATACTCCCCCGAGGGCCCCGGTACTGAACCCTTTATCACTATCAGATTTCTATCTTCATCTATCGAAACCACGTTATGGTTTTTAGTCGTGACCTTATCATGCCCGAGGTGCCCGCCCATTCGTTTGCCTTTTTTCAAATTACCCCCATGCCCCCTGTCGCTTCCATGGCTCGCTATCGAGCCGGGGTGACGATGTTTTCTTTCGGTACCGTGCGAGCCCGGAAAACCGCCGAATCCGTACCGCTTCATCACACCGGCAAATCCTTTTCCCTTGCTCGTCCCCGTGATATCCACTCTTTTTACATCACTAAAGGCCGATACGGTCACCGTATCACCGCTCTTGTACTCGCATTGGGCATCTTTATCCAATCGCATTTCTCTGACGAAACTTTTCGGAACGACGTTGGCCTTTGTTGCATGTCCAATCTGCGGCTTTCTTGCCCTCGAAGGCCTAACATTATCGAATCCCATCTGCACGGCGTTATATCCGTCGGCTTCTACGGTCTTGACCTGCATAACTGCGCAAGGCCCAGCCTGTATCACCGTCACCGGCAACAGCCGACCTTCCTGGTCATACACCTGAGTAATTCCAACCTTTTTACCTAACAGCATCGCCATAACCGCTTTTCTCACTTACACCTTACTATTATCTGCCCTCGAGTATCCAGCATCGAGCATTTAGTATCTAGCATTACGCCTTTATTTTTACAAAAACACCCGCAGGCACCACCAATCTATTAAGCACTTCCACGGTCCTCGAGTTTGGTTCATGTATATCTATCAGTCTCTTATGGCTTCTTAATTCGAACTGCTCGCGGGATTTCTTATCGATATGCGGACTGCGCAGGACCGTATATCTCTCGATTCGCGTCGGAAGCGGTATCGGCCCGCTTACGTGCGCATTCGTCCGCCTGGCCGCGTCAACTATCTCCCTGGCCGATGCATCCAGCGCCCGATGGTCATAGGCTTCCATCCTGATCCTTATGCGTTCTGTCTCTGTCGTCGCCATATCTTCCTCTACAGCCCCCGGACTTATGCCCACATCTTTGTATCTCAAAGGCGGATGCGCCGAGGATTATCCTTTTTTCACATTAGGCAAGGCTAAAGTCTACAGAGTACATTGCCAAATTATACAACCTTTTACAAATTAACAACTTATAATCATATCCAAG
>CAZOVR010000011.1:0-73734 GCA_964583405.1 uncultured Pirellulales bacterium
GATTCACCTCGGTTGTATCGTCATCCTACTCCGGAGGGTTTTGGGATGACTTGTAGTCTAAATCTTGGGTTCATCAGACCACCTCCTTATTTTATGGTTCTTTTTTAGTTCAAAGACACATACTAATAACTTATGGGATCCTCTAAAAATTGCTTTTGTGGCGAAAGCCCGCGAAATTTTCACATGCAAGGCGGCAGGGCCAAAATCGCCGCAGGCGTAGCCAAAGCTACATCGAGGACGATTTTGTGCCCGACAACGACGCAGGTGGAAATTGCAGCGGCTTGCAGTAAAAATGGATTTTTAGAAGCTCCCCTCTTACTTATACAGTGAGTTGTAGCATTTACGCAAGTCTTTTTCTGGTCGTAAAAGTGATTTTTTGTAGGGTGGTTTCCTGTTATCTGCCAAGCGGTTGAATCGCTGTCCTAAGTACTTGCGAAAGTTTGACTTACATTAGTAGTCAGACAGCCGGGCAGGTTCTGAAACCGGCAGTTCCAGCGGTTTTTGACCGATTGTGTCTTACATATGAAGCCAGTTCGCTGTCGTTGAAGTACCATTCGGAACAGATTAGTATTTCCTTGTCCATCTGCCGGGGACGAGGTCCAAATCGCGGTTATAGGTGGGTCGGCGTAGTAATCTGCTTTAATGAAGATATTTTCTTTTTTCATACGTACTGCGTGGCTGTCGTAGAATCCGACAACCGCGTCCTCATTGTGGCGATAAATTACCGGTCTATCCACATCGGGATTAATTTTTGCCTCTTCTGGGCTGGAATTTCTGAGGGAGCCTATCTGGGCATATCCCGTACCATTTCGTAATGAGCTCCATTCCAATCAACCCACCAGTCGATGCCGTAAACGAAGGCGAGTTTTTCAGCAAGAGACTTTATAGTCTCGACCCTATGCCCGACACGTACATTGCTGGTTTTTATCCGGGTTCCAGGCCAATCCGTGGGATTGTACCCATAACTTGTCAAAATGCCGTTCTCGGAGATGTTATCAGGATTCTTACTTATCTTGTTACTCGGACAGAGGAACTCATCAAGCGAGTCCAGCTCGCCCCTGTCTCTGATACGTCTAAAATCATCCATCCTTTACATACGTTCCGAAGGCTTTGTTCTGCATCCAGCAAATCACTACCTCATTTCTATTGTCCTCCAGTACAGATAAACGAATTGGAGTATAGAAACCGTCGTACATGCTGGCATAGGTTGTGTTTGCCGTGGTGAGAGTTCTGAGATGATTGCCGCAGACTATCCGGTTGGCCAGTTCCTTAGCCTTATTCAGGCTCGGTACGAGTATCGCCAGCAGTAACGCAATAATGGCAATTACCGCCAGCAGCCCAATAAAGGTAAAAGCTTTACTTTGAGCGCTTATATTTGAATTCTTTATAATTTTTAGTCCTTAAAAACTGATGCTTGGTTGGAGTACTTTTACGCATACTACTAACGACGCATCAGTTTGCCCTGGACCGTATAATGCCGGGATTGCTCAAAAAGCGATAGTATTTATATGCTGCCAGTTGGGCCATTCTAAATATTTGTAAAATATTTCAGATATGCCATAGTTTTCCTTCTGGTAAATACCATTCGCATTTTTAAATACGTGAAAATTCGACTCAAAAGTTCTTAATTTTTCGTTATGTAAGGGCAAATTTGAGCGATTTTTGGAAGGCGTTTTTCTATCAGGCTGGATTAGATTTTAGAAAGTGGATTTTAAGAACGAAAGGCATAAAAAATCTGACAGAACTTGCGAGATAAATTGACCGCCTACTCAGGTTCCACATCATTGACCAGCAGCCAATATACTCGTTTTGCTTGGCTAATGATTAGCCGGAAGAAAGCTCACATCTGTTTATTACAACCGGCCGGACGAGGTCCACATACCAGCGTTCTTCGAAGCCCAATCTTTCTCGACAAAAATCTTTTCCTTTTTCAGGTATGCCGCGTGGCCGTCATAGAACCCGATTACAGCACCTTCGCTATGACGATAAAACACCGGGCCGTAAACCAGCGGCGGAGGATTTATAGCGGGGTCTCTATAATCGTCGCTTGGGCGTTGTCCAAGAAAATCCCATCCATTCTTGAAATTGGCTGCCTCCCAGTCGGTCCACCAGTCGATACCGTCGATAAAGTTGAGTTTCTCGGCAGGTTGATTTATGGAATCAACCCTGTGTCCTACAATTCGATTTATCCAGCCGTCACCACTACCGCCGGTCCAGGGGTCCCAGTCCGTGACGTTATAAGCATAACTTACCAAAACTTCGTATTCGTCGGATTTGTTATAGGGGTCCTTGCTTACCTTATCACTTGGACATTGGAATTCCTTAGGCGCCATCATAAGGTTCCCCTTCTGCACAATAGTTCTGTAGTTGTCTATGTCGATATACTTTCTGTAGGTCACGTTCCGTATCCATTGACAGGAATTTTTTGTAGGGTCAGCGTCGCCGTCCGGGTCCACAAAAGGTGAGTAACCGGCGGGCACGAACCAGCCGCCCTGGGCAGTTGCGTATTCAGCGCTTCCCTGGGTGAGGGTCTTTAGGCGGCTGCCGCAGACTATCCGGTTGGCCAGTTCCCTGGCCTTGTTGAGACTTGGTATCAGTATCGCAAGCAGTAACGCAATAATAGCTATCACTACCAGCAACTCTATTAGGGTAAATGCCTTTTGCCTTTTCATGGTTCTTTTGTCCTTAATAAAGCCGATGCTTTTAAATAATTCTACGTGTATATTTCTAAATAGTCCGATACTCCCCCAAACCTCACATAAACATCCTTTTGGACGAGTTATCAGACTGCATTTAGATAGTAACTAGTTATACTTATGTTCTCTATATTACTCAAAAAATAAATTTTATGCAAGTTTTTTTTAAAAAGTTTGTTAAATTAGCTAATAATGGTCTTTTTATGGGCACGCTGGGGGTCTGCGAGATGGAGCGGGCACAAAAAAAGGCATTTTTTAGGCCAAAAAACGGCATCAAGGCATATTGTAATGCCTTGGGCTCCGTATCTGCTTGGTTAGCTGATTTCCAATTCCTTTCAGGTATTTCAACAATTATCCGGTTATTGAGCTTCTGGATTTTAAATCGGTAAGACGGCGTGGATTTCTTTAACACAACGGTTGTGTTTCCGGTCGATTTCGATTGTTAAGATGCGATATTATAGGTCTTTTTGAAATTTGGCAACGAAGCCTAAGTTATGACTTAAGGATTTTAGAGGTTCGGCGATAAGGTTTGTATAAAGATATCCTGTTTGCCTGTTGGTCAGTGTTACAGCAGGGACAGGTAGAAGGGATTCGCCGGTTTGGGATTAAGGAGTATCAAAGATGTTGGCAATTAAAAACAACGTGATGGCGTCGAACGCGGCTCGTCACCTGGGTATGAGCTACGACAGCCTGGGGAAAAGCGTCGAAAGGCTCTCGTCGGGCCTTCGCATTAACAGCGCCAAGGATGACGCAGCAGGTCTGGCGGTTCGCGAACTGATGCGTGCCGATATTGCTGTGCTCGAGCAGGGTGCGCGTAATGCCCAGGACGGAATCAGTATGCTTCAGACGATGGAAGGAGCGATGGCGGTTATTGACATATCTCTGGTTCGTATGAAGCAATTGGCTGAACAGGCGGCGACCGGTTCGTATAGTGACGCGCAGCGGTCGCTGATGCAGAACGAATTCACTGAGATGTCAGAGGAGATTGAGCGTATTGCGGGGGCGACTTCGTTCAACAATATCAGGCTGCTCAACAGCGCGTCGCAGTCGATATCGATTCACTTTGGCGGCAGCACCGATTACATTAACGTGCCGGGAATGGATATGACGCGAAGCGGGTTGGGTATAACATCAGCCCTTGTGAGTATTTCATCGATGTTAAGCGCGCGGGCGGCACTTGCTACCCTGGACAGCGCCATCAGTATCAAGGACACGGCCCGTGCAAGGTTCGGATATAAGATGAACCGTCTGGAAGGCACTATTTCGGTGCTCAATATCCAAAGGGAGAACCTGATGGCGGCGGAATCGCGTGTCAGCGACGTCGATGTTGCGACCGAGATGGCGGAAATGACGCGAAACCAGGTGCTGGCACAGGCGGGTATCGCGATGCTGGCGCAGGCCAATACTATGCCGCAGATGGCCTTGACACTGTTACAGTAATTTAATCGCCGATACACTATAGACAGCGGATTTCACTGATGTAGAAACAAGCGTAATTAGTGACTGGAGATTTGACGGAGTTCGATAATGAGTCAATTAGCGGCTTATAAAGATAACTCAGTCTCGACGCAGAACAAGGGGCGTCTGATTGTGTTGTTGTACGATGGTGCGATAAAGTTTCTGAAGCTGGCAATAAAAGAGCTGGAGTCCGGTAATCAGGAAGCGAAGGGCCAGTACATCAACCGGGCTGCGGATATAATAACCGAGCTTAACGCAATACTGGATATGGAACGGGGTGGTGAAATCGCAGCCAATCTTCGCAAGCTTTATACCTTCATGAGCGACCGTCTGACTCAGGCCAACATCAAGCAGGACCCGAACATGGTTCGTGACGTTATAAAACTTATGGAAGAGCTGAACCAGGGATGGAGGGTAATAACCGGCTAAAGATTCTAACGCAGTAAAACCCTTCTTTGCTTTAAAGGGTATTTCGGGATAAGTATAGACTTCGCCCCCCAAGCGGCATCTGGAAAAAGCCAGGCTTTTTTGCCTGGCTATTTTTTTTGCGCAGTAATTTGAGCAGTTTTCGGCATACCTGAATCATAACCACTTCGTGATTCGAGCACGTCTGTGCAGTGCGGATTTTCGGACTACCGGAGTGTCACCATCTTTTGCCTTCTTTTTACGGATTTCCGGCATGGTGTTTTTTAGGGACATCTATGGCATCCGAGTACTTTTATCGGTCGTTTCAGGGTTGATTTGTATCGTCAGTAAAACAGGTTAAGTGCTTTTTTTAAAAACCGATATAGCCATCTGAGGTGCGGTAAAGGCTCTTTGTTGTTGGAGTGGGGCTGATGGATAAGTCTTAAGTTTATTGGTTCTAAGGATAGAAAGAAACGAGTTTCTTTATTTAGGAGTCAGAGAAATGTTAGCAGTCAAGAACAACATTATGGCGTTAAACGCCGCGAGGCATCTGAGCACCAGCTACGACAGCTTGGCAAAGAGCGTCGAGCGCTTGAGCTCAGGTCTTCGTATCAACAGCGCCAAGGACGATGCTGCCGGCCTGGCGGTACGCGAATTGATGCGTGCCGACATAGCCGTGTTGGAGCAGGGTGCTCGTAATGCCCAAGACGGCATTAGTATGTTGCAGACCATGGAAGGAGCGATGGCGGTCATTGATGACGCACTGGTTCGTATGAAACAGCTGGCCGAGCAGGCAGCGACCGGTTCCTACAGCACAGCTCAGAGAACTATTATGCAGAACGAGTTCAATGAGATGCGTACGGAAATCGACCGTATCGCCGGCGCGACCACGTTCAACGACATCCAGATGCTCAACAGTGCCGGTAAATCAGTGTCGATTCACTTCGGTGAGTTCAGCGACAACATCTCGGTCACCACAGCGAATCTGACCAGTGCTTCGCATGCTTTGAACACGACCGGAATGACGATTGCCGGCGCCTCAAGCGCAAGGAATGCTTTGGGCAGACTGGATTCTGCCATCGGCGTCAAGGACACGGCTCGTGCGAGATTCGGTTACATGATGAACCGTCTCGAGAGCACGGTATCGGTGTTGAACATTCAGAAGGAGAACCTGATGGCGGCGGAATCACGTGTTAGTGACGTTGATGTTGCTACCGAGATTGCGAACTTGACCAGGAACCAGGTTCTGGCTCAGGCTGGTACTGCGATGCTGGCCCAGGCCAATGCTGTACCTCAGATGGCACTTACTCTTCTGCGGTAAGTACGGGCTCGCAGATGAGCTCTATTAAGGCTCACCTATCCCCAGGTGAGCCTTTTTTTTATCCGCGTTTTTCAGTAACTTCTCGTGATGACAATCGTGCTTTCGGACCGATACATTTTTTAGTAAGACTGTCGTGTCAGACACGATGTTATTATGGAGGCAATGAGATGTCATTCGACGGTTATGGCAGCCATATTCGTGTTTTTGAAAAGATATTCGCAAGCGCGCCCGTAAACTCTATTCTTGAGTTTGGTATGGGTCTTTACAGTACGAAATTCTTCACGGACCATTGCGAGTTTGTCGCCAGCATAGAACAAGAGAGCATGGAATGGTACACAAAAACAGCCGAGAGCATCAATTCACCGAATTGGTATCATCGTTATGAAGCCGATCCTGAGGTTGTATTTGACCACTTTGATAATGAAGGCATCAAGTTTGACCTTGTGTTCAGCGATGGTTTGGCTGAAACCCGATGCCGGGTTGCGAACATGGCGATGCAAAGGAAAATACCTTTCGTTGTTTTGCATGACACCGAGAAGATTTATTACTATAGATGGAATCTGTTGGAGATACCCGTCGATTATTTCCGGTTTGATTTTCGCCGGTGCGGCGAATCGGGCAAGGTCACGACAATATTAACTAATCGATATATAAGAGAAGTCAACAACTGGGAGATTCCGGAACACGAGAGGATTGTACAGGCTTACCTTTCGCCGTTACAGCCTGTTGTACAGTTTGATTTTAAGGGTAATGTACGGATGTTGGCCCTTAAAGGCATTGGTGCATCAGTCTAAGTTTTTCTGATATGCGTTTGGGGTGGTCAGTATCGTCTTGATACAGGATGTCTTTGCTCGCGGTTTACGAAGAAGTAGCGTAGGGCGTCGATGGGGTGGTCGTAGATTCCGTCTTTTAGTGGCAGCTCGTCAGGTGCGCTCGATTCAGGATAGTGGTAGCAGCGCATGGCCTCGATGAGTTTGGCACAGCGAGGGGAGATAACCAGTTTCGATTGGCCGTCGCCGGTTCTAATGCTGCGGCGAATCAGCTCAATGCCTTCGAGGATTGAGCTTCTTCGGTAACGGACCTTGATGTTTCTCGCTCTGAGCTCACGAACTGCGCTGGTTCCGGTTACGTCGTTTACGCCGGCTCCGGCAGGGTCGCAGAAGGTCGCAGCGACACCGGCTTCGGGGCAAGGAGTTCTGGCGATAATCTGTTGTGCGTGCGTTTCGATGGTTGCCCTTGTGCGGATATATTCGTCTATGACTCGGACTGTACCTGTGTCATCGACCTGAATCCACAAACAGACGAACGGATTGATGAATCCGAAGTCGAGGCTGCGATATAACGGCAGGGCCGGATCATAATCAATCGGTTTTACGTGTAAGCTCAAGTCGAACTCGGCGAAGACGGCGTTTTCGAGCGAGGGCCTCAGGCAGAGCATTTCTGCTTCGAAGCCGGCCCTGCTGGAGCGGCGCATCTGTGTTATAATGTCATCGATTTTGAGATAGCCGACTGCCTGTTTCGCTTTGCCCCCGCAGTCCTGCCATAAAGGACATCGGCTACAAGAGCGGTCTTTGCATTTTTCGATTGTCTCCCATACGCACCATTTGAAGATAGGGACGTCATGTCTTTGTGCATCGGCAACGAGTTTTTGCATCAGGCCGTAGGGACGGTGCATAGTGCTGATGACCTCCATTGCAGCGATGATATCGTCTTTACTCTGCGTGGTAAATTTAGCGGCGTTGAAGACGTCTTCTTCGAATAGTTCTACCTCGTCACATCGAAGTTTTTGTATATGCTGGCCTCGGATACTTGTCGCCGATTGAGTGAGCACTTCGACGTCGGAATTATTGGTGAAGTGACATCTGTCTTTTTTTGGTGGTTCGTTTAGGAACCTGTCGAATCCGTTTTTCAGGAAATTCAGGAAGTATTCGTACATACGAGCGGCCTGTTCGCCGGAGCCTGCAAGTATTCTTGTTTGGCAATTAGGTTTGAAGAGGCAATCGAGCAGCGTTGCGACCGCGGCCAGTTCGGTTTTTCCTCCGGCTCTGTTTGCCCAGACGATACAGTCGCCATTCTGGATGCTCGATACTCGATGCTCGCTACTCGATACTTGATAAGCGAAGTCTAAGTTGAAGCTGTGCCATAGATAATCCAGGGGAGAATTATGCTCGGGGCAGATTTTTTTGTCGGGGATATCAAGGCCGAGAAAGACCTTTACATAGTTTTTAAGGTCGTGTTTGTTAGTCGGACGACTTTTGCGCAGTGATTCATAGATATGAATTGGATTTTGCATTTTATATTTTCTCCGGAACAGACGGTTTGTTTGCAGGCTGGGGACAGCAGATAAGAATTTATTGTGTTTAAGATTTGAAAAGGGCCTGAACCGAACGTCGAGGTTCAGGCCCTTTATTTATGCAGCAATTAAGTGCCGGTCAAAATCTTTTACGGATACAATCTGGTTTCGAGCCAGTCTTGTGCCAGCGGCGCGAAGTCAGCTAAATTAACAACATCGTCGATTCTTTCTGAGATATCCGCGGGGCATCTCCAATTCGCATCGCCAAGTTTATCGAGATAGTGCGCGGCATGGAGTGCCAAGTCGTAGAAATCGACGAAGTAGTCACCATCGAGGTCCGCGACGGACGAGATTCTTCTGTGTATGTATGCAGCCCCCTGGAGTTGATGGCCTGGTGCTCCGATGACGGCGTAGTTTCTGTTGATTGCCACGGCGTAGCCGAACTTACTATTTTCCTGGGGGCTCAGCCTGGCGACTTGCGACCAGTTGGGGTCGTAATGTTCGAATACGTAGGCGGCGCCGGTTTCATCCATGTAATGATGGTATGCACCGACAATAGCGCGGTCACCGTGAATGTCCACTGCGCTTCCGAAGTAGTCGTATTCCTTCTGGTCGGAGCCGACCAAGGAGGCCTGCTTTTGCCATATATTGGGGTCTACTTCGTTCGGAGCGTAAATGAAAGCCTGGCCTGATGAGGTTCCAACGGCGTCGGCGTATTGGGCTCCGACTATTGCATGTCTGTCGGCTCGCAGAGTAGAGCAGACGGCCACTGCGCTTCCAAAGTTGTCGCCGGCGTCGCATTCTGCGGGGATGGGTAGTTTGCAGGTCTGGCTCCAGGTGCTGCCCTGGTCGGAGGTTTCGAAGATATAGGCGGCGCCAGAGTTGGCTCCGTCTGCATCATCTCCCGGTGCACCGACAATGATGGTGTAGCAGCAGATGTCCACCGATGAACCGAATCCATCAAATGCATTTGCGTCTGAGGCGTATAACTTTTGGACAAAGAGCCAGTTATTCGGGTCTGCTTCGTCTTCAGAAAAGACATAGACAGTACCCGCGTCTTGTGCCATAGTGTCATCGCCCCTGGCTCCTACAACAGCAATGTTGCCGCAGATAGAAACTGAGCATCCGAAGTAGTCGTACTGGTTAGGTGATATGGGATTGAGCTTTTGTATTTGTGTCCAGTTCTCGTTGATATTGCGGAACATATAAGCGGCGCCAACCGGATTGTTACCCGCGTCGTCGGCATAAGGAGCGCCTACGATTGCATACTGGCCGTGTATGTCAACAGATTCGCCGAAGTTGATGTTATAATCGGGGTCGGAGGGGGTTAGTTTCTGCTGCTGGGGCCAATCAGGGTCGTTGACCTCGGCAAGGTTCTTCTTGAATATATATGCAGAGCCGCCGGTAGGAAACTGGTCATCATCATTCATAGCACCGATAATGGTGTAATAGCCGCTGACTGCGACGGAGCATCCGAAATCGTCGCCGATGTTTACGTCTGCCGGCACTAGTAAATCTTCCTTTGCCCAGTCACCGGGCCAGGGGCCGGGTATCCAGACTATGCCGTCGGCGATGGCGGCGACTGAGTCGCTGACCGATGCGTTGGGTCCGTGTTCCTGTATAGCAGGTCCCATCTTCGAGTAAGCGATGAGTATATTTGACTTTTGTCCTTCGGACAGGCCGGTGAAGTATGCCACGTAGTCGTCGCCTTGGGGTCCCCAGTAGATTGGAGTAACACCGGGTGCACCGAGGCCGTTGAAATCTGCTACGGAGATAGCCTGCGTACCGGTATTTGGGTCATTGTTGGGGTCGGACTCATAAAACCACGTTACTTGTCCGTCGTGAGAGTTGCCAAGTACTTGCGGGCCAAAAAGCCCCTCCTCTACGTCGGGGAAGTTATAGGGGTCGTTGACGTCTGAAATACGAAATTCGACGATTGGATTCGGTGGGCCGTTGATGTCGACGACGTTAATTTGATACAGGTAAGCGTAGGTCTCAGCCGGGACGTTGACGTTGAGTTCAGAGATGTATTGGCCTGATTCGCCGCCGTAGAAGACGGCGTTATCGATTTCGACGGTGAAATTTCCGGGGTCTCGGCATATAGCTTTCTTAACGGCGTTTTTGGGAAAAGGGTCGGGCTTATATTTGAGGTTGGCTCCAGAATATCCAATATCATCCGTATTGAATCTTACGTCGAACAACAAGTTCGTACAGTATGGCACATCGTCAGCCTTGTTGTTTTCGATATTGACATGAAATGAGCCGGCTTTGATTCTGGTGCATTTGCCCTTCCAGTCCCATGATTCATCGACCCATTTTTTTCCATTCCACCTTCTGACGCTGTAGCGTGTGGGCCTTCTTTTGGCAGGCAGGCTGAAGTCCATTGACCACTTGACAAGCTTGTTTTTCGAGTGGTTGTGGACTTTGAACCATAGTGTTCTTGCCTGAGCCAGGCCTGCGATAAGAAATGCGAGAATGAGGCCCGAGACAAGAAGTGTCAGTTTGCGTTTTCTGGGTGGAATTTGACCTTTTGTTTTCATACACTGTTCCTCCTTTTCCAAAAACAATAAAATTTTTTTGGCCTCTAACAGGTCAACACGAACGCTGCCCCTGGGCATTTGGTGAGTTTTTTCGCACCGTGTAACGCTTTTGGTTTGCAGAAAGTGCGTATTTTCTTCCGGTAGAGCCAGCGGCGTCGAATTTGTCCTCATTTGGTGAATCCCGAACCTGTGGAGATAATGCAAGCAGATATGGAGGATGTCAAGTCTTTTTAGATGAATTTTATGAATTTACCCAAAATTGTGTAAATGCGGCCTTATATTTTTTGGCCTTTGGGGACATCGTGCTGCTCCAAGAGGTTTGGTCAGGAGTTTTTGGGTGACACTTGCGGCTGGTCGGTAACAATTCGGAAGGTGGGCAATTCTTGCTTCTAAAATAAGTGCTTACTAAAAAAGGGATTATGTTTATCAGGCGTGGATTTTTTTGATTCTTGTGATGTGTCTTCCGCCCTGGAATTCTGTTTTTAGCCACAGCTCTACGATTTCTATTGCTTCGTGAATGCTGAGCATACGTTCTCCAAGGCTAAGCATATTTGCGTCGTTGTGCTGTCGAGAAAGCCTTGCCGAGCGCAGGTCCCATGCTATTGCGCATCGGATGCCGGGGATTTTGTTTGCGACCATAGCTTCGCCATTTCCTGAGCCACCGAGAACAATTCCACGTTCGCATTTTCCGTCGGCAACGGCCTGTGCCGCCGGTCGGATGAAATCAGGATAGTCAGCCGGCTCGGTAGAGCGGGTCCCGAAGTCAACGACCTCATGGCCTTGTTCAGATAACGTGGTTTTGATGATTTCCTTGTAAGCAAAGCCGGCGTGGTCAGAAGCTATAGCGATTTTCATAAAACTTTCTCCCAAAGTGGTTGAAGGAGCGGTATATAGATGTGGTAACATACCTGCGGTACACAGCCTTGTCAATAGATATACTATGGGGGACATATTTTTTTGGTACGATTGTGGTATGTACCTGCGCAGCTACAATCTCAGATGTTAAATTGTTTGAACAGATAGGCCCTGACGGGGCAGCGGCAGAAATATGTACCTCCGAACGGCAAAGCAAATTTGCACCCAGCCGCCCTGTCGGTGTAGCATTCGAGCAGTTCTCCGGCTGCTACACTTTTTACCGGTGCGACATCCTGAAAGTTCGTGTCGATGCACTTTATTTTCTTTGTGCATTCACACGCCTTAATTTTTTGTTTTATCTCCTCCTTTTGGGCCTCTTCAATAAACATTTACTTCATGTCCGGATAAAAGATACGCGAGTTAATCTTTTTTGCTCCTCGGGCAGGGTGTTGAGTCGAACTGAAACAGCTCCCCCGCATAGTGGCAACCCGGTTATATTTAACCCATATGCGTGTACCCTTGTTAACATCAAGTATAACTGACCATGCAGGTTTGTCAATCGGGACATGTTTGAATTCTTTAACAGTTTATAATATTTAAAACAGGAGAGCAGGAATTTGGGTGATAATCAGTTTTTAAGCGATTCTATTATTATTTATTTTGCTGGTTTTTTTGCTGTGCCAGGGCTTCGAGCAGTCTCGATGCCGTATCCGGATGCAGGCTTTCAATCGATTCGATGTTGCTTTCGGCAGTCGCTGTTTGTTTGTGAGCGTTAATTCTCGGCAGAGAGATAATATCGAGGCAGGCCTTTCTTCGGGTTTCTTGGTTTTCCGAGTCGGTAAGCGCGACGAGCCTGGCAGCGGCCAGTGATGCGTATCGTGCAATCATGGCCTGGCTGTGCAGGTTCAGCCATTCGATACGCCTTGTGAACTCGGCCTTGAAGTTCTCATCGCCGAGCCATTTGTTGTATAGCTTGCGGGCGACATTGTGCTTTGTGAGGATGGCTTCTGTATCCATTTCGCCAGTGAACATTTCATCGATTACGGATAGCTGTTTTTTGTTAAGAGTTGGTCTGGTCATAGTGATTTCTCCGCTTGAAGATAAGAATGTGTTAATATCGCTGCGATTGATTGTAGCGTGTTTGTGGAATCGACCTTGTGTCTGCAGGCGATATGGATTTGTTTAACTTACTTCGACAGGTGAATTGTTTATCATTTTCTTCAGGATGATTCTGGTGATGTCCGGCCTGGATACTATCCCTACGATTTCTCCCGCAGAAGTTACGGGGACTCTCCTGAAATCGTTTTCTATCAGGCATGCGCAGATATCATCGAGAGTTTCGTCCTGATTAAATGAGACGACCGGTGCAGTCATCAGGTCCTGTACTTTCGTTTCCTCAATCAGCCGGGATGTATTGTAGAGCGGCAGAATGTCTTTTTCTGTGATGATTCCAAGGAGCTTTTGTTCATCATCGACGACGGGTAATCCGGAAATCTTATGTTCGAGCATAAGTTCAATAGCTTCAGATATGGGCGTGTCTTTGGTTGTGGTGACGACCCAGGGGTTCATAACATCTTTTGCTGTAATCATTTTTTTGTCCCGTGATATATTGTTATTAAAGTTTTTTCCGGCTTCAGAATTCCTCTGTTAGGAGCCTTGTTTACATGAAGAAGTATTTCGACAGCAGGGGGACATGACTGAATTTATTTATACATACGGTCTGCAATAGGGGATTATCTTTTTCCGGCGTCCGATAATGACTGCCGAATGCGGCTGTAACCTTGACATTTCAAGAGAAAAAAGGACTGACAAGGCTTTGCAATTTCGGCTAATCCTGTATGGGTTTATCCTGCCATTTCAGTTCAGCAAACTCTTCGGGACGGATACACAAAGTCATGCCGTCGTTTGTGACTATATTGACAGCTTTTCCCATTATGTCTTTATGATTTTTCAGTCTTAACAGTTCCTGGCGCCCGTGCTGATTCCAACCCGGGTCGGTTTCAAAAAGAAGAACAACGTCGCCAGCGGAATCGAATCGTGCATCCGGATTGATTGCATAACTGCAAGGACCTTTACCATCGCGGGGACATCTGAAAGCATTTGCGTTCAGATTTGCTTTTTCCATGAGGGTATCGCACCATTTTTCAGGAGTTGGATACCTATTGTTTGCGTCCGCCTGTGCATATTGCTGTAGGGCTGAATAGAGTCTTTTGAGTTTAAAGTGACATGCAAGAACGCCCTGAGAATGTATCTGCGGAGCGAAAATGCTCACGGCAAGCCAAGCTATGAAAGTTAATAAAAAAACTTTTCCGATTTTGGGAAGATGATATTTGGCCGTATCAGAATAGAATCTCGCAAATATCCAGGTGCCTATAGTAATCATCAATACGAAAGGAGCAGACCATAGGAGATATTTACCAAGGTTGATAAAGATCAGCCCAAGCTGATTGTGTCCGCCGGACCACGAAGATGCATTTGACATCATTGCTCCAACGATACCCATAAAAAGCCCGATGCATGGAGTTACAACAGTAAGTATGCAGAGCAATTTTAGAGCGAAGATGAATGCCTTGTTTTTCAATAGCTTTTCCTAATCCTGTATGGTTTTTACCGAAGCGATTCGGTTGGCGTACAGGGCCTTTTTGCGAATGCCTAACATCACATTCGTTATCGGCAGGCGGTCTAACTGCGGGAAGTAAAACGTTATAATCCCCACATTCCACCAGCGGAGAATTACATCGTCGGTGTCTATCTGATGCCGCAAATCGTCTCTGTCGATAGAGTCGTTTGATTCACTCAGGCCGTGCTGGAGCTCCAGGCGGTTCGGTAAAAAGACCCAGTAGAAGAACAGGCTCTTTAGCCATATTATCCGCAGGAATATCGACCAGATATAGGCAAGAAGAAGATAGCCGACCGGCTCGGTGGTGATGCCGAGGTACCTGAAGCTTTTGAAGAAGGCAAGGAACGTGCCGGGCCCGTGAAGCAGGAGTATCAGAAGGACGATAACGAAGCTGCCGAGTATCAGGCCTAACGTCACCGGCTTTAGCTTGAAGATGACGACCGCGGCGTTGAGGGCCCCGAAGACTATTACAATACCGCCGATGATGTTCAGGATTGTGAGCATGGCCGATGAATCACCGAATATCACATTTAGAGGCATTGTGACGATGCCTACTACAGCCATCAGTACAACGGTCGGGGTGAAAAGTATCGGCCAGCCCCAGTCATATCCGGTCAGCCAGACCTTTATGTTCTCGTCCTGTCGCAGCTCGTTGTCTCTCTGAAACCTTGTGCGGGCGCTTTTGGTCGTTTTGCATATGAGTACGAGGACCAAAAGGCCGATGGTAATCGCGAAGACGCAGTAGAAGGCGAACATCCTGTTGGAGACAAACGAAAACGTCCCTGCCGATACTTCCCTGATTATGCTGAGGATAATCAGCAGGTAGATGTATATGAAGATTGCGAAGAGGTCGCAGAACAGCAGGACCGTTTTGAGCTTATATTTTTTGGGCGGCAGGACGTAATGCGGCGTGGTAGGCAGCGGCACTACGGGCTGTGCAGGCTGATGAGGCTCCTGTGGCTGCTGAAACGGGAATTGACTTTCCTCTTGTTCGGGGTTGTTATTCTCTTCCATCGCTATATCCCTCAGGTTTGTAGCTGGTTTATCTCTTAGGACAATTCAAAATCTATAACCTTAAATTCTTATCAAGTCAACAGTCTCAATTATATAACAGCGAGCGCACGGAGAATACAGCCCAGAGAAATGATTGCCAGCCACAAGGACGCACCGCCGAACAGCAAAAGGATTGCAGCTACAGCCAATCCCGCCCAGAAGCCTTCTTTGATAGTACTCAGCGACATCAACAGGAGTATGAAGAACAGCAACGCCGGCCCGGCTGCTATAATCATAACAGCAGAGGCCGAGGTCACATAGTCTGCGCGGGATACCTGCGTATATTTTCCGTGGCTGCACAGGTAGTATCGCCCATCCTCAATTTTGCCATTTACAGCATCACCACCGGCAATAACCGAAACAATCCAGAAGACGGCGAAGAATGCTGCCCAAAGGCCGAACATAGTTGGTAATTTAGCAATTCGCTTCATCTGTTATAGCCCAATTTTTCGAATTCCTGTTTCCGTGCTTTCTCTGCGGCACCCAAAATAATATACCTGATTATCGAGCTGTTTCTTCAATGAAAAAGAGATATTTCTTTTTCCGGGCGGTGGCGGTGATTAGGACCGTGCGAATTCCAGCAGCGGGTCATAATCACCTTTGTCGGCGGCTTGCAGGGAGTCGATGTATTGTTTTCTGATATCGCCGGGCTTTGCCAGATTGGCGCTGCCCCAGGTGAAAGCAGGCCTGTCCAGAACATTTACCAAAAGAATGTCAGCGGTTAATCGGGCGTGCCTGCCGTTGCCATTTGCAAATAGGTGTATCGATACCAGTCTGTGATGAAGACGAACAGCTATCTCATCTTCTGAAAAAGTCTTGTTTTCAATCCAGTATTCAGCATCGTCGCACAGTTTTTTCAGTTCGACGGCGATCATGTACGGTGGAACACCAAGATTCTTTTCGCTTTGTCTGAATTCGCCCGCCCATCTCCACACATTACAGAACATTTTTCTGTGCAATAGCTTCATAAAAGATTCATCGAGGATGTTTGCGGGTTTGTGGTCATGGAACCACGTTAGGGCTTCGTTGATATTGTCCTGCTCCCATCTGTCAAGCTCGGCTCGTGTAGTAATATGAGTGAGCAGAAGTTCTTTGATTTCATTTTTATCGAGCGGTGTAGCGCCTTGAGGATAGTTTAAATCTATCATTGGTCATCCCATAGTGATTTAGGCATCGAACTTGTGATGTCTTCGACCAGAGATTTGAATGCTCTTTCTTTTTCTGCTTTGCTGAGTTCCTGTTTTTCGAGCATCATCGTTTGATTGCTGCGAGCCATGCGTTTGGTTGCAACTGCTGCGGCTCGGTTTCTTGCCGTCTGCTCAAGGCTGCTTCTTGGTACAAAACCGTAAACAAATATACAATCCATAGCTTCAGCTACGTTCCTGAGCGTTTCAATTGTTACTTTCCCAAGTTTTTCGTCTTGCTCAATACGCGCTATTCGTTGTTGATTCACATTTAGACGCCCGGCGAGCTGCTTTCCTGTCATGCCCAAAGCATCTCGTATAGCGCGTACCCAGCCTTTTGGCGGGGGAGCCAGTTCAGCTATCGGCTTAAACCGCTTTAAGGTCGCATCCAGTTGCTGCCGAGCGAGTTTTAATTGTTTGGTATTCATATCAGTACCCGATTCTAAGGCTTAAAACATAAAATGCTACTATATATACATAGTGTATATCGGCATATCTAACTATATAGATATAGTAAAATATTGAAGATAATACAATATATATATAGTAAATTCTGGTTTGCAATTTTATGATTTTTTTGCGAAATACGCGATTATTAAGTCAATATCAGGGATATTGTTGTTAACAAGTACTAATTTTTCATATTTTAGTATGAGATTAGTATTTGCAGCAATCGGCATCCAGAGCCATTTCAGAAGGGTCTGGCTTGAACAGGCGGGTTTGGGTCAGCCATTTCTGTATTTCCGGGCGGTGGTGGTGGTTCAGCCAGGCGAACTCGCCGAATAGTTCAACAGCCCGGTCGTCATAGGCAATGGCGGCATCCTGTTCGTTTTCAAAATAACCGATGAAAGTTGTGCGGCCGTTATGCTTAATATCAGCTCGCTATTTTCGCATACTTCTGTTCCAGCAAACCCCTTTGTACCTGCTGGTGCAGTTGGACCTTGGTTTTTGATTGAATGAGTTCTGCTGCGGTGTGCACAGCCGCAGATTGGCTTTGCGATTATCAAGGCCGTTGTGATTGATATGATCGCAGTGCATACCGGGCGGTGCATTTAGGATCTCACGGTGCATTGCTATTCTCTTTCTGTTTTCTGTGCGGTATGCGTAACATCCGTAGGAGCTGACTTTGACATGCCATTTGTATTGACTGAGCCTTTCGTAGTCGTCGGCATCGACAATCGCGAAGTACCCCTGAGTAAGCGGAATAGTACAAACTTTCGAATCGTCCATGATAAACCTCCCTGAAGTGATATCTGATGATTTATTGTTGACAACAAATGCATGCTCATAGTCTTTTCGATTACTCGAAAAGACTATGAGCATTTTTACTGCTAAATTTTTTAGTATGGCGGTTAATGTCCTCAGGTGCATGATTCATTTTCAGCCTTGCGGCTGGTAGTTCAGCTCTTTTTTGAGCCGTGACATGAATACCGCTGCTGGATTTCTGCTGCCGGTCGAAGACTCGCGGGCAATATCAAGCACCCGGCCAAAAATGTGCTCGTTGAAGCGTTTGAAGGTTATCTCTTTGACGAGCCATTGGCTGAGCCTGTGAAAGCACGTCAGGTCGGATTCGTTTGCGGGCCTGATTATTTCTTTGAGCTTATCGTAGAATCTTAATTGCTGACTCATCAGAGAGCCTTGAACCGGCTGCGACCGAGCCGTAATCGAAGATAGAGCAGAAGAAAATACCGAATTGACCGGACCCGAACAGGCCTCGTTTTTCTTTACTTCGTTTCGGTTTTCTTTACTTACCTTTACTCCACTTTCGTTTCCTTTAATTTCCTTGGCTATAGCGTCGCCATTAGGCTCGTTATAGGCTTGCCATCGTTTTTTGGCACCTATAAGTCCTGCTGAACGCTGATGTTGCAAAAGCTTATTAACTCGGCGTAGTTCTCTACTGACTCTTTTGTGTCTGATTTTGCCATTGTTTTTTCGAAACTTTGATTCGATTTTTTCCCAAACCTTCTCGAAGTTTTCACCGTAATTGCACAACATACCAAGCTCTTTTACATCGAGATCGAGCCTTCCATTGTGACAATATAGATTTATAATAAGCAGCCAGTAACATCCGAATTGCTCCGCTGTCATTCTTGATGTGTGAAAGTCCAGCAGTACCTCAGCGGGTTCCAGTTGCACGTACTTGATTTTCTTTACCATCCGTGACCTCCGCTATAAATCTTTCTGCAATTTGAGTAATAGCCTGTGCGTTTCGCTTAGCCTTGCTTGATGTGTCGATGGATACGAGTGACAGAGCTTTTTCGACGGCCTGCTTCTGTTTCGAGTCGAGGAAGAAAACCATCGGATAAACTATGCTGTTTTTGTCCTGCTCGGTAATCTGAATCCGGGTCTTGTTTCGGTGCAGGTCGAGCAGCCTTTGGATTTGTGTTTTTGTATTCGGCAGTAGTTTTGCGATGCTCTCGATGCTGAGTTTACTATTGAGCTTTTCCAGCAGGGCGGCTTTCTTTTCGAGAACGTCCTGGCCGCAGAGACGATTAAGCGTTGCGAGCAGCAGGTTCGCTTCGTCATCGTCGATGTCCCACACCACACAGTCGCATGTTTCATAGCCGAGCTGTTTCAGCGCCTCGAATCGATGATGGCCGTTGATGATTTGAAAGTACCCTCTCTTTCGCGGATACTCTCTGACTATCAGCGGTTCGTATCTTCCGGTCCGTTCGATGTGCCTGACAAGCTTTCTGAAGTTTTCTTTGCTCATCCGGTTAGGATTACCCGGATGCGGCAGAAGCCGGGACAATTCAATCTGCGTTATCGCGTTTTGCATATTTACCTTTGCGGTTTTGTGTGTAGTATTCCATAACTTACTGTAATATATGCACTTATCAAGAAATCAGGAGAGGTGCCGATTACGAAATTTCTACTTTTTTTTAAAAAACTGTTGACAAAACGTCCTCAGTTGACGATAATATTAATAGATGAGGATCATCAGTAAGGCCAAGTTAAGGGAGTTTAGCCAGCAGCAACCTGCTGCTGAAGGTCCGTTGAAGTATTGGCAGAAAGTCGTAGAAGCTGCTGAGTGGCAATCTTTTGCCGATGTTCGTAAAACCTTTGCTTCTGCCGATTCGTATAAGATTCTGGTTATCTTTAACATAGCCGGAAATAAATACAGACTGATAACTAAAATCGAATATAAACTTGGAATTATTTACATCGGCAAAGTAATGACTCATGCCGAGTACAGTAAAGATAAATGGAAGGATGAGCTGTTATGACAGTTGTGGTTAAATCAAAGAACAATATGGCAGATATGCGTAAAAAATGGATAAAGGTTTTAATGGACATGTACCCGTTGTACCCAATCCAAAACAAGAATGATTACCAAAAGGCCTTATCTGCGGCAGATGAGCTTATCGGCAAAGACCTTGATGTCATAGCAAGCAGATACCTCGAAGTTTTGACGATATTAATCGAGAATTATGAACAAAAACGTTTTGCTATTCAGACTGGTGATTTAAAGCCTCGAGACATCTTGAAATATCTGTGTTCCGAGAACGATCTATCTGCATCAGATTTAGGCCGTATTCTTGGGGACCGGTCCCTGGGTTCAAAAATCTTAAATGGCCAACGCGATTTAAGCAAATCTCATATAACCACGCTTAGTAAACATTTCTCTGTTAACCCCAACGTGTTTTTTAAAATTGGTTGAAGGAGGTCAAAGGATATAGAGTGTTAGAAAGCCGGTCCCTGCTCATCCGGTTGGGGTAATCAGGATGCGGAAGAAGATTTTTTATTTGGGTTGACTGTATCCGGCCCGGCATGTTATTCTTTTACAGCGTGGAAAAAATGTCATTCTTTTGAAGGGAGTCGAAATGAAGACTGCATGTGTATTAAGTTTTATTGTAGGCCTCGCTTATTTTGTCTTCGGGACTTTTTGCCTATTAGCCCCCGTGTTGTTCGGTTATAACGCTTACCTTGATGATGTCGGCTATCTGTCACTTGATGAGATTGGAGTCTACTTAGCAGTTTCCGGTGCAATCCTCTGGGGCGCATCGCTGAATGCCTTTGCCGTCACCACGAAGAAAAGTAAGTCTGAATAAGCCGGATGTAATAAGGGCCTCTTGCGGCCTGCTTGGAAAGTAAAAGGCTTAAATTGACCGTATTCACCCTGGTGTGTTATCCTTTTATAAAGAGGAATAATATGTCACTGTTTTGAAGGGAGTCAAAATGAAGAGAATGTGCATTCTCAGTTCCATCGTAGGCATCTGTTTTTTTATCTTCGGCACTGCGTGCCTGGTAGCCCCGTTTTTTCTGGAGTACGAAGACTATAGTAATGATGCGGGACTGCTTACGCTTGATGAGGTCGGGATATTCTCGGCAATTATCGGCGCGGTTCTGTATGGCACTTCGATGATTGCCCTTGCCATCACTTCGCAGCAGGGCAGGCCCGCTTAAGCCAGATGTAATAAACAGGGCGGTCGGTCAGTTTGCTGAGGATAAACTGCGTTCGTTCCAGTCCGGCGGGCATGTGTTTTCGCTTTCCATAGCCGGCAAGAAATCGTTTCATTTCACGCTCGATGAATAATCGCTTACCCTGTGACAAACCTTCTACATGTTGCTGTGCGGCCCCGGCATCGACAGCGATTCGTCCTTCGATTCCGACCAGGCTAAACGCCTCTTTCATCTGCATACACTGAACGGACATAGGCGCCGTGTAGGCCTTCATACCAGCCTTTTCGAGGAATGGGTTGGCATGGCCCATAACCGCCAAAGCCTCTATCATCGGAACATTCATCAGGGGCATCGTTTCTCGGACTAATCGCACAGCCAGACCGAGACTTCTGAATCGCGGCTCGATGATAACTCTGCTTATTGTGCGAATTGTTCTGTTGACCAGTGCAATCAGACAGCGCCTGTCCAGACCGACGAAGTAATTGCCCGTAGCGACGTTGCGAAGCTTAAGAGAAGGAGCCGGCATCGAATAGACAATTACTCCGGCCGTTTCGTCATTCAGTTTCAGGGTGAATATTTTTTCAAACGGACCGAGCCGACTGTCGCGATAATGAAAACGGCTGAGCGTTTTGTAGTCTGCTAATGCTCCTTCGGAGATTCGGACTTTTTTTGTTATAGTGCAGGTCTGCATTTTGTTTTTCTCGCTCTTTCCGGGTATTTGTAGGTGACATTTGTATTGCCTGACAAATCACGAGTTACTATCGCATCCGGCAGCAGGTCGCTGAGTATATCCTGGTGAGCTGAGGCTAATATGAATATGGTCTTATGCCGGTGAGCGAATTTGCGAATGCTGTGTGAGATGCACGCTGCAGTGATGCGGTCCAGCAGCGAGCAGAACTCATCGGCGAAGATAAATTGTCTTCCCGATGCCAGGGCCATAGCCAGTCGAAATCTCCATTGCTGACCCTCGCTGAGATTAGCGGGTGTATTTAATAGTGCCGGGCAATCAGCGAGGCCTGCTGTGCTGAAGTAACGCAGGGTTTCAATAAGCTCGGCCTCGATAAAATCAACCACGGCCTTATCCTTTGGAATTTTGATTTTCGAAAGGTTGGTTCGCAGACGAGCCGGTATTGCTTTTTGAAGCTCATTCAGGATAACGGTTTTACCTGAGCCGCTGGGTCCGGTGATATAAATGATATCCCCCGGTTCAATTGAAATTGTGCAGTCGCACTTAAAGTCAATCCGGCTGAGCCGTTCTTTGGTCAGGCCGAACATCCTCATTACAGCAATGCATTTATCGCTCAGATTACCGTAACGAGCGAATGCTCTTTGAACTCTGTATTCAGTCATAGTAGATTTGTTTCTTATCAGTAATATCGAATTGTTATCTTGTGTTTACGTTGCCCGGAAAGTTTGCGAAGAAGATTTATGATTCTTTGCGTATTGTAATATGTCATTTTGTGTTTGCGGGCGATTGTCTTTACGTTCAGGCCGCGTAGAAAGTAATCGCGCGCTATTTTCTTTTGTCTGCGGCTGAGCTTACTGCTTTTGGCCAGAACTGCCTCGATATTGCGGTCACCAATACGACTGATGATTTTTTTTACACGCCTTGCAACCGTTGCCTCGCTGACTCCGAGCAATTGTGCCATTTGTCGGAAACTGTTTTCGTGGTCCAGGTACATTCGCATAAGTGTTCGGTCGGGCTCTGACAGTTTCTCTGCCAGTTTGCGAATCTTATCAGCCTTGCTTCGCAACTCGATGGTACTGTCCCGATTAAGCTGAGTTAGTGATGTGTATCCGGTATTCATATAGTGTGATGATATTCGATTCTCGTTACACAGCGCGCGACACCCAAACAGTTGTTCTAATATTGGACAACTAAGCAAAAAAGTGCGCTGCGTTTCTTCAGAGGCGCAAGCCTTCGGCACGGTCGGAATGCGCGCACTCCTCTGCGCGCGGACCTTTGACTGCTGTTTGAATTGCCTCCATCCCGGTTTTGCCGCGGTGTGATGGACGGCTGCTTCCTGATATATGCTGTTTCCTATTTTTGCGACCTATCGCAATATAGGGTTCCCCTGCAAAAAGGGGCCTGTTCGATGAGTGTCAGCCCTGAAGGCGGCAATTTTTCCCGGCCCGTTTATTCGTGATTGGTTTTGGCCGATTGGTTTTTGCCGTCATTTATGGCCCAACCCGGACGAATGTGTTATGTACTAATCTAACATAGTGGTATTTTAACATAACAGCAAAACATTGTCAAGTGTTTTCTTTATAAATATCAAAAAATATTATATGTTTATTGAATAATAAACACAAAGGGTTAATTAGAACCGAATGGATTATAAGCGTAAGTCCTTTCAATCAAAACAGTTATATGCCTTTTGCGTATACTGAGGGATAGTATCTCTGACCGGAAACGACAATCTTTTAAACCATATAGATACTCAGATAAGAAAAAGTATCGTTTATTGTGAAATTATTGTTTTTGGGGATTGACTTTACCGATAATAAAAGATATAAAGTAGAGATTATTAGCTAATTGAAGGGATAGGATAGGAAGCCTTTAACAAGGCCAGAGGAAAATCCCGCTTTAATAGAGGTTAACAATGGCTGTGGATCTTGAGAGGTTCGCAGTCGCAGGCCCAGCGAAGGGTATGGGGCTGGGAACCTCGGGATCGCCGACGCATGCCGCGTAATTTTACCGATAAAGACCAGCGGCGGCGGTCTATACACATTTGGAGATATAAAAGCAGTGTTCGAAAGAACTTATGAGCGCCGAGAAATAGGCAGGGAATGGCCAATAGGAAGCGACAGATATATAATTGCGTAAATAACACAAGTTTCCCATATAGGAATAATACAAAAAATATGCAAATTATGTATTTGTATAGGACTGGAATTACGATAATATACTAAGAAAATTATCAGGTTTTTTAGGCGTAGAAAGATGAGACTAAATGAAGCAGAAATCTTAGAGAAATTCATCGCACTTTATGACGATTCTAAGCCGTTAAGAATTTCTATCACTCGTGATAGAACAATAAAGAGGCTTTACAAACGTTATGATATAATCGCTGAATTGGAGGTGGAAGAAAATTATTTAGGCTATACCGCAATTGAGGTAGTATCTGTCCCAAACCCTAAAAACCTACAAAACAAAGCTATCTTAATAAAACAGAAAGAAAAGGATTCCTCGACCCCAATAACCGTAATAATTGTAGCTCCATATATTGGACTTAAACAAAGAAAGATTCTCGATGAACAGGATGTCTGTTGGATGGACTTATGCGGTAATATGAAGATAAAAATAAAAAAGGGGAAAAATACACGCATATACGTAGAGAAAACCGGAAACAAAAATAAGTTTCCTGATACAGCTCCAATCAAGAAAATATTTCAGGGAACATCCTCTCTTGTAAGCAGGACTCTGCTCTTAAACCCCGAAGGGTTTGAATCACAATATAAACTCGTCGATTTCATAAATGGTCGCGATGGAAATATCACAGTTTCAACAGTATCACGAGTCTTAAAATCTCTCGAAGAAGAGTTGTTGGTTTCTCGAAACAAGTCTAAGATTACAGCAGGAGATGCGGAAGGAATTCTCGACGAATTACTTGCTGGTTTTCAAGCCTCCAATTTGCGAAAAAAGCAGAGGAGTTTTCGTTTTACTTCGGACGGGCTTGAACAAAAAATATTATATTCAATGCTCGAACCTCTTATAAATTGTGTTGCTTGCGGTTTCTATGCGGCTAAATTGAAAGGCCTGGCAGCAACAGATGAAATCACGATATGTGTAAGAAATATCGCAAAGTTTAGAAACCAATGTAGTAAATCGTTAGTTTCGATGGAGCCTGACGAAGAGTACGGGAATATACAGGTTATCGAGGATGATAACACTGGAGTATGGTTTAATATATCTGGTTGTCCGCCTCAGGTTGATGATATAGAGCTCTACTTTGAGATGATGAATAGTAGGCCCCGCGGGCCGAAGATTGCAGAAACACTGAAAGAGAAAATTCTCGAAGGCTTTAAGAAATGAATGAATCTGTTCTCGAACAATTACACGAATTGGCAGAAGCCTTCAACAAAATAGAATTACAGCCAGTTATTTGCGGTGGACTTGGTATTTACCTGAGGTTTTCCAGCCGAGAGCATGAGATTGAACTCAGGGCAACTAACGATATAGATTTAATGGTCACAAAAACACAAGCACAAGATGAATCTAATAGACAGGCAATATTGGAAGTTATAAATGATGACTTGCAGTATACAGTCTGTGAGAATGGAAAGTATTTCAAGTTTCAGAAAAAGCCAAACAATAAACTCGATATACTTGCTCCTTCAATAGAAGACCTGAACATGAGGTCTAACAGAGTAAGGCTGGTTAAATCAAAATTGCATGGACATATTACACCTGAAGCACTTTTTATAGAAGAAGATCTCGAAACCGTTTCTTTAGATGATATCTCTGTTCAGATTCCGTCAATCTCAAACCAGCTTATTCTTAAGCTGTTTGCATATAATGACAGGCACAAAAGCAATGATGCCGAGCGTGCTCAGACTCACGCATATGATATTTTTGCTATTGTCGAGTTGTCGAATCGAGCGGATTACCAGCAGAGCAGGGAGTTCGTATCGCGCCATACAGCGTCGGAAATTGTATGTAAGGCAAGAGCTATTATTTCCGAAAGTTTCCATGAATCGGAAAGTGACGGATGGCAGAATGTACTGAAAACGAATATCTATCCTGAACTTTCGGTTAAGCTGCGTATTCAAAAACTTAAACACGCAGCAAGAAGGCTGAAAAGATGGTTTGAAAGCTCATAAGTCTTATGCGTGATATTGACGATGTTTTTACCAGCCTGGCTAGGTCCAGATTTCGCAGTCGATTTCGGCTGAAATCCGAACAGCAGCAGTATTTGCAGGATAGAGGCATGAATGCGATTGTCGTTCATGCTCGCCGGTTTGTAGAGCAGCGGTTGGCACCGGCTGAGCCCGAAAATGACGGAAAGCAGACGCCTTATAAAGGCCATCCTGTTTTCACTGCTCAGCATGCAACAGCCACCTGCTGCCGCGGCTGTCTGATGAAATGGCACAATATCCCCAAAGGACAGGCCCTGAGCAACGAACAAATCGAATATGTGGTTGAGGTAATAAAACGATGGATTGAACGACAGATGCTCAAGAGCGGTTAACCGCGGTTGCATGAAGCCCAAAATGGCCGAACGGGCGTAAAAAAATCATTTGCAACCGTCCGGCGGCGATTTATACTCTTAGCAATAAAAGCAATAGGATTGCGACATGAATGGACGGATGCCGAAGATAGTAGTGGTAGGTGGGACATATCTTGATATCGCTATCAGGTGTGACGTAATTCCTCAGGGGGGTCAGTCGTTGCATGGTTCCGCCCTGTCATACGCTGTAACAGGCCCAGGCCCGAGACAGGCTGTACAGGCGGCTCAGTGCGGCTGTAAGGTGCACCTGATAAGCAAGGTCGGTGGAGAACCGCTCGGACAAACGGCTCGGTCGAATCTCGAAGAGTACGAAGTAAATACCGATTACGTATATACGGCTGAGGCCAAAAATACCGGAGTTGTCGTAACTCTTGTCGATGCGGCAGGGAAAAATGCAAGCTGTGAATATGACGGTGCTAATACAGCGTTGCGAGGCAGGGAGATTGAACAAGCCGAACAGATAATCAGCGAGGCCGATATCTGTTTGATTCACGGACATTTGCCGCAGGATGCAATTGTATCAGCTATTCGGCTTGCGAAAATAGGCGGGACTAAAACGATTCTAAATCCGGCCAGGCCTATTGAAGCAGATAAGAGCGACGATTTGCCCATGGAGTATTTCAGCGTCGATATTATCATTCCGAATCTCTATGAGGCGGCGGACATAACGGAACAATCAACGGCGAACATCCGAACAGCCAAGATGATTGGTTCGGATTTAGTTGCACGAGGTGTCGGTATTGCCGTTATCACGATGGGCAAACGCGGCAGCGTTATAGTTGACAGGCTTGCAGCCGACCACATACCGGCTTTTGAAGTCGAGCTTGTTGACCAGACGGGGTGCGGTGACGCGTTCGCCGGTGCGTTAGCTTCTTATTGCGCAGTCAAAGATGACATTTACAAAGCCGTTGAGTTCGCATCGGCGGCAGGGGCGTTAACATGCTCGAAATTCGGTTCGATTGAAAGCCTTCCCACAAAGGCAGAGATAATCGAACTGCTGCAAAAACATTCCTGACATCTTAGCTATAATATTTTGCTTGACAGAGTATAGCCAGGGTATTATTATTGATGCGACAGAAGCGATTTAACCTTTACGGAGGAGTAAGAACGATTGAAGTAAGATGCCATAAAGAGCACTCTTTAAATTTTCCTGGGCCGGTCATTTTTCTATTTCTGTTGCTGTGCCGCTTTTTGAGATTGAATTGATAGACGGAGGAGGAACGTGAAAGGTCTGTACATATTTTCTGTATTAGTATTATCGTCTGCAGCGGCCTTGGCTGAAGACCCGGTTTTTTTTGCCGACCTGAATTTAAAAGCGGCCGTCGAAGCTCAACTCGGGATTACCGACCCGACACCAAACGATATGCTTAGCCTGATGTTTCTTCCCGCCTATTGTAGAGAAATAGTTGACCTTTCCGGTCTGGAATATGCGGCCAATATAACCACGTTGTATCTGAGTAGCAATCAGATAAGTGATATAAATCCGCTATCAGGCCTGACAAATCTGACTGTTCTGGATCTTGGGTTCAATGAAATAACTGATATCAATGCGCTATCGGATTTAACGAATATGAGCAATCTTGATCTTGGCAAAAACTACATAAGTAATCTCGATGCTCTTTCAAGCCTGACAAATCTTGAAGTTCTCAATCTTAGGAACAACCAAATCACATTCAGTACTCTCAATGCTCTTTCATCTCTGACAAACCTTTATAACCTTAACCTTAGTTATAATCAGTTAAACGATATAAACAGCCTTTCATATTTGACAAACCTGACTTTTCTGGGACTTACTGAGACTCATATAAGCGAGATACAAAGCCTCTCTTCTCTGACAAATCTGATTACTCTGGAGCTTTGCTACAATTCTATAAGTGATATAAATTCCCTCTCGGGTTTGACGAATATGATTGAACTTAAGCTTTATGGCAACCAGATAACTGACATCAATGCCCTCTCAGGTATGACAAATTTGACTTCTCTGAGTTTAAATAACAACCAGATAAGTGACGTGAGCCCTGTCTCAGGTCTTACAAATCTGGCTTATCTGAGTATTGTTAGCAATCATATCAGCGATATTAATGCCCTCTCGGGTCTGTCAAATCTGACTTCTCTTCAGCTTGGGTACAATCAGATAAGCGATATCAATGTTCTGTCAGGCTTGACAAATCTTTCTGACCTGAGTCTTCTCTCGAATAATATAGCCGATATCGAACCGCTTATAGGTCTGACAAAGCTGGATCGGCTGTATTTACAGGGCAATCCTTTGAACGTTTTTGCTTACTGCTTCCACCTCTCATTAATCGAGGAAAATAATACTGGCATAACTCTAAACTATAGTCCCAACCCCTACTCATTGCGTGGCGACGGCAATGGAGATTGTTTTGTGGATTTTTTAGATTTCGCCCTGTTAGCTCGCGACTGGTTAGATGGTTTTTGTTATGATTGTGAGGGAGATTTTAACGGGGATTGGGCAGTAGGCATCTATGATTTGACAATAATGTCCGAAGACTGGCTTGGGCAAGTCATGTTATATCAGGATATTCTTAGTTATACTCCCAGTTGGAACTGGACCACAGAAGGCCAGTGGGAGTTTGGTCAGGCTATTGGCGGTGGTCTTTATTACGGATATCCTGACCCAGGTATGGGGTACACGAACGCAGCTGTTTTTGGCGTGAATCTTTCCGGAGATTATGATATAAATGTTGGTGGACCATATTACCTAACTGCTGGGCCGTTTGATTGCCGCCGTTTTCATAATATGAAATTAAAGTTTGCAAGATGGCTGAATACCGATGAGCCTGCATACGTTAAGAGCATGATTGATGTATCCAATAACGGAACGACCTGGACCGAAGTATGGAGCCACTCGGGCAGAGAACCTATAACAGACAGCGAATGGCAGCTATTGGAGTATGACATAAGTAGTGTAGCTGATGACCAGGAAACTGTATACGTTCGGTGGGGTTACCAGATATTTGAATACGCATATCCTTATTCAGGCTGGAATATCGACGACATTCAATTATGGGGTAGTCTATAGTTATTTATCTTTGTGACAGTCTTAATTTGCCTTAATGCGTTGTGTAGTCGTAGGTCGACCTTCTGCAAGCATTCCTGAAAGACACAATCCCTAAATCGATAGTTACATCGCAAATCTATACGCTGATTGTGTATTGAAAATTGCTGAGAGCAAAAGGCGTGCCAAAAGGGGGTAAAATCAGCAGTTTTTTTTGCGTAGCAAGATAATGCAATAAAAGCGCGCAGGGGGGTACGGAGGTAAAAAAACTTTTTTCAAAAAAATTTCGCCCTTTATTCATAAGCACTTACGAAAAATTTTTTCAAAAAATTTCTGAAAATTTCGTAAAAACGCGCAAGTTCATCCAAAGGTGGAGAAGCATGAAAAGTCAAAAATCAAAAGTCAAAACTTCGGAAGGTAAGAACTGTTATGGCATTTGACCTTGAGATATTCGCTGATGAGAAAATAGATGCTGATTATATCGAGTGGCTCATCGATGAGCGCTCGATAGATATCCAGCGGCATTTTAACAAGCTTTGGGAGTACTATGCAAATCGCGCCGTTGATGTGTACGGCTTGTGTGCCGCTGACCGCAAAGTAAACGAATCGGGCAGGTGTTATGTGCAGGCCCAGGAATATGGTCTGCCTGCAAGAATCACCGGTCTTTCGCGGTCGGCACGAGCCGGCTTGTTTAGCGGTGAGCCGGTCCGGGACGTTCAGCGAAAGGAAGTTGTTATTGAAAATGATATCGGCTGGCGTATCAACGCGGCGGTCGATTTTCTGTTCGGCAAGATGATAAGTTTTGCCTCGAAGGCTGCTGATGCCCAAAGACGTGCAGAAATTGAGATGCTTATAAAGGCTATGTTCGCGGCTAACGGCGGCATCGGATTTTTCCAGGATATGGTGGTGCTCGGAAGTGTTTACGGTTTTGTCGATTGCATAGTCAGGCCTGGCGATACGATACTTTCCATGGCACCTGATCGTGATATATCGCGTTTGGGAAATTCCTCTCACTTCTCTAACTCCACTAAAGCCCCTGTTTTTGAAGACGTGCTCAACGCGGCACGAGCAATCGGCCTTGAATTAATAGAAGCGCCAAGGGCACTGCCTGTCCTGGATGAAACGAACTACAGGAAAATCAACTATTATGTACAGCATTTTCGCCAGAACAAAAACGCCGTAAGCAGAAAGAACACTTTTCTTTCTCGACTGTTATCACCGAATCGCCATAACGGTGCTATACAAGATTCTGTCGAAGTAACCGACGTTACTTCGGCAACAGCCTGGCAGCGATATGAGGACAGGCAGTTCGTGGCCGAAGGTAATATACCGTGGGGATTTCTGCCGGTTGTACACATACAGAATATCGCTCAGCCTTATTATTACGAAGGTCTTAGTGATGTTGAATCGTTGGTGCCGCTGCAGGATGAGCTGAACACGCGGCTTTCTGACAGGGCGAACAGGATAACTTTCCAGTCGTTCAAGATGTATCTTGGAAAAGGCATCGAAGGATTCGAGAACCGTCCCGTTGCGCCGGGCAGGATGTGGTGCACGGACAATCCTGAAGCTGCCATAGAAGAGTTCGGCGGCGATGCTGCGACACCGAGCGAAGATTTGCATATCGCAGAGATTCGCGAGGCTATGGATAAGACCAGCGGCGTGACTCCGGTAGTGGCAGGTGTACTTAAAAATAAACTCGGCAACCTGACCAGCGCGGTGGCGCTGAAACTTACGCTTATGGGAATGCTCAGCAAGACAGAGCGCAAAAGGTTCACATACGGCCAGGGAATAAAGAGCATTATCACTATGGCGCTGGAGATTCTTGATACGGCCGGTCTTTACAAGACCGCGAAATCAGAGCGACAGGTCGATGTCATTTTTCCCAGTCCGTTGCCGGAGAATATGATGGAGAAATTACAGGAGGCACAAATCAAAAAAGAGCTCGGCGTACCGGCCGAGCAGGTCCTGAAAGAACTGGGATATGACTCAGTCAGTTCTTAGAGTTCAGCTTTTAGCTGAGAATTAACAATAGAGAAAGACCGGGAGGTTTTTATGAGTCGAGTGGACGCAGAAGCGAACGTATTGTCAGAAGACAAAGACCGGATAGACGACATTTCGATTGACAATGTCAGGCTTGTTCCGGTTGCCGAATCAATCCGCTATCGCAAACGCGCGCAGGTTGCGGAGCAAAAAGCCGAGCATCTCAGTGAGCAGATTAGTGCAGTTCGCCGTGAAGCACAGGAGTTGACGGCGAAAATGAATCAGCTTGAGTCTGAGCGGTCGCTGACCCGCAAGCTTGTTGCGGCGGGCGCAAGCGACCTTGAGACGGCCTTGCTGGTTGCAAGGGCGCGTGCGGATAAAGAAGGTACGGATGTGGACGCCCTGGTTGAGCAGCTCAGGATTGAAAAACCGCATCTTTTCGGCTCGGCAGAGGTCGGTGATAAGGGTGCAGCAGCACCGAGGACAGCTGTTGTTAAAGACAGGCTTTCATCAGGCAAGTCGAGCCTTGCCAAAGCTGCGTCGAAAGCAGCAACGACAGGCAGCCGAGTGGATTTGCATGAGTATCTGAGGCTGCGGAGAAACTTTGTTTAATCAATAGTACTACTTAACAGAGGCCGGTGACGTTTGTGCTTTTTCGTCACCGGGGCTCGAACAAACCCTGCACCGTACGGTACAGGGCAAAGGAGAATGATATGAGTTTTACAGGTAAAGCAACGTATTCTGCCGGAAGTACTTTGCCGGAATTGGCAGAGGACGTATCGGATATTATCGGGATAATCTCGCCCTATGAGACGCCGCTGCTTGATGCTCTGGGCGACCCGCTTCATGAGGCAACAAGTACACATCATGAGTGGTCCGAGGACGAGCTGCTGCCGAATCGTGACGCAATCAACGATGGTTCGATTGGCGACCCACTCAGTGAAAGTTCCTTCGATGTAGCCAATGGCAGCAGGTTCCGTGCCGGAGACCAGATACAGGTTGAGGGCAGCGAAGAATTGATGCTGGTGACAATAGTAAATAGCGACACCCTTTCAGTAGAGCGCGGATACGCCGGCACCGATGAAGAGAACCTTGTTAACGGACAGGTGATTAACATTCTGGGTAATGCGGCTTTAGAGGGTGCATCCAAACCACAGTCGAGGTTTACCAATCGTGTGCGTTGCGGCAATTACACGCAAATCTTTTCTGCGGCCGTTGAGGTATCTGGAACGGATATTGCCGCAAGTCAGTTTGGACTTGCCGACGAGATGGATTACCAGAAGCAGCAGCGGCTCCGCGAGCTTGTCCGTGACCTTGAGAATACCGTTGTTAACGGTGGTCAGCCAACAAGTATTCCCGAGGGCAACGTCTCAGTACGGCGTTCGATGAAAGGTATTATGCAGAATTTGGCGACGAACGTTATGCACAGCGGCGACAGCGGTTTCCCGTCAGGCGGCGACCTCGATGAAGAAACTATCAACCTTATGCTTCGTCATATATGGGAAAACAGCGGCGGAAATGTAGATCTGATTGTCGTCAATGGTTTTCAGAAGCGTAAAATTAATTCCTTTGCCGCCGATAGCAGGACATACACATCCACAGACACAAGATTCACCAATATGATTAGCATTTATGAAAGTGACTTCGGAGTCTGTCGGATTATTGCCAGTCGCTGGATGCCCCAGGATGCTGTACTGTTACTGGATTCATCGCGCATCGGAGTTCTTCCGCTCTCGGGTAGAAGTTTCCACTTTAAACCACTGGCAAGCGGCGGCGACTATGAATGCGGAGAGCTGATTGGCGAATATACACTGGAGTTGAAGAACGAAAAGGCCCACGGGCTGATTCGAGACCTTGCTACCAACTAATACGACAGGTTAATACTGTCACAGGGACTCCATTTTGCAGTATATCGCAAAATGGGAATTCTCTCCTCTAACTTCGCCCGGTATGGTGCCCGGGAGATTTTCCCGGGCACCAGAAAGGGCCATAGAAAAGTCATCCGTGCAGCTACGACGGGATAAAAAGGACGGACCACAATGGTTAAGTTTTCAAACGATGCAGACATTCTGAAATATGAGCCGGCTCTTTTCGGTGAGCTTCATCTTCCCTGGCAGATATTGACGCAGGGCAACGGCGGGGCACTTTCCGGTACGAGCTTTACAGTAAGCGGCGCTGATTTTATCGCAGCGAAGGTATCTGCCGGCGGCGTTGTCTATCTTCGTGATTCGGGTCTGACAATAGACGGTACTTATGAAATCGTATCTGTGGATTCTGCGACAGAGCTTACTGTTTCTGTATTGCGAAGCGATGATGAAGATGACGCGGTTGGACCGCCGCATGCGTCCGAAGTCAGTTATCGGATAAGTACGTTTGACCCGCAGGCGAGCGAAGCGGCGTTTGCTCTTACCGAATACTTCGCGGTCAAACCAGGCGCACCGGCAAGCGATATCGATGTCGAGGACATTCTTGATACAGAGGTACTCAGGCGTGCTTCGGTCTTTGCAGTGATTTCGAGTGTCTACGCTATGCTGGCCGGCAAGAACGACGACGAAGGCTTCTGGAAGAAAAGCCATTACTATCGAAAGTGCTTTGAAAATGCCCGTTCACGAGCGAGGGTCAGCATAGACGCCGGTGACGACGGTATCGCGGACAGGACCAGCAACGGCGGGGCGATAAGGCTGACGAGAGATTGACGGGGATACGCCAATGGCAACAACGCTGAACGGACAAAGCCTTTTTGATGAACGGACACTGCATATCGAAGTCGGCAGTATATCACGCGATTCGGTCGAACGTTCTATCGCGGGACTGGATGGGATTATAGGTATTGACCTGGGTCAACGAGGCAGGATTATAAAACAATCCGGCTCAATCAGGGCCTCGAGCAAGGCTGAGCTGGAAGATAAACTCGGTTCGATTTGTGATTATATGGACGGCTACGCCTATACGTTAATAACGAACAGCGGTGAGCGATTCGAAAATGTCCGCATAGACGCCTTTAAGACAAAGAATGAACGGCACGGCGGAGCGGGTTTGGTTGTCGATTACGAGATTATTTACACTCAGTTACTGACGAATTGATTATGTCACTAATTGCAGACGGAATAAGCATGGTAAGAGTTTTGGATGTACCCGCGGGTATTTGGACAAACGGTGACTATCTCGCCTGTCCGCGGGTAGCACTGGTCGGGTGGCATAGCGATTGGCCTGACAAACTCCATCAGGTCTACGTCAACGGCCGACATGCCGGTACAACGGTTGATATCAATCAAAAACAATTGGTTGTACATCTGCCCGGCTCACCTGCAACCGCTGTTCGGATTGAGGTCTTTGCCGTCGAGCCGCAGTTGGCCTATATTGATTTTAGCAGTGAGCTGCCCCAGGCAACCGATACCGGCAGAGTAAAGCTGCGAATCCTGCGAAGCCAGCTCCTGCCGCTCGGGTCGACAGTTCAAATCTATTCTGATAATGGAACCGGCGATATCGATTACGACAATCCTGTAAACGCCGAGCCGATTCATGTTTGGCCCAGCCCTTATGATAAAGCCGGTTTCGGCACGAGCAGCTTTGGCGAGGGTGACTTTGGATTTGACTCTGCAGCGGCCGTTGGTTTCGCCACGGGCTGTTTCGGGTTAGGTCAGTTCGGCCTTGATGCAGATTCGCTTGAATGGATAAGCGAACCGCTTGATAAAGGTGTTTACAAATTTGCCGCCAAAGTAATTGATAAGAACGGCAGCCAAAGCGATGCAGTAGAGACAGAATCTATAGCTGTTATTCCCGCAGCCCGACCCGCGACAGCTCTTACAGTTTTGTCATTTGATAAACAGACCAATAAGTTGATGCTTGGCGTTAGCTGAGCGTATTCAAGGAGAAGACTATGGCTGAGGTTTATCCATCTGATAACGACCTGCTCAATATCGTGTCGGATACAGATACAGGAATTGAGTATATATCGACAGGCACGGCACCGTATTATCTGCAGTTCAGAAAACTGTTGTACAGATTGCTTCTGGCAACAAAAAAGGCGAATGAGCTGCGGGTTTACGATGAAGGCGGACTCGATATCGGCGTAAAGCCTGGCTCATTCTGGTTCGGCACTACATTAGTCAATTACGCCGGTTCGAACGGTAATACCCTCGCCGACGACAAAGCCGATATTTACGTATACCTGGATTCGAGCGGGACGTTGGTAACAAATGAGTACAGCTCTTTTCCTGATATGACAACCATACCGCACATCAGATTGGCTGTTATCGCTACCTCGTCGGGTGACATAACTTCGATTACCGATTACCGCGGTGGACACAGTTTTAAGATTCCACAATAACAGGCATCTGATTTTAGATTCACCGATTATAAAGAGGAATATTTTATGCTTGCTCGTACGATTAGTTTACCATGCAAACCATTCCCGGGTCCTGGTGAGTTAAAATGTGACCAGACCCAGAGAAACTCTGTAGCCGCAGGGCAGTGGGAAACTATATTTAATATCAGCGACGGCCCGTGTATTGTCACCAATTTTTGGATGGCCTGTGATTTCCCCGGCAAACTTCGCCTTACACCGGTCCGGATTTATTTCGATGGTGCGGCTTCACCGCAGATTGAAGGTCTTACAGGAGAATTATTTGCCTGCGGCTTTGACTATCCGGCCAATCACAGAGGAGATTTTACCGGCGTGACTAATTCACAGGAATCCGGCGAAGGCAGCGGCTACAGCGGTTTCAGCGGTTATCTGCGGTTGTTGATGCCTTATTATTCATCGATTCGAATCGACATAAAGAACGATACAGGCAACAGCCACTTGGTCTGGATGATGCTTGAACGTATGCCGCTGGATCGAACAAGGCTGCGAACAATCGGTTTGTCCGATGGTATGCTGCTTCGCACTTATGGCTACGGTCAGGAAGGCTGGAAGACCAAGTACACAGAGGTCCCGCTCCTGAACACAACCGAGCCGACAGTACTGGCCGGGCTGTTTCAGTTCTTTAACAACGGCGTCGGTAGCGGTGTCGGCAACAATTTCAAGTATCTCGAAGGTGATTACAGGATATTTTACGGCGGAAGTGCGTCGGCCTCGTATCGCAGCAGCGGCTCCGAGGATTTCTATCACTCATCATGGTATTTTCAGGAAGGTAACTTTGACCAGCCGGGTGACGAGTGTATGGTCGAAAAACACGACGCCGATTACACCTGCTCGGCGAGCAGGTTCTTTCCTTTCTGGCGGGCGCCATATCACAAAGACGGAATTAAACTAACCTGGCAGGTCGGCGAATCGGCGATGCCCGACCCGGGCAACACGTATACACGATGGATAACCTGGTACTACAAATAATGCAGTTTAGTGCCACATTAAACGCAGAGAAGAAACTATGGCAAATGAAATCCACATCGATTATCAATCTGGCTTTACTGTTTACGCTTGTTTAAGAAACATCATAGGTGAAGTCTGGAATCCATCATCGCAGGTCTTCGAACAGTGGGGCAGCGACGGGCACACAGCTGATGATTACCATATCGGCCTGACCGACAAAAGCGGAAACCGATACACCGGCGATTTCGATACCGCAATTGGTCCCGGCCGATACTCAATTCAAATTTTCGTTCAGTCTTCACAAACACTAGCTAATACCGACGAATTGATAGGTACAGGCAGTATTATCTGGACCGGTATCGCTGAGCTTACCTGCGACAAGATACTTGCAAACAAAGCGGTCCAGAACAAACTCACCAGCGAAATTAGCTATTATGATGACGACAGTCAGACCGTCATCCTCACTATCACTCCGGGCGAAGACGAATCAACCCTTACCAGGATACCGACCTAATGGACGCTGTTTTCTATAGAGATGCACTTTTTACGTCTGTGACACCGAACGCCTTTAAGCTCGGGACTGTCCTGCATCAGAGCTGGTTCTGGCCGAGACCTGCCGGTTGTTCACTGCTTTATCGCGGAGATAGTATAGAAACTATTGACTATGACCGAATAATCGCGGTTCGTGATTTCGATGCGAATGAGATTCAGCCTTCTGATTATTTACTGCATCAGAGTAATACAACCTGTTTTTATGTCCTTCGCCGTGCCAATGGATGCGGCGATACTGAACGAACATTGTCCGCATCGGTCAAAGTCGTTATCGACGGCGACGGCGATCTCGCTGACCCTGTTCCAAACAGCGTCTTTACTATCAAAGCTGAAATTGTTCAGGGCAGCAGGGCACAGCTGACGTGGTTCTATTGCCCGATGCGGCAACAGTCGCCGCCGGTGCGGTTTAATATTTACACCGACAACGGCCAGGGACAAATCGACTATCAGAATCCAATCGCTCAAATCGAATATCAAGGCCGAAGGTTTTACAGTTTTACAGGCGAGCAGCTTTCTGAAGGCAAACATCTGTTTGCAGTAAGAGCACAGAACGAAAACGGCCTCGAAGATAATTCATTGGCTGCCGTTAGTATTGAAATAAGCAACAGCAACAATTGTCTTATCCAGTTTTCAGGTTTCGAGAACATTTAACAGTTTCTGAGTATTCCAATGTCGAATCGCGTTGACCTGTTCCAGTCTGAACAAAATGACCTTGCCCTTGCTGCCGCCGGCGTAATTATCTTTCTGAACGGTTCACTTTGTCCTGAGCTTGAGGTTATTGAGATAGTTCGCAGCGGCTGGCCGGATTTCAGTTCCGCCAGGCTTGTATATACCGCCGCCTCGGATTCGGTAAAATCTCGACTCTATCCCGGGGCCGAAATATGTATCACTCAGCACTACAACGCTTCACCGCCTTCGGTTGTAATCGAGACACTGCCTGTTTTTGTCGGACAGATAGAAACTGTTGAAATCGATTTCTCCGATAAAGGGCAAATCATCCAAATTGTTGCGGCTGACTACAGCGCAGACCTGAAACGCAAAACCGTATACGGCCGTTATGTCAGCGACCTCGATAATTCTGCGAAGTTTCTTGTCGGAACCGACCCGATATTCAATGAAGACGCTGCGCCTAACGCTT
The DNA here is from genome assembly GCA_964583405.1 of uncultured Pirellulales bacterium. Classification (GTDB taxonomy): domain Bacteria; phylum Planctomycetota; class Phycisphaerae; order Sedimentisphaerales; family Anaerobacaceae; genus JBBABK01. Next base: position 38,064 of record CAZOVR010000011.1, read on the forward strand.
CTGAATCACCTGCAAATTTCAGCGGTAATAGCTGCCGGGTTTTTTCTGCTCAGTTGTCCTCTGCGACGTATTGGACTTACGCCGAGATAATCGATTATCTGTTGTCCGTATATATTCAGCCGTGCAGACTAATAAGACCCCCGCTCAAATTGCTGCAGGGTCTGACCGACAATCAGCAGGCCGCTGAACTCGACCTTACAGGTATGAATGTCCTTGCGGCCCTGAACAAATGCTGCGAACGCACCGGCCTGAGGTTCAGGTTTCTGCCGGCCGGTTCGTCCGACGGTCCCGCACAGGCCATCGAGTTTTATAAGCCGGACGGCACACGAACAGTCGAGCTCGAACTTCAGCACGAAGGAAAGCGGCTTAACATATCGAAGACAAATGTAGCGGCGTATTCCGAGCATAATAATTTCTGGCCTGTAACTCATCGATATATCGGCCTGGGCGACCTGAAGGTTTTCGAAGCGACGTTCGAATTAGTAAAAGCCTGGGACCCTGCGGACGAGACTACGGATTTTGACGCGTTTAGTCCGTCGAGTAATTCGAACTTTATCGAAGTCCGTGACGTTTATCGAAAGTGGTGCCTGAACGAGACAGGTAAATACACAGGCGAACCGTATAATCGCGGCCCGGCCTTTGATTTCGCTAAAATTTTCGATACCAAAAATTATGTCAGGCGCGCTCGCCGCTTCCATCCGGCGCTGACCGCTGACGCTCAGGACCGTTCGCTCGGTTATTTTCTCGAGATATCATACGACGACGGCGAGCACTGGTGGCAGTATCTCTATGCCTCCGACAATCTGCTCGACGAGTGTGGCATCTGGCTTAGCAGCGACCGGCTCGACCTCAATACCTGGATTGCAATCCTCAAAGGCGTACTTAGATTTCGTATCACCTGCTCGGTCCTGAGCGATGAACGGCTGAGTTGCGAAATTGCCGACGGACCTGTTGGTGCAGGCTCGCCGGTCATCGACTTTTGTTTACAAATGCAGAGCCCGTTCAGATTTCGAAAGGTCACCAATCAGAGTAATTTCTACGGCTCGACCGGCTCGTCGATTGGCAAACCAGACGAAGCTGACGACAGCGCCGCTCTTTATGAGCATCTGAGAAAATGGGCCGGGTCCAAGTCTGAGGTAATCGAGACTGTCGATTTGCAGACACCGTACCTGGCCCTTCATTATTCGGTCGACGATAAAGTCACCGCGGCCCCGCAGAGCCGCAATATATTTGGCCTGCACAGCGACGACCGAAGCACGGCACATATCAAACGAGTGAGTGTGGATTTCAAAAGTCAGTGTACTAATCTAAAGATTATTCGCCGAAGGAGCATGCAACTATGAGCGACAATACGAATGTCACCGATGCCGACCGGCTCCTGCAGCGGCTTGCCCGCACTGCTGCAATTCCTGCTGAGAAGTCTTTTGTAACAAGCCCCGGCGATAGGACCTTTACTGCAGCCGCTAAGGTAATCAGCAACAATTCTTATAATCTTTACAATGTGCGGATAGTAGAATTAAAAAACCCGCCCACTCAACCGATATTACTCGGAGGCCAGTTCACCGCTATTAATCTTGCTGAACCTTTCAATTCACAGGGAAACCTCCCCGCCGATAGATACGTTGTAATCTCGAAGGTCGGCGAGAAATACGCTTTCTACGCACCGGTATGAAAAATGAACAATAACGACAACATAAAAACCTGGCACCTGAACAGACAAATCAATTTGTCGGTCGTAATTCAGCTTGTACTCCTTGCCGGCCTTATCGTCGGAAGCTGGGTCAACCTCCAGCGCCAGCTCGACCTGCTCCAGCGCGACGTCACCCAGCTTCTTCAATGCCAGAAAGAATGGAAGAGCAAATTTGAAGTCCTGTCCGAAAGAAGCATCTCTTATGAATACCGCCTTCAAGCAATGGAAAAAATAATTAGCAATGTCGAACAAACACAACAACTACCACACTAGGCAATTGCATTTTCCGAAATTACAAAGGTTTCCTAATGCTCGCCAAATTTGAGGTGTTTCTCGGCATAAACTTATTGAGACTTTTTTATCATAGCGGCGAATGGTATCAACGATGAATTTATAAAATTCGATTCTATCTTTGGGATTGTAGCGAATCTTAAAATCCGTCCCTTGTTCGGTCAGGTCAGATTGAAACATATTCTTAACATTTTCGCCATAAGCAGACTTTGCCAGACTAAGATGTCCCGGCAATAAACGCAACATACCCAGAGTAATATTCTCAGGACGCGTATGCTTAAAAATCTTGTCAGTCAGTTCAGTGTATTCTGCTTGCCAGTTAAAATGCAGTATAACGGGGTCGATGCGGAATCTGATTCGATAACCATGTTCCTGGCAAGCCTTGGCTGCTGCTATTCTCTCATCAAGACTGGCTGTACCGGTCTCAAATTGGCTTACAGCATAGCTGCTGTTAAGGCTCCATGAAACAACAGTGTGATTATTTGGCTCAAGCAAAAGGAGGTTTTCAATATTACAGCTTTTGGTTAATAGCATTAAATATCCGCCTGACAGGCTGCCGAAAAAAGGCACCAGCATTTTGGAAAGTTCTGTAATATGGTCCAGCGCAAGACTGTCGAGCATCTCGCCCATGTTGAAACTTATCGGGCCGTTACCTTTCTGCAAAACCTTTCGTATTTGCCGGAACATAACATCGTAATTGATATTGATTTTAATGAAGGGAGAATATTTGCGATAAACGAATGCCAGATAACAATAGGTACAATAATACGGACATCCGTTCGAAATCGGCACAAGTTTGTAATAAGGCCGACACCTTACGTTGGCCCCTAATCGACCGTCGAAATGGTTAACAAACTGTTGGGTTTGGCCAATCATCAGAATTCGTTTGCCGGCGACCAAAGCCTTGCCTGCGTCGACCGATTTTGATTGTATATAGCGCTGCTGTTCAATCAGGTTGACTTTAACAGATGGGAAAAGATTAATTATCCGCTGTGCCTCAGGCTCATCGACGATTTTGCGCCAGAGCAATATTTTATCAGGTTTGAAATCCCTCGCTGTGTCCATTGCGAATACTTGCGAATTCTCCGGTTTCAGTAACATCCAAATTATAACAGAATATTTTTTCTTGCACTACTTTTAAGGAAAACAATGATGAAAATTAAAATCGCACCTCGTAAAATTGCATTTACACTAATTCTGTCGTTCGTCTTTCTCGCGGGTTGTAACACGCTGCGGTTCGCACCCAGCGAAATCCAGAAGAAAAACGCCTACCTCCACGAGCGGGCAACTATGTTCGCGGCCCAGGAAGCGAAGAGTGAATCAGCTTCACCGCAGCTCCAGGCCCTTACCGAACTGGCCCATCTGCAAAGCGATTCATTTACTGCTTACTTCGGCCTGCCTTCAGAATTGCCCCAGACTTATACTCCGCAGGATGTTCTGCTCCAGTCGAATTATGATATTGCCCAGGCCTCGCTCATCGAGTCTTCACAAAGGCCCGACCCGTGGGATACCGCCGATGCCCTTTTGGAACTTGGCATAGGGATAAGCGCCATTATCGGCGGCGTCTACGGCACCAAGGCCGTCAAATACCTCAAAGATGCTCGCGCCAAATCACAGGCCCTGAAGGAAGTCATAAAGAACAACGAGCTGTTCAAAAACCGGAACCCCGGCTCAACTGAAGCCTTTAAACAGGCCCAGCAGAACCAGTCCACGGAAACCAAAAAACTCGTCACTGAATTGAAAAGTTAGCATCAACTTTTTAATGGTTAATATAGATGTGGCAATCCATACTTAACACGGATTTAGGCATAGGTTTAGCCTGAAAAATACAGTTTTTTAAAGACTTTGACCGATATCGAACATAGACATGCTTTTTGGAGTAATTATAATGTTTGATTGTCAGGGAAATGCGTTTTTTTTGACTACATCTGGTGATTTGTGAGGAGGATATGGGCTTTAAATACGAATCAGAAATGACCAAGCCGGTTGAGAAATGGCTCTTGTGTCAAGGTCTACAGGTTAAGCGGGAATACCCCACGCCTTGGGGTATTTGTGACTTAGTCGGGTGCTCATTGAATGTCAACAAAGTCCGAAAAAGGCTTAATCTTGGACAGAAACGTCCTATTGGTTCCCAATTACGGATTCTATTACTTTCATATATACCCGATTTGGAAACAAACGATACTATTAGTTTTACAGAACTTCACAGGCAATTTGCGAGTTTTCTGGATGAATCTTTTGTAGAAAAAGAGCTCCAAAGGCTAATAAACGATAGGTTTGTGCAAGAGGTTGAAACCGATTGTTTTCAAAAGCTTAACGGTTGGTATCCTCTCCATAAACGGATTGTTGCTGTCGAGCTTAAATTGTCTCGGATCTCAGAAGTCTTGGCCCAGGCTAGAAGTAATCTGGCTTTCGCTGAAGAGACCTATGTTGGCCTTCCAATAAATAAGGCAAAGAATTTATTTGCACGTAGAAAAGAACAGCAACTTGCCGAAAGGGGGATTGGTATTTTGGGAATTGATTGTGATAAGGTGCAAGTTTTATTACGATCTAAATTTTCTGGTGAATCAGAACAAATTCTCAAGATGCACTGTGCTGAGCGTTTTTGGCGTGAGTATACTAAGAGAGACACTTGAGCATAAGCTGTTCTGCAACTTTTCCTGGCTTTTGCATTTCGGTTGAAGCATTTGACAAAGCTTTTGTTGGTAGTTTTTTAAGTTGACTTCCAACTACGTAAGCTGATGATAAATCTTGGTAAAGAGCAAGTTTTCGACCAGTTTTGGGAAGGGCTTCGATGGTTTGTAACCAAGTGCTATAAAATTGTGCTATTTGTTGCAAACTAATTTTCCTGTTAGATAATTTAAGCGAGTTTTCTTTAATCTGCTTGAATTCTAAGTAAGTTCTATCTTCAGAAGATAATCTCGATAGAGTGTCCTCTAACCATTCTTCTAACTCGTCTTTGGCCATTACAACTAATCTTCTTAGTGGTGGTAAAACGATTCTTGTAACAGGAGTACCGCCCGGTACACCACAAGAGATGTTATATGAGTATGAGCCGCTAAGACTAAAAGCTGGATTGTCACATAAACCTTTAGCCCAAAGAACTAAATTGATCCCCCAGTATGGACCAGCAATTACAATAACACCCATATCGAAACGATTCTTTATTTTTTCGTGAAGATCAATCAAGTCGTTATAACGCTTAGGATATTTCTTATTTCGTTGTTGATCGCTGAGTGTTTCATCTACAATCCAGATAGATTTTGCACCTGAGAATTCGAAGCAGACCGCTATATCTTCTATTCTATCTCTTCTTGTGGCCGGAGTATTTAATTGACTCTGATTAGTAAATATTACTGGTAGGATTAGTTTTCCATTCCAATTAGTTCTTCTTTTCCATCGGTTTGTAGCCTGTGCGAGCATTTTGTTTACATTATTTCTCTTCTTTGATTTTGTTATAGGAAGTTGTGGCACAGAGATCCACATTGGTTTGAAACGAGCGCATTCTTCTAGTAATCTTTCTATGAAGACATCTAAATCTGCTTGTCTATTGTTCCTCCAGTTTTTTGGGTCGGCCAAAAAATCGTAATTAGGGAATTGCTTGAATAGATCCTCAAGTTTATTCCATAGATTCCTATAATAGTTCTGCCAACCTTTCTTTGGTCCTGATGGCCACTTGGTAACTAGTCGATGATGATATCCATCAACGCAAGGATCTAACCATATACTAGAATTAGGAATATCACTAACCAACTTGTCAGCTTTTTCGTAAGGAATGCGCACAAACTCACATTGAGAATAGTATTTTCTCAATATTTCAAGATCGCTGGATGTGCTTACAAAAGGTATGTATTCAGTCATTTTTTTCTCGTCTAAAATAAGTTTTCTCGCCATTTCAGATAACGACACATATGTTCAGCCTCGGGAAAAATAGACATTTCATTAATCCCGATACGTTCTAGTTCGTTTAATAAATCCTGCTTATATTCTTTTTTAATTCTTAAGTAAACCAGAGAGGGCACTTGTTTGTCTGTTAATGTAAACATCCTAGAGCCATTTAGCGTGAAAACACCTTGCTGGAGCATGATTCGTTCAGAATTCCATGGGGGATTAACCGCGATTGTTTTCAAATCCCTTAGATTTTTTGAACCGTCTAGTCTAAGGTATCGTCTTATTAGTGAGACATCTTGATTAGGGTCAAAGATACGCGGTTCTTTTGGAGATGCTTCTCTGTTTAAGTCTATAGGATTAAGAATAAAGACAGCCCCATCTTTTTCTGGTTCTCTCTCGCAAGCAAAGTAAAGAGCAATAGCTGCATTTTTGGTCCAGTCGAGGAGACGTGTGGGCAGACCGTAATGTTGCGCCAGTTGAACCCATTTAAATTCTTGATTAGCATTTGGCGTCTTTGTTAGTTTTAATTCCCCAAATCTTTTAAAATCATTTAACAAGCTCAACGCTTTATTACGTTCAGATAGTTTGGGATACCTTAAAGCTGAAGGTACTAATCTGTAAGTTAAATCAGCATTTCCCCTAAACCAAAAAGTAACTTCTTTTTTTAGAACACTATTTATCACATCAAAGTATTCTCCCAAGCCAGTAATTCGCTCCGGTACACGTCGACAATCTGGCCCTGATTTTCGTTTTCTTTTCAACTTTTTCATAGATTAAAGCATCTACTCCGAATTTATCTGGAGCTACGTCGTAGCCATCCAAAGTTGAACATCAGAGCGGTAAAAGACCCATCCGCCTATCTTATCCTTCATCCATACCCCTTGCCAGATAGAATCCTATGCCTTATGGATATTTAAAGCAAGCTTTTTCTTAAAGAGCCACCAGCAATTTAAAAACTCGTCACGGAAATGAAAACCTAATGAATGTTACCTGCCCGATTTCAGCCAGGCCATCGCTTCGTCTTTATCAGTGAAAAGCTGAAAATTGAGCAATGCGAAATTGGACACACTCTGGAAAAATTTGAATTTCTTTTCCAGGTCCGGGCCATACAAAATGGCAATCTTGTCCTCAATCTCTAATCCAATTTCTCTGAACATCCTGGGCATATCATCTATCTGCAGAACGGAAAGACCCTCTTGAAGGTCCCGGTTGTCTGCGAGATATTTATGCGCCTTATGTTTCTGTGCGAAGCGAAATGCCTCTTGGCACATCTGCTTTTGTTCATCCCAATTTGTAACACCGGATGTTTTTATAAATACAACACCTTCTTCTTCGAGGTAATCGATTGTCCATTTCATCAAATACACCTTTTAGAAAGGGTATTTTAGATTAACAGGATTAGTATAATTGTAGATTGATGTATACGTCAATAGCTTGATTTATTAATTTATTTGGATTTTCTGTGAGTAGATAAGTGTAGTATTTCTTAAGACTTGGAGCCCAGGCTATTTTTGAATAATAAGCTTGCTGTCATCTGAAATTCTTTCTCTGAATCCTCGAGCATCCAGATTATTGAGTGATTGGATTATGTCTTTCCAAACCGGATGAAACCCGAAGCCGCCGTTGGCCATCTCGTCAATGGCGGCCTGCTTCTCCCGGCCGCAAACCGCAATACGATAAACCGCACATATATATCCCGTAATTGTCTCATCCGGTCTTTTTTTGGGAATCGTTTGTAGGCGGTGCAGGTCTTTCGCGGAATCGGGCCACTGCAGATATGGCAGTAGCCAACGGCAGAAAGAACGTACCCGGAATAGTGCAGTAAATCCCCGCAAGCAGCGAGAGCATCAGGCGTCCCTTTCTGGAAAAATCATATATCCCGCTAATCAGCCAGCCGATTGTACAGCCGACAATCATACCCATATAAAGCCCGACCGGTCCGAGTGTCGCCAGGTCCGCAAAATCGAGAATCAGCCCGCCGAGAATCGGAAAAATCACCGCATACAAACGCCCAATAAGCGATGGCTTATTTGGTGCCTGTTCAACCTGTGTTTCGACTCGTTTGACCTCAACCTGTTCCGGCGATTCTGCCATTGAACTCTCAAAACTCCAAAACGTTCAAGATATTTCCTTTTATATATATGCTTCTCTTTCCCCAAATCTTCAAAAAATCTTCGACTCACTTAATAGTCTGATTCGAATATTCCAGTTCTATTCGAGCGTTCTGCCGCCGACGAGCTCTCGTACTTGGTCAACCCTGAAATGCACAAGGTACTTATTGGCCTCGTCGAGCTCAGGGCAAATTTCCGGGTGCTCTTCGATAATTTTATCGACGAGCGAGGCGTTCGTCTCTTCGTGCATCATAGTTAGATACAGTCTTACTCCCGCATTGTCAGCCTCATCTTCTATGAACATATACGCAGCCTTGGGATTACGCTGGATATTCTGGTGACTGAGCCTTTCACGCATCACTAATGCGATAGTATTTTCATCGACGACCATCGGCTTTGCATAAATTGCCACGTCAACCTTTCCCTCCGCATCAGCCGTACCTAAAATACCTATTCCTTTTGCTTTGGTGAAATATTCAACTAACTTCATTTGCCTTTACTCCTTAAGTTTTTGAGTTTCTCTTTCAGTGTATCGCCCAGCTTACGTCCCCGAATAGGCTTGGTGATATAATCTACCGCCCCAATTTCGTAAGCCCTGTCTATCGTCCCTATCGCAGACTCTGTTGTAAGCATAATCACAGGAATACGCATTGTCTTGGCGTCATATTTAAGAGCCGACAGAACTTCCAGCCCGTCCATCCCCGGCATCACAATATCCAGAAGCACCAGCTTAGGCCTGATTTTTCTGACCAGTTCAATTCCGCTCTTGCCGTCCGCGGCGCCGTGAACCTCGAATCCGTCTCGCGTAAGGTTAAACTCCACCACTCGACGCAGCCCTGCGTCGTCATCAATAATGACTACAGGGATTCGTTTTATCTTCTGGGCCTTCTTTATTTCTTTTTGACATTTCTTTAGCTTTTCACGGACCGTCTTGCCGAGCTTGTCAGGCCTGACCGATTTGCCGATGCACTCATCCGCTTTGGAAGATAAAGCTTCTTCGACTTCGCCGATTGTTTCACCTTCGGTAAAGACTATGACGGGTATATTCTGCGTACGAGCATCCCGCTTTAACTCAGCGACAAGCTCGGCCCGGTTTGAACAATCCACCAGCACAAGCTGCGGAAGGTTCTTTAAAACGAGCGTCAGATCCGAAGCGCCGCTCGCTGCCGTGGCAACCTCAAAGCCGTCAAGAAAAAGGTTATATCGAATCGACTCACGGAATTGGTCATCCTCGGCGATAACCACTGCGGGTATTCGCTTTCTTAATGGCATAATTGTCCCTTTGCCGCGTCCCGTACGATACCTGCGATATTTCTCCGGCACTGAATGTAGCGGATTATAGCCGAATTATCAGTATATTCAAGGCGTCATATTTTCGCACGGGCACTCGGTGTTGAAATCCTTGCGAACAACGCCTAAAATATCTACGTCGACAAAATATTGGCCCAGCCGCTTAATTTGGAAAAACTTATGATAGTTGGAGTAATGTCAGTTCAGCTTTATTTGCACGGAATCACTTCGCTCAAGGGCAAGCGCCGAATCGTAAAAAGTGTAATAGAAAGATTGAAAAGCCGCTTCAACGTCTCGGTTTCCGAAGTGGACCACAACGACATCAGGACCAGTGCGGTCATTGCGATGGCTGTGGTCTCGAATGATACGCGTTTCGTCAATCAGCAGCTCGATAAAATCATCGACTTTATTCGCAATGACGGCCGTTTCACACTCGGACCCGTAGAACGAGAAACCTTCTGAGAAATCTTCTCCCGGGCAATCTTTTATAAAACAGCGTCAACAATATGTCCCGCCCCGAGAAATATATCGACTCCAATCGCGGAACAGACAATCGCCGCCCTCAGCCATACGAGGCGGCTCCTGCCCCTTGCCAGAAAAAAAACAACTCCTGTTGCGATTGCCCCGACTACATACATCTGTGCAGCTTGTATAAACAGCCTCGTGTACCCCGCACCAAGCCCAGCGAAAATACGCGTCGCCTTTGTACCAAATAGCAGAGCGACTATCGCGCAGGATAATAGTACAATCGCACTTGCCAGTATCCACTTCCTGTCACTGTAGCCGCAGTGTATTATCCCTTCGGTCCCTTCTCCAATCAAAACCGAGCAGCATAACAGCGGTACCGTCAGCCAGATAATCCGGGCCGCACCGGAAAACGAATCAAAAATACTCAGCACCACGCCGACAACAAATACGACGACCACCCCATACCGCCTTGCCGCTGTTAGCATCGCCAGACCAATGACTAATGCGCCAATGGCCACATGATAAAAACCAACCAGAACCTCAGCCTGCCTCGCCAGCGCCGCCGGCGCAAGAATCGATAACAAATCTTCTAACCTTAGCTTTATTTGTGTGGGTATTGGATATAAACCATACTGACCAGCCAGCCTGAAAAGACCTACTATGATAACGAAAGGCAGGATGGCCAGCGGAACTCGTATCCACTGCCGTTTATTATTAGGCCCGAAAACAGCAGGCCAGAATAACCACGGTACAATCGCTGATATACTGCCCGCCGTCGGATGATACCTCGCGAGGAAGAACATAAATGGCCCGAATCCATAAATCACCCCAGCAAAGAACCTCCCGCCAAAACCCGATATCCATCTTTTACTTAAAAGGTAGCACCCGAAAGCTCCCGCGCAGCAGTTAAAGGGTACTAAGTAACCAATAGCATCGAATTTTTCCAGGTGAGGCTGAAAAAGGTATGCACAAAAGATAATATAGAGCACCGCAGCAATCGCATCCCTGCCGGCTTTGGCCATTAGCACAGCCTTTCCACGCTCGAGGCGTTTGACAAAGCGTTTTTATTGTGCTGCTTGCTCACGGTATTGCTGTACCTCTGCAAGCAACAGGTCACGCTCTTGGCGAAGATTATAATAATTTATCGCCTGCTGCACAATTGATTTCAATTCCTCTGAATCTTTCCACGGCTTTGTGATAAATTTGTAGATGATATTCTCGTTAATTGCTTTAAGCAAAATGGTAATATTGGCATGACCAGATATCATCATCCTTATTGTTGCCGGATATTTTTCCTTGGCAACCTTCAGAAGTTCCATCCCGTCCATCTCGGGCATTCGAAAATCGGCAATAAGAACAGAAACGTTGTGTTCTACCATTATTTCCAGTGCCTCTTGACCGCTTGTTGCCGTGAGCATTTCGTAAGGCTCATCCGCCAATTCTCTGCGAATAGCCGACAGGATACTCTCTTCGTCATCGACAAGCAATATTACTTTCTTTTGGTTCATATCTTTTTCCCTTTTTTACCTACCCTGTGTTCTAATTACTTATTACCTGCAGCCGCCGTATTTCTCTGATGTTGTGCCAGTTCTTTAAGCAGTTCGTCACGCTCGTTTCGAAGGTTATAGTAATCAACTGCTTGTTGCAGTATCGACTTGAATTCCTCTTCCAACCTCCAGGGCTTTGTGATGAATTTGAATATCTCGCCTTGGTTAATGGCTGTCAGAAGAGTCGTTACCTGTGTATAACCACTGAGAACCAGCCTGACTATCTTGGGATATTTCTCCTTCACTATGCGTAACAGCTCCAGACCGCTCATCTCCGGCATACGCATATCAGTAACGATAACATGGACCTCATTCTTTTCCAGTTTCTCTAAGGCCTCTTTACCGCTGGTGGCAAATAACAGATTGTAAGGTTCGTCCATCAGCCCGCGCTGTAAGCTCTTGAGTACTTTCTCTTCGTCGTCCACAAACAATATTGTTATATTAGCCATTAGTTTCTGTCTCCACCAGGATTTCTTCCTTTTGCTCAGTCTGACGCTGAATTAGAGGAAGCTTGATTATAAAACTTGTACCTTTTCCCACTTCACTTTCGACTGTGAGTTTACCTTTGTGTTTATTTACTATAATATCGTATGATACACTAAGCCCCAGACCTGTGCCTTTACCGGCCGGCTTGGTTGTGTAAAACGGGTCGAATATCTTATTTATCTTGTCTTGCCCAATTCCCGGACCGTTGTCGCTTATGACACATACCGCCCATTTGTCTTCAGAATATGTCTTTATTTCGATAATTCCTTTTTCTTCCCTTTCCATTGACCTTATCGCCTGAGAGGCATTTACCAGAATATTGAGGAAAACTTGGTTGACCTGACCGGAGTTGCATCGAACTAAAAGACTGTCACATAGCTCGGTTTTAATCTCGGCATCGTACTTGATTTCATTTTTCGCGACTATTAATGTCGCCTTTATACCGCTGTTCAGGTCATACTCGTCGAAATCTTCCGCCTGGTCTATCCGCGAGAAGTCTCGAAGGTTCTGTATTATACTTGTAACCCGGTTTAGCCCTTCTTTCGACTCAGTGAACAAATCTTCGATGTCTTCACACACAAAGTTCATCTTCATCGTTTGCCACGCTTGCTCTATTTCTTCCATCTTTCCCATACGGCTTTCCATTGTTCCGGATTTTATTTCAGCTGCCAGGGTGCTGTACATATTCAAAAGGGTCTGGAATTTCTTCACGTAATTCCGCAGAGTTGAAAAATTACTTGCTACGAATCCTACAGGTGTGTTCATCTCGTGAGCTACTCCTGCTGCAAGCTGACCTATCGACGCTAATTTCTCGTTTTGCACAAGCTGCATCTGCATCTGTTTCATCTCTTGATTAGCTTCCTCGAGCTCCCTGTTCGCTTCTATCAGGCCTTGCTCCGCCTCCTTGGCCTTTGTAATATCACGTGAAATCTCTATCACCGCTTCGGGTGTGCCGTCATCAGTGCGTAAAGCCACATTAGCCGTACTGTGAAAATTCTTTTTATTACCTTCCTTATCTGTAATTTCCGTGTCCCAGTAATTTACTTGTCCGGTCTCGAAAACCTGATTCAGGCTGCATGTTTCTTTTGGGCAGCGCTCAGTTCTGTTGCGATAAACCTCATAGCACTTCCTGCCTTCTATATTATTGCCGAACGTTTTCTTGGCTGCTGAGTTTGCCCATATTATTGTCATGTCACGGTCGACCATTGTCATATGGTCGCTGATTGCTTCAAGCATCGCGTCGAGCTTGCCTTTGCTTTCTCTCAGGGCCTCCTCGGTTTTCTTGCGCTCTATTGAATACTGTATGGATTTGTTCAGTACATAAGGGTCGAATCGGCCCTTTATAAGATAATCTTGCGCTCCGCTGGCCAGTGCTTCTAGGGCGATTCGTTCATCTGTTCCTCCGGTAACATTGATAATCGTCAACTTGGGATGTTCTTTGTGGAGTCGTTTCAGTGTGTCCAGCCCGTTGCTGTCCGGCAGGTTCATGTCCAAAAGCACAACGTCGAAATTCTTCTGTCTTAGTAAGTCCAGAGCCTCCTGCAATCGCTCGGTGTGGGATATGCTGGTTATCGACAATTCAGTTTGCGACAGCTGTCTCTTGAGCAGCCTTGCATCGATAGCATCGTCCTCGACTATGAGTATTCTGAAATCCCGTTTACCCTCGCCGTTCATTATGTACCATTTCTCCGTATTCCCCCAATAAATATATTTGTACCTGATGCAGAGAAGTCTTAATGGTATTTCGGCTTAAAACTAACGGCGATTCCCTCTAAAAATGCGGTTCTCAACTACTGATAATTACTGCAAATATGAAAACAAAGAGTTGCTTTTATCGGCTGAAAATTTTGGCAAATAGAGGAGGTTCCTGAGGGACCGAAAATGTGGAATATCTCCGGATTATTTCGCAGTGTTCTCGGCAGCGAACTGAGCATCGCTTTTTTTCTCAACACGAGTTTTGATTGCCGGTTTCTTCATCTCTTTTATTGCCGTCGCGAGCTTGCGTGTCCCTTTTTTCGGGCATTGTCCGGTCCAACAGTACAGGCACAGTTTTTCCTTCGGCCTGCCGATTGCCTGCACCATGTCATCCACCGTTTGATACCGCAGTGTCGTTACACCGAGGTCTTTGGCAATCCACTCAACCATCGCCTTATATTTGGCGCTGTTTGAATCGATATATTCGCTGACGTCTTCAATGTCGTGCCCTTCGAGCGCCCGAATTGCCCGCCGTGCAGCAAGTTCGTGTATCGAACGAGTAGAAAGATTAAACCTGCAGGGAAACATCAGCGGCGGACACGCAGGCCGGATATGCACCGCCTTTGCCCCGCAGTCCCACAGCTTCTTTATCGCAAAGTTCTTGAGCTGTGTCCCTCTGACAATCGAATCCTCACAGACGACAATGCTGTTGCCTTCGATAACCTCTTTTATTGGAATAAGTTTCATCTTCGCAATCAGGTCGCGCCTCTGCTGACTTGGTGGTGTATAGCTTCTGCCGTAGCCGGGTGTGTACTTGACCAACGGCCGCCTGAAGGGCTTGCCCGATTCCATCGCGTATCCCAGCCCGTGACCAACCCCGGAATCCGGCACACCGCTTACTACATCGACCTCTATATCCTCATCTCGCCTTGCTAAGCTCCTGCCGCAGCGCTCCCTGACTATCTCCACATTTATACCTTCGTAGCTCGACGCCGGAAAACCTGTATAAATCCACAGGAAGGCGCATATCTGGTCTATTTTGTCGCTGCCGCGACGCATCTGTCGCATACCATCTTCATTGATTAGCACTATCTCACCCGGCTCGATATACTTTACTACCTCGAAGTTGTTGTTTGGAAAAGCGCTCGTCTCTGTTGTCACTGCCCATGCGTCCCGCCGCCTGCCGACGACTAAAGGTGTATATCCGTGTCTGTCTCTGGCTGCGTAAATGCCGTCTTTATGAAGCAGTAATAATGAACAAGACCCTTCGATTTGCTCGAACATCCGCTCGATGCCGTCAACAAAGTTATTACCCTGATTAATCAGTTTTGCCAGCAGCTCCGAAGTATTAACACCTCTCTTGCTGACCTCTGTAAAAGACAATCCCTTTGCCAGCAGCGAAGCCGCAAGTTCTTCTGTGTTCTCTATAAAGCCGCACGTAACAATGCAGAAAGGACCGAATTTCGAATTAAGGTGAATCGGCTGCTCTTCGAGGTCACTGATGACCCCGATGCCTTTGTTGCCTTGCAGGTTCGTGTAGTCGTCGATGAATTTCGACTTGAACTGGCTCTGGCTGAGATTATGTATCTGCCGCTTAAAACCGTCCCCCAGTACCGCTACGCCCCCGTATTCCGTCCCAAGATGTGAATGGTAATCCGTCCCGTAGAATAAAGCTTCAGCACAATTCCCTTTTGACACCACTCCGAAAATGCCGCTCATTCTTCGCCTCCTTTACGAAAATACCGTTAGCCTCCATACCAGTTTATGAACGCACCGAGAGTGTTTACTTCAGCACAACTTTCCCGGTTCCGCCTGTGATTCTGCCTATCTTATAAACCTTTTCACCGCTTCTGCCAAGCTTATGTTCTATCGAATCAGCGAAGTCTTCTGCCACTATCAAAACATATCCGATACCCATATTGAATACTCGGTACATTTCTTCTTCTTCCACCGGCCCTTTCGCCTGTAGAAAATCGAATATCCTATGCCTCGGCCACGCCGATTTGTTTATCACCGCGTTGCAGTCCTTCGGCAGCACGCGCGGTATGTTCCCGACAAGTCCGCCTCCCGTGATATGAGCCATCCCGTGCACTACCTTCTTGACTTTATATTGCCCAAGTAGTTTTACTACCGGTCTGACATATATTCGCGTCGGCTCTAACAGAACCTCACCCAGTATTTGCCCGTCGAGCTCGGCAATCACGTCGGTCATCTTCAGTCCGAGCTGCTTGAAACAAATACTGCGAGCCAGTGCGTAACCGTTGCTGTGCAGTCCGCTCGATGCCAGCCCCAGAATCACATCGCCTTTGCGGATATTTCTGCCGGTCACTATTTTCTTTCGTTCGACAATTCCTACTGCAAAGCCAGCCATGTCGAAATTACCCGCTCCGTACGTGTCCGGCATCTCCGCAGTCTCACCGCCGAGCAGAGCACAGTCGGCCGTCTTGCATCCGTTGGCCACGCCCTTTACCATTTCCGCTATAGTTTCGGGAGAGAGTTTGTGTACTGCTATATAATCAAGAAAGAATAACGGTTCCGCCCCCTGAACGAGCATATCATTAACGCTCATCGCCACTAAATCAATGCCTACCGTGTCATATTTTTTAATCTTCGCCGCAAGCTGGACCTTACTTCCGACACCGTCGGTGCACGCCACGAGAACAGGATTCCTGTAATTCTTTTTAAAGAGTTTTTCATCGTAATCCAGCCGGAACAATCCTGCAAATCCGCCACGCAGTTCTATCACTCTCGGACCGAATGTGCCGGCGACGTATGATTGTATCCGCTCCACCATCTCATCGTTGGCCTTGATACTTACCCCGCTCTGTTCGTACGTGACCGCCTTACTCATTTTCCCTTCCGTTAGCGAACTCGTCTCTTATCAAGCATCAAGTAACGAGTATCGAGTTAAATTTCTTCCTCTTTCTCGAACAGGCCCATCTGATACTTCTCCATCGAGAACTTATTTGCGGCAACGTCCACCGGTATCCGGTAGTTCCCGTTCCAGCAGGCCGTACAGTAGTTATCTGCCGGCTTCGCAGCGCACGACAGCATCCCTTCCAGTGACATATATCCGAGACTCTCTACGCCCAGAAACGCGCGAATCTCATCGAGAGTTTTGTTGTTGGCTACTAATTCTTCTTTAGTTGGGAAATCCACACCGTAAAAACACGGAAAACGTATCGGCGGGCAGCTCGCCCGCATATGTATCTCTTTAGCACCCGCCTCACGCAGCGCCAGCATCTTGCCTCGCGTGGTCGTGCCCCGGACTATCGAATCATCGACCACCACAATCCGCTTATTCGCCACCACTTCGTTAACTATAGCCAGTTTCAGTTTGACCTGTAGCTCCCGCAGTGACTGATTTGGAGAGATAAAAGTCCTGCCGACATAGTGACTTCTTACCATACCCATATCGAAAGGTATTCCGCTTTGCTCGGCGTAGCCTATCGCCGCGCTCGTCCCCGAATCCGGCACCGGTATCACCACGTCCGCATCGGCAGGGTGCTCTTTCGCTAATTGCTTGCCGAGTTTCTTTCTGAACTCGTGCACGTTCTGCCCGAATATAGTGCTGTTCTGCTTGCTGAAATATACATGCTCGAAAAGACAATGTGCCGGCCTGACCGTGCCCGGCTCAACGAAGTATCTGCTGCTTAAACCGTTTTTATTGAGTGTTACTATTTCACCCGGCTCGACCTCACGAATAAATTTGGCTCCGGTTGCATCCAGCGCACAGGTCTCGCTGGCCGTGCAGTAGTAGCCCTCCTCTGTCTGCCCGATGCACAAAGGCCTGATTCCGTAAGGGTCCCGCGCCGCCTCAATCCTGTCCGCAAAAAGAAACAGCAGGCAGTAAGCACCCTGAAGGTGATTCAGAACGTGCCCCAATGTATCCGGCTTGGTAACGTGACTCGGTTTGGCCAAAAGGTGACTGATTATTTCCGTATCGGTCGTCGTCTTGAAAATATGTCCGTATGCCTCGTACTCATCACGCAGCAGCGACGCATTGATGATATTGCCGTTGTGTGCTACCGCAACCTGACCTCGCGAATACTCCGTGAAGAACGGCTGCGAATTGACAGCCTTGCTCGAACCGCTGGTCGAATACCGAACATGGCCTATCGCAATCGGATTAGCCAGCTTCTCGAGTACGCCCCGGCCGCTCCTGAACACCCGCCCCACAGTGCCCATATCGGCATATACCTGGATATCCTCGCCGTTGCTCGATGCAATACCCGCCGATTCCTGCCCGCGATGCTGCAGAGAGTAAAGCCCGAAATACGTTTTTTGCACCGCCTGCGGGTCACCGAAAATCCCGAACAGACCGCATTGCTCCTTCTTCTCAAAGACCATCAGAACCTCGACATACATAATGGGCCTGCCCCCGCATGCTGTTAGTGGGGGTGATTAAACAAAAAGCAGCCGACCCTTCGGTCAGTGTAGTAAATTTATTCCTGCAAGTCAAACTGCTGTTTTTTCGCATGCCTGTCCCTGCGAGTCGCAAGCGGGGGCCGGATATAGAAATTCCGGCATCCGTATTATTTTGCCCTCTTTATCTAGGCAAGCCAGTGTACTGGAGCCCTCTGCCAGTAGTGCACCGTCACAAGCTCGTTTCAATTGGTAGCTGTGCTCGATTTTGCACGTCGTAACGTTTGTACAGCTTGTAGTCAGTTCCAGTTCCTCATCGTACTTTGCAGGCTGACGGTATTTTATTTCCAGCCTAACCATCACGAAAAATATCCCTGCCCCTTCGAGGTCCTTATATGCTAATCCGTTGGCCCGCAGCAGCTCCGTCCTGCCCATCTCGAACCAGACCGGATAAACGCTGTGATGCACCACACCGCCCTGGTCCGTTTCGCAGTACCTGGGCCGTATCTTTATCTTGTGGCTGTTAATGGTGACCTTATCTGGAAATTCCATCGTATATCCATTGCTAATATATCATAAAAGCTCGTTTCTGCAAGCTTGCGCGGACAGGCAGCTCGGAAATTCATTTAATTGTTGACTGCCGCCTCTTTTGGTGAAATAATGAACATTCTTTGTTTTGGCCAAACTCGTTTTTGAAAGGATTATGCAATGAAAGCTAACCTGGCAATCATTTCCTCCGTCTTTCTAACTGTTCTGCTATTTTGTCTTGGTTGTGAGTCCGAACCCGGTTCTGTCGTAGAAAAGGTCGAGTCCCCTTCAGCCGAACTCTCAGCAGCGGACCAGCCCTCGCAGCAGGAAATTGAACAGGCCGAAGTTGAAACTGAAATGATGATAGAGCAACCTGCCCAGCCTGAGGCTGAAATGATGACAGAGCAGCCGGCCCGGCCCTCCGAGGAACAAATACAACAAGCTGAGGCTGAGACTGAAATGATGATAGAGCAACCGGCCCAGCCCGAACCGATGACTGAACCTGAGCCGCAAACCGCTGAACAGGTGCCTCAGCCGTCGCCAGACGATATTGTTGTTACAGTAAACGGCACAGAGGTTGAACGTGCAAGACTTGATAAGTACCTCGAACCGCAGCTTGAACGGATTTCAGCCTCTGGACAAGTCCCCGATGACAGACTCGCCGAAATGAAAGACAAAATGATTCGCCGGATTACTGATGTGCTTATAATCGAAACCCTGATTGACCAGCAGATGAAAAAGAACAACATCGTTGTTACCGAGCAGCAAATCGCCGACCACATAGCACGGTTGGCCGCACGTGAGAATTTGACCGTCGAGGACCTCAAGGCTATTGTCACAAGGGGAGGCGGAACCTTTGAGCAATGGAAAGAACAGATGCAGTTTGACAAGATAATCGGCGTACTTAAGCTCGCTGAAATAGAAGGATTCAGTACTGCCGATGTCAGCGAATCCGACGCCCTTCAATACTATCAAAACAATAGCGTCCGCTATGATATACCCGAACAGGTCAGGGCCAGCCACATCCTTATCAAACCTCAGAAGGCTCCTGGTTCGGACCCCGGTGCGGCCGACACCGCCGCTCGCGAAAAGGCCGAGCAGCTTCTTGAACAGATAAATGCTGGTGCCGACTTCGCGCAATTGGCTAAGGAAAATTCAGCCTGTCCTTCATCCTCTAAAGGTGGAGACCTTGGTTTCGGCAGAAAGCAGTCCTGGGTTACACCTTTTTCCGATGCCGCCTTTGCTTTGCAGCCTGGCCAAATCAGTGATGTCGTCAAAACACGCTTCGGCTACCACATTATTAAGGTTACCGACCGCAAAGAATCGTCTCAGATTCCCTTCGATAACGTTAAAGATGATATTGCCAAGACGCTTCAGACCCAAAAAGAGTCTGATCTCAGCAAAAAGTATATCACGTCGCTCAAAGACAATGCCGAGATAACCTATGCCGAAGGCTACGAGCCTGACCAGGACGATGATACAACGCCCCAGTAGAATGAATAGACGTAAATGCCGGGATTTATCCTGAGGGCTTTATATTTTTAGACAATATATTTCACATGGGCTTCTGTATCCGAGCAGAATCTCACAGCTCATTTGTTATTTTATGCCTCTTTGTAAGGCTGTTCCTCCCGGCTCTCAATTCCGGATAAACTATTATAAGACCTTATCATATCGTACAGGTTAGTTTGCTCTTGATAATTGATTTGCAATTTGTATTTGACGGCAAAAGATGTTATTCGTGTGTCTGACGTTCAAATTACATTATTGCGTTCAACTGCGGTTATAAAGCCTCTCGTGTCAAAGACCCTTATGCCGGACCTGAGGTGCATCGCCGGCCTTGTCGGAGTGAACCTTTGCTCTGTATATGCGGCGGGGTAGGTCATTTCCATTTACATGTTCACGTTCTGTTCGATGTTTTGACAGGGCCGCTCGGCAAAATCTTTACAAATTTTGAAGTAAATTAAAATTGAACGCCGATATTTTGATATATTCAACGCGTTCCCTTGTCATATTCAGCGTAGAGTCAGCGGTTTTTCAGGGACAAATACATGTCGAATCAGCCTCGGGTGGCAAAAGTATTAGTAGCACTGCTGGCTTCAATGACTATCGGCGCGATTGTGCTTATGGCAATGGGAGGAAAACCTCCTTCAGCCGGTCCTTTCAGTCTCTCCACTTATTACAGGCTCGACCCCATCGACAAGACGATTGTCTCTGAGGCCACTCAGTCATCCGACAGATGGAACTGCATCGAAGTTTTCTTCAGCGGTACAACCGCCGGTAACATCGAGCAGCTTGCTTCGTTATCAGGTATCTCTTCTGCCGAACTCATCGATTGTCACTTTGTTGTCTGCAACGGCTTGGGCGGTAGCGATGGCCAGGTCGAGACCACCACAAGGTGGCTTAAGCAGTGGTCCGTTATACCAAGCCGCACCTGGTACGGTACTCCGCAGACAATACGTATCTGTGTAGTGGCCGACGGCCAGAAGCGCCTTGCAACAAGTTCACAGCTAAGACGAGTCGAAAACCTCGTCGACAAGCTCGCCCGAAAGTTCGACATCGAACCTGACTACATCTACTACCCGGGCAACTGGCGATAACAGGCCTTAATCAATCCTCTTTGAACAGCCCGAAATTCTCTTTCTTGCTCAGTATCACCCATGCCCGCCAGTCACGTTTGTTTATTAAAACTGGTCTTATAGTTTTCACTTCACTCAGCCAGACCAATACTCCGTATCGGCAATCCTTCTTGCTCTGCCAGTAATCGTCCGCCCCCAATATCTGCTGGTTATATTGGTCTTTCAGCCGTTCGATTTTATCTGCTGTCAGCTCTTCATAGTATCGCACTTTCGATACTTCTGCAGTTGCGCAGACCGGCCCGCTGCTCTGCTTGATAAATAACCTGTCACCGTAGAGAATTTTGTTCCAGTATGCCCGCCGCTTCGCCGTAAACCGTGACTCTATCGTCTTTCGACCTTCGAGAATCGCTTCCAGATACTCTTTTCTCAAAATAACAAGATGGGCATTTCCCATATTCGCTCGTCCCGAATATAATTGAACAGCCGACGATACAGCCTTTTGCCCTTTCTTTCAAGAATGCACAAATACCACGATAAGATTGGCCTTTGACGTATTATCGATATGAAACTATAATTATTTCTTTTCAGGGCTGCATAATGAATACGCTTTTAGTCATTATAATTGTGCTGGTTATCTTTGTTTTGGCCTTGTTGGTATGGCTGATTACTTCGCTCATTTCCAGCGGAAGGAACATCGCAGGCCAGAGTGCCTCTATCGGCCTGCTGCAGCAGCAGCTCGAAGCCCTCAAAGCCGCAGAGGACAGCACCCGCACGGTAATAAACCAGACCCTGCACACCAGCCAGCAGAGCATCACCCGCAACATAGAGACAAGCCAGAAGGTCCTCGGCCAGTTGAATTCCCAGATAGGCGAGCTGCAGGGCACCAACAAGCAAATGCTTCAGCTCGGCACTGACGTCAGGCGCCTGCAGGACATCCTCGCAAGTCCCAAGCTCCGCGGACAAATCGGCGAATGGTCGCTCAACAATCTTCTGGAAAATGTCCTGCCCGCCGACAGCTACGAGCTTCAGTACACCTTCAAAGACGGCCAAAAGGTCGATGCACTTATCAAACTGGCCGGTTATTCCGTGCCGGTCGACGCGAAGTTTCCGTTACCGGCCTTCGAGGCGCTGCTCAAAGCCGAAACAGACGACGAAAAGACTAAGCTGCGAAAGCAATTCCACCGGGACGTCGCCACCCACATTGACAAAATCGCATCTAATTATATAAGGCCCGCCGAAGGGACTCTCGATTTCGCGCTGATGTTCATACCCGCCGAGAATGTTTACTACGAGACAATCGTCAAATATCCCGATGACGCCAGAGACCTGCTGAAATATTCGCTGGACAATCGCGTTATCCCTGTTTCCCCTAATCTTTTATATGCCTACCTGATGACGGTGGTAATGGGCCTGCACGGCCTGCAAATCGAAAAGCAGGCCGCCGAAATCCGCCAGAACCTCTCGAAGCTCAACGCTTCTTTCGCCGGCTTTCTTGAAGATTATGATATCGTCGGCGGCCACATCAGAAACGCGCATAATAGATTTGACGACGGCCGTAAAAAACTCGACCGCTTCGCAGACCAGCTCGAACAAATACAGTCCGAATCAGACCAGTCGGTGCAAGACAGCAACAAGGCACAACAATGAAAAAGAATATCTTAATAATGACTTATATAATCTTTGCCGTATTTGACTTCTACGGTTTAGCCGTCAAGCCGCCGAATATGGTCGGCAGGCCGATGCCGCAACTGACCTTCAAAAACTGGCTATCGAAAGCACAGCTCGAACCGCGGGATTTGCAAGACAGGGTCTATGTCGTTGAGTTTTGGGCAACGTGGTGTCCGCCCTGTATCGTATCAATGCCGCACATGAATCAATTGGCCAAAAAGTACAGGCAGAACGAGGTCTTTTTTATCTCAGTTTCACTGGATTACGGCGAAAGGCAGCCCAAAGCATTCTTGGACGGAAATAATTTCGACAACCTCTTCATCCCTATGAATAGCACAATGGCTGATAAACTCGGAATCATATGGATTCCAATGGCTTATATAGTCGGGACTGACGGCAAAATCCTCTGGCAGGGTATCCCTTCTACCGAGGCATTCGAATACAACCTTGACAAAATTGTAAAAGAGTCGCCGCCTGTCTTTCTCAGCGGTGTCGATTTGGGTCCCTATGAAGAGCTGCGATTCCAGCTCAGCGGATGCAGGGGCTTTCCCGGCGCCTACAGAAAATTGCGTATGGATATGCGAGACGGCAAATCACCAAACGCCGCCCTCGCTGCAAAAATCATTCAGACAATAGACGAAAAAATCATCAGCCGCATCGAACAGATACGCAAAATTCAGGCCGACGACCCTGATAAGGCTGTCCTTTTGTATCACAAGCTTATTTCCAGGTTCAAAAGCGCCGAACCGATTGACCAGGCCAAGGCCGAATACGAAAAACTCAAAAACGAAATAATACCGGAGCAAAAATAATAAATAATATCTATGGAGAAGTATCGACTAACATGGGGAGATTTTGTAAAGCTTTTTAGTACTAGAACAATATATCTTCTCAGGGCTAAACCGACAATCTCTGTTGATTACTTGTCTAAGTATAACCAGCTCACTAAACCTAAAGAATACGAGCTTATCAATAATGCCGCTTCGGATTACGAAGCTGCATTTAATTCATTTCAGGAAATACCGGAAGAAATAAAGTGCTTTGAAAGAGCCTGGCCCGGCGACCTGAGTGAGGCGGAACTTGAGACTCTTGAAGATTGGTTAGCCGCTAATTCGGAAACCCTGAAACAACTCAATCAGGCAACCGAAAAACCATACTGCTGGTTCGAAAGAAAATATTACGATGACTCGAACGAATCTATAGATTTTCCGGAACTTGGAAAATTACGCAAATCAGCACTGATGTTGTTATCCTACAGCAAATGGCTTGCTTCCGATGGAAAGCTCGAACAGGCCTTGGCTGGTATCCTTAGTTTACACGCGATAGGAATTCACTATTCCGGACCAAAATCACTTATTGAACAATTAGTAGCAATGGCATTGATTTTATTAGCCAATGAGGCGGTTTTAACAGTCATTGACCGTTGTCCGGTACCTCTTAATACGATGTCAAAACTTCAGGATAAATTGCACGAGTCTATTAAACGCATGGTCCCGCTATCATTTCTTGGAGAAGCTGAAGGCTACACTTATAACTGGTTCCAGCACTGTTTTACTGATGATAGTAATGGTAGCGGTTTCTTAATCCCGAAGCAGTTGCGACGTTCAGTTAATAGTTCCCCATTTCAACCCTATTTGTGTTGGGTAAAAAGCATTTCGATATGCATGAGCCATCCTTCGAGAGGCGAAACTTTTCGGCAATATCAAAAAATACAGGAATTACTGGAAAAATTTGTGGACACGCCTCCCTGGAAGATGAACAGACAGGGCCGGTCCTACTATGACGGAATCCATTCTTTAACACGGGACTACTTTGTTTTAGACTATTCGTTAGGCTCATTCGTGGAAATATTAAATATTTACCATCGAAATGTTATGACCGGCCAGGCTGTATTGTGTATTTTAGGAATACTCAGATTTAAAAATGAAAAAGGAAATTTGCCCCAGTCCCTTGATGATTGTGTGGAAAAAGGTTATTTAACTACTGTTCCAATCGACTGTTATAGCGGCGAACTGCTAAAATATAAGGTAAACAAGGATAGGTTTATACTTTACAGCGTAGGCCCGAGTTTTATAGATACAGGTGGAAAGAGAAGTGATTCTTATGGAGAGGATGGTTTGGATATAGTATTTTGGCCGGTTGAGCGGTTTTAAGGCGGAGATATTTGAAATGATTTACGAAGACCTTAAAGGCAAAAAAGTTTTAGTTACAGGCTCCAGCAGCGGCATCGGCCAGGCCACCGCTGTTATGTTCGCAAAACAGAGTAGCTTCGTCGGCGTACATTATTTTCACACTAAAGACGGCGCCGAAAAAACTCTTGAGCAAGTCAAAAAACACAGCGACGGCTGCATCATTCGCGCCGACGTCCGCGAAGAAAAGCAGGTCCACGAAATGGTCGAGGCCTTTGCAAAAGCAGCAGTCGGTATCGATGTTCTGATAAATAACGCAGGCACTCTCATTGACCGCCAGACTTTCGAGCAGGCGACCGTCGAATATCAGGATGATGTCTACGCGACCAATGTGCGAAGTGTCTTTCTGGTTACACGCGCCGCTTTACCGTACCTTAAAAAAAGCAAAGGCAATATCATCAACATAGGTTCGATCGCAGGCCATCACGGCGGAGGCGGCGGCTCCGGATTGTACGCAGGAGCCAAAGCAGCCGTTGCTACAGAGACAATTGCTATGGCCAACGAATTTGCTCCGTACGGCATAAGAGTCAACAGTGTCATACCCGGCCTGATTGAGACCCGATTCCACGACCAGTTCAGCAGCCCCGAAAGAAAGGAAAGAATCGCAAAGCAGACCCCGCTCGGAAGAAACGGCAGACCCGAAGATATTGCAAAAGCGATATTATTCCTGGCCAGCAGCGAAGCCGCATCGTTCATAACCGGCGAGTACATCGCCGTGAACGGCGGCCTCTACATGCGCGCCTGAACATCAATCCGAACATTTTCGTGGTTGTTTTCCAAAGCTCGATTTGCTATAATAATTTAATACTTGGCGATGGTTTTATTGGTTTGCCCTGTTTTGTATTTATTTCAGGTGTTTTAATCTGTGGTTAAAAATTAAATGAAAATAGCCAATAGAACAGTAATGACTATCACCGGCCTTTTGCTGATTGTCGCATCGGCCCTCAAGGCCCATCAGATGTTCACCGAGCCGATTGTCAGCAAAGGCCTGTGGGAATCATGGGTTTTTTTTCTTATAGCGGTCCCGCTTGAGATGGGCTTGGGTATCTGGCTCATCTCCGGTTTGTTCAGAAAGGCAGGCTGGCTTCTCGGCGTTCTGTCATTCGGTTTCTTCGTCGGCGTGACAGCATACAAAGCCGCCGCCGGAGAGCTGACCTGCGGCTGTTTCGGCGGGATTCACGTCAATCCCTGGATAACGCTTTTAACTATAGACGTTCCACTCTTTTTCTCACTGCTGATTTTTTATCCGAAGGGCGAAAAGCTTCTGCCGCCGCCCTGGCCGCATCCTTTTCATTGCCTGGCTGTTGCTATTCCTGCGTCTCTACTCCTCGGCGCGCTGGTTCCCACTCTGGCCTTTAACAAGCCGCCCGACCGAGGCGAAAAATACGTCGTTATAAATCCCGGCAATTGGCAGAACAATCCAAAACCAAAGCCTGACCAGGTTCCTATTGTCGCCGACCCTGATATAGAACCGAATCTGTCTGTTCACCAGACGGCAGCCGAACCGAATGAAGCGGATTTACCGGATTGGCAGCTTATGCTCAATCACGTCGATATCGCCAGGCAGTTGCTCAGAGATGTGAGAATAGTCTTTTTCTATCACTACGATTGCCCCGACTGCGCCGTCGCCATACCGTTGTATAGCCAATATAGCAAAGAGCTTGCCGCCGATGAGCAGATTCAATTCGCCTTTATCAAAGGCCCGCCTTTTGGCCCCGACGACCAGGACCCCATCCCAGCCGATACCACCGCATTGGTCGGAAAACTCGACCAAAGCAGAGACTGGATTTTCGAAAGCCCGCTCATTTTCCTGCTCAAAGACGGCCGATTGGTCAAATGGTGGCTGGTCCAATATCCCGACTTTGACCAGCTCCTCCAGACAATCATCACCGCAGAATAAACTTCTCATTTACGCACATAATCCTTGAAGTCCTGCCGATAATTCTGGTATAAAGGTTTGTTCACGAAATGGATTTTTTCAATATCGCAGGCGGGCAAACCAGATGCAGCTTGTTGCAGGGATGCACAAAAAACGAAGCGGATTAACAAGACAATGGGTCATCAGACCGCTCGACAGTCGCCGCGACCAGCTCGCGCATTGCCTCAAAATCTCTCCCGTAGTCGCCCAGGTCCTCATCAATCGCGGCATAATTGACATCCGACAGGCCTCTGAATTTCTAAGACCCCGCCTCAGCGACCTGATAGCACCGCAGAGGATGCCCGGCGTCGTCGAAGCCGTCCAGAGAATCAAAAGGGCTATTGAAGAAAAAGAAAAGCTCACCGTCTATGGCGATTACGACGTTGACGGAATAACGGGTATTTCTATTTTGTGGCACCTGATACAAATTCTCGGAGGCGACATCGATTATTACATCCCCCATCGAATCGACGAAGGCTACGGCCTTAATAAAGAAGCAGTCGAATCCATCGCCGCATCAGGTACTCGGCTGATGATAACCGTCGATTGCGGAATAACCGCCGTCGAATCCGCTAAGCTCGCTAAGCAGTT
Source organism: uncultured Pirellulales bacterium (assembly GCA_964583405.1). GTDB lineage: Bacteria > Planctomycetota > Phycisphaerae > Sedimentisphaerales > Anaerobacaceae > JBBABK01. The sequence continues at coordinate 65,371 of CAZOVR010000011.1, forward strand.
GAATCTCGAATTGATAATAACCGACCATCACCGCCCGGACTCTGTACTTCCCGAGGCTGTGGCGATAGTCCATCCTGCTCTGAATGATACATACCCTAATCAGGATTCTTCCGGCGCTATGGTCGCTTTCAAGCTGGCCTGGGCACTGGCCGATGCCTTCAGCGGAGGCGCCAAACTCAACGCCGACCTTCGCGAGTTTATGCTCAACGCTACCAGCCTGGCCGCAATCGGAACCATAGCCGACGTCGTTGACCTCAAAGGTGAAAACCGCATCCTCACCAGCTATGGTCTTAAGACCCTTGCCGAATGCAAACTCTCAGGTATCAGGGCCCTTATCGAAACGGCCGGCCTGACAGGAGAAGGGCTCGACAGTTACGATATCGGTTTTAGACTCGCTCCTATGCTCAACGCGGCAGGGCGAATGGGTCACGCCCGGCTCGCCGTCGAGCTGCTGACCAGTGACAATGATGCTCGCTCGATGAATATCGCTGAATATCTCAAACAGCAAAACGAACAACGGCGACGCTGTGAAAGAAAAATCTTCAAACAGGCCTGTGAGATGATTACACATCGGCGCCTGAATCATCCCGACCGAAAAACCATCGTGCTTGCGAGCCCCGACTGGCATGTCGGCGTAATCGGAATTGTCGCCTCTCGCATCATTGATAAATACCATCGCCCGACCATCCTTCTGAATAACTCCGAATCTATCGCACAGGGCTCGGCGCGTTCGGTTGATGGTTTCGATGTGCTCGCAGGTATCAAAGCCTGCTCGAAAGACCTGACGAGTTTCGGCGGTCACGCTATGGCCGCCGGCTTGAAACTGCCCGCCGAAAAAATCAAACAGTTCGCCGCCGATTTCGAGGCCTACGCTGCGGACAACCTCAGCGATGATGTTCTCGTCGCTCAGGTCCACATCGACGCCGAAGCGCCGCTGGAACATTTCAGCCATGATACGGTAAAACAGCTTCAGATGCTCGGCCCCTTCGGACAGGGCAATCCCAGGCCGCTTTTCGCCACCAAAGGCGTCAAGCTCGCCGCCCAGCCGAGACGAGTCGGCGCACGCAGCGACCACTTACAGCTCGCCGTAACCGACAACACAAACTCTATCCGCTGCATAGGTTTCGGAATGGGCAGGCTCGAAAAGAAACTCCTCGAAAACGACTGTTTCCACGTCGCCTATGAGCCCGACATCAACCACTTCAACGGCACCAGCACCGTCCAGCTTGTCCTGAACGACATCCAGTTCGACTAAACAGGCTTCTATTTCTGTATCGTCACTTCTTCTATTTCGAACTGCCCAATATTGAAAAGCAGGCTGAAGTAATCTTCCAGTTCACCGCTGCCCGTCGCAAGTGCGATATGTCCCGCGTCATATCCGCCTCTGCCGGTTGCCTTGAAAGCCGAATCCAGACCGACCCACCTGTTGCCGATATAGGCCTCCGTCCACGCGTGTCCGCCGAACACGTTCTCGTATCCCAGAAATTCATCGACATACGCAACACCTACTGCGATTCGTGCAGGTATCCCTGCTGCACGGCACAGCGCCGCCGTCAGGACCGCGAACTCCGTGCAGTCTCCCTGCCGGCTTTCGGCAATTTCAGCTGCGGATGCGTATCCCACCGATAAATTTTTATGCTCGATATAATCGCCTACGAAGTCCTCGATTTTCCGCGCAGCCTCTACCGCGTTATTTGTTTCGCCTATCGCTGCTTTGGCAAGCTGTATGATTTTCTCGTTATCGCTTTGAACAAAACGATTCGGTTTTAAAGCTTTGAGGACCTCAGGGTCTCTGCCGCGATAGCCTAATCTCGCTCTGTTCGGCATCGGTGCAGGCTTTACGATTAAAAGCACCGTCCCGCTTGCTGTGCTCCTGGCCTTTTGATTATCGTTGGATGGTATCTTGAAATCTTTTGCGTCTTCCGTAGGCCTTATTCGATAACGGGCCCGTTTTGCTTTTCCGATTCCCGGTAATGGTTTGGGACTTGAAACAAACGTCTTACCCATAAAATCTGCCGACGCTGTTTTACTCATCGCGAATTCCTTTGAGCACGCTGCCATCTCGAGTTTCATACCCATCAGTGTCGTTTGCGTCTTCATAGCATTCAGCTCATCGTCGACGTACGATATGCTTTCCACGTCTCCTGCCATAAACATATTTGTAGTACTGCTGACCTCCGTAAGAGTCACCTTCTTTCCCAAAAGGTCGACCTGTTTCTTCGCACCGATTCTTATCTTCGTATCCAGCGCCTGCAGCGTCGACGGACTGAAGACCTTGGCTGAATACTGCGTCCCCTCCGCCAGTCCCTTTTTTTCCTGCAAAAGACGAAGCCCTTCGGCCATCAGCGCACCGTCAGGCCAGTCGAAGGTCTTTGTCTGCTCTAATTGACCGGTAACCGAAGTGACGTTAACAGTACCGTCCTGTGATACCGTGCCGGTCATTGTCGTCCGCATCAGGCTCATATCCTGTATCGATTCGAACCCGAGCGGTCGCCCCTCTTTCGTCTCGATACTGCTCTCGACCATGTTCATGGTTACCGGTACATCGAACCTGTTTATCGTAAGCATGACCGTATCTGTAGTGCGAACTGTCCGCTCGGAAACAACCCTGTTGTGCACAGCATATCCCGCCTTTTGCCCGTCAATAAATATAGCCAGGTACTGAGTTTCACCACGTGCACAAAACCATCCCGAAAACAAAATTGCTGTGATAATCGCTGCGAATATACCTCGAACTCTCATATTTGACCCCATTTCATAGAATTTAGCGCTTTTTCGTTTGCACCCACCACTGTACACAATAACAGATTCTTTGCCTCTGATAAAGACAGACTTGTTGCAAATTTACCTGTTTTAACTAAAATAGTCAAAAACAGCTTTTTTCAGCGGTATAGCACAGGATGTGCAATGGATTTTAACAGCTTGCTTGAACTTGTTTGTGGCACGGATGCACCGGGCCTTTGTATCGATTCTCGCCTTATCCAGCCGGGCGATTGTTTCATAGCTATCTCCGGCACGAATTTCGACGGTCACGATTTTATCCCCAAGGCCCTCGCCGCCGGCGCAAAATACATAGTTTACCAATCAAATTTGTTTAGCCCCCAGGCCTGCCTGGGGGGTGTCTTTATTAATGTCCCCGATACTACCTCCGTCGCCGCGCTCCTCGCACAGGCCCGTTGCGGCAATCCCGCCTCGAAGCTGACCAATCTCGCCGTCACCGGTACAAACGGCAAAACAACTGTTGCTTTTCTGGTACGCTCCGTCTTACGCAGCGCAGGCCGAAAGTGCGGCCTGCTCGGCACCGTCATATACGATACCGGCGACCAGGTTACCGATGCTCCGCTTACTACTCCCGATTGTTTAACAATTGCTGAAGCGCAAAAGCGGATGGTAAGCGCTGGCGCACGTTATATGGTCATCGAAGCGAGCAGTCACGCCCTCGACCAGAACCGCTTGGCCGCTGTCAACTTTACCGCCGCAGCCTTTACTAACCTCACCGGCGACCACCTCGATTATCACCTGACAGAATCGGCCTATCTCTCCGCCAAGACAAAGCTGTTTGAAAGACTGTCCCCTGATTCTATAGCCGTTCTTAACAGCCAGTCATCACATTCCGCCGAAATTGCTAAACGAACTTCCGCAAAGCCCCTCTGGTACGGTATCGACAATGACTCGGACATAACCGCCCGTATCGAATCTATGACTATCGAGGGGACGTGTTTTAATTTGTCTTACTCTGGGCAAAGTTTTCCGGTCTCGACACCGCTTCTCGGTTTATATAACGTTAGCAATCATCTCGCCGCGGCCGGCCTGTGCTTGGCAACAGGCCTGGACTTGAAAACCATCGCCATAGGCCTGTCGGCTTTAACAAACGTACCCGGCCGACTCGAAAGAGTCGATTTCGACGGCCCCTTTACAATACTCATAGATTATGCCCACACCGACGACGCCCTCAAAAACGTCCTTTCAACCTTAAAACCTCTTTGCAAAGGCAGACTCATAGTAGTCTTCGGATGCGGCGGAGACAGGGACAGAACAAAACGACCGCGAATGGCCGCGGTCGCCGAGCAGCTTGCCGATATAGTCGTCGTAACAAGTGATAATCCCAGGACCGAGCAGCCCGAATTCATCATCGGTGAAATAATGACCGGCTTTGAGCGCCCGACTGCTGATACGATTTTCGTGGAGCTGCAGCGCGACGAAGCCATCCGCTGCGCCGTTTGCCGTGCCGAAAAAGACGACATTGTCCTCATCGCCGGCAAAGGTCACGAAAATTACCAAATAATCGGCGAAGAAAAAATACCCTTCAGCGACAAAGAAATCGCCGCCGATTGCCTTGCGACAATAAAATGAAAGCCCATACGATTCAAAACCTGGTACATATTCTAAAGGCCCATACATCGCGGCAGGGTGGAAGCATTGTCGCGATTTCTACCGATTCACGTTCTATCAGTGACGGCGATTGTTTTTTCGCTATACCGGGACCGAACTTTGACGGCCATAACTTTGTCAGCCAGGCCATTAAAAAAGGCGCCGCCTGCGCCGTAGTCAACAGGGGCATTGACCTGACTAATGCGGACGAAAAATATCTTCTCCGGGTTGACGATACTGTAAAGGCCCTCGGCGCTCTTGCGGCCCATTACAGAACCGAATGTGGTTTTAAGGTCGTCGCGATAACAGGCTCGGTCGGAAAGACCACCACAAGGCACATCATCGCACACGTCTTAAGCAGCAGGTACCGTGTCTTCCAGGCCCCTAAAAACTTCAACAACCAAATCGGTCTGCCTCTGACTCTTCTTGCCGCTAAACCTGATAACCAATTCGTTGTCGCCGAGCTTGGGGCAAATAAACCCGGCGAAATAGCTTACCTCAGTAAAATCGCTCAGCCGGATATGGCTGTCATTACTAACGTCTGCCCCGCACATCTGGAAGGTTTTGGTAGTCTCGAAGCAATCGTTGAGGAAAAACTCTCAATTGCCGAAGGCCTTTCACCCGGCGGCAAGCTGTTTATAAACGGTGATAATGAAAATCTCGTCAGAGCCGCTGGCCGCCTCGGTCTGGCGTTCAATACTTTCGGCCTTTCGCAGAAGTGTGACATTTATCCTCAACAGTCCGATTGGAATTACGACAGCAGCCGCTTTACAATCGATCGGATAACAATAAACGTGCCTCTCGGCGGCAGAGGCAATCTCGAAAACGCCCTCACTGCCTGGACCGTCTGTAATGAATTGGGCTTTACCGCCGGGCAGTTCGCCGAAGCTGTTAGGAATCTGCCCCCTATACCGATGCGGACCGACATAAAAAATCTCGGCACGATTACGGTTATCGATGATTGCTACAACGCCAATCCCGGCTCTATGAAAAATGCACTTGAACTATTCTCCAAAATGGCTGCAAGTGAAGACCGACGCCCCGTATTTATCTGCGGTGACATGGCCGAATTGGGCGACCAGTCGCACCAGCTTCACAGGGAATTGGCATCTGATATAGTCAAAGCCGGTGTTCGGCTCGTCGTTGCTGTCGGACCCCTCGCTGCCGTCGCCGCTTCGACGGCGCAGCACATGGCTGACTACGAGCTTGAAGTTGAAAACTTTGCCGATGCGGACTCAGCCGCTGATAATCTGCACAAATTTATGGAAGATTACGATATAGTATTAGTGAAAGGTTCCAGAAGCGTCGCGCTCGAAAAAGTCGTTCAAAAACTTTTCGAGCATCAAGTATCGAGTATCGAGAAATAAATTGATTTACCATATTCTTTACTATCTTCGTGACAGTTTCACTCACCGGTTAGGATTTTACGCCTACCAGAACGTGATGTTTCGCTGCATCGTCGCCAGCCTCACCGCCTTTGCCATTGCAATCCTGCTGGGCCCCAGGATTATCCGCTGGCTGATGCGAAAGAAAATCGGCGACAGGCCCGAGTTCCACCACGAGGCCCTCAACGAGCTGACAAAGGAAAAGGCCAACACCCCGACAATGGGCGGACTTATTATCATCCTCGCCGTGCTCGTCGCCACAATCCTCTGGGCTAGGCTCGACAACCCCTTCGTCCAGAAAGCGATAGTCCTTGTTATATGGTTTGGCGGACTCGGTGCGGTTGATGATTGGCTCAAATTAACCGCCCGTTTGCGCCATCGAAGCCGCGACGGCCTGAAGGTCTGGGAAAAACTCGTCTTCCAGATAGGCGGGGCCGTCCTGATTGCCTCATTTTTATACAGCGATTTCGTCAGGGGAAACATCGACGACGGCATGAGACTCTGGGTCCCGTTCTATAAGCAGGGCCTGCCCCTCCAGACCTGGATGTTCGTACTCATTGCTATTTTCTATCTGACCGCAACCAGCAACGCCGTCAACCTGACCGACGGAATGGACGGCCTCGCCGCAGGCTGCGTCGGAATAGTCGCTGCCGTCCTCGTAGTACTCTGTTACGTCGCCTCGGAATTTATGGACCGCACCAGTCAAATCACCTGGGCCAGCTACTTGCTTCTGCCCGCTATCCCAGGAGCAGGAGAATTGAGTGTCTTTTACGCCGCAATCCTCGGAGCCATCCTCGGCTTTCTATGGTACAACTGTCACCCCGCACAGGTCTTTATGGGCGACGTCGGCTCACTGCCACTCGGTGCCGCTATGGGCTACGGCGCGCTGGTTACAAGAAATGAATTACTGCTTCTGCTTATCGGAGGCGTATTTATTATGGAGTTGATGAGCGTCGTCTTGCAGGTACTTTATTTCAGATACACAGGCGGCAAAAGATTGTTCCGCTGCGCCCCGCTCCATCATCATTTTCATCTCAAAGGCTGGTCCGAACCGCAGGTCATTGTTCGCTTCTGGCTCCTTGCCGCCTTCTTCGCCGCCATCGCACTGGCCACACTTAAACTGCGCTGACCTTTTTGTATTTTGTTTACTAGGGCGAAGTGTCACGAAGGCGGAAGCTTCGGCGAAGAAGGATTGTGTTCTTTTCAATCAGAGTAATCAGTGATTAAAAAAATTCCCTCTGTGACCTCTGCCTGTCCCGCCATAGATTTTAGCGACGGCGGATGTTCTCTGTGGCTTTGCTTAAAATTCGTCTTTATCTTCGAGGTGTATCTGCACGTTTTCTCTGTACCCTGTTGAACCGTCGTCCTTGGTGATTCTGTCGATATGTCTCTGTGCCAGGTATATCTTCAAGGCCGTCCCGGCACACCCCGCACCTGCGATAAAAAAGACAATAGCTGCTAACATCGCAAACAGTTTCGGCAGGGCTAAAATCAGGACCCCGAATCCGACCAGCAAAAGACCGAAGACAAATATTCCCCATGCAATCGACTTGCTTGCGTTCGAAATTGCGTTAGTATAATACCGAAACATAATCCCGCCTTTTGCTTCTTAATTTTTAATAATCCGTAGATTATATTCCCTTCAGTACCTTCATGTTCTTCATGGTGAAACATCCTGTGGCTAATTTATGGTTTTTAGATTCTTCGCTATTGGAAATGTGAACTTCGGCTCCCTGTTATACAGGCCGAGACCGAATTCCAGCATAGTATTATTGCCTAACTTATCTATTTCTATCGGGTCTATAAAGAAGTTTCCAAGAAACCCTTTAATGTGCGCCCACGTGCCCAGCGACTCTTCATCTTTTCCCACAGCCGAAATCTTAAGTTCCATCCTGGGGGCCGTCTCGCTTCGATTAAACGTCAGCGTCGTAATCCTTGCAACTTTATTGTTATACCCCGTATAATGACCGTTTTCCTTTTTGGTAACATCCACATCAAATAGGCCGATCGTTACCGGGCTTTCCGCGCCCCTGGCGTCGAAATGCACCTCAACGTTTTCAACCGTCATCACCGAATCATTGATTGTTCCCCTGGCCTCAATCCTGCCGTAACCCGTACCCTCGAATTTAATGTAATCGAGGGTGTTCTTAAGCACTTTTTTATTACTGACTGATTTGATGTTCCACTCGATCATTGCGTCGCCGTCGAATTTATTCAGATAAAATCCCGCGCCTTTCATCCTGAACTCGCAGGCCACATAAAAGCTGTCCCCTTTTTTACCGCTTTCGTATGAAAGAAGATTACCGCCCTGTGTATTGTTTTGGCTTGTAACCGCCGAGACCGGCACGGGCGATATCAGCGGCACGAAGTACATAAAATCAGACAGTGTATTATCCGGATACCCTCCTGTTTGACTGAAAAGAAATACTGTAGGCCCGTTAGCGTCATTGAACCCTTCTGTACTCTCCTGCACCTGTACCGCCGTCTCCTCCGTTCCCGTCTTCTCGACTACCATTTGTTGCAGCTGGGCGTCATCATCGGACCATTTTCCACTGCACCCGAGGAATGTGCAGACAACAACTAAAATCAAAAAGAACTTATTCATTAA
>CAZOVR010000012.1:0-69638 GCA_964583405.1 uncultured Pirellulales bacterium
ACATTGTCAGCCGAATTATACTTAAGGATGCCCTCTCTTCATATCTTCACGAAGGACACAGAGAACCACGAAGAACAATATATATATACATATACACTTCGTGCAACTTCGCGGGCTTCGTGGTTGGTAAAAGCAAGGTTTTTAGTTGTTATTTTGGGGTAAAAGGGATAATGTAAATGATTATTGATTAAGGATTATTGATTATTTTTAGTTGTGGATTTTTGGTTGTTATTTTGGGGCAAAAGGGATAATATTTAACCGCGGATTAAAATGGATTTTTTTAGGTATGGTTCGGAAATACGTAACATTTAAGGACAAAACTCAGCCTTTGGGAAAGCGTAAGGTCTCGTATGTTAATTGGCTGATGCGAAAAAAGGGTTGTTCATTAAGGGAAGCCAAAATAAAATGTGCTCGATACTTTCATTATATTGAGAGAAAATGAGATTGATGTGGATGTTGACTGAAAAGATTTACGGAGGACACGGACATTAAAATGAAGGGAGAGTAGATGAGGCAGGAAGGGAACAAGAGGCGGAGGAGGAAATCGAAAAATAATGAAGTAAAGCGGATTCTTTTTTTCTGTACCTGCTTTGCATTTCTGTTCGGGACCATTTTAATAATGACAGCGTTTATTTTTATCGAATCGAAACCATGGAAAAGAGGAAAACGGACTCGAACAGTAGTTTACACGATTAGTCCCAAAGATATCGACAGACATCGGCTTACAGATGTTAATTATGTGCAAATTCGTTCTTTGAACCAGCTTCTGGCCCTGCCCCCGGATGAATTAGAGGAGGTTGATATCGGCCTAATGAATCTATTATGCGCGCAAGGTCTGAAAGGAGCTGATAATCTCGACATCGATAAATGTCTTGCAATACTTGATGAATGGGCAGAGACGGTCGGAGCAGATATAGAAAAGTTGTTGCCGAAATATAATGAACATCCTGAGCAGTATGACAATTCAGAGAATATGTTTCGCGTTGTTACTATGTGCTACGGCCTGAAACACCTTTTCAGGATTCATTACAACCTCGAAAATATGAAGGATATGGATTATTCCGACAGCTCACAGATATTCATACATGGATTGTTAGGAGACAAAAGAGAAGGCAGTTGTGTGTCCCTGCCTGTGGTATGTACCGCCGTAGGCAGACGTCTGGGGTATCCGTTAAAACTAGTTGAGACCGGTCTGCATTTGTTCATTCGATGGGATGATGATAAAACGGGCGAGAGGTTTAATATAGAGGTCGCGTGTCCCGGTGTTCAGACTCCGCCTGATGAAGAATATATGGAACGCCCAAGAAAGCTCAGCAATCTCGAGCTTAAGAGAGGCCGTTTTCTCAAGTCTTTTACGGCAGCCGATGCCCTTTCATTTTTTCTTGTATGCCGGGGGCATAATCTTGCAGACTGCGACAGAATTTGTGAGGCACAAATTGCTTTTGCATACGCTTACAGTTATTCGCCGGATTACGTGAATAACATTATTCCGCTTGCTGTAACAGTGGATGCGGAATTGCGAAGGATGTGGCTGGAGGACTGTGAGCTTATGAAAACAGATAACATCAGGTATACAAGCTGGTCTGGGCTGAGAATTGATAAACAATTGCCAATATGGTCATATCCGCCTGTGCCGGGTCCGGAATTCTTTAACAAACTGCGTATTTTGCAGCAGGAGTTGGCGAAAGAAAGAATGTTAAACAACAGACTTCCTGAGGATACCGACGGGCTGCCTGATTTTGTAGAAAGGCAGAGACATACCCAGGAGCAGATGAAGAATCCATCTTACTGGCTCAATCAGCAGCAGCCTGCAAACCCGCAGGATGATTTGATGCGAAAAACAACGCCCCCAGGCACACAAAATTCTGGACAGCAATAAATGTTATGTATAAGATATGCGAACATTACCGTGTCATAAGGAGTAAAGAGATGAAGCACGAATTCAGGAAAGCATTTATCCTTGTAATATCAGTTGTTCTGTTTTTGTCCGGTTTTAATCCGGCCGGTGCTTACTATAACCCATCCAACGGCCGATTCAACCGGATGGACCCGTATACAGGCGAAAAGACACAGCCTCAGAACCTGCACGAATATGTTTACTGCAACAATGACCCGATTAATTTGACCGACCCGACGGGACAATTCGGTTTGCCTGCCCTTCAAATGAATATGTCTTTTCAGTCGCAGTTGCAGGTTCATTACTATGAAGCACAGACCCCGATGATAGTAAAGATATCGGCACTTGCAACGGCGGTGGCAGTTGGAGCAACGCAGATTATGTCTACGTCCTGGGACCCTGCCCAGATACTGGCCGCCGAAGATATAGACTTCCAGACATCTCAGCGAATAGTACAGACTTTTACTTCTACGCACGTAGGCGGATTAACTCAGGACGATTTGCAAGAGCTTGAAAATAAGTTAAAGCCATTTGTTAGGAAAAGAAACCGGAACGAAGTTCCTGTTTACCTCCATTACGGATTCAGAGATAGAGCAAAAATATTCAGACAGGGAACGGGATTATGGGCCCCTTCGTGGTGCACAAAGACGGTTTATCCTACGGGGTGGCATGCAAAATATTACCTTGCCCAATTTGAAGGTCCTCCGCGCAATGCGATTTACGTTATCTTCCCGAATTGGAATACAAAGATATATGGGCCACATCCTATACGTGGTCGTAATGATAACTATATTAAAGGATTGTGGTTAGCTGGAGGTGGACAAGGATGGTACCTTCCAAATGGAACGAGTTCAGGAACTGTTTTCGGTCCAATTCCAATACTAGAAGGTAATCTGCATGATGTTCTAAGGTAAAGCTCATAATGATAAAAGAAGAAATATGGGGCGTTGCAAGACCTGGCGTTGATGAGTTTTTCGAAGCGATTGGCTCACCAATTCGTGAATTTGCTTCGAATCACAACTTAAAAATCGAAAAGTATTACCGGAATATAGATGGATGGCAATTGGTATTTCAACACCCACAAGGAGGAGCTTGTTATATTGAAATAACTAAAGAAGATGAGCATAATATTTTGATTTTAGCTGATTGGTGGGTAGATGATTATGAAACCCAAACAAGAGCTGATAAACACACTAGGAGTGTTCAGTGCTCAACGGATAGATCAGAGTTAAGTAAGAAACTAAATGAAATATTCATATTTGTATTATCTTGGGAGATGAAAGACCTTGTTTCATATCCTCTCGACCCATATACAGATTATAAAAGGAAGATGAGCAAGGAAGATTTTGAGAAAGACTTAGATAGATATCCTGTTCCTAAATTATAAAAAAGCAGTCATGGAGACTTCTGAAATATTCTGACAGGGGGCTAAAAAATTCAGATTTTGTTTTTAAGGATTTGGAGTACTCGATTCTAGATGCTTGATTCTAGATGCTCGATGCTTGATAGATCCTTCGCTGCGCTCAGGATGACAGGTAGAAGTTCATTCTGGACGTCTATCTGTCATTTTTTTAAGTGTATCGAGGTGGCCTTGTTTCATACGATAGCAGTGGTCATTATCGGGGTATGTCCCGGCGGTGACCTCGGCGGCGTATTTTTCAAAGGCTTCGAGAGAGGCCTTTCCGATTTGGCCGAAAGACTGAGAGAATTTCGGTTTTGGGCCGTCGGTCAGGCCGAGTATGTCGGGGGCTACGAGGATTTGGCCATCACAGCCGGGACCGGAGCCGCAGCCGATGACGGGGACGTCGGTATTTTTAGTTATAATTTGGGCGACCTCGGCGGCGACGCCTTCGAGCAGCAGGCAGACGGCGCCGGCGTCAACGACCTGCTTAGAAAGTTCGATAAGCTCGACGGCCATTTCAGCGGTTGTGCCTTCGGCTTTGAGTCTGCCGATTTTGGATATATTCTGCGGCCGAATGCCGATATGCGCCATAACCGCCATACCTGCGTCACTGACTTTTTTTATTACGTCGAGGTGAGCGTTGGTAACTTCTATTTTTATTATTTGAACTCCAGCATCGACCGCGAATCGGCCTGCGTTTTTGACAGCCTCGGCAAGGCCGACCTGATAAGATAGGAAAGGCATATCAGCTACGAGGCATACATTGGGCGCGCCGCGGCGGACGGCGGCGGTTATAGCGACCATGAAATCCATAGTAGCGGGTAATGTGGAGTCGAAACCGAGAACTAATTGTGCCGCGGAGTCACCGACGAGGACCATTGCAATGTTAGTCTGGGCAACGAGCCTGGCGGTGAGGTAGTCGTAGCAGCTTACCGCGGCAATTTTTTTGCCTTCAATTTTAGCTTTGATGAGGTCGGCGATTGTAACTTTCGTATTCATAGTGACTTTCAAACAAATTCGTTTTGGAAACTAACAAGAAAATAGTTAAAATTTGCCAGAACATTGAGGCGAAAAGTGACGTACAAAACAAGGGTTTTTCGCCGGAATTTACGGCTTTTATAGGAAAATACCAAATAATGGAGATATTTCAAGAGTTTATAATTGATAGTCCTAATAGGAACTGCACTCTGAATTGAAAATATGAATTTGATTAAAGAATTCCGCTTGGCTTAGGCGATTAAATAGTTAAGCAAAGGCAGGTGGAAGGAAAGAAATTATATGTGATAACATGCATTAATTAGCTTTTCATCACCCTCCTCCGAAGCCAGATTCTGATTCATAGGGTCTGGCTTTTTTTATGCGCGGATTCAGCTATGCCTGGTTCTAATCTTCAGCCTCCGGACTGCTGAGGATATAGTCAATTACGTTGCTGAGTTTTGCTGTAGCCAGGGCCACCGTACAATCGGCGGCGCCGTAGTAGATATTCAATGTATCAGTTTCCTTAGTCACCGTAACGCCGGTAGGAAAGATAACATCACCGACATCTCCGACTCTCTCGTAGAATTCGCTCGGTCCAAGTAGCCATTCGTCACTTCGCCTTAGCACGCGCCATGGTTCGTCCAAATCAAGCAGAACCAGCCCCAGACGATAAACGGCTCCGGCTGCGGTGCCGCGAACCCCGTGATAGAAAACGAGCCAGCCGTGCTCTGTCTCGAGAGGCTGACAAGCAAGGCCGACCCTGGCGTTGTCCCAATAGCCTGCACGTGTTTTAACAAGAGACCTGTGGTCGCCCCAGTGTTTGAGGTCTGGCGAGAAGCTTAACCACATATGGGCTTCGCCGCGCACAATCGGCCTGTGTATCAGGGCGAATCGGCCCCGGAATCTTCTCGGAAAAAGGCAGGCGTCTTTATCTTCGGGCGGCAGCATCGCGCCGAGACGTGCGAAGGTCTTAAAGTTTTTGGTAATGGCAAGTGAAATAGTCGGACCACCCTCGCCGAACGAAACGTATGTGATGGCAAATTGCTTTTGCTCTTCCAGCCAGATGATACGCGGGTCTTCCAGTCCCCAGCGTTCCTCATTGCTGTTGATATCCGCCTGCATAGTGGGGTGGTCGTCAATTTTCCAGTTTGTAAAACCATCTTCACTTCTGGCTACTGTTAAATGTGAAAATCCCCGCATATCTTCGCAGCGAACAAGTAACAGGGTTTCGGAGTTAAGTTTAATCGCGGCCGGGTTCATAACGGAATTCACAGGATAGGGCCAGTGTTTGGAGGTCAGGATAGGATTGCCCTCGTATTTGGTAAACAGCTCGTACGCTCTTAGTTGTCTGTTTAGTTTCGACATATTCGGTTCAGCGGTTCCTGCTCGATATCCTTATCCTTACCCGTGATTCTCATAATTAATCGGCAATTCGGCTACTCTCTATAAACCAAAAGAACAGATTTTACCGTGGGCCGGACCAAAGGCAAGGATTTTCCGGATAGGCAGCTCAGGCTTTGACTAACTGTGTTTCGTAAAGGCTTTGGTAGAGCAGGCACGACTGTATCAGCTGCTCGTGTTTACCCTGAGCAATGATTCGGCCGTTGTCCACCACCACGATTATGTCGGCGCTTATCACAGTGCTGAATCGATGAGCAATAATAAGGGCGGTCCTTTGCCGCATGAGTTCCTCGATGGCGCCGTGGATTTTCGCCTCGCTGTCGGCATCGACCTGGCTGGTTGCTTCGTCAAAGATTAGTATTGCAGGGTCTTTGATAATGGCCCGTGCGATAACGATTCTCTGTAATTGTCCTCCACTAAGTCCCGTCCCATGCTCACCTATTTTCGTTTCGTAACCAACCGGAAGCTGCATAATGAATTCGTGGGCCTTGGATTTTTCTGCTGCGCTGATTATTTCGTCCATCGTAGCGTTGCTTTTACCGTATCCTATGTTTGCTGCGATGGTATCGTTAAAGGTCACTACGTTTTGTGTCACGAGGCCGATTTGTTGCCGCAGGCTTCTCAGGGTACAGTCACGAACGTCGCAGCCGTCAATCAGCACAGCTCCGGAATCGACATCGTAGAATCGAGGAATAAGATTTACCATAGTTGTCTTGCCCGAGCCGTTCGGGCCGACGATGGCGATGTTGTGGCCTGCCTGTACCTCCAGATTGATGCCGTTCAGTACGGGCCTGGTCGTGTTAGTATAAGTGAATACAACATTGCGGAACTCTATCTTGCCGTTTATCTGATTTAAATTGTGTGCGTTCGGTTTTTCCTTTTCAACAGGCTCATCGAGCAGACTGTAGATTCGTTCAGCCGCGGCGTTAGCCTGCTGTACCTTGTTCCACAGGCCGCTGCTTTTTCTTACACTTTCAGCGGCCGCTCCGAGAATTACCAGCAGGCCGAAAAATTCACTTTCGTCGAGACCGCCGGAGACTATCCAGTGAATGCCGAGCAGCAGGGCGGCACT
This sequence comes from uncultured Pirellulales bacterium, assembly GCA_964583405.1. Classification (GTDB taxonomy): domain Bacteria; phylum Planctomycetota; class Phycisphaerae; order Sedimentisphaerales; family Anaerobacaceae; genus JBBABK01. Next base: position 6,751 of record CAZOVR010000012.1, read on the forward strand.
GCCCGCCGCCATACCAAGAACCTCCATTATAGGAGCGGTAGAAGCTTCGACTTTACCGATACGAAGCTGTTGTTTTAGTAGCCCCTTGTTTATCAGGCCGAATTTGTTTTTTTCATAGTCCTGCTGATTATATACCTTTATAACTTTGACCGAACTAAAAGCCTCATTTAATTTGCCCAGCATAAGGCTTCCACTTACCAGTGACTTCTTTGTTGCACGCCTTATTCGTTTTCCCAGACGCATTACAGCCGCGACCGTCAGCGGGGCGCTTAGAAGAAATATCAGGGTCAGCCTGTAGTTCAGTAACATCGCTATAATGATTAGGACCGCAACCTGCATAGGCTCGCGAAGCGCCTTTCCCAAAAACATTGATACTCCTGCTGACAGTGTAGCTGTATCGCGATTAATTCTGCTTACAGAATCACTTGGTTTCCTGTTGTCAAAGAAGGATACGGGTAAGTCTATGATATGACCGAACGTCTCGTTGCGAAGATTGGTAATAGCAATATAGGTTACTTTGGATGCGAGGTACTTCTGAACGAAAGTGGCGACACATCGGATAAGGGTGAAAACGGCCAGAATAATAATAATCATACTCATAGTCTTGATTTTGTTCTGCCTGTTCGGCTCAACGGGGACAAAGCTCATTAAATTTTCTACGGTCTCGAGATAAAAAGGCCGGCTGCGAATATTTATGGTTGTACTGTAATTCCTGGGTTGTCCCTGTGAGTCGAGACGTTTGTACTGGATTTTGAGCTGTTGATGTCCCGGCGCCATTGCAAGCTCATTTAGCAGCGTCAGGGTCGACGCTTCCTTTACGGATTCCGATATTATGGCGTTGCCGGCGCCGACGATTTGGTCCTGTGGCTGCAGGCCGGCTTTTTCGGCGGGGCTGTCCTCTTTGACTTGTGTTATAAGCAGGTAATAAGCAATGTCCGGGTCGTTTGAATCGAGAATTTCCGTCCGGTCGGGAATATAGAATTTCAGACCATACCGATTACTGCAGATTTTACGGTCCACATAACCGTGCAGTCCCTCCTGGCCCATCATGACTTTCAGCATGGGGATGACAGTGACAAAGCTCAGTGACAGCAGGATGCTGGCAATCAATACAGAAATGAAAATAGCGATAATCCTGTGCCACTGCGGCCAGATATATTTGAATAGTCGCCGGAGGTAATGCATATGTCCGTCTTTTGTCCTTAAGCAGGTTTAAAAATCGAAAGTATTGGTTCAAATTTAACCGCAGCACGATAGCAAAGATGCATACATCGGTCAAGAACAAAGCCTTTGTTGACTGAACGAAATATTCGTGGTATCGTTTCGCATCTTTGCGAGGATTTATTATGGAAATTAATTGCCTGGTGCTGGGTTTGTACGAAACAAACTGTTATGTTTTGCGCGAAGACTCCGCCGTCAGTCAATGTTTAATTATTGATACCGGCCTGGACCCGAACGGCATGCTCGAGTATTTGACTGCTAAGAAACTTCAACCGGTTGCGGTCGTTCTGACACACGGCCATGCCGACCATATCGGCGGTGTTGAAGGTATAAAAAGCAACTATGCTGAGACCGTAATTTACGTGCATCAGGCTGATGAATCCATGCTCACCAATGAGCAGAAAAATCTGTCACTCATTACGGGTTGTACCGTAAATTGCCCTCAAGCCGATGTCCTGTTAAAGGATGGTGACATTATTGACGAGGCGCAGATAAGGCTTACAGTGCTGCACGCACCCGGTCATAGTCCCGGAGGGATCTGCCTTTATTCTCAGGACCAACAGTTCCTCTTCAGCGGCGATACCCTGTTTGCGGATTCGATAGGCAGGACCGATTTTCCCGGCGGCAGTATGCCGCAGTTAGTCCGGAGCATCAGAGAAAGGCTTTTTGTTTTGCCGGACACAACCGTTGTTTACCCCGGCCACGGCTCGCAGACAACCATAGGGCATGAGAAAAAGTATAATCCGTTTGTTAAAAATGGTTGAAGTATTCGGGTTTACCGTCGTCCTGGTCGTAGTTTGTCTGTTCCTTGAAATCGGCGTCGATACGAATCCTCTGTATTCGCTCAGAGGTTTTTGTGTTGCTGTCAACCGTGACCAGGATACCGTTTAGTCGAATGTCGTCGGTCGCCACCTCGAATGGGTAGGGCATTTGCGTGCGGAAGGATTTGAGAACGCTCTCCGTTTTTCTGCCGAGTATCGAATCGTGCGGGCCGGTCATTCCTATGTCGGTAATATAAGCGGTCCCTTTGGGTAGTATGCGTTCGTCGGCGGTAACGACGTGCGTATGCGTACCGAAGACGCAACTGACTTTGCCGTCAAGGTAATACCCTGCAGCGATTTTTTCACTCGTGGCTTCGGCATGCATATCGATGAATACGACGTCAGCCTTTCTGCTTATCTCCGGAAGGATGTGGTCGATAGCGCTGTATGGGCAGTCCGCAGGTTTCATAAAAATTCGTCCTATCAGTGATACGACCCCGACCACGGGACCTTTACCTGTTTTGTATAGTGCTATCGACTTGCCCGCGGCGTGTTCAGAAAGATTAGCCGGCTTGACGATGTTATCAGCCGATTCGAGCGTTTGTATAATCTCCCGCTTGCGATATACGTGGTCGCCTAAGGTGACGAGGTTTACGCCGTATCGCAAAAGCTTATTATATATCTGTGGTGTCAATCCCGAGCCGCCTGCTGAGTTTTCCGCGTTGGCGATTACGCAGTCCACCTCGTATTCCTGTATAAGGGACTTGAGCTTCTCGGCGACGATGCGCCGCCCGGGCTTGCCCACGATATCTCCGATACACAGGACGTTTAATTTCATCTTTTTATTTTAGCCTTTGTTATTATTGTTTATCACCGGGCTATTTTGCGTACTCAACGCAGCGCAGTTCTCGCAGCAGGGTTACCTGTATCTCACCGGGGTATGTCATTTCCAGCTCGACCTTATTTGCTATGTCGCGCGCTATTTTCATTGCGATTTCATCAGGCACCTTTTCGGCGTCGACTATGACTCGGATTTCACGACCTGCCTGGATGGCGTAGGAGTTTTCCACGCCTTCGAAACCGCTGGCGATTTCCTCCAGCTTCTCGAGCCTCTTAATATATCGCTCGAGCGTTTCACGTCTGGCGCCGGGTCGTGAGGCACTTATCGCATCTGCAGCGGCAATCAACGGTGTATAAGGATTGTTGGCTGGTACATCGCCGTGATGGCCGGATACCGCGTTAAGCACAATGGGCGATTCGTTGAATCGCTTGAGGAAGTTGGCCCCGATTTCAGGGTGCCCGCCTTCGACTTCATGGTCGATGGCTTTTCCGATGTCATGCAGAAGCCCCGCGCGTCTGGCGATTGTACCATCCAGGTTCAGTTCGTCAGCCATAACCTGCCCAAGAAAAGCCACCTCAATGCTGTGGCGCAGAACGTTTTGGCCATAGCTGGTTCTAAAGTGAAGAGCACCAATCAGGCTCAGTACGCGGTTGGGCAGGCCGCGCACGTTGGTCTCCACGGCGGCGTCTTTGCCAAGCTGAAGGATTTTATGGTTAACTTCCTTTTTCGTCTGGGCGACCAGTTCCTCGATTCTCGAAGGATGGATACGTCCATCCTGTATCAGCCGCTCCATCGCCAGTCGGGCAACCTCTCGCCGCACCGGATTGAAACCGCTAACGATTACCATGCCGGGCGTGTCGTCAACAATAACGTCAACTCCCGTGGCCTTCTCAAAAGCTCGTATATTTCGGCCTTCACGGCCAATGACTCGGCCTTTCATGTCATCGTTGGGGATTTCAACCGTCGAAACGGTTGCATCGCATGTCTGCTCGGCTGCATATCGCTGAATAGCGGTATTGATGATTTCACGGCTCTTTTCATCCGCTATCTCTCGCGCCTCTTCGACTTTTCGCTTAATCAGGGTCGCCATTTCATGTTCGCATTCGTCTTCAAGCCGCTTGAGCAGCAGCTCTTTCGCCTCATCCAAACTCATAGCTGATATTTTCAATAGCTGGTTTTTCTGCTGAGCCAGAAGAGACGACAGTTGCTTGTCTTTTTCTTCGGCGTGTTCGAGGCGTCGCTGTGCCTCTTTTTCAAGGTTCTTGGCGGAATTCTCGCGCTGCTCGACCATCTCTACCTGCTTTTCGAGCACGTCTTCACGCTTGCTTAATCGCTGTTCTGTTTCACGTAGTTCGCCGCGAACCCTGTGAGCCTCGGCGGTTAGTTCTTCTTTCTTTTTGATTGCCTCTGCTGCCGCATCGAGCTGGGCGGACTTTATGATGTTTTCTGCCTCTTTCTTGGCGCCGTCAATCTGACGCTGTAAGTCCTCCTGGAAAGTTTTGGCTTTGGTCTTGCTGATAATCTGGAAGCCGATGGCGGCTAAGCCTATTCCCAGAAGAAAGGCAATGATTGTAGCGGCATACGAAGGAACCCAGTTAATTTCAAGTAACGCATCCATAATCTCAACCTTTCTACAGTCAAACGTATATATAGATACTGATGCAGGAAGGTTGCGGTATTGCGCACGGGCAGGTACAAATATGATGTGAAGTGCGAAAAAGCCTAAAAACATTTCGCAGTTTTATCTAAGCGACACCGGCACAGAGGCTGTATTTCCACATAAGACGTGTTTGTTAAACCATATTAAACGACGTTCTTTTATGCTTGCTAACCGCACTTGATTGCCGGAAAACTTAACTATGCTCTGATATAACTCTTCACATTAACTCACTCGGGGCCGTTCTGTTCGGCCCTAAGTGTCATAACTACCCTGATTGCAAGCCTTTAAGCCTGCAGCTAAACGCCCCATAATTTAGTATGATTTACCTGTGTTTGGGGCAAACCACAACTTTCTGCATTCATCTAACCTTTATAACGGCATAATAATATTGAATGTTCACTAATTGGTCAAGAGAAAGTTATCCGGCAGGGCAATTTTACCTGCAAAACAGTAAAGTTTCTGTCTTTTAGCGGTAAATTTTCCTATACTATAGGGTTTAGCTGTTATTTTTATAAATTTGCTTTATGGAACCAGGTTTGAAGAATCTATCAGACGCCCAGTTGCTTGAACGATATTCACAGGGAGAAGAAAAAGCCTTCCGCGAACTCGTAAGTCGTTACAAGAACGGCCTTTACGCTTTTCTAAGGCGGTTTCTAAACCAGCGTGACCTCATAGAGGATGTTTTCCAGGAGACCTTTCTGCAGCTTTTCACAAGTCGCGATAGCTTCAATCCAGAAAGGCCTCTTCGGCCGTGGCTTTTTACTATCGCTGCGAACAAGGCAAAGGATGCCCTGCGTAAAAAACAAAGGAGCTCTGCTGTGCCGATAGGAACGATTTCTGATGGCGAACAGGCATCCTTCGATGATGTGCTAAATAGCCTAAGTTCCGATGATACAAGACCTTATGAAACATTGGAGCGGGGCGAGGTCGCGGAACGGGTCAGGGAAGTTGTATCAAATATGCCGGAATCGGCCAGAGAAATACTGATTTTGGCCTATTTTAATAAATTTTCGTACAAACAAATGGCTCAGATTCTTAGTATACCTATCGGCACTGTAAAAAGCAGGCTTCATACGGCGGTAAATCGCTTTGCGAAGGAGTACAAGGCAGCAATAACCTCCAGGAAAGAACCATGAAAGAACTAAACCGGGACGAGTTAGAGTTAATCTTCGATTATTGCCTCGGCGTAGCCAGTGCTGACGAGATGGAGCAAGCTCAAGAGCTTATCACCTCAAACCCCGAAGCCACAGATTTCTGCTCTAAGGTCCAGGTTTCTATCGGGCCGCTTGATGAGTGGACGATAGAGTCGTGTCCTGATGACCTCGTTGAGAAGACTATTTCCTACGTCAATGATGCTGCTCAGCCTAGTCAGGAGAAGCTTGGTCGGCTGCTGTCGGTCGAAGAGGCTCGCACGCCAGGTTCGCGTTCAACACTGTGGGTCAATCTTGGCAGACGTCTTGCTATGGCCGCGGCATTTATGATAATTGGAAGTGTTGTGCTGACCACAATGCGGTATATGCGATATCACGCATGGCGTACGCAGTGCCAGGCCCAGCTTGCCGGCATAGGCCGGGGTATCAGCAATTACAGCGCCGACTATGAAGGCAGACTGCCGGCAGTAGTGACCTCTGCCGGTTCACCCTGGTGGAAAGTAGGCGATCCAGGACAGGATAACGTCTCAAATACGCGTCATATTTGGCTGTTGGTCAAGGGCGGTTACGTTGGTCCGAACCAGTTTCTCTGCCCGGGCGCAAATACGGGAGACCTGGAGCCAATAAGTGATGAACAGGCGCAGACCCTTTTTGATTTTCCAAATCGAAGATACATTCCATACAGCATGCGTTTGATATGTGAAAAATCTCCTGCAGTCTCGTCTCTCGGCAGAAAATTAATCATTTCGGATATGAATCCGTTGTTCGAGAGCCTGCCCACCGACTTTGGAAAGCCCCTGGACTTGAAAATGGATGATAAACTTCTCAAAGTGAACAGCAATAATCATCAAGGCAGGGGGCAGAATGTGTTGTACAGCGATAATTCCGTGCAGTTTGTCAGGACCAGACGGGTCGGCATCGATAACGATGACATATTTACACTTCGCGGCACTGATGTTTACAAAGGCTGTGAAGTGCCGTCGTGTGACGAAGACGAATTTATGGCCCCTTAATCGTTTCTGCACACCTGCTTTTTCTTCGATTTTCTTCAAAATAACACACAAAGACGTATAAATTTCTACTGCTATTCTGTTTGCGCTCTTGGCAGATTTAATATACAATCTCGCTGTATTATCAGGGATACCCCTATATGTGCGTAGGGGAACACACCTACCTGAAAAAAAGATTCGGCCCCGATATGCAAAATCGAACCATTTGCTAATATTACCCTATAAATTAGCAAACGGTTTTTGAGGAAGGAATTCCCAAAAAACAAAACAGCCCGTAGCGTACAGGTGTATCCACATTTGTTCGGTGACAAGGGAGTGGAGGACTCTATAGAAAGGCTGGATAATTAAAAATGAGAAATTCTTAGGTGAAACACGATATGCAGAATAAAGCAGGAAAACAATTCGCTTTGGGGCCGTAAAGCGGTTTATATAAGATTGTCGTTAAAAGTAGAAGTATTCAACTTTTTAGGAGAATAGATTATGAAGAATGTTATATACAAAATTGTGCCCGTGTTAATTTTGCTGTCACTGGCGGGTTGTTACAGTTGTCAGACTTGGAATAGAATGTGGGGCAAAGGCCCGGTAGAGCCTTACGCCGCCCACAAGTTTTTCCTGGACAAGGATTGCAAACCGATAGTGGCGGCAGCCCCAGCGCCTAAACCGGCGCCTGCACCAAAACCACGACCTAAGGCTGCACCAAAGCCTATGCCAACCGGCTGCGGACCGTATATGGTCCAGAGGTCATATCCGTGTGAAGATTGTGGCGTGGTAATGCTTAATAAAGTAATGCCGTCGGAAGTAGCACAAAATACACCATTCGATTATGAAATTACAGTGACTAATCTTACCGGCATGCTTGTTACCGACGTGGTGGTTACAGAGAATCTTGACTCTAATTTCAAGTTCACCAGCGCTTCACCAGGCGCAAGGGCTATGGAAAATAAGCTCATCTGGGTAATGGATAAGCTGGAACCGCGCGCCAAACAAACTATCAAAGTGACCGGCGCTGCTGGTGCGACCGAATGCATAAAGAACTGCGCCACGATTACCTATGTTGTGCCTGCCTGTGCTAATGTGCAGGTTGTTCAGCCGGCTCTTCGTCTGGCAAAAACAGCGCCCTCTGAAGTGTTGCTCTGTGACCCGATACCGGTCAAGATTACTGTGACAAACACAGGAACAGGTATCGCCCGCGACGTGAGGATTTCAGACACGCTGCCGGACGGCCTGATGACCAGCGACGGCAAGAGAAGTGTAATGCTCGACGCTGGCACCCTGTCTGCGGGACAGTCAAAGACATTCTCTATGACTCTAAAAGCCTCCAAGACGGGCAGCTATGTCAACAAAGCTGCCGCCATGGCGGCCGGTGGTCTTAAAGCCGAGGCCAGCACTAAAACCGTTGTTCGTCAGCCTGTACTGGCTATCGAAAAGAGCGGACCGCAGAAAAGATACCTCGGGCGAAACGTTACGTTCGACATCATAGTCACCAATAAGGGTGATGCCGCTGCACAGGACACTGTACTTGAGGACCAGCTTCCTAATGGCACAAAGTTTCTTGCTGCCACAGGCGGCGGTGAGCTTAGCGGCAATAAGGTCATCTGGAAACTCGGTACACTTACACCCGGAGCCAGCCGCAAGGTCAGCGTGACGGTAATGCCGAATGCAGCAGGTACTGTCCGTAACGTTGCAAAGGCTACGGCTACTTGTGCCGAGGGTGTCAGTGCTTCAGCAAGCACCCAGGTCACTGGTATTTCCGCAGTGCTGCTTGAAGTTATTGATATAGAAGACCCGATTGAAATCGGTAACAACACTACTTACGTAATTACAGCAACGAACCAGGGTTCAAGCCCCGGGACAAACATCTCGATTGTCTGCACTCTCGAGGAGAACCAGGCGTATGTTTCTTCGAGTGGTGCGACAAGAGGCCGACTTGAAGGCAACCGGGTTATTTTCCAGCCGTTGTCGAGTCTTGCACCGAAGGCTAACGCAACATGGAGAGTTGTCGCCAAGGCAGTAAAAACCGGTGACGTACGATTCAAAGTTACTATGAACACCGACCAGATTACTCGGCCGGTTGAAGAAACCGAATCGACCAATCTGTATGAATAAGTCTTTTAGTCGATTTCAAAAGGCGCCATGGTTAAAAAACCGTGGCGCCTTTGTTTTTCCCAATCGCATTAGCCATAAAGGAAGACACAAATGGAAGGAATAGTCCAAAAAATAGGTGAATTAATCGCTACATACGGATTGCGGATTCTTGTCGCGATAGTAGTATTTCTAATTGGTCGCTGGGTGGCCAAACTTCTTTCATCGCTTGCAGGCAAAGCTATGAAAAAGAGCAATCTCGATCCAACGCTGATTAAATTCTTAACAAATCTTATTTACATCGCTTTGTTGTTATTCGTGATAATCGCTGTGCTGGGGATGATTGGAATTGAAACTGCTTCATTTGCCGTTGTTCTTGGTGCCGCGGGCCTGGCTATTGGTTTAGCGCTGCAGGGCTCGCTGTCGAATTTCGCTTCTGGTGTATTAATGATGATTTTCAAGCCTTTCAAGGTCGGTGATTTTATCGAAGCTGGCGGAGCGCTTGGCTCGGTGAAAGAAATCCAGATTTTCAACACGATATTGAATTCTCCGGACAACGTCAGGGTTATAATACCTAACGCACAAGTTACAGGCGGAAATATCAAGAACTATACAGTCAACGGCACCAGGCGAGTGGATTTGGTAATCGGGGTTTCTTACGATGACGACCTGAAAAAGACCAAAGAAGTTATTGAAAAGGTATTAGCGGCTGACGAGAGGATACTTAAAGAGCCCCAATGGACTGTGGCTGTCTCAGAGCTTGCCGACAGCAGTGTGAATTTTGTGGTTAGGCCTTGGGTCAACGTCACCGACTACTGGGCGGTCTATTTTGATACAACAACGAAAATAAAAATAGCGCTCGATAAAAACGGCATTACCATACCGTATCCGCAGAGCGACGTGCATATAAAAGACGGCAAAGCCGCAGTTGCTTAAAAACAATTTGAATAAAATACAGTATAACCTAAAGAGCTGTACGCTCCCCCGGCGCACGGCTCTTATTTTTGGCTTTTCGATGCCGGTGGACTTAGGGCCTGGCTGCTGGTATATTCCTGCTTTTGGCCTGTCAGGAAACGTTGGAAATGTCGGATTTAAGTACCCAGACAACCTGTCAATTGCACGAGGTCCTCGAAGGGCTGTATCGCAGGTACAACCGCTTCGAGCTGATTAAGCCCGACCCGCTGCAGTTTGTATATCGCTACAGCGGATCTGGCGATATGGAAGTGGCCGGATTTTTGGCTGCCGCGCTCGCTTACGGCAGGGTCCGGCAGATTGAACGAAGCGTTGACAATCTCCTGGGCCGAATGGGCGGCAGTCCCTTTGAATTTGTTTTGAATTTCAATAACTCGGCCCGAAAGAAACTGGCCGGCTTTAAACACCGGTTTAACACCGCTGATGATATTTGCGGACTGTTTAGCATTTTGTGCGACGTATTGCAGCAGTACGGCAGTATCGAAGCCTGTTTTACAGAGCACGTAGGGCCGGACGATACGAACATTATCAATGCGCTGTCACGTTTTATCACCGAACTCCTGCGCCGATATGAACGAAGTACCGGCGCCGCAGCATCCAGGGGGCTTGGATATTTGTTAAGCGACCCTGCAAACGGCAGCCCCTGCAAAAGACTGAACCTGTTCCTGCGGTGGATGGTCCGCGATGATGACGTTGATGCAGGATTATGGAAATCGGTGGACAGGGCGAAGCTAATTGTACCGGTCGATACGCATATGGCCCGGCTGTGCAGGATTCTCGGTTTATATGACCACAAAACGGTGTCCCTGGCGACAGCCGTTGAGATTACACAGGGATTCGCCCGGCTTGAGCCTGCCGACCCCGTCAAATATGATTTCGCACTTTCACGAATAGGAATCGTAGAGGACTGCAACGGCAAATACAGGCCGAAATGTGAAGATTGTGAACTGTTGGAGTTTTGTAAAAGATGCGACTCTTTTTAATTTAGTAAACCGTCGTATGGAAAAGAAACTTAATGTTTTGTTCTTATGCACGGGCAATTCCTGCAGAAGCCAGATGGCCGAAGGCTGGGCCAGACACCTCAAGGGTGACGTGATTGAATCGTTCTCAGCCGGCATCACCCCGGTAGGTGTTAATAAAATTGCAATCGAGGTAATGGCCGAGGCCGGTGTGGATATATCCGGACACACATCGAAACACGTGGAAGATTTGATGGGTCTCGATTTCGATTATGTCGTCACCGTGTGCGATAATGCAAAGGAGCATTGCCCTGTCTTTCCGGGCAAATGCAAAATGATTCACAAAGCATTCGCCGACCCGTCGTTTCTAATCGGCACCCGACAGGTGATCATGGACGCCTTTAGAAAAACGCGAGATGAAATAAAAGCCTTCATCAAAACAATGCCCGAAAGCCTGGAGAATTGGAATAACAAATGACCCCTGAACAACTGGAGAAATACAGTTCAGCCGTAACGCTTTCGGATATGGAAGTATTCGTATTTCCGGAGCTGATGTACAGCCTGGTCCTCGCCAACATTATGAGCCCCAAAATCTGGCAATGGCGGCAGAGGGACACCTTCGAAAAACTCCGCGACAAAGACAGCTACAAAAAACTGATGCGGTTGAAGCAGTTTATTATGGACGAATACGAGTTCAACCTTGACCTTGAAACCTGGGGCCTGACGACTCGTGAACAGGAGCTTAAGCGGTTCGAGAAGTTCATCTCGCCTGATGAAATCGCAGCAAGTAACGCGCTTTTCGGATACCAAGGTGACAAGTATTATTTCGATGTGGATATCCGCAGGCATTTCGGCCTGGATAAATATAACACCAATGTCATCCCGTACTGGAAAACCGAGACGGTCGAGGCTATGGATGCCTTTCGCCTCAAACCGGGATATAATACGGGCGCCGGCGAATGTGTATCTCTCTCGACTTTATATGCTGCGGCGGCGTTCATAATCTGCGGCATACCCCTGGAAGATATTTATATGGTGCTCACGCCCCTGCATTCGCAGAACTTCATCAATATAAAGGACGGCGTACTGACCAATAACCGCAGACTCGTCACCAAGACTATGTGGTTCAACGGCACAGCCATAAGCGACAAGGCCCAGCGGGCGCTTCGCAACGAGAATGTCAATATTGTTGCCCATCCGACCGGCTATATTCATTGCCTGTATAATGACGCCACAATCGACCAGGAGGTATATAAAAAATTCACCACTCTTTTATCTGATTATCTTACCGAGAAACTCTTGTTGCTCACATTGGCCAATTTCCTGCGGTGGAATATGAAATACCAGAAGTATTTTCAGTTTTGCTGCGATGGCTGTAGGGGCGGCGAAAAATATGCGAAAGCTGAAGTGCTCTTTCACTATGAGCACGGTACAAGTATGCGCGTGGCCGACGATACATTTGAAAAGCTCATAGAGGAAATTGGCGACCAGGAGGTATTGACCTATAAGTTGCCGGACAGGATGTGCTGCCAACAATTTCTCAGGTTTTGCGAATATGAGAGCCTCGATGTGCGAAGTAAAAGCGATTGGCCTGCGATAAAAAAATATCTCGGCCCGTTTGTTCCTCCCGTCGATGATTTTCTAAAAGACCTTGCCGATTTCCTTCACACCGAGGCCAAACTCCCCGCTTCGCAAAAAGATTATAAACCCTGCGAGCCGATTAAGCTCAATACAGATATGCAGCGCGAGGATGTGATAGAATATTTGCAGTCCGTCCGTGACAAAAATTCGACTGTCGACCTGGCCTTCTATGCATTCCGCGATATACACTCCTGCGACTGGACGCCTTTCGTCAAAGCCGCTCTCGAACGAAGTCCCGTTTCTGTCGAAAAAACCAAATCGATGAGTGACGATGGTGTGTACCAATGGCTGAACGATATGCCGGGCTCATCCATATACGATGACAAACGCTTAGCCCAGCCGGACGAGGTCGCCAATTATCTTACCGGCGACGGGCTCGAAAAGGCTTTCTTAATGGCCAATATACTGCGCAGCAGGGACCCGCAGCAGGAGATTGCAATACTTGCCGAAGGCGGCACTGTAATGGTCAAAGCCAAAGGCGAATATAGTTTCCAGTCCCAAAAGCAGCTCGATAATGTTGTACACCTGTCGCCCGACGGCGGGATTGAAACCGGTAAATAGCTGTTTTTCAGGTTTTGTGGGATAAAAAATTTTTCCCCTAACCGATATTTTTTCAGTTGACAATTATATTTAGTAAGACTATATTAGTCCTATATAAATCGATGACTTTTAAGGGCTCCGGATGGATGTTTTGAGGCGAAATACCGATTACGCACTGCGGGCTATGGTGTACCTGGCAAAGCACTGGAAGGAAAGGCCGGCTTCCAGCAGGGATATTGCCGCTGCCGAGTGCGTTTCTTATGACCTGACGTGTAAACTTCTGCAGAATCTCGCAAAGAATCGCCTTGTAAAAAGCACGATGGGCCCAAAGGGCGGTTTCGAGCTTCGCCGGGCGCCGGACAAAATAACTGTCGCCCAGGTCATTAAGTCGGTACAAGGCCCGATTAACCTGAACCGCTGTTTGCTCGGTAACTATAAATGCCCGAGAAAGGCCGACTGTCCGGTCTATGAGAGGCTCGCCGACCTGCAGAAATATATAGATGAGTATTTCAGTCGGGTAACACTGGCCGATTTGATTAAAACTAATGGTAAGCGAAAGCGAAAGAAAGGCAAAAAATGAGTGACATTTCAGAAAAACCTAAGCTGCTTGATGCTTGTCTTGGAAAGGCACAGGAATTCAGCAAGCTGGTCGATTATTCGACCGATGCCGTCGTCAGCAAGACCATTCTGGACAAACCAGCCGGCACGATTACACTTTTTGCCTTCGATAAAGGTCAGGGCCTAAGCGAGCACACCGCGCCTTACGATGCTGTCGTTATGGTCCTGGATGGCTCTGTAAAGCTGACCATCGGCGGCGAGGCCCAATCGGTCTGTGCGGGACAAATCATAATAATGCCCGCTGATGTCCCTCACGCCGTTTATGCACACGAGCGGTTCAAAATGCTTCTGGTTATGATTCGTTCCAAAGATTAATAATTGGAAAATAAAACTATTGTGCAGGGAGACAAAAAAATGAATATGATGTGTTACCAATGCGAGCAAACCGCCCGGCACGAAGGCTGCACCGCCTATGGGGTTTGCGGCAAGAGTCCCGAAGTCGCCGCGCTGCAGGATTTACTTGTTTACGCCGTAAAGGACATCGCTCGTTACGCCCACCGGGCAAGACAGCTCGGTGCCGCCGACAATGAGATTGATGTCTTTGTAATAAAGTCTCTGTTCAGCACCCTGACAAACGTCAATTTCGACCAGGCCCGTTTTCAGCAGCTAATTAAAAAAGCGGACGAGGTCAAATCAAAGGCTGTTGCACTATATGAAAAAGCCGCAGAAAATCCCGAACAGCTCGAAGAGCCTTTCAATTGGTGGGACGAAGCAGATGATATTGACGCCCTTATAGGTAAAGGCGAAGCAATCTCGATTCAGTTGCGGATAGATGAGCTTGGCGAGGATGTCACCGGACTGCAGGAATTGATTACATACGGCCTCAAAGGCGCCGCCGCATACATCGACCATGCACAAATTCTCGGCAAGGAAGACGACGGCGTATATGCCGATGTGCACGAAATGCTCAGCTACTTAACGCAAAGACCGACGGATATTGACGACTTACTGGCCAAAGCCCTGAAAACCGGCGAGATTAACCTAAAAGCTATGGAGATGCTCGACGTCGCCAACACCGGAACTTACGGCCATCCCGAACCGACCAAAGTCAGAATCACGCCCGTAAAAGGCAAATGCATCGTTGTTTCCGGACACGATTTAAAAGATTTGGCTGAGCTGCTTAAACAGACCGAAGGCAAAGACATAAACATCTATACACACGGGGAAATGCTGCCCTGCTGCGCCTACCCTGAGCTGAAAAAGTACAAACACCTCGTTGGAAATTACGGCGGCGCCTGGCAGGACCAGCGAAAAGAATTCGATGCCTTCCCCGGCGCGATATTGATGACTACCAACTGCATCCAGAAACCAAAGGAAAGCTACAAAGGCAGAATTTTTACCAGCGGCCTGGTCGGTTGGGAAAGCGTGGCGCATATTTCTGATGGTGATTTCAGTCCGGTCATCGAAGCAGCGCTGGCTGCGCCCGGCTTTACACAAGACGAATCCGAAAAGTTTATTACAGTCGGCTTCGCCCACAATGCCGTTCTTGGTGTTGCTGACAAAGTAATAGACTTGGTCAAAGCAGGTAAAATCAAACACTTCTTTTTGATAGGAGGCTGCGACGGAGCAAAGCCGGGAAGAAATTACTATACCGAATTCGCGCAGAAAGTGCCCGACGATTGTATGATTCTGACATTAGCCTGCGGAAAGTACCGATTCAACAAGCTCGAATTCGGCCAAATCGAAGGCCTTCCCCGCCTGTTGGACTGTGGACAGTGCAACGACGCCTATTCTGCAATTAAGATTGCTGTTGCGCTTGCCGAAGCATTCGGCTGCGGTGTAAACGACCTGCCCCTGTCACTGATGCTGTCGTGGTACGAGCAGAAAGCCGTTGCCATTTTGCTGACGTTGCTGCATCTCGGAATAACTAATATCAAGCTCGGGCCGTCTCTGCCGGCCTTTGTAACCCCAGCCGCGCTGAATGTCCTGGTCGAAAAATTTAAACTCGCACCGGTCGGCGAAGTGGAAAAGGATTTAGCCGCGGCCCTTGCATAAAAACTAAGCGGCTTGCAGTCGACCTGTGATGATGTTACCATACCCCCGAATGGTAACGTTATCAAAACACAAAGGATTAACCCTTAGCGGCTGATGCCGCCGGGGATAATACGCTCAGGAACAAAACAATGGCCAAACGAATAGGAGCCGGACGCTCGAAGCAATCTTTGTCAACAAGGGCCGTACATGCGGGCGAGCATCGCCGAAGGTACGCCGATTCCATCACCACGCCGATTATCCAGACCTCGACGTTCACATTCCGTGACAGCAAGCACATCGAGGACTTTACCCGAAAGGGCAAGGAGCACTTCGAGTACGGCCGCTACGGCAACCCCACCGCCCAGATAGCCGAACGGCGTCTCGCTGATTTGGAGGGCGCAGAGGATTGCGTTGTTTTTTCCTCCGGCATGAGTGCCATCACCACCACCATTCTTACGCTTGTGCAGTCGGGCGACCATATTGTAATAACCGACGACAGCTACAAAAAGACGCTGGAATTCTGCCGCGCCTATCTCAAACAGTTCGGTGTCGAATGTACAATTGTTCCATTCGGCGATTATGAAATTCTCGAAAAGTCGATTGAGAAAAACACTCGCTTTATATTTTCAGAATCGCCGACGAATCCTTACCTTAATATCTTCGACCTTGCGAAAATCAAAAAAATTGCCGACCGTCACAAAGTGCTAACACTGATTGACAGTACCTTCGCCACTCCGCTGAATCAGCGGCCTTTGGAATATGGTATAGACCTGGTCCTGCAAAGCTGCACCAAGTACCTCGCCGGCCACAATGATATCCTCGCCGGCGCCGTCCTGGGCCGAAAGGAGCTTATCGACAGGATTCGTGACCTCCACAAATCGATGGGCGGCACGATAGACCCGCATTGCTGCTACCTGCTGCTGCGAGGTCTAAAGACCTTCCCCCTGCGCGTAACTAAACAAAATGAAACGGCCCTTGAAGTAGCTAAGTTCCTCAAAGCGCACCCGCAGGTCAAAAAAGTATATTACCCGTTCCTGCCCAGCCACCGGCATTACGAGGTGGCCAAGTCGCAAATGGCCGGCGGCGGGGGAGTCGTCTCATTTGATATTAAAGGTACGCTCTCAACGTCGAAGCACTTTCTTGACGCACTTAAGCTGTGCTACATCGGGCCGAGCCTCGGCGGCGTTGAGACACTGATAACCCATCCTGCTCTGGTCAGCTATTATGATTATTCCCGCAAGGAACGCTACAAACTCGGTATCACCGATACCCTGTTTCGTCTTGCCGTGGGAATAGAAGATGCAAACGACATAATTGCCGACCTCGACCGGGCCCTGACCAAGTCGAAATGACCCTTTTTATACATCTGTCGTATATAATTATTAGCGCAGAAACTTTATCAATACTATCGTGCTAAGGAATTATGCCCGGTGCTTGAATTTGTCAAAAACTTGTTAGCCGGTTTCTGGATGACCCTTTCCGAGATGTCGCCGTACCTTCTGTTCGGCTTCTTCGTGGCCGGTCTGCTCTCGATAATCGTATCGCGCCTCTGGGTCCAGCGTCATCTTGGCGGCAGGGGGCCTTGGCCTCTGGTAAAGGCCTCCATTTTCGGCGTCCCTCTGCCCTTATGCTCCTGCGGCGTTATCCCCGTTGCAATGTCACTGCACAAACACGGCGCAAGCAAAGGTTCGACAATTTCTTTCCTGTTGTCCACGCCTCAGACGGGTGTTGACAGCATATTTGTTACGTTCAGCCTGTTGGGTCCGCTCTTTGCCATATTTCGACCCATAGCCGCATTCGCCACGGGAGTCATCGGCGGCGGTTTCGTCAGCCTTTTCGACAGGACAACGACTGTGAACAAACAAGATGTTTGCACGGATGATTGTTGCAGCCCGGATAAACGAACTCGATTTATCGGCGGATTCAAATTTGCCTTTGTTACATTGCCGCGTGACATCGGCCCGGCAATGCTTGTCGGTCTTGTAATCGCCGCTTTAATTTCTGCTTTGGTTCCGGATGATTTTTTTGCGGACAGATTCATAATGCATCCGTTTCTGGCGATGTTGATTATGATGGTTATCGGCATACCGGTTTACGTCTGCGCTACAGCCTCGGTACCTATCGCCGCTGTCTTGATAATGAAGGGTCTTAATCCCGGCGCGGCGCTGGTTTTTCTGATGACCGGCCCTGCCACAAACGCCGCCTCCTTTACGACCATCTGGAAGGTCCTTGGAAGAAGGACGGCTATTATTTATCTGCTTACTGTTGCCGGCTGTGCGCTGGCCGCCGGCCTGATACTTGACTATTTAGCCGGTTGGTTTGGTTCTGAGGTGGTGACGAAACCGCACTGGATGCTGCCGCAGCAGGTCAAGACCGTCTCAGCCGTTATTCTTCTGGCTGTCTTGCTTCACGCTGTATTCTTCAAAGCAGGCGGTGAAGAATCCCCTCATTAGCAGGCCTGTACTGGAACGCCGGAATCTGTTATAAATTAACAGTTTACCTGT
This sequence comes from uncultured Pirellulales bacterium, assembly GCA_964583405.1. Classification (GTDB taxonomy): domain Bacteria; phylum Planctomycetota; class Phycisphaerae; order Sedimentisphaerales; family Anaerobacaceae; genus JBBABK01. The sequence goes on from CAZOVR010000012.1 coordinate 24,685, forward strand.
TCTAAGGTGAATTTGGGAAAAACTATTGCATTTTCAGCATCGGACGTTTACTATTCGCTCAACAGGGGATTGCTGAATATGGTTGAGTCTGCAGGACATGACGACAACAGTGTCGGTACCGTGACGGATCGGGCAACGGCCGGTTACGTCGATTCGCTCAGCGACGAGTGCCGAATGCTCGTCATCCTCAAAGCTCAGCTATACGCCGGCTCCTGGGAGCCGATGCTAAATGACCTGCGAAACCGCCTGGATGGCAAGCCGTACATCTTCAAGCTTGCCAATCGAATCCAGGATGATATCGAACGTATTGAGCAGATGATGCAGTTTGAAACCGAGAATGCTATAGACCTGGCAAAGTATGTCACAATGCCGTGAATTGTCCTTCATGGCGTCGGGATATTGTGCCGAATCTTCGAGATTCTGTTTGAGGGGTTTTACTGATGAGAAAAAATTTCTTTTATGCGACTTTATTGTTGTTTGGTCTGTTTGGTGTAATTTTGATTCCGGGCTGTGCCAAAGAAAAAAACTTACAGACCCCACCACCCGAAACCAGGCCGCAGCCGGGCGAGCTTTTGGTCTCTCCGGCGTCTTTGCGGCAGGCCGACCTTGAGATTGCCTGGTCATATGTCGTGCCAGTCCGGCAGTCGGAGAAATTTAGAAATTTCAGTATAATTGATGACCGCCTCTATGCCGTTACAGGCCGAAACTTTCTCGTCAGTCTGGATAGGCAACAGGCCCAGCCGGTATACTCTTGGCAGTTGGCTCCCGCTTCTGCTACTTTCTGCGGCCTTAAAAAATATAACAGCCAGCTTTACTCTATCGTCGGTGCCGACCTGGTCAGCGTTGACCAGCAGGAAGGTAATCAGCTGATGAAAAAACCTTTGGGATTCGGCCCCGTATGCCCGCCTGTGCGCAATAATTATTTCTATTATGTCCCCGGCACAGACCAAAGAATTCATGTTATGAATGTATCCGATATGGTACGGGTCTTTGATGTGTCGGCCAATGATGATGGTGCTGTCGTTTGTGTCAGGGCCGACGATGATTTTGTCGTCTTCGCCACCGATGCAGGTACGCTCGCGGCAATGATGCCTGACAGGCCAATCCAGCTCTGGCGATTCGAAGCAGCCGCGGCCATCAACGCACCCGTCGTTCACGACGGACCTCGATTCATCTTTTCCAGCAAGGACGCTTATGTTTATGCCGTCGACCGTTACAGGGGCGAACTGCTTTGGAAGCATCTCACGCCCGCAATCCTGACCGTAGGGCCAAAAGTTACACAACGGTACGTCTATCAGCATGTCACCGGACAGGGACTTGTGGCGATTAACAAAAGTAACGGTGCTCTTGCATGGCGGCTGCCTGAAGGAATCGACCTGCTCGCTGAGAACGGCCGAAAAATTTATGTAATCGCCGAAAACAACAAGCTCATCGTGTTCGACAACAAGAACCTGAAAAAACTGAATGAGGTCGAAGTGCCTGCTGTTACACGATGGGCCGCTAATATATACGACGAGAAAATCTATCTGGCCGACGATAACGGCCGTATCGCCTGTATAAAACCAATAGAATATTGATTTTTCTTCGTCTAATACTTTTTGAAAATTGGAATTTTGCTAATTTGAATTTGTTTAGTCCCGACTCGTCGGGATAGAAATTCGGATTTAGAATTTTTTCTCTGTGTTCTCGCTTGCCCCTGCAGGTAGTAAGCAGGGGGTGTTCTCTGTGGCTATAATAATTTATCTACTCTGTGGCTTTGTTTTTTAAGGGATTGAAATGGATGTCAAGGTAAAGACAGCGCTCCTAAGCGTATCCGACAAGACGGGCGTAGTCGAATTTGCAAAAAAACTTGCAGCAATGGGCGTAAAAATCATCTCCACCGGCGGCACCGCTAAAAAATTAGCTGACGATGGTATCGATGTAGTGCCAATTGATTCGGTCACCGGTTTTCCTGAAATGATGGACGGCCGCGTCAAGACCCTGCATCCCAAAATCCACGGCGCCTTGCTTGGCCTGCGCGACAAAGATGAACACGTCGCCGCGATGCAAATGCACGACATCGAGCCGATTGATTTGGTCTGCGTCAACCTCTATCCCTTCGAGCAGACAATAGCTAAGCAGGGCTGCACACTCGAAGACGCCATCGAGAACATCGACATCGGCGGCCCGAGCATGCTCCGCTCCGCTGCCAAGAACCACAAGTTCGTCGCCGTCGTCACCAGCCCCGCCCAGTACGACCGTGTAATCTCTGAAATGGAAAATAACAACGGCGCCGTCAGCCTTGCACTTCGCAGCGACCTGGCCCGCCAGGCCTTTTGCCTGACCGCCTCCTACGACGCCGCTATCTCCGCTTATTTGAACAGGCGCGCATCTGTGGACTTCCCCGACAGGCTGTCTATCGCCGTCACAAGGCAGATGCTCCTGCGCTATGGCGAAAATCCGCATCAGTCCGCCGCTTACTATAAACGCTCAGCCTGCACCGAAACGTCCCTCAGCAGCGGCAAACTGCTCGATGGCGGCAAGGCCATCAGCTTCAACAACCTGATGGACGCCAACGCCGCGTTCGAGCTGGTCAAGGAATTCGACGGGCCCGCCGCTGTAGTCGTAAAACATCTCAATCCCTGCGGCTGTGCCGTTGACGACGACATCTGCGAGGCATACCGCAAGGCCTACGAAGGCGACGTCATAAGCGCATTCGGCGGAATTATTGCACTCAACAGGAAAGTTAACGAAAAGCTCGCACAGACAATTATGGAATCATACAGCCGCTTCGGCAAGACCCGCGGCGCAGGCGGTTTCTTCGCAGAGGTCATTATCGCTCCGGCCTTCGACAAATCCGCCGTCGAGATTATCCGCACACTGAAAAGCTGGGGCCAGAACGTCCGCCTCGTCGAGACAGGCCCGATCGACAAATCGAAAATCGACTCCGCCGAGTACGACGTCCGCTGCGTGGTAGGCGGAATACTCCTGCAGAAACGCGACCTCATCGGCTGGGAGCCGGATTTACTTACATACCCGACGAAAGCTCGGCCGACCGCCGAACAGCTCGAAGATTTGCGAATCGCCTGGATTGCCGCCAAACACACAAAGAGCAATACAATCGTCCTTGCAAAGAACAAGAGAATCATCGGTGTAGGCGCAGGCCAGATGAACCGTGTCGAGTCAGGCCTTATCGCCTTCAAGAACGCCGGTGATGAAGCCAAGGGCTCTTGTTTAGCCTCTGACGCGTTTTTCCCGTTCCCTGATAACGTCGACAACGCCGCTAAGGCCGGCGTCGCAGCAATAGCCCAGCCGGGCGGCTCTAAAAAGGACCCTGACGTCATTGCCGCCGCTGATAAGTATGGCATTGCTATGGTCTTCACCGGCAAACGACACTTTAAACATTAAACGCAATACGCAATACGCGATACGAAACTTGTCACGGCGTAGTGGCTTGTCACGGCGAAGTATAACGAAGACGGAAACGAAGACGGAAACTTGTCACGGCGTAGCTCCGAAGGAGCGTAGACGGATGATTGAAAACGTCGAAAGCATTTTACGTGTTGTTACCTTCATTGCCGTAGGCGGCCTTGTCGCCATTGTCTTCTTTTTTGTCTTTGCCCAGATCATCACCGGCTCCAAGAGCATCCATAAACAACTCAACAAACTTATCAAATTAAACGAAGAAATCGCAGAGTTATTGCGCGATTTGAACTCCCGCGATAAAAACCACCGTCAATAATGCGAGAGATGGTTTCCGTCACGCGTTAGAACTGGACCGCCGCAAATTAGCGCGGACACAACCTTGCTCCAGAAATCGTGAGGCGGCCCCTATAACCTCTGTGTCGCTGGGCACGGGTTCCCTAGCTCAGGTTAATTGGGTGCCTGAAATATAACAGTCTCCATTAGGAAACGCTGACTCAAGGCTACGGCGTCATATAATCAGATGAAGAACAAGAAAAAAGATAGACAAACATATCCAAAAACCTATCCCCCATCCCATCCATAGCCAAGCCTCGGAACTCTTCCGACTATATCCCCGTGACCCAAGATGCGTGGCAATAATGACCAATATCAGGATTGTGATAATTCCCGTGGGAAGGACAAAGAAAGCTATCCGCGAGGGCCACGATAGCGGACGGTCCGCAAGCTCCCTTTTTGTTTTGACAGATTCTGCAATTTCAGATAGATCCGTTGGGTTGAGATTCCGAGCACGAAACTCTTTCTCAGCTGCTGCGATAGCACCCGGTAGAAAGTCTTCTTCCTTAGCAAAGTTAACAATTTCGTAAAGTTCTTCGTTACTCCGCTCTCGCATGGCTTCACTGAAATCACGATTATCCATAAGCCATACCCCAGAAATACCAAGTTAATAATGAGGACGCACTCTTTACATAATAGGTCCGAAGCAAGGTCTTCCGGCCTTAAACCGGCATTATATCGTTAAACAGATAAAAAAAACAACCTTTTCCGCCAGTCAAAAATGTTCGACGTTCGATGTTCAATGTTCGATGTTCGATACTTGTCCTGAGCTTGCCGAAGGATTCGATATTCGATATTCAATTAACTATCTTGTCAATCCTGTTATCCTGTCTAAAATAACAGTGTGAATCTGTGTAAATCCCTGTCTAAGAGATAACAATGTTAATTCTGTCATTCGGTTGCAGAAAAGGCCTCGTGGAAATGTACGACCCCCGTCGGGATGCTATTACAAAAGGATAGGGCAAGAAAATTCTCCTGAGAAACACCTTCGTGTTTCAGTCTATTCGGGCTTCTAAAACCAAAGCGTTCATAAAAGTTGGGGTCTCCGACAACAACACACCCTTTGGCGCCTAAGTCTTTTAACAGGCCGATTCCTTCATTAACAAGCTTTGTTCCGATTCCTTGTTTCTGGTAGTCAGGTTCAACAGAGACCGGACCAAGACCATACCAGTCCTGGCTTCGGTCTGTAAAAGTTACAGGCGAAAATGCTATGTGTCCTGCCGGTATTCCATCAACCTCTGCAACCAGTGAAACTGTAAGTGCATTGGCGTTTCGCAAAGCATTGATAATGAACTGTTCAGTATTATTACTGTACGGATGATTTTCAAAGGCCGCTTTAGTGATATCGGATATTGCTTTAACATCTGACTGAATTTCTTTACGGATAATCATCAATTAAAGTTCTCCTCGTAAAAATCCGGCGACACCATACTTATTTCTTCTTAAATCCGCAACTCATAATAATCAATCATCAATAATCGATATTCAATAGCAAATCCCCAAAACTCGCCACGGCGAAGTGGCTTGTCACGGCGAAGTATGACGAAGCCGGAGACGAAGCTGGGTTCGCGGATAAACAAAAATATTATGCCTTTTAACTACATAATATAAAAGAAAAATCCGTGTAAATCCGCGTAATCCGCGGAAAAAAATAGATTTCTTCGTGCAGGATTTGACTTAATCTGTGTAAATCAGTTTCTAAAAATCAAGATGATGAAACACTCCATAAGTATATATGCATATACTTATATAGTATGACAACAATCGTTTTCGAAATACAACCGCGCCAAATATCAGTGTTAATCCGTGTCTGATATTCGCCTTAGTCTTGAGTCTGAGGTCTGGTGTCTGTGGTCTAATGAACTTCGTGTTTCTTCGTGTAGGATTTGACTTAGTCCCTGTAGGACGTGAACGAGGCCGGAAGGGTAGAAGGAGCTTGCTCATAGAAACCCTTCGGCCGAGAAAACATAGGCATCGAAGATGCTGTCAAATCCCTTAGTGGTAGAGAAATTTTGTGTAATTTGTGGAATTTGTTGTTAATTAAATCATCGTCATAAAAGACGGGGAACGGGGGCCGAGCGACGAGTCACAGTACCTTTTTTTTGAAAAAAATGGCACTTTTTGCTTGACTTATGTTCAAAATATGGTATAATACCTTGGTTGTTTGATAAAAAGTAAACTTAGGCAAGATAAAAGACCGGAAGACAGACGTCACAATACGGAAGACTGCAAATCAATAAAATCTGAGGAATCTGTGGCTAAAAACAGCGCAAATCCGGGCTTTGGCAAAAGATATGTCAATATCTATAGTCGAGTTGAAAGGTTTGAGCAAGCTCGCTTGCAGAGAACCTTAATACGAGAATATAAAGGCTGTCGAAGACATCCCTGCCAAAGCTATTTCTCTGCGTGCTCTGCGTCCTCAGTGGTGAAAAAAATCCGTGAAAATCCGCCTGTCTCGGCGAAGCGCAGCGAAGACGGATGTAATCCGCGGTTAAAACATCATGAAATCCTGTCAAAACACCCAAATTTGTGTCAATTTGCCTGCCTCGGCGTAGTCCCGATGTTTTTTATCGGGACGAAGACGGGTGTTAATTCGTGGAAAATAACATGTTGTTTATAATTTTATATACTATTTTCTCTGTGTTCTCTGTGGCCTCTGTGGCTATGCACTACATTTGTCGAGAGTCCTCTACAAATCCACCCTTATTTGAAAAAACGAACCCAATTTTATGCGTTTTTTGGCCAAAATGCGCCATTTCAACAAAAAACGAACCCAAAACGAACCCAAACAAACCCAATCTTGTCACGGCGTAGCTGCTTGTCACGGCGAAGCGCAGCGGAGACGGAGGGGAAGACGGACAAACCCAATTTACCCTGGTGCATGGGCTAATTATCTGATGAGTTTTCGTTTTTCGCTGGGCACGTACCATGCCAAAGCTCATCACAGAATGCCTAACGGCGATATGTTTTTGTTCTTGCAAAGCCTAAATAAGGCAATTACAATACAGGTTTACAACTGTTTTGACGATTACGATGTACAGTGACGATTAATTTGATGACAGTTTTTTGAAAGGAAGTTTTGCCAATGCTGAAAGTTAAGGCCCGGGCAGGTGAATCAGTTCAACAGATGGTTAGACGTTTTAAGAAGCTCTGTGAAAAGGAAGGCCTGATAAGGGATATGAAGCGAACGAGCTATTATGAAAAGCCTTCCGAGCGAAACCGCAGACGAATTCGCAAGGCCCAGAGAGCCGTACTTAATACCAGAAGAAGTTCTCCTTAGCTTTCCATCGTTCAGCAGAACCATCTCTTATATATATCGGCAGTTAAAACTGTCTTTTCTTATTTCTGAACAGGCCAGAAAACAGCGTCACCTTCATCCGCCCATATCCACTTTTCACCTTCGTTGTTTGTGCCCAGCACGCCCCCGTCATCCTTATAATCAAGACCGACGCTGTATAATATAAAGCCTTCATCAGTTTTTTTGTATATGATGAGTTTATCACTGAACGGGTCGATAGGTATTTCGTGTATATATCCGGCCCGCTGAAGCTCCGTCAGATCTTGCGGGTATTGTTCCGTATCTGCTTTGAATCGCAGCACGGCTGCAATCACCGGGACCGAGTGGATGTCTGTTTTGATACGATAATCAATCCTATGCACGGCGCCGAATGCAGGCATTAAAACGCCCAGGAAAAGATTTCCCTTTATTATTGATTCGACCTGTTTATTCAAATCAATGCCTTTCTCGCATTGCTCACGTAATTGGGCCGGACTCATCTTCGATGTTTCTTCTATGAAATCGTACAGGACGTCTGCCTGTTCCTTTGTCTGTGCCTTGTTCGGCTGGGTCAACAAGTACTTAAGCAAAATGGCAGTTTCAGCAATGTTAGGCCACGATACCTCCGAAGAACCAGCCAGACGCTTGAGATACAAATGGCCGCCTCCAAAACGGTCATCAGTAAAGCACCGCTGAATTTCGTCGTAAACAAGATATTTTTCTAAAGTCATATCCGTTGTAAAATCTTCATCTGCACAGGCCTTTTCGAATTCCTGCTGGAATTGGGCGAGTCGGGGGGTATCTATTTCATAATGCTGCATTATCCGGCGCATATTACCGATTGCCACAGCTTCGATGGCGATTCCAACAAACTTTTCTACGAGTGTTTTTTCGCCCTGTTTTATCATCCTTCCGAATCTGTAACAGGTAATAAGGCTATTGAAAACTTCCGTATATTGTCCGTCGGCAACCTGAATTTGTGCCCTGAAACAGAGGATATGGGACAGGTTGCGAAAATCTGAAAGATTAGGCAGCAGAACTGAAAACATAGAACCGTCGCTGTCCGGCTTGGTCGAATATTCAGGCCAGCAATAAGGCTTTTGTACACCTTGTTCGATTAATTGCAGACTTGTTGAGCATCGCCGGACGATGTCAGAAACGGTCTCTTTTTCTGTCTCGTTCATATCGGCATACGGTTTTTTCCAGATTGCTGCATTTCTGTCCGGAAGATTGGGACAGGCCGCAACTGCTTTGTCGAATAGCGGCATTGCATTTAGACTTTCATCAGCAACGGGACGAACGAGCTGATTAACTTCGGCGATATAATCCACTGTTACGGCCGGTTTGCCGATGAGGAACCAGACTACATAAAGAATGAAACATAAAATCAGGACACCAATCACTTGTAACGTTCTGACGAAGACGGTTCGCCAGAGCGGTCGGCAGCGTTTCTTGGCTCGGCGAAGCAGGATTCCGAGCAGCTTCGCATCGCCGAATTGCTCTATCAGCCGTTGCGTTTTCTGCTGCCGTTGCTGCTCGTCGGTGCAATCTCGAAGCTCATCCTCAAAGTGGGCGGTTAGTTCAGCCTGAACGTCGCGTCGGATGCTCTTGCGGTATCCCATCTTCTTAATGACAAGTTTTATGAATTCTTGTGCAGATTTCGGCAGGTTTTCGATTGTTTTTTTGTCGGATGACCTGTCCATGTCTTATCTCCACGGTTCTTTCAGATTGTTAATATTCTTCCGAAAGACTAAGCGGGACTCATCGCCGGACCAAAAACCAAATCGAGGCCCTGACGCAGGTCGGAAAGCTGCTGTTTCTGTTTCGCAAGCTCGGCCCGACCTTTTCCGGTAATCGAATAGTATCTGCGTTTTCTGCCGTTCTGGCTTTCCTTCCATTTGCCTTTTATCAGCTTCTTGGCTTCGAGGTTGTACAGTAGTGGGTACAGCGTACCTTTACCGAGCGTAAGGACGTTTTCACTGCGGCCTTCTATTGCATCGCTTAATTGATAACCGTACATTTCGCCGCGGGAAAGAATCTCCAGAACAACTGTAGGGGCGATACCCTTGAGCAACTGACTTTCAAATCTCATAACCGTCTCCTGATTGGAAAACTGTTCACAATAAAGGTAAATATTAAGCCTGCTTAGCTTGTAATACATATTATGCAATGCAAACTATGCGATGTCAACCAAAAAATTAAAAAAACATTATTTTCTGATTGTATACCGGATACTCGATGCCGGTTCGAGAATGTATATCATTCAGAGCTAAGGACTTGGGTCGAACGAATTTGACTTGAAGCGGACCGGCAAAAGCTTACAATAAGCTGAATTGATGTAAGGACTTAAGGTCGTTCGCCGTTGACGAGTGATGAGAGCCGGGCGACGGACGACGGATTTAATATTCTGCCGCAATTCTACGGGTGTTAACCCGTAGATGAAGTTATCCGCCTTAGGCGGACAGGCGTAGCCTGAAGCGGCAATGCCACGGGTGTAAACCCGTGGTTGTTTACTTGGAGCAGTGGCCGAGCGGCTGAAGGCGACGGTCTTGAAAACCGTTTTACCCTTTCGGGTAACGGGGGTTCGAATCCCTCCTGCTCCGTTCTTCGCTTCGCGAAAATCGGTTAAGAGCAGCACAATCGTGTTGACTGAGAGATGAGGACACCCGCAGATGCGATAGCAGGAAGGCAAGTAAATTGAAGGGTATTTCTATCAGATAAAAGAGCAAGGAGATGAAAATGAGAATATTGAAGACATCGAGTATAGCAGGATTTGTTCTTTTAATACTGAGTCTTTCCTGTACCTCACATATTGCAACTGTGGAGAATTGCTGGGTAGGCACCTGGGTGAGCGCCCAGCAGTTGACGGAACCCGGAAATCTACCGCCTTCACCGGGATTGACCGACAATACGCTGCGACAGGTTATACACGTAACCCTGGGAGGTAGCCAACTACGCGTGCAGTTTTCCAATGCCTACGGGTCCAGCCCGGTGACAATTAATGCCGCACACCTGGCGGTGTCAAAGGGCGGCAGTGAGATAGAGCCGGTAACTGACAAGGCACTGACGTTTCATGGGGAACCATCGATAACTATTGAAGGCGGACAGGAAGTTTATTCTGATACTTTAGACTTTGATGTGACACCATTGAGCAACCTGGCAGCAAGCGTTTATTTCGGTCAGACGTCGGCAAAAGTCACCGGTCATCCCGGCTCGAGGACTACATCCTATATCCAATCCGGCGATACAGTGACAGCGACCGATATGGACTCTTCTGTTAAAACAAATCATTGGTATATTTTGAGCGGAGTTGATTTGTGGCTCGATGATTCCTATGCATGTGTAGTAACGATGGGAGATTCGCTAACGGACGGCAGGGGGTCAACCACCAACGGCAACGACCGGTGGCCGGATAATCTGGCCCGGCGTCTGCAGGCAAATCCTGATACTGCAAAGATCGGCGTACTGAATCAGGGCATCGGCGGCAACGCCGTGGTATTCGGCGGCCTGGGGCCGACCGCGCGGAAGCGTTTTGAGCATGATGTAATCGACCAAAATGGTGTGCGATGGGTAATCGTTCTTAACGGGGTTAATGATATCGGCTACAGCGGCAGCCCAAAAGTAGTCGACAATTTAATTATCGCGTATGAGAAATTCATAAATATGGCCCATGCCAGGGGCATCATGGCATACGGTGTGCCTATACTGCCTTTTGGAGGCTCTTTTTACGACAGCGAAGACCATGAGGCGTTGCGCCAAAAAGTCAATGAATGGATTCGAACCAGCGGTAAGTTCGACGCGGTCATAGATATGGATGCCGCCGTACGCGACCCGGCGAATCCTGCCAGACTGTTACCGGCATACGATACGGGTGACCATCTGCACCTGAATCCGGCAGGCTACCAGAAGATGGCCGAGACCATTGACCTTGGTTTGTTTAAGTAAGAAAAAGAATTTTACCCGATGAAGCGTTAGTGTAGTCGGGTCCTCCTGCTTCGTTCTTCGTCCCGATAGAAGACTCCGATAAACGACATTGGAATCTCCGTTTCACTCCGACATCGGGACTACGAACGGCGGGCCGTTCAAGGAGGGATGAGAACACTCGCAGATGCTCAAAAAGGAATCGAGCGTGCAATGTTGGCTTTGTCGGCGTCGTGAATGATAATCTTTTGTTGCTGCGATTAGTTGCAGAAACCCTGACTACTACTGTAATATTGCGCACGATACTGTCAAAGTTATCGGAGTTTAGGCGAAATTTGGCCTACAATTGCGAGGTTTTTCGCGTAGGAAGGCACGAGGAAAATAATGCAGCATTTGGGAGATTTGTGTCAACTTTAAGCCTTCGTTTGAAAACATATCCACGCATATGATTTTCATAATCCACCCGGGCGGCGTAATTTGACAGTATCTGCTCTATCGGAGGTGACAGGAGGCATTCAGAGTAACAACAATTATAGGACTGCCAGTAATTTCCGGATGAGCCTGGCGTGTATGACTAACTTATTATTGAAGCAAGATTTGCCGAAGTACGTAAACCAGGAATCCTTAAGAGGTCTATTCAGGATGAGCATAAGGGCGTACAGAGTTTTGCTACTTACAATAGGGGCAGCGTTAGCGTTCTGCGCCACTACGGCTGTCGCCGAATCGAAAACATACCCTGAACACGAAGTAAAAGCCGCTTTTATGTATAACTTCTTGAAATTCACCGACTGGCCCGAGGAAAAAGTGCCTGATGGAAACGAAGCGGTGAATATCTTTGTTGTTGGTGATTACCCGGAGTGTAAGACCTTCAGGGACATCCAGGAAAAGAGCCAGGAGGGCAATCCTGTACGAGTTCAAATATTCAAATCTTACGAGCAGATGAGCGACCCAAATGTTCTCAAAGACTGTCATTTATTATTTATTTGCAAAAATGAGAAAAAGTATGTCGGCGAGATATTGGAACTTGTTAAAGACAATAACGTCCTCACTGTAGGGGAGTACGAAGGTTTTCTTGAAGCAGGCGGTATTATCAATTTTGTCGAATACAGGGAGAAACTCAGATTTGAGGTAAATATGCCGGCTGCGTCGGAAGCGAACCTGAAGCTACGCTCCAAACTTCTGAAACTGGCCAAGCGAGTTATAACAGAAGACACAGAGAGTTAAGTTAGATGAAATCTGAGACAGACATTTTATTACCAAAGCGCAGAGCCATCAGCAGACTGCTTGCGGCAACGTCACACAATATGACAATTAACCACAAGCTGGTCCTGATAATCATGCTGACGTGCGTAGCTACGCTTATAATCGCCGGCGGCACTTTTACTGGTTATGAGTGGAATATTCTGCGGCAATTAATGGTAATGAACCTCTCTGCCCAGGCTGAAACCTTGGCTGAGACCTGTAAGGCGGCAGTGGCTTTCGACGACGCTGAAGATGCCAAGGAGACGTTAAGCTCGCTCAGGGTCAGCTCTTCGATTGTTTTTGGAGGAGTATACGACCAGCAGGGTGAGCTGATGTCGGCGTATTATCGTTACGGGGCCGATAAAGGTGTTCAGCCGAGGAAAATTCGAGAAGATGGTTATGAGTTTAAAGGGGACTACCTTACAGTCTTTAAGCGAATTATTCTCGATGGAGAGATTATAGGTAGAGTGTGCGTTCGCAGTGACCTTGAGCCGCTTCGAAGGATGCTTTTCAGCAGTGTCAAGATTATTCTAATCATCATTGGTGTGAGTTTGCTTGCAGCGTATTTTATTTCATCGAGACTTCAATCTGTTGTATCCCGGCCTATTATCAAATTGACTAAACTTGCCAAGGCTATTTCAGAAGGCAAAGACTATGCGGTTCGCGGCGTAAAGGTCAGTAATGATGAGATAGGACTGTTGATAGATGCTTTCAATGAAATGCTTGATGAGATTCAACATCGCGACCATGCATTGGTGGAAGCCAACAAAGAGCTTGAGGCAAAAGTTGCCGAACGCACAGCCGACCTTGAAGCCATGATTGAAAAACTCAACCAGTCAAACCGACAGCTCCAGGAATTCACCTATGTAGCTTCTCACGACTTGAGAGAACCACTGCGGAAGATATCCGCGTTCGGTCAGTTGCTTGCGGCGAGTCTGTCGGATAAGCTCGAAAGCGATGACCGTGAAAATCTCGAGTTCATGATAGACGGAGCTACTCGTATGCAGATGATGATAGAGGCTCTTTTAACTTATTCCAGGATCACCACAAAGGGTGTGGAATTTGTACCTGTGGACCTTAATGAAGTCGTAGATGAGCTGAAAAGCTTCGAGCTGGCAGTTAAAATTGAAGAGACACATACTGAGGTCGAAATTCCTGAGCCTCTGTGCTGTGTCAACGGAGACCCCACTCAGATTCGCCAGCTGTTGCAGAATCTGATCGCCAACGGACTAAAGTATCAAAAATCCGGGAACACACCGTGTATTACCATTCGCTCCGGTATTCAGGATGACGGTATGGTGCGGATTGAGGTACAGGACAACGGTATAGGGATAGAAGAGGAACAGTACCAGAATGTTTTCACAATGTTCCGACGACTACACACACGGCAGGAATACGAAGGAACTGGAATCGGTCTTGCCGTTTGCAAGAAAATAGTCGATAGACATGGTGGAGAAATCGGAATCACCTCAGTCTATGGCGAAGGTTCTACCTTCTGGTTTACTATGCCTGCCGCTCAGGAGGTTGCGGTAAACACAATATCACAATCCAATTCAGAAGGCACTCTATAGTTAAGGAGGCGGATATATGGAAGGTGGATATACGGACCAGACACAACCGGCGATTATTTTGCTGGTTGAGGATGACCCTGGAGACCAGAAACTGGTTAAGTACGCCTTGCAGTTTCAAAAGCACCAGAGCAGCCTTAAAATTGTCGGAACCGGTGAAGAGGCGCTTGATTATCTCCGGCGGTCCGAAGATGGCGATGAATCAGCACCTCTTCCTGATATAATCCTGCTTGACCTGAACATGCCGGGCATGGGAGGTAAAAAGTTTCTGCAGAGCATAAAAGCTGACGAACAGCTTTGCACTATCCCGGTGGTTGTTGTCTCAACATCCGGTGCAGAGCAGGATATTACAGAAAGTTACAAGCTCCATGCCGCCGGCTATGTACAGAAAGCATCCAGTCTTGATAAGCTTCGAAGAATTATTCAAAAGCTGACTCAGTACTGGTTTGCCACCTCCACGCTGATAAAGAGATGATATTCTGGAAAGCTTGTCCAATCAATGCGTTTTTATCAGATGAGAATAAATAATAAGGAAGAGTGTAATGTATGAATTCAAACCGGTAGTTATACTTCTGGTCGAGGATGACCCGGGTGACCAAAAGCTTGTTAAGCAATCGTTTAGAGAAGAACATATAGCCAATGAGCTAAAGATTGTCGACTGCATGGAAGGGGCTATGGAGTATCTGGAACGTAGCAGACTCGGTCATCAGGAATGCCCCATGCCTGACCTTATATTACTCGACTTGAATATGCCCGGTATGGGTGGTAAGGAATTGCTGAAAGCTATTAAAGCCGATACCGAATTCAATGTTATACCTGTAGTTATCCTGACCACATCGGATTCAGAGGAAGATGTAATCGAAAGTTTCAGACTTCAGGCTGCCGGATATGTAAGGAAGCCCGTAACATTGGAAGGTTTCCAGAAGGCGATTGCAGATTTAACTGATTACTGGTTTATTGTCTGCAAGCATATCGAGCACAACAAGGACCTAAAGAGTGACTGTAATCTCTGTATTGTTGATTGACGACGATGTCTTGGACAGAAGGCTCGTGAAGCATGCCTTGGCTGATGCCGGTGGGCAGGTAAAGTTCAGGATAGAGTCGGCGGAACAGCTTGCTCAGGCTGAACAGAAGATGGCGAAGGAAACCTTCGACGTTGTTCTGCTGGACCTGGGTTTGCCCGACAGCAGAGGAATTGAGACAGTCAAAAAGTTCAGGGCCATCAATGCACAAATGCCAGTTGTTGTCCTTACCGGTATGGAAGATGAAGAATCCGCCATCGAAGCCATTAAAGCCGGAGCCGATGATTATGTTGCGAAGGGAAAGCTGCTAAAAGACCTCATTGTCAGGTCAATTCGATATACTATTGAACGTAAAAAGACCGAGTTGAAACTGAGGCTCGCAAAAAAACAGGCAGAGGAACTTCAGGCTGAGACCGAACTTGTTAATAAACAGCTGCAGATGTCAATTGAGCGAGCTAATCTCATGACCAGAGAAGCGATGCTGTCAAATCAGGCTAAGAGTGATTTTTTAGCCAACATGAGTCATGAAATCAGGACGCCTATGAATGGAATCATCGGCTTTACCGAGATTCTATTGGATGAAGAGCTTGCGGAACAGCAAAGGGAATATGTGGAAATAATCAAATCCGCGTCTGATAACCTGCTTGCTCTTATTAATGACATTCTTGATTTCTCTAAAATCGAAGCTGGTAAGCTTGAAGCCGAAGCTATCGAGTTCAGCCTGGAGTCACTTTTAAGGGATATAACCTGCCTGATGAAACCCCAGGCAGATAAAAAGGGCTTAAAATTCGATGTTGTTCGTGGCGATGACCTGCCTGAGACTATGCATTCCGACCCCGTGCGTCTGCGGCAGTGCCTGTTTAATCTTCTGAGTAACGCAATGAAGTTTACTTCTCAAGGCCATGTGCTGCTGCGTTTGTCCAGCCGGCAGCGAGACGGCCGCTCATTTATTTGCTTTGCAGTAGAAGATACCGGCATTGGAATTCCTAAGGACAAGCACGAAAGTATCTTCGACGCCTTTTCTCAGGTGGACGGCAGCACAACAAGAGAGTATGGTGGTACGGGTCTGGGATTAGCGATAACAAAAGAGCTTACACGACTTCTTGGCGGATATCTTCTTTTAGACAGCGAGATTGATAAGGGCTCGGTTTTTAACGTCATCATTCCTGTTATATTGACATCAGCAAATACACAGACAACCCCGGAAACCGAACATGGAAAAGCATGGTCTCAAAAGCCGACTGATGTCAGGCCTACCTGTGGTAAAGTCCTGATTGCCGACGACAACAAGACAAGCGTAGTATTAACAACTCTTTTACTTGAAAAGTTGGGATTTGAGGTCACCTGCGTTGCCGACGGCCGTGAGGCGGTTGATAAGGCTCTGGCCCAAACCTTCGATTTGATAATCATGGATATGCAGATGCCCGGTATCGACGGCTATCAGGCAACGCGAACACTGAGAGAAAAAGGCTGCGAATGTCCTATTATCGCTGTGACAGCTCATGCTTTGGAAGGTGACCGGGAAAAATGTATCGAAGCCGGTTGTGACGATTATATCGCGAAGCCCATCAACAGGGACCAGCTCTATGAAATTGTCGGTAAGTATGTTCAGAAAATTAACATCGCAGAAAATACCGATATGCAGTTGGCTGGCGTCTATGCCGCTGCAGAGAATAAGCACGACTAAAACATTTGGTCGTTTTTTATCAGCATACATGTATAAGTGAATTTACGAATAGGCCTCTTGCCGCGAAAAGCGTGCAATTTTGTACTTTCCGAATATTATAGATTCGTTCCGGTTTTCTGTTCGGGATATAAAATGCATATCGACTCATACAAGTTTGGTCGGATAATAGTTGACGGCAAGACTTACTCAAGTGACTGTTTAATTTTTCAGGACCACGTCGAACCGGGCTGGTGGCGCAGGCAAGGTCATAACCTTTTTACTGATGACCTTGAAACTGTTCTGTCCGCGGAACCGGAAATTCTGGTGGTCGGCTGTGGAGCGTACGGCTTAATGCAGGTATCCCAGGAGGTCCGAACCGTATTACAGCAGAAAAATATACAGATGGAAGCTTTGAAGACTGCTCGGGCGATAGAGCGTTATAATGAACTTTTAGCAACAGGGCGAAAAGTTGTCGCAGCGATGCATCTTACCTGCTAACCGACAACCTTTGGAGAAATCACTGCAGCAATGATATACAATCCGACTGCAAGAATTGCTACAGCCGTGAAACCCATTGAAACAGCTAAAATCATTCCACATACGGCACCTACGACCGAAGCGAAGCCGTTTGCAGCCCAGCCCCACGCGACAAGCACCTCCGTCCTGAGGCCGACGCATCGAAGCGCAGTAGGAAACGGAATTCCCATGAAAAATGCCGCCGGAGCAATAACTGCTATACCCAGCACAATCCTCAAAGGCCCAGACAGGCCGACGAGAAATTCAAATGCACCTCTGAACAAAAATATATTTGCAATGGTTGTCAGTGTAATTGCCGCAACGGCAGTTTTAACCATGAACGATTTTCTGGAAAATAAACTGTAACAATGTTCGGCTGCAAGGGAACCGATACCGCTGAACAACAGAAAACTCAAAAGAGTAACCGCAACGCCCAGGACAGGTCGGCCGATGAGCAGAGTCATTTTCTGAATGAATGCCATTTCAATAAACATATATGAAAAGCCCAACAGTAAGAAATAACCCAGTACAGCAGGTTTATTTGTGCTGGCAGTCTTGAGCCCTTTACAAATCCAGACCGGCAATAATATAAGTATAGCACTTGTAATTATCGCTTGGGTAAGATTGGCAAAGAGCACAATATAACCCCACTCGCTGAAAACCAGCCATCGCCTGCCGAGGGTCCTAATCATCCCGGGTAGTGAACGAAATTTGAAAAAGTCGAAAAAGTAAGGCCGGTCATCTGTCGCCGGTTTTATGTAGTAGTCATAGCTGTCATAAAACATCTCTCTGTTATCTGACAGAATAGCCTGTGAGGCGTTGTAGTAATAAGGTTCGTCGAGCACGTCAAATTTATTAGCCTGATATGGCTCGATACCGGGAACGTGCACAAGGTCGAATGAGTTTTCAGAAGCGAACTCGCGGGTGTTTCTGATTTGAACGTCTGTAAACAGCTGGGCGGAAACGAGTATTGTCGCGGTCGAGTAACTTCTTATCATTATTATGTGCTCGGCAGGATTGGTTATCTTGCGCCGAACCAGCGCCTCGGTAACGGTCGCCAGCATCTTAAGACTGTCCCGCGGCGGCATCTTAATTGGCCGTGTGATGCTCAATATACCTCCTTCATCGAGTCTTTCGAGACATCGGTCGATGGACTCGATGGTATACAGGTGGCTTTCATTAAGCGCGTACAATCCCGCCGCGGATGCCGAAAAAGAATCCAACAGAGATATATTTATCAGATTGAATCGCTTCTGCGTCGTCTCCAGAAAGTTTCTTCCCTCTGCAGCAACGACAGCAACATCATTTCGCTGATATATTCCGCTTGAGAGTTCAAATAGTTCATTATTCATCAAGCTGATTACCTGGCGGTTCATTTCAACCGCAGTAACATTTGCAGCACCGAAGGCCAGCGCCTGCGCAACGTCCGAGCCGCCTCCACTGCCGATTATGCACACCTGAGGTTTGGTCAGCAGATAATAAGCAATGGCTGAGGTCGTGTGGCCAAAGCAATCTAATTCGGAGATTGTCTTAAATCTGTTAACCGCCGATACCCCGTCTGCGTCGCTTATGATAGCCGTTTGCCTGGGAAGTGTTCCTGTATAGGCAAGGCTTAAACCTGCAAAACTGCGTATTGCCGGCGCGTCGATGCAATCAACCCGGGCCAGCGGACTGTAACGAATTGCAAGTATTCGGGCATCAGGCAGATTGCGGTAATAAACAAGGGATTTGTTTTCACTTATCTGTAAATCTGACGGCCAGGGTCCATACGAACTGAACAGTACGACCCAGATTATGCCGAGCACCACCGTCAGGACGGATGCTATGCGTGAGAACCTGTAAGCGAATAGCGAAGAGGCGATAAAGCAAACCGCACTGATTATCAGCAGCAGGGCGGACGGTGTATTGCCGTACATAAGCGCTACTGCCGCTGCCGCTCCGAGGCCGGACCCGACCATATTATAAAAGTAAAGTTTGTGGGCCTGCCTGCCGGATGAAGTAAAGACCACCGCTATTGCGCCGGCCCCGAAAAAAAAGGGAATGAAAAAAAGAAGATAGTACGCCAGCAGATAAAATACCTGACGGCCGTCCCAGATAAGCTGCAGTTCATCAAGTGGTACGAACCGGCTTGCCTGAAATACGAGGGGAATCATCGCCGCCATAGCAGCAGTACACAACCATGTGGTTTTGTACATATTTTTTGTAAGTGTTCTGGAAAAGATGGTGACAAGTGTTCCGGCCGCACCGAAACCCAATAGTGCCGTGCTTATGACCAGGTACGAAAAATGGTGCCAGTGCCCTATAGCCAGGGCACGTACCAGTACAAGCTCCAGGCCGAGAATCGCGCCTGATAATATGAACAGAGCGAGCCAGGTCATTTGTCTTGCGTTGATTGTCCTTTCATTACCTGTCCGGTCATTGGGACAAATATCACAGGCAGCAGTCTTTTGCTTTGAATCTTTCCGTCCCGGTCTTTAGTAATAAGCATAAGCGTCTGGTTGCCGAAAGGGCTGCCCACGGGCACTATTATACGTCCACCTTCTTTGAGCTGCTTTATTAAAGGCGGCGGAACAAATCCCGCAGCGGCGGTTACTATAATCGCATCAAATGGTGCATTTTCCTCCCAGCCGTAGTAGCCGTCACCGGCCTTGGTGAAAACGTTATGATAACCAAGCTCTTTCAGCCTTTGTTTCGCTGATTCCGCCAGAGGCTCGACTATTTCAATGGTATAAACCACTTCGGCAATCTCAGCGCAAACCGCAGCCTGGTAACCTGAGCCCGTTCCTACCTCCAGTACTTTATCGTTGGCGCCCAGCCGCAATGCCTGTGTCATGTACGCAACTATGTATGGCTGGCTTATTGTCTGGCCGTATCCGATGGGCAGTGGGTAATCGCCGTAGGCCCTGCCCAGCTCGTTTCCGCGAACAAAGGCATGCCGCGGTACAGTAACCATCGCTTTGAGGACGTTAGGCTCTTTTACACCTTCGGCCCGGATATAGCGGTCAACCAGCCGCCGCCGCTCCTTTACCCGTTCATCAAAGGCCGCGTGGTTGTGGTCTGGCGGCGAAATATTCTGCGGCTTGTGTGATTCATTGACATCGGAAGCGATTTTATTCGTTTCGGTCTCAGCAAGAGCTAAAACCGAGATTGCGACTAAACATAATAACCACGTGATTAGGTGAATAGGTTTGTACGAGCACATTTTTCTGCTCCTTTGTTTTATGGTTAATTGCCTGCTGTGTGATTATATCAGAGGCCGAGTCTTATTACCACCTGTTCCGGCGGTTTGGAAGTGGATTTGCTGTGCAAAAAAAACGACTCTGCCGCGTTTGTTTCACGGCAGAGTCTCAACAAGGCTCCTTACACCTGTGCTGTGTTCGACTTTTGGAACTCATCTGCGGCTGCTTTGGCACTGGTGCAGTATTCATAACCCGCCCCGCCAGGTGCTTGGCGAGGGCAAGGTTGGCTGGGTCCAAAGAACGAGGCCGCCAGAATACCAACGGCCTCGCCCCCCAACTCGCGTATCCCTCGGTTCGAAACAAAAATCCTTTTCTGCTAAAAATCACATCCCTGTATATCTTGAATCGACACAATCACAAATTTGAAGGGCAAACCTTTTCCTGATTTAGGAGGGATAAAATCCGTAGTAACCATCCGATAATCCCCTTTTAGGTTTGGCAATAACACTGTTTATCATTCTAAAGTCGCTTTTTATAGCCTGGAATAAGCATTTAGTCCTTGGCGGCCAACAAGGCCTGATTTCGGCAAGCCGCATATAATAGATTGGTAACTGTCGCCCTACACTGACAACAATGTGTCACTGGTTTGCAAAAAAACGACGAGAATTGCTAAAGTGGCATGTCAAAAAAATTTCGCTTGCAAGGGGGATTTGGGATTTTATAATTATCTTTGTTATTGCGACGGAATAATGCGGGTGTAGCTCAGTGGTAGAGCGTCACGTTGCCAACGTGAATGTCGTGAGTTCAAATCTCATCACCCGCTTTAAAAAGGAGATTAAATTCTATAAGGAAGGTATCCTGATATAGTATCAGTGAGTTACCGGCTAATCATGTAGTTTGGCATTGGTCGCTGGTGCGTTCAAAACAACTTGTTATGGCTAAGGGATGAAGAATCCCAAGGCCTTTTTTTATATCGGGCCGTTGCTTCGCAATGGCCGAATCTGACAACAGCAGGGAGTTTAGCAAAATGGAAGAAGACAAGCAGCCCGAAGGACAATCGGCGGACGAAACAACTGAGCTGAAGAATACAGTGACCATCGAAGATGTGGGCCCGTGTAAAAAGAAGATATCGGTGGAAGTCCCGGCCGAGAAGATTAAACAAATCACCGACGAGCAGTACAGCGACCTTGGCAGGCAGGCGGTTGTGCCTGGCTTTAGAAAAGGCAGGGCCCCTCGACGGCTGCTGGAAAAACGTTTCGGCAAAGAGACCTCCGAACAAATCAAGCTAAAACTCCTTGCTGATGCAAGCGACGCGGCTATAAAGGATAATAAGCTTGAGATATTAGGTGAGCCCGATATCGATTATGAGAAGGTTGAACTGCTTGAAGAAGAGCCTATGAAATTCAGTTTCGAGGTCGAAGTCAGACCGCAGTTCGAATTGCCCAGCCTCGAGGGTATCTTCATCGAGCGTCCGAAGCTCCAGGTTACCGACGAGCAGGTCGACGAAGAAATCGAACGACTCTGCCGTTACAGCGGTATCTGGACGCCGCGCAAAGAAGACGAGGCAATAGAGGCCGAGGACCAGGTAATTGCTGACGTTGTTTTGAAAGTGGAGGATGTAGAGGAGGAAGAAAAACACGACAATATAGAAATCTATGTTAGACCGACGAGTTTTGTCGGCCCCGTTCCCGTGAAAGAACTCGATGAATTGCTCATCGGTTCAAAGGCCGGCGATACTAAGCAGACTACCGTCGAGATACCAAAGACCTTTTTCAGGCAGCAGTATAGGGACAAGAAGATTCAGGTCGAAATCACCGTCAAGGACATCAAATACCTCATACCCGTCCAGATTGACGAAAATTTCCTGAGTAACTACGGAATTGACAGCGAAGACGAGCTTAGAGAGCAAATACTCACGAATCTACAGGCCGGTCTGGAACGTCAGATTCACCTCGGCATGGTCGAACAGGTTTACAAGTATATGCTCGATAAGACCGATTTCGAGCTGCCGACCGACGTCGCCGCAGCCTATTCAATGACGCTGCTTCGCAGGCAGTATGCCAATCTTCTAAGACGCGGTTTGCCTCGTGAGCAAATCGAGGAGCAGATGGAACAGCTCAGGGCCGGCAGCGAGCAGCGGGCCAAAGAACAGCTAAAGACATTCTTTGTTATGGACAAGGTCGCTGAAAAGCTCGAAATAGAGGTCAGCGATGAGGAACTGAACGGCCAGATAGCAGCGTTAGCCGTACAGCAGGGTCACCGGCCGGAAAGAGTGAGGCAGGAAATGGAACGCAACGGCTCACTCGAACAGTTTCGCCATCAAATCCGCGACGAAAAATGTGTCGAAAAACTGCTGGAATCTGCGAAGGTAACCCAGGTGGAACCGAAGAAAACCGCCGAAAAGCAGAAAAAACAGGCCAAAACCGAAGAAAAAGCCGCAAAGACCACAAAAAAGAGCGCCCCGAAAAAGAAAGAAAAAAAGACTGTGTCCGATAAAAAGCAGGTCAAAAAGCAAAAAAAGACCGCTAAAAAGAAAACCGACAAATAGAAATACCCGATATACAACAGGAGCCTAGGACTGAAATTGAAGGAATTACGAATGACTGAATATCCCGTTAACGGCATCATAAGCGGCGTTGACCCTCGAATGCAGGTTCGGTCCTATCCATACCAGCGGACCCGCGAGATGACGCTGGATGATATGTTGCTGGACAACCGCATCGTCTTTCTCATCGGCGAAATCAATTATGCCCGGGCCACCGAGGTAATAATGAAGCTGTTATATCTCGACAACCTCAAGCGCGAGAGTGAAATCAGCCTTTACGTCAACTCGCCCGGCGGCAGTGTAGACGACACTATGGCGATTTACGATACGATGCAGTTCATCAGCTCTCCTGTAGCCACTTATTGCATCGGCAGGGCGCAATCCGGCGCAGCGATAATCCTGGCTGCGGGCACTAAGGGCAAACGGCATGCGTTGCCGCACGCCAAAGTTATGCTGCATCAGCCCTGGGGAGGCGTCACGGGCCAGGCGGCGGATATAAAAATTCAGGCTGAAGAGATTCTAAAGGCCAAGCAGCTGATAATCGAGCTGCTTTCCAAGCACACCGGCCAGTCCGCAGAAAAGATTAAGACAGAGACAGAACGTGACAGGTACATGACTGCTGATGAGGCTAAGGAGTACGGCCTGATTGACGATGTGCTGCACGAAGATGAAGAAAAGAAGAAAGACCGCAAGTCGGAAGAAAACAAACAAGACTAAAATCAACCCCACTGTACAGGGACAGAGAAATGACATTGAATCAAAATCTCGTACCGATTGTTATTGAAAAGAGCGGGCGTGCCGAACGCGCCTATGATATCTATTCGAGACTGCTCAAAGACCGGATAGTTTTTCTCGGCGGCCAAATCGACGACGTCACGGCGAATCTAATTATCGCCCAGATGCTTTTTCTCAGCAACGAAGACGTCAAGACAGACATTCATTTTTACATCAACTCGCCCGGAGGCTCTATAACGGCCGGTCTGGCAGTTTATGACACGATGCAGTTTCTGCGGTGCGAGGTGGCCACTTACTGCGTCGGCCAGGCGGCAAGTATGGCGGCGCTGCTGTTGGCAGGGGGAAAGCCGGGTAAACGCTATCTGTTGAATAACAGCAGAGTACTGCTGCATCAGCCTTTGATTGCGGGCGTACTGACCGGTCCGGCGACGGACCTGGATATAGAAGCGAAAGAGATATTGCGACTTCGCGAACGACTTTATAAGATACTTGCGGCGCATACGGGCCAGACAGCCGAAAAAATCGAAAGGGACTGCGACCGGAATCTCTGGCTGGAAGCTGAAGAAGCCATCAGCTACGGTCTGGCCGACAGGATACTGCAGAAGGCGCCGGTAATTGTCACTGAGAAGGCAGAAGCCGAGAGCGACGAGTAAATCTGCTGCGTTGGTTTCGTGCTGATTAACCGCCGCTATACAATTTGAAGAGGAAGCAAAAGTGAGAGCACACGTATTTGTTTTACTGACATCACTATTGATATTCGCCGGTTGTGAAGGTGATAACCACGTCAAGCTGATAGAGGATAAGAACGCCCAGCTTGAAAAAGAAAACAGGCAGTTTCAAAAAGACGTCGAAGCTGTCCAGGCCAAGAACCAGCAGCTTGTCAATCAGTTAAAGTCTCTTGCCGAGCTGAGCCCTGAAGTCCGGATTGACAGCCTGTATGAGCTTGAGTCAGTAAAACTGACCCGATACACGAATTTCTATGACAGGGACAAAGACGGCCGAAAAGAAAAACTCATAGTTTATATCCAGCCGGTTGATTCCCAGGGCGATATCATAAAAGCATCCGGCTCTGTCGATGTCGAATTGTGGGACCTTAATAAAGCAGATGATAAAGACGCACTTCTTGCCAAATGGCAGGTCAGCCCGGATGAATTAAAGAAGATGTGGTTTGCCGGGGTGATGAAGGCCAATTACCGATTTGTATTCGACATCACGGATATCGTTAAATCCTTCGATAAACCGCTTACGGTCAGGGCAACCTTCACCGACTACGTATCCGGCAAGGTCTTTACCGAACAGTACGTCATAAAACCGTAGTCTCCTTATCGAGAACAATCAAGCGGCCAAGGTCAGAAGCTATTGCTGGAGACGACAGGCAAACAGGTCAAGCAAATCATACAGTTCGCCCGCGAGCAGGGCTGGTCTGTAAAGTAATTTAACCGTCGCCATACCGGCGACTGTTTTCACAAAAGTATGTTAAATCTAGGATGTCGGCTTTGAATCAAGCTTGCTTCATAAGCTCGCCTATGAGCTTTAAACCGAGCATTGGACTTTGGATCAAAAATATGAACCTCAATAACAACTGCTCTAAGACCATTATCCCAAAAATATCTCGCAAGCGATTTTCTGTCTGAGTGGTCAAGATGCTTTTTCACTCTCAAGTGTAAATTACTTGATTCCCCAATATAAAGGTAACCAGATTTATCCCTAAAGATATACACGCCGGGTTTTCTGGGGACAATTCCTGGACTTTCCACTACTCTCTGCGAAGGAAAATCCAACACCTGTACCTCCCAATCAGCAACTCGCGGCACAAGTTCAGGTCTTAATTTACGATTTTTTCGTAACTTGAAAGCTCCTTTCCGTAACAAATATGGAGCAATCTCGGGTGCTACTGATAATGCAACATTGTCAAATTCTCGACGCAATTGAGGATCGCAAAAAGCACGATCAGTATTGACTCCATATTTATCATTAATAAATCTTGCTGCTATTTCACTTGCGTGTAAAAAATCATCATAATTAATACGTTTATGTTTTGTAGAAACAGAGCCAAGCTTACCCCGTTTACGAAGATTCAACAAAAGCCAATTAAATTCCTTGTCTGAAACATTGGGTAGTCGACTTCTGCATAAATCTATAAACTGATCGTTGAGAATGTCACAGATGACTACATCATCGGAGCTATATCCGCGATGCGTTGCCAGAAAAGCCTCTCTCACTATTTCGTCGATATCACGATCCATAAAAGGCATGCGATTGTAATATGAAACTTTATTTTAGCTTTTTGATTGGATTTTTTCTCTCATTCAAAGCAGCTTTTTGCACAAGGCATACATTCATGCGAAAATTTATGCAAATCTATGTCAGTTCGATAAACCCATCCTTGCAAATGCTCCAAATTCTCATAATATAATACCATGCAAGATTTCTCAAACAAGATAATTATGGGCGATTGCATTAAGGTTCTTAGCAAGGCCAAGCCTTTCGCAGATTTGATTTTCGCCGACCCGCCTTTCAATATCGGCTATAAGTATGATAAGTACTACGACAAGGTCAAAAGTAAAAATTACATCGCCTGGACAAAAGACTGGATGAACCTCTGCAAGAAGGTATTAAGACCGCACGGCTCATTCTATATCGCTATCGGTGACGACTATGCGGCTAATGTAAAGCTTATTGCTGAAGAACTTGGATTGACTATGCGAAACTGGATTATATGGCATTACACGTTTGGTCAGCAGACAAAGAATAAGTTCGCACGCGCTCATACGCACATATTCTATTTCGTAAACAATAAGAAGCGCTTTGCTTTTAATTCACAACACCCCCTTATTCGAACGGCTTCTGATAGGCAGATGGTTTACAATGACAGGCGAGCTAATCCAAATGGGAAATTACCGAATGATGTCTGGGATGAGTTTCCAAGAGTGTGTGGTACATTCAATCAACGGCAAGGCTGGCATCCATGTCAGATGCCGGAAAGTTTGCTGGCACGAATAATAAGAGTAAGTTCGAACAAAGGAAATTGGATTTTGGACCCATTCAGTGGATCTGGGACAACGTGCGTAGCAGCTGCAAAATTAAAGCGAAAATACACAGGCATCGAAATATCTTCTGATTATGCGCAAGAATCTCGAAAACGAATAGAAAAACATAAAAATGAACCAATTGAAGGTGAGGGCCAACGTGAATGGAGCGACTATCTGGATAGAGAGTTGAAGTGGCTATACCACGAAAACAATATTCCGAGTGGGCAGTTAAGCGTGGAGAAGGATAGGCTTGTCCTCTTCGCCTCTAAATTCAACTCAATTATAAAGAATACTAAGAATCCCTTCACGCCGAAAGAGGTCTTGAGAAGAGTCATTCAATTACGGAAAAGCGGAAAGTTGGGTCCGCTACATATTCATACAATCCCGAAAAAATCAAAAAAGCCTAATTCGGGAAAAACTTCATAGCAAGTTGTGAAGAAAATAAAATAGAGAAGCTGAAGCTTCATTATAGAAAATTTGATATTCCGAGCAGTATAGCATATTGAATAAACCACAGGTAAAAAGCTTTTTGTTAGTTTTAGTCGGCCTGGCAGCCAGTGGTGTTATTCTGACTTTGATTCAGCCGCCGTTTGGGCTGTCTTTTCTGGCTTGGGTTGCCTATGTCCCGTTTATCCTGATTGTCTTAAGTAATACAAGAACATCCCGCCTTGTTCTGACATCATATATAATCGCATTTATTTACTGGCTGGGCAATATATATTGGATGGGCCATGTAACCATAAGCGGCTGGATAGCCTTCTGTGCTTACACTGCATTGCTCTGGCCGGCGTTGGTTATTGCACTTCGTGCCTTGCGAAAAAAGAAAATTCCATCGTTTATAGCAGTACCGGTTTTAATAGTCGGTGTCGAATACCTGCAGGGTTTTTTTCTTGGCGGATTTTACTGGCGGCATCTTGCGCACAGCCAGTATGCGAACATACCGCTGATTCAAATCGCTGATATATTCGGAGCGGCAGGTGTCTCTTTTCTCGTGGCTTTGGCAAACGCACTTATAGTTGAATTAGTCCTTGCCCAAAAAGACAAGAAACTCTTATCTGTTGTTAATGTTGTAAAGGTTCTGGTTGTGGTTTGTGCAATTGCCGGGACGCTTTTATATGGAGATTACCGAATCGACGAGTCAGCGGACGTATTCGAACAGGGACCTGTAATAGCCGCCGTTCAGTCCAATCTGCCGCAGTCGGTCAAGGATTCGGAGATTTTTGAGGTCAACAGGAAGGTTTTCGAGCGACTTTTAGGTATGAGTAGAGCTGCTGGGACTGATGGGGCCGAGTTGGTAGTCTGGCCGGAAACGATAATCCCTTCGATAATGGACAAGGCTGTCTGGCCTTATCTGCTCGACCCTAACGAGAGTATTTTTTACCACAAGGCCCTTTGTGAGCACGCCGGCCAGGGCCTTTATGTACTCGTCGGTGCGCCGGGCGGTGAAATAGTATTTCAACAGGACCAAAGCCTTGCCCTGGATAAATATAATTCCGCTTTTTTATATGAGCCGGGCGGCGACGGCTTTGGGGGCAGGCAATCGCCTGTCAAGTATAGCAAGATTCATTTAGTGCCTTTCGGCGAAGTCGTACCATTTAAGTACAATGCGCCTTGGCTGTATAATCTCCTTATGAAATTCAGCCCTTACGATTTCGATTATAACCTGACGCCAGGCAAGCGGTTTACTGTTTTCGATATGACAGGTAACGCAGAGAAAAAGGATTACAGGTTTGGCGTGATGATATGTTACGAGGGTACTATTCCGGGAATCGCACAGGGTTTTGCACTCGATGAAAATGGTGTAAAAAAGGTTGACTGGCTGGTCAACATAAGTAACGACGGCTGGTTTGTTAAGTTCACCAACGGCAAAGTCAAACCGAGCACCGAATTGCAGCAGCATACGATAGCCAGTGTGTTTCGGGCGGTGGAGAACAGGCTTTCGGTCATTCGCAGCGTCAACACGGGCATTAGCTGTCTGATTGACCCTTTGGGGCGCATACAAAACGGCTATCTGACGGGTGACCTGCATAGGAAGGCTTTTAACAGGGCTGGAGTGGAAGGCTACTTCGCCGACAGGATTGTCACTGACAGCAGGGTAACGATTTTCAGCCGATATGGCCAATGGCTGGGCTCAGGTTGCCTAATCGTTGTTTTGGGCACACTAATTTTGCTGCTGTCGGCGTGGATTGTCCGAAATATTACAAAGAGATTCAGCCACAAATGAAAAGCGATAAAAGTATAGTTAAGACATATTGGGCGCCGGCAATAATCGCTGTGTTTTTGGTGGTATCTGTCTGTCTTTCGGTATTTTCCGGCTGTAAAGGCTCGCTCGAGCGGATCAGGCTGCCTGGCAGAACCAGCCTGGAGGATTTAAAACCGAAGGCCGTGCGAATTATTGCCCAGGCCCTCGATAGTACCAGCCCGGCTGTCAGAGCAAATGCAATTGAGACCGTCGCGGTCACCGGCCAGATGCAGCTCATGCCTAAGGTCCAAAGGCTTCTCGGCGACAACTATGTACCGGTGAGATTCGCTGCTGCACTGGCGGTTGGTGACACAGAATATTACCTGGCCAAAAACATGGTGCAACGCCTTACTCAGGTGGCTGATAAAAATACAAAAATCGCAGCCGCATACGCCCTGTACAAACTTGGTTACAAACAGTATCTTGAACCTATTCGTCAGGCTGTGACAAGTACAGACCAGACTGTTCGGGCTAACGCTGTTCTGCTTCTGGGTAAAGCCGGCGACCCCAACGTAATGGAACTTTTGTACTGGGCCAAAGATAATGATAATTCCGAGCCGAAGGTTCGTTACCAGGCCACGGAGGCAATTGCCAAACTCGGCGATGAGACAATAGTGCCGAAGATTTGGACAATGCTCGTCAGCAAGTTTGTTGAGAACAAAATTATTGGAATAAGAGCGATGGGCGCCCTGGGTACTATCCAGGCCCAAGAAGCACTGTTCACCAAGCTCGACGACGATATTCTCGAGGTGCGATTGGCGGCTGCCGAGCAGCTTGCGGCACTTGGCGATATTTCCGGTGAACAGGTGGTGCTCAGCGTTTTTGAAGAACGCCTTACCGCCGGTCTTGACCAGGCCGGTCGGGAGCGAATTATGGTCCTTACGGCCCTTGCTATCGGGCGCCTGGGAACGCCGAAGACAATTCGTTATCTGCCGGAACTGATTGAGGATGATTCGCTGCTGGTCAGACTGGCTGCAGGGCGGGCTGTACTCCAGGCTGCAGAACAGGGCTCGGCACAGTCCAAACAGTAGCAGGAAAAATGTAATATTATGGGAATTTTGCCCGCATTACGGGTATACCGAGACATCAGGATGGATTTTTAGACGGTTTTGCTAACTTACGTATTTTGCCAGAATTGACTTGACGAAACGCCCCAAAACCCTTAAAATATATGGACTATAACCCCGTGAACTGCTAAATTGGGTGGGGTGAGGTTCCGAAATTGCGCTGGTATGCAAAATTGGGCCCGTATGAAAAGCACAATTGTTTAACACTTGTTTTGAAAGGAACCTGTTTTGAGTCCGCTCACGAAGATTCTGATAGTCTTGCTCACTTTCGCTACCGTTCTATTGTGTGCTTTTGTTGTCAGCTATGTTGCAAGTGCTGACAGCTACAAGGACAATTACCTCGATTGTGACCAACAGCTTCAGCAGGCCGGGCAGCATACTAAGGAAGCAAATAGCGACCTTGAAAAGGCAAAAGCTCAGTTTGCTCAGAGAGAAAGGGATTTGAACGGGCAGATTACGGATCTCAGGAATCAGCTCAGCAGCGCCACATCGGAACTGAGCAGGCAAAAGGCCGAAGTAGCAAGAGTACTGGACGAGGCCGACAAGTGGACCGCGCTTGCCGACGGTTTTCGCCAGGCTGAAGAAGACCAGCGCCAGCTTCTTGCAAATGCACAGAATGAACTGGAAAAGGCCCGGTCCGAAGCGGTAAAGCAGAAAAAAGAATTAGATGAAACTTACGTCGCGTTACTTGAAAAAGATGCTGTGCTCAAGCAAATGCAGAACAAGGTAAAAGCCCTTGAGGAAGAAAAGGCAGAGCTTCTTGGCAGGCTGAATGAGCCCCTCAGGGCCATCGGCCAGGAGGCCGCCAGACCGATGCCGGTTACTGTTGCGCCGGATAGAATGACGCCAACCCTGCCGATAAGCGATATTGACATCAAAGCACTGGTAACAGCAGTTGATATGAAAAACTCGATGGCAGCCGTTTCCGTAGGCTCGGCTGACGGTGTGGCAAAAGGTATGAGATTTCATGTCACACGCGGCGACCAGTTTATTTGCGATATTCTCATTATCAGCGTTGATGTCGCCGAATCGGTCGGTGTGCTTGAGCTTGTGCGGCAGCAGCCTATGGTTGGTGATAACGCCTCGACGAATCTCTGAGCGTGAATATACTGTAAATTGATTAAGGTTTACCAAATGAGTCCGCAGCAGGGGCCCGGTCAAAAAGTTATACCGCAAAACAACCTCTATACGGCAATCCTCGCTGTAGCGTGTGCGATAGCAGCGGTTACCACAATCTATGTTATCTATATGTGCTATACTCAGTACGGGACTATAGCGCCTCCGCATTAGCCAATTGGCTATTGACAAGAAAAGCATTTCGTATATAAAATAGTCAATCGACTTGTCTCGGCGCGACTCTACTGAGCTCGTCGCGTTGTGAGCCGTAGCCGGGGTAATCAAGAAGGGAGTCTAACTTGCTACTGGACACAATATTAGGCTGGTTCAGCACGGATATGGGTATAGATTTGGGTACCTGTACCACGCTGGTCTGTGTCCGCGACAAAGGCATAGTTCTAAATGAGCCTTCCGTTGTTGCCGTTCGTAAAGGCACCAATATAGTCCTCAATAACGGCGAAGCTGTAGGCCTGGTCGCCCGCGAAATGCTCGGTAAGACTCCCGGTTCGATAAGCGCTATTCGGCCCCTCAAAGACGGCGTCATAAGCGATTTTGAGATTACCGAAGCTATGCTCAGCTACTTTATCCGCAAAGTGCACGGCCGCGGCGGAAAACTGGTCCGGCCAAGGGTCGTTATATCAGTACCCAGCGGAATTACTGCCGTGGAACGACGTGCGGTAATCGACAGCGCCGAACGGGCAGGGGCACGCAAGGTTTACCTGGTAGATGAACCTATGGCGGCGGGAATGGGAGCCGGGTTGCCGATTATCGACCCGACCGCATCGATGATTGTGGATATCGGCGGAGGCACCACGGAAGTTGCTATTATGAGCCTCGGCGACATTGCAAACTGTGAGTCGATTCGCATAGGCGGCGACGATATGGACGAGTCGATTATCAATCACCTCAAACGGACCTACAACCTGCTCATAGGTGAGACAAGGGCTGAAAAAGTCAAAATTCAGATTGGCTCTGCCGCGCCGCTCGAAGAAGAGCTGACAATGGAGGTGGCCGGCCGAGATACGATATCAGGCCTGCCCAGAAAGATTGTAATTACAAGCGAAGAAATACGTGAAGCCCTGAAGGAACCGATTGCGGCGATTATTGACGCGGTAACGAGAACACTGGAAAAAGCGGCTCCGGAACTGGCAGCCGATTTGATAGATAACGGCATACACATTTGCGGAGGCGGGGCACTTCTTAGGGGAATGGATAAAGTCCTGGCCAACGCCACCGGCCTGCGGGTCGAAAGGGTCGAGGACCCGCTCAGCGCCGTGGCCAAGGGCACAAGCATTTATCTCGATAATCTGGAGCTGCTCAAGGAAACGATGGACCATAGTGACTACGGCTGGGAGTAGGCCGTAGACGTTTGAACAGGCTGAGGGTATGATTGGGCTGCTGTTTTGAGAAGAATCGCAAAACAGAACCCATTACTGTAAAGAAGGATCGCAGGTTATGGCACGGAAGCGACGCGAGATTTCCAACCGCATGCTCCTTGTTTGGCTGACTCTGGCAGGCTGCATTTTGTTGCTTGCACCGCAGAAAATCACAGGCAAGTTCCAGGGAGCTTTTACACACGCATTTCGCTTTCCCCTGCGCCTGGGCAGGAGCGTAACGCTGTCGGCACGTATAAAAAATACATCTGATTACGATAGCCAAAGGACCATTCAACAGTATGAAAATCACATTGCTAACCTGGCGGCGGAGCTTGAGCAGAAGAATCGCCAACTCGAAGCTCTTGCAAAGATTCGCTACAGGCAGCACGGTTTGGAGGGGGCCGCGTTAGTTGTCGCTGATGTTATAACCGCTAACTTAAGTGGCCCCCGCAATGAGCTTCTTATTAACCGTGGACAAAATGACGGACTGCGATTAGACCAGTTTGTGTTAGGAGAAAACTCCATAATCGGCACCATCTCCTACGTCTGGGCTAAGCAGGCCAGGGTGAAACTTATTACCGATTCTTCTTCGCGGCTGGCTGTAATCCCGATCAAGTCGGGACAAAAGCCGGTCTGGATGTTCGGCGCAGGCGATGGACAGGCTGTTATCCGCTGGGCAAAAGCCGAGCCCGGGCTCTGGGAAAAGGTGCTGGTCCAGGCGTACCCCGGCCGTTTGGACTGTCCGATGATTACCGGCAGAGTAAGTGAATGTAAAAGAAACGATAAAAACGCACTGTTGTGGGATATTACAGTAAGACCCGACTGTGACGTGGCGATGCTCGGGTCCGTTACCGTTATTGTAACCGACACAAGCCGATAGATGAGGCGATTGAATGCATTGGTTGAGGTTTGTGGCATTACTTCTTGTCGCTACATTACTGCAGGCCGATTTACTCAATGCAATTGAGGTAGCAGGAATCAAACCCGATTTGCATCTTATTCTTCTTGCCCTTTTTGCCATATTCTGCGAGCCCAGAGAGGCGATTATTACTTCTTTTTCTATTGGTCTTACCGCTGATTTGATAGGTCCGTCGATGGGGCCGGGCACTCTTAGCTTTGGATTGCTGGGCTGCGGTTTGTGCTATCTTAGCAAATACATATCGCTTCGGCGAATGCTCTTTCAGGCCGTTGCCATATTCGTATTGGGTTTTACCACTGCCGTTTTTGCATACCTGCTGAGTTTATTCCAGACCCAGCCGGCTTATCCGAAGTCGCTGGGCGCGTTTTTAGGCACACCCCTTTATTCGGCTATAGTAGGCCCGTTTTTGTTCTTGCCCATAGCCTGGTGGATGCATATAAGAATTCAACGCCGCCATAGTCGGCGACGTTCTAATTACTGATTACACTATGTAAAAAACACAGGAAAACAGACTGATTCTCGATGCTCGATACTTGATGTTCGACGACGACTCGTCCGGTCTTTTCGAGTTTCGAGTATCAAGAATCTAGTATCGAGTATCGAGTGATGTATCACCAGAGAGTAAAAATCTTTGCTATAGCGGTAGCCGCGGTACTGGCTGTTTGTATTATACGTATGGCGCAGATGCAGCTTGTCCCCGACCCGCAGTTAAACCAGAAGATAGAACAGTTCCGACTGCAGCAGACAAAGACCCTCGAGACCGCACGCGGCAGAATCCTCGATCGAAACGGAAATATACTTGCCCGGGATGTGCCCGGATTCGAACTTCATATCAGTTACGAACTGAGCAGTATCGCCGATGAGCGGGTCCGAAAGGCGAAATTACTTTCAACCGCAGGGCAGGACGATGCCGAAGAAAAACTGCTCGAAGTTGAAAAGCAGCTCGAATCGCAAAGGACTCACCTGGAGCAGATAATAGAAAGATTGTCCCTGTTCGGACTTGATTGGGCCGAAATCAGAACACGAATTGATACGATTAACAACCGTATCTGGAATCTTCGCCAGCACCTGGCCTGGAAACGCAACTATCCCGATTCTAATGATTTTGCTTCTGCCCAGCCGGACCCGAACGCGCGGTTGCTGCTGACAGTCAAAGTTGATGTGGCTGAGATGCACCAATCATATCCTTTGCTGGACCTGCATTCCGAGCAGGACGTTTTCGATGCGCAGTTCGAGTTCGCAGACGTCGAGGCTATTTCAATTGTGCCGGAGAATCACAGGGTCTATCCCTTCGGTGACGTCGCCTGCCAGGTTATCGGCTGGGTCCGTCCCGCCGGGCAAAGCAGACTTTTTGCAGACGACCCTTTGCAAAGCTATACCAAGGGCGAGGTTGCAGGCTATAGCGGCGTCGAATATGTCTGTGAAGCAATTCTGCGAGGCAGACGAGGCGAGGAAGTTTACGATATCGACAAAGAGCTTGTGGACAGGACCGAAACTCAGGTCGGTGACGATGTTCGGCTTTCAATCAACGTCGTGCTGCAAAAGCAGATTCAGGAATACCTCGCCGACTGCAACACCAATAATAATTGTGACACAGGTATTGCGGTTGTTGTTATAGATGTGGCCGACGGCGATATTCTTGCTATGGCCTCGATACCGGTTTTTGACCTGAACCGCATCCGGTACGATTATGCCCAAATCGCCGGCCGGACTAACAAGCCCTTGTGGAACAGAACTATCGAACAGCACTATCCGCCTGGTTCGGCGGCCAAGCCTCTGATATTAATCGCCGGACTCGAAGAGCGCAAAATCACACCCGGTGAGGTCATAGAATGTCTCGCCGAAAAGGCACCGCAATACTGGCCGAGCTGTTGGATATTCAATCAGTATCGCACCGGCCACTCACTTGCCTGGACGAACAACGCCCGTAACGCAGTAAGGGGAAGCTGCAACATATACTTTTCGCGGCTGGCAAACAGACTGGACCCTGCAGAACTGCAGAAGTGGCTGTTCGAATTCGGCTACGGGCATGAATTTTCTCTCGAACCGGCCGAAGTTCTCAAAGAATCTCCAGGCAGACGATTCAAACAAATTCCGGGTTATATATCGAGCACGATTCCTGCCCAGTCGCCTCGCACTCTTGCTGATGTTCCCGATTTGAAAAAGAGCGACCTGCGGTGGTTCGGTATCGGCCAGGGCAATTTTCGTGTAACGCCCCTGCAGGTGGCCAACGCCATGGCCGCTATCGCCAGAAAGGGACTGTACAGACAGCCAAGATTGATAATAAATGAAGAGAACCCAATCTCCGAATCGATATCACTTGACATCTCGCCGGATACATTGTCGGTTATTTACGATGGGATGAAGGCGGCGGTTAGCGAGAGCGGCGGTACCGCTAATAAAGAGTTCGAGCCGATGCTCGATTATTTTAAGCTCTGTGATGTCACCATATACGGAAAGACCGGCTCGACCCAGGCGCCGGAGCACGCCTGGTTCGCAGGTTTCGCCAAAGACAGCAAAGGCCGCGGCATATCCATCGCAGTTGTGGTCGAGGGCGGCCAGCACGGTTCAAGCGACGCCGCACCGCTGGCCCGCGATATTATAGATTTTTGTATCCAGGCCGGCTATCTCGGACAGCCCGTGGATATTGTCGAATAAAAGTAGGGGATGTTTTGCTGAACGGTTAAATGCTTATCGGCTTCGGTAGTTTGTTAAGTTGGTTTTGCAGCGTTTCGTAAAACCCTTCATTGCTCGGCCAGAGGATTCGTTCGTCGTCGGGCATCGGCGTTTCGGTTTCAGAAAGGAATTCGCTCAGGCTTTTTTCATTAAGCTCTTTTCGTGACAGTCCTAGTCCGAGTAGCTGGACATAATGAGCGTTGATGAACTGTTCGTATTGACCCGGCAAAGGCAAAAGAAGCATCTTTTTCTTCAGATACATGCATTCACTTATCAGCGAAAAACCCGCCGTTGCCACTACACCTCTTGAACCTGCTACATCCGCCAAAAAATCCTCAGTCGATCGCTTTTTGAAGATGCAATTACCCTCCTCGATATACTTATTAAAGCCGTAAATGTGAAATTTCTGCGAGCCGAATCTGCCAAGAAGCTTTTTTAGCTGCTCCTCATTCCTGCCTGTTGTGGTATAGAGCACGATATATTCGCCCGAATGAGCTTTTACTGAAAGCACATCGGGCCTTACTACCGGCGGAGCCATAACAGCCGAACGCCTTTTAACCGGAGCGTTGAAAAAGTTTATAATAATATATGAAGTGGCGCTTACATAATAACACCTTGTCACCGTGTAAGCGTTTATCCATGAAAATCCGGAGCCTTTGGGGCGCTTAATCCTGCAATGCGTAAGCATGTGCTGATGGTCAATGCTGAAAAAGGGCACGTTATTTCGCAACGCCCACCATGCGCTGAACGGTTCAAAATCGGAAACGATTAAATCAGGTTCAAATTTCTCAAAAAATCCCCTGAACAGCTTTCTATTGATTTTGTCACCTGTCGGTAGCCCAAAAATATTCTTCTTTATAGTTTTGATTGGGTGAATCCGCCCATTTTTATAATCAAAGGACAATCCGAATATCTCTTTAACCCTGTCGCCGAAATACTCTCTCAGATAGAAAAGAGATTTGTTAGAGCCGGCAAAAATCACATCATGCCCGGACTCGATTAGCCTTTGGCCTATCAGGTGAGAACGACTGCTGTGCCCGAAGCCCTCACCCGCTACTGCGTATATGATTCTTGCCATACAACCGCTCGTCCTGTTTGTAAAAGCCGA
This sequence comes from uncultured Pirellulales bacterium, assembly GCA_964583405.1. Lineage (GTDB taxonomy): Bacteria > Planctomycetota > Phycisphaerae > Sedimentisphaerales > Anaerobacaceae > JBBABK01. The sequence goes on from CAZOVR010000012.1 coordinate 61,630, forward strand.
TGTCTTTCGAGGTATGTTAAGGTTTTCTCGATAATATGTCCGGCAACAGGCGATGCTACTGCCCCTCCGGTATAACCTTTGCCGAGACTCTTATTGGGTTTGCGAATCGAAACCAGCACCACTATAGCAGGATTTTCAGCCGGGGCGCCGGCGATAAATGAAGCCACGTAATCGTCGTTTGAATATCCTTTGCTGCTTTTAAGGGCGATATTGGCTGTTCCGGTCTTGCCGTACACCTGCCATTTATCGAGTTTTGCCCGCCAGCCGGTGCCGCCGTTGGCCTTTTCATTTATTACGCCGACAAGAGCATCTTTGACAATCCAGTTTGCGACCTCGGGTTTGATGATGTATCCGACCGGCGGAGGGGCATTGCTGAATTGAATCACATTGCCGTCGGCATCAACTATCGCCCTGACAACATGCGGTGTCACCGCCCGTCCGCCGTTGCTTAAAATGCTAAAGGCACGAATCATCTGAATTGCGGTGACGGTTATTTCCTGCCCGAATGGTATGCGCGTCAGGCTGTAGCCGGTCCACTTGTCCGGATTGCGCAACAGCCCGCCTACCTCACCCGGCAAATCAATGCCCGTCTTTTTGCCGTAGCCGAACAATCGCATACCTTCGTACAGCTTGTCCTTGGTGAATCTCTGACCTATCTTGGCCATACCGATATTGCTCGATTTGACCAATATCTCACGTACGGTCAGGTTGCCGTACTTATGGTTAGCGTATTCTCCGATTCTGCCAAATCCTTTGCCGCTGTAGCTGCCGTTCTCGCAGAAGATTCGCTCGGAGCCGGTGACAATTCCAGCATCGAGTGCAAGGGCGACAATTACAGGTTTGAGCATACTGCCGGGCTCGAACTGGTCGGTAATCGCCCGGTTGCGGAAAAAATTCGGGTCGAACGAGCCCCGGTTTACCGGGTCGGGGTCGAAATCCGGCAAAGATACCATCGCAAGAATAGCTCCGGTCTTCGGCTCTGCTACAATTGCCGTCGCGGATTCAGCTTCGTAACACTGGTATTGTTTCAGCAGTTCCGTCCGGGCGAATTCTTGTATTGCCGAATCAATTGTCAATACAACACTACAGCCGTCAATGACACAGCAGCGAATTTCTTTCGGCCGAACGGTCCGCCGGGATTTGTCGGCGAGGAATACGTTATAGCCTTGTCGGCCTCGTAGTTTCTTATCATATAACAATTCGATTCCATCAAGGCCTTGCCCGTCGGTAGTTGTATATCCTGTCACGTGACTGGCCAAGTTCCCCATCGGGTAATATCGCTGCCACTCGGTTTGGATGCCGATTCCGCAGTTGATGCTCCTGGCTGCATTACACTGTTCATGTTCAGCCTGGTCTTTGAGCCGAGCAAAGCCTGGATTATTGCTCTGTGTTATCTTTTCGTAGATTTCCCTGGCGCCGATATTCAGGACAGGCGCCAGCGCTGTGGCTACCACCTCCGGCTGATTGATGCGGCGAGGCTCGGCGAATATGGTCTGCGTCTGATTACTTGCGGCAAGGACGCGCCCGCGGCAGTCGAGAATAGGACCTCGCTGAGGGCTTTCGCTCGCCCATTTCTGCATTTGCCGTATCGAAGCATTACGGTAGTGTTCAACCTTGGCAAACTGAAGGTAAAAGCATCTGCCTGCCAGAGCCAGAAAAACCGCGACAAGACAAATAAAGACCAGAATAACGAATCGTCCCGTTCTCAAACCTTATACTCGATACTAAAATGAATATTGAATCCTTCGGCCTTGCTCAGGACAGGTATTGAAGATTGAATATTTGTGGTTCGTTTCAATCTTCAGTCCTCTGTCATTTGTTGTCTCACCGCCGTTGGATTCATATAACTCTCAAGCCGAAGCTGCTTTTGCCAAAGTTGCTGCTTTAACCGGCCCTGTTGGGCATTTACTGAATTTATCTGATTGCATATCCGGTCACAACTGTTGCGCAAGTGGACCGTAAGTAACAAAAGGATTGCGATAGTGAAAATTGCGAAGATAAATCTGAATCCGGCCATTTCGATAAAACCTGTGACGGTTACCTGGGCAGCTTCAGGTGCGCGCCTACAGCGAGGAAATCTTCATCTTTGAGCTTGTTGAGCTTTGCAAGTTCCGGGTATCGGTTACCGTCACCGAGCTGCTCGGATGCAATCTTCCACAGACTGTCACCCTCCCTGACCGTGTAATATCTGGTTTTGCCTGTTGTTTTAGCAGCTTTCTGCTCGTGCCTGGCGCCGATGGAGGCAGCAGATTCGAAGTCTTCAGAAGGCAACACATTTTCCGGCTTATCCGAAGCTGTTTGGGTCAAAGGCGGCACAATAAGCTTTTGGCCTATATATATCTGGTCGGCAGACTTGAGTATTTTTCTGTTTGCCTTGAATATTCGGTCAACGTTTACTTTTTTGTTTCCCAGATCTTCACCGTAGAAGTGTTTGGCAATGGATGCCAGGCTGTCGCCGTCCTGCACGATGTAGATACGTGCCCGTGCCGGCTGCGGCTTTGACCGGGTTGTTGTGGTTTCCCGATGCTTTACAACGACAACGGCCGTTTGAGGTCTGCTTACCTCAGCCGCGGCAGCGATTGTCTCAGCCGATTGGCCGGTTGTTGTCGATTGTGGTAACTGGGCTGTGAATCTTATCTGGTCGGCTGGTGTTTGTGTGGTCTGTGGTACGGTTGCAGCCGGTTCCTGTGCAGCAGAGGGGCTTGTGGGTCTGACGGGTGTGATATTTCTTTGTGTCGCCTGTCTGGCATCCGTTCCTATGCCGGGATTCCGCTGCGGTCTTGCCATATTACGAGTCAGCTCGTTACCGTCACCGCGGCCCAGACTCGGCAGGCCGTTTATAATAAAGGCTATGATAAATATGAATACCAGGCCTAACAGCAAACCAATCTTGGCATCACGAGTCATGGCTGAAACTCCGTTTTCAATTTTTTATCAACTTTCTTGCTATCCTTAACTTCGCACTGCGGGCTCTCGGATTAGCCTCTACTTCCTCGCGGCTGGGCGTCAGTGGTTTTTTCGTCAAAATCTCATAAAAGCCGCTTTTGGCATTTTGCCTCAAATCATTCTTCACCTGTCTGTCTTCGAGGCTGTGAAAGCTGATTACCGCTATATATCCGCCGTCAGCCAGTAAAGCAGGGGCCTTTGCCAGAAGGGCCTGCAGATTTTCGAGTTCGTGGTTTACAGCGATTCGCAGGGCCTGAAACGTCCGTGTTGCCGGGTGAATTCTGCCTCGTTTCCTGCCGAGGGCTCTGCATACTATATCGGCAAGCTGCACCGTAGTTTTTATCGGCTTGGTTCGACGATATTTGACAATAAATCTGGCAATCCGGCGGCTCGCCCGGTCTTCGCCGAATCTGTATATCACATCGGCCAGAGCTTTCTCATTAGTCTTATTAACTATGTCGGCAGCAGTCGTCTTTTGGCTTTGGTCAAATCTCATATCCAGCGGCATGTCATGTTGAAAACTCAGGCCTCTTTCTTCGTCGGCGAGCTGCGACGAGCTGATTCCCAAATCCGCCAGCAGAAAATCGACCTTTTCGATTCCGTATTTGAGCACCAGCCGGTCCACGTCCGCAAAGTTGGCATGCGCCAGGATGACCCGACAGGTGAGGTCTTTTAAAACCAATTGGGCCCTTTGGATTGATTTTTCGTCAACGTCCAGGCCGAGTATCATGCCCTCCGGGCCCAATTCTTTGCCGAACAGGTAACCATGACCTCCTTGTCCAATGGTCGCATCGACCATCACCCCATCCCTGGGTAAGTGTATCTGCTCGACTAAGGTAGTTGAAAGAACGGGTATATGTTCGACAAATGAACCGTTCACACGCTTATTTTGCCTTTATACCTCCCTGAAACTTCGTTTATCAAAGACGGTGCAAGCAAGTTTCAGCCGACTGCAGCAAGGCTCATATTGCGGCGGAATTCCACGGCTTCGGAGGAGAAACCGATGTCGGAATAACCGCTGCCTAACGCCTTGACTTTTTCAAGTCGTTGTTCGAGCACTGCCAGTGCGGCAAGAGCATGCTCATCAGCTTCCGTGCGTCCGACTAATGCATCTTGTATAATCTGAAACTCGCTCGCACTCATTTTTTGCTATGCCTCCATTCATAGAGTTATATTTCATGGCTTTGCTGCTGTAACACGTCCTTACGGGCCTGCGCCATCTGGTTCTGATATTGTGCCATATGGTCCTCGACGAATTGCTCCCAGTTCTCGCTGTTCCATAGCTCAATGTGGTCCCGTACGCCGACCAGCGTTATCTGGTTAGCCAGTCCGGCACGTGTCCGAAGCCTTTCGTTGATGAGTAGTCGTCCCTGGCTATCGAGCTCAATTTTACTTGCCAGGGCAAAGCTCATTCGCTCGAATGACACGGCCTCATCTGCTGCACTGGTCGCTGGAGCGACGGCTTGAACGATTTGCTCAAAGTATTTTTCCGGGTAAAGACACAGGACGCCATTGGCCCCTAAGACGAGGTAAAAACTGCTGCCGTGCTCATCGACATCAATCTGGCTTCGCAGCTTGTTGGAGATGAAGACCCTGCTTTTGTCGTCTATGACGTGCTGATACTCACCTGTTAATAGAAGCATGGCTAAAGCCCCATTAAGTTTCAACTTTCTGCCACAACCTACCACCTGCCCCCACAAAGTCAAGGACGAAAAACCCACTTTTTCGATTTTTTGTTAAAATTTTGTTATAGGACCTCAGGCGCTAAAAGCTAAAGGTTTTCTATACTTAGCCTTGCAGCCTTAATGTCCTATAAAGGCCGGACTTTGTTGTGGGTCAAATACTTCGTATAGTATTGCATGATATGTAAGGAATTGAAGCGGGGACGATAAAAGCGGGTGACGGGAATCGAACCCACATGACCAGCTTGGAAGGCTGGGGCTTTACCATTAAGCTACACCCGCGTAATCGTCGCTCATATCAGTCTTATTCACATTTTAATTGTGAATTACACGGGTGGCAAGAACTAACTCACTTGGCGGCTTCAAGTGCGGCGACAAGGTCTAATGTACCTTCATAGAGCGCCCTGCCGATAATTGCTCCTGCAACTTTGATTTCTGCAAGTCTTTTTATATCTTCGACAGAATTAATACCGCCTGCCGCTATTACCGGAAGCTCAACCGCTTCGACCACGGCCCTGGTTCGTTCGAGATTAGGCCCTGAAAGCATCCCGTCTCTCTCGATATCGGTATATATAATCGCAGCTAAAGGCAGTTTCGCCGCCTTTTTGGCAAAATCCAGCATCTGTTGCGGATAGTCCCTGGTCCAGCCCTCGGCAGCAAGTTTCGAGCCGCGAGCATCGAGGCCCAGCGCTATCTTGCCTTTGTATTTTTCCGCCATTGAGCTGAACCAGTTGAAATCGCTGACGGCCCGCGTTCCGATGATGACCCGCTCGATACCCTTTTCAAGCAGTGTCATTATCGATTCTTCGTCCCTGATACCTCCGCCGACCTCAATTCTCAGCCCGCCCAAATCGGCCATAGCTGAGATTGCCTCGATATTGACCACCTTTCCGAGCTTTGCTCCGTCCAGGTCAACTATGTGCAGCCATTCGGCGCCCGCCTGGATGAAATCTTCAGCTTGGGCTGCGGGGTCGCCTTTGTAGGTGATTTGACGATTGTAGTCGCCCTGGATGAGTCGCACACACTTGCCGCTGCGTAAATCGATAGCCGGTATTATATACATTTCTGCCCCTGCCTCAAAGTTCAGTGGACAATCCGGGCTACTTTAGACAAATCGAACCGGCCTTTCAACACTTTTTGAGTGTTTTATTCGGCTGGCCTGCAAAGGTAAATAGTTATACATAACTTCGGCAATCAGTAGTGGCGACTGCGGATGATTGAGACAAGCAGCCACGACCCGATTATTGCGGCGACGATATAGCCAATGATGCCGAGCGTCTGCAAGGTCACCAGCCCCAGGACGATACCCTCCTGTGCTACGAGCATACTGGAACCTATCAGCAGTGCGGCGATAATCAGTGCAAAGCTGATACGGTTCGAGCTTTTGTCAAGCGTCTTGGTGAGGTTTTCCAGATGTTCGTGATGTACCTTAAACTGGAAATCGCCGCGTCGGAATTTGTTTAATATCACGTTGATATCATCCGGAAGCCGGGACGCCAGTTCTCTGGCGTCTTTCATGGAGTCACGCAGCATGTGCAGAACTTTTCGCGGGCTCATGTCCGGCAGGGCAATCTGGCGGGCGTACGGTTTGAGATTGTCGATTATATTGAACTCAGGGTCGAGGCCCATCGCAAATGACTCGATAGTCATCAGGCTTTTAAGCATCAGGGCGAACTGTGCCGGCGGGCGGACTTTGTATTTGCGGATAAGCTCGAAGGTCTGCATTATTACTTTGCTGATTGGAATGTCCCTCAGAGGCAGGTTATGATACGTGCCGAGCATTAGTTCGAGGTCTCGCGCCAGCTTATCGACATCTGTTGTTGCAGTTGCCATCTCCGCTCTCTGCAGGGCGCGGACCATTTGCGAAGCGTTATTGTCTATGACGGCCAGGACAATCTCTTTTAACAGTCCACGGTCGTCGCTTGACAGGTATGCCACCTGCCCGAAATCAATCGGCGCCAATACGTTGTCAGGCAGAAGGAAAAAATTCCCCGGATGAGGGTCTGCGTGGAAGAAACCAAGCTCGAAAATCTGAGCGAGTACGAAATCCGCCCCTCGCCGGGCGATTATTCTGGGGTCGAGCCCCGCATTTTTTATCGCCTCGGTATCGCCGGGCTTAATCCCTTCTATATACTCCATCGTCAGCACGCCTTCGGAACAGTACTCTTCATATACCTCCGGGATGTGTATGGCTGGGTCGTCTTTGAAGTTTCTTAAAAACCGGATTTGATTCCGCCGCTCAGCCGACAGGTCCACTTCCCTTGAAACTGCCTCGCTGAATTCCTGTACGATTCTCTTCGGGTCTATTGTATCGCGCTCGAAAAGAGTTGCCTTCAGAAGCCCGGAAAGGTCCTCGAGAATTTCGCATTCAGTTTTGATGGTTTCAGCGATTAAGGGACGCCGCGCCTTCACCACTACGTCTTTGCCTTGCCGGGTAGTAGCCCGGTGCACTTGTGCGATGCTGCCTGCCGCAATCGGCCGGCGGTCGAAAGAGGCAAAAATATCTTCCAGCCTGCCGCCTAACTGCTGCTCAATCTCTGCAAAGATGCGGTCGGAGGTCTCCGGGGCGACTTCGTCCTGCAGACGCTCCAGTTCGTGAACATAATCGGGTGGAACTAAATCGGGGCGGGTGCTTAAAAGCTGGCCGAATTTAATGAATGTTGGGCCTAACTCTTCCAATGCCATACGAAAACGCACGGCCCTGCTGTGCCGGCGAACACTCTGGTCCGCTTCTGCAGCTGCCGGCTCTTCCTTTCGGATTCTATGACGCTTGCGGATAGTTTCGGCAGCTTCTCCCATGCCGTACTTCATCAGCACCGCCATGATGTGCCGGTAACGGCGAAGATGTTTGAGCGTACGCTTAAAATGGATTCTTCCGAAAAGCAAGGATGGTTACTCCCCGGCCAGAAGCTTATCGACCTTTTCCTCGAGCCGTTTGATATCGCTTTTTGAGGCAAGGTTCAGCTTGTCGACCGTTTTTTCCACCTGCTCCGAGACGAGCTTTTCGATATCTTTACGGGTCTTATCGGCGGTGTCCATCACTTCTTTGACGAATCCTGCGCGGGCCTCTTTTTCGGCTTTGCCGCGACTGACATATTCGTCGAAGATTTTTTCCGCTCGTTCACGGGTCATCGATACTGCACCGAGTCCCGCCAACATCAGTCTGTCCAGGTTTTCAAACATAGTTCAATCTCCTAAAAAAACAGCCTGACATTCTGTCAAGGCTGCCTGAATATGGTTGTTCATTCTATAATCCATAATATCCTTAATCATCAGGTTGTACAAGCAGCAAAATCTGCCTGGGAACCTGAAAACAGGAGTGGGAGTCATACCGGGCAATACAACGGAACTTTCAAAAATGTTTTTTGGCAAAGGCTCTTC
>CAZOVR010000013.1:0-31868 GCA_964583405.1 uncultured Pirellulales bacterium
CCCAATCCGGTAGGTTCGTACCGGACGAACTTTACCGTTCCGGATAGTTGGCAGGGACGGCGTACCTTTATTCATTTTGCCGGGGTGGCCAGCGCCTTTTATCTCTGGGTCAACGGCGAAAAAGTGGGGTACAGTCAGGGCAGCCGCACACCGGCACAATTTGATATCAGTTCATTTCTGCGTCCCGGTTCCAACACGATTGCCGTCGAAGTGTATCGCTGGTGCGACGGCAGCTATCTGGAAGACCAGGATTTCTGGCGGTTGAGCGGAATTTTCCGTGAGGTGTTTCTTTATTCGGAGCCTCTGGTCAGGATTCGCGATTTTTTCATTAAAAGCGATTTGCAGGATGATTTCCGAACCGGCCAACTGCGAGTGGAAGCTCAGCTGGAAAACCAATCCGCCGCCACGGTCAAAACCCAGGCGGTGGTGGCGCTTTACGATGCACAAGGCCGCCGGGTTGAATTAACCAGCCCTGCTCTGGCGAACACCACTCTGGAACCGGCCGGCCAGGGTAAGCTGGCGATTGAGTATAACATTCCCGATGTCGCGCTATGGACGAGTGAGACGCCCTCGCTGTATACCTGTGTCATCGAACTGCAGGATGCGGATGGAAAACCGCTGGATATTCGCCTTGCCAAAACCGGCTTCCGTAAAATTCAATGGCATAACGCCCAGCTTTGGCTCAATGGCGTTTCGGTCAAGCTCAAAGGCGTCAACCGCCACGAGCATGACCCCGATTTGGGACAAGCGATTACCATTGACTCTATGATTCGCGATATAGAACTGATGAAAAGCCATAACATTAACACGGTTCGAACCTGTCATTACCCAGACCAGACGATTTGGTATGATTTGTGCGACCTGTACGGCATTTACCTAGTGGATGAGGCCAATGTCGAGTCGCACGGCCTGATTTATGGCGAGGAATCACTGGCAAAAAATCCCGGTTGGGAAACAGCTCACGTTGACCGCGTTGGGCGGATGGTGCAGCGGGACAAGAATCATCCCAGTGTAATCATCTGGTCTTACGGCAACGAGGCCGGCCGTGGGAGTAACTTCGAAGCCTGTTCGCGTGCGGTTAAGGCGATTGACACCAGTCGCCCGACTCATTATGAACAAATGAGCTCCGCGGCCGATCTGGTCAGTGTAATGTATCCGGATATTGACAGTCTCGCCAGACACGGCAGCAGCAGTTCCTCTAAGCCCTTCTTTGTTTGCGAATACTCCCACGCAATGGGCAACGCCGTCGGTAATTTGCAGGAATACTGGGACACCTTCGAAGCCCATCCGCGTCTGATTGGCGGCTGCATCTGGGACTGGGTCGACCAGGGCTTGCGCAAATATACCGGCCGGAAAAATGCGGACGGCTCGCCCGAATGGTTTTTCGCCTACGGCGGCGATTACGGCGACCAGCCCAACGACAAGAACTTCTGCTGCAACGGCGTGGTGGGGCCGGACCGCAAGATTACGCCCAAACTGCTCGAAGTGAAAAAGGTTTATCAGTATGCCGCGTTTACGCTGGACGAAGTAACGGATAGTCAAATCACAGTGACGGTTCGCAACAAGTATTTCTTCACCCCTTTGAGTAATTTTATTCTGGCCTGGTCGCTGGCAGAGGATGGCAAAGTAATTGACTTCGGCAACTCGGACAGCCTGACCGCCCGGCCGGGACAGAGCCAGACCCTGAAATTGCCGATTGATAAGCCTCAGTTGCAGGCAGGCGCGGAATATTATTTGACAGTTCAGCTCCGGACCAAAACCGCCAGTCTCTATGCGCAGGCCAATTATGTCGTTGCCTGTGAACAGCTCAAACTGCCCTGGCACTCGAAAAGAACTGTTCACCGTGAGGACCAGCCGGTTCTGTTGTCCGTGCAGGATAGTAATAATATGACGGTTACGGGTTCGGTGTTTAAAGCAGTGTTCAATCGTAAGTCCGGCACGTTGAAATCTCTTGTTTATAATGGCCGGGAAATGTTGCTGGATGGTCAGGGGCCACGACTTAATCTTTTCCGCGCGATGGGTGATAACGACAAATGGTTCTTTGGCCGGGTACGCAAGCTGGGGCTGGACCGGTTGAGTTATCAGGTTAAACGTGTGACTCACTCCACGCCGGCAAACGGTGTGGTGCAGATATCGGTTGTGACTGAAGCGACCGGACTGGGCGGAGCCGGATTCGAGCACACAGCCACTTACAGCTTCTTTGGCGACGGGTGGATAGATGTCCACGATCAGTTCAAACCGCTGGGATCCCTGCCGATGCTGCCGAAGCTGGGAGTTCAGATGGTCCTGCCGGCTGAATACGACAGGTTTACCTGGCTGGGGCGCGGGCCGGGTGAAAGTTATGTTGACCGCAAGCGTTCCGCTGACATCGGATTGTATCGCGGCACCGTTGCCGAACAGTATGTGCCTTATGTCAGGCCCCAGGAAAACGGTAATAAGACCGATGTTAGCTGGGTGGCCCTGACTGACGAAAACGGCACAGGTATGATGGTAATTCTTGACGGGACCGTTTCGGTCAGCGCGCATCACAACACTGCACAGGAATACGATACGGCCCAGCACATTCACGAGGTCAAGCCGGACAGGAAAGTGGTGTTCTGCATTGATTCAGCGCACATGGGACTTGGTGGTGCCAGTTGCGGGCCCGGGCCGTTGCAGCAGTATCAGCTTCGACCCAAGCCGATGAGTCTGCATTATATAATTTGTCCGGTCCAGACCAACGATTTGGTTACTTTGCGGACACAAGGCCGCCAGTGGCTGCCTGTTCCTGATGTGCCCGAAATCAAAGTCAGTGAGGATATCGCGGGAAAGACCGTGAAGAACTGACAGATTGAACTGGTTGAGGCTGCCGTTATAAATACCTCTGCGTTATGCTAATCCGCATTATTTTATATTTTCGCCGCCGGACAAGATTAAGATATCATCACTTTATTTCTTCAAAAACCATTTTGTCAAGGTTGAGGTAATCACCGTCAACAACCAGTTTCAGCAAATGCTGACCGGCACCAAGGTTTACCGCCTTTTCAATGACTTGCCAGTTTTGAAATCCTACAGTATTGGGTATTGACGTAGTATAAACCATTTGTAATACTCGGATAAATAATCCGAGTGTCAGGTGTTGTAAAAGTATTTGGAAATAAAGGAATAATGATTAACAAAAAAAGAGCTATGAAACAAACCGAAGTGTCAACAAGAGAGTACCGAGCGCTAACCGTGCGATCTTGGTGCAAATTTCTGGTGCAACAGAAAACAAACAAAAAGACATGAGATCTAACCGACGGTAGGTCCGATACTTAAATCACGCCCGACAGGACTCGAACCTGTGACCTACGGATTAGAAATCCGTTGCTCTATCCAACTGAGCTACGGGCGCAAATATAACAAAACTAAACTATAGCAGTGAAATTGGCCGAATGTCAACGCCTAATTGCACGATGAAAAATCAACCCAGTTTCATTGAAAAATAATTCGCCGCGTTGTTAAAACAGATGTCCCGGACCATAGAGCCGAGTAAATCATAATCGGCAGGTAACAGGCCCTGCTCGATGTCATTGCCGAGGAGATTGCATAATACACGCCGGAAATAATCGTGCCGCGGGAAAGAAAGGAAGCTGCGTGAATCGGTGACCATTCCGATAAACCGACTCAACAGGCCGAGGTTGGAAAGCGCGGTGATTTGCTTTTCTATGCCGTTTTTCTGGTCAAGGAACCACCATCCGGAACCGTACTGCAGCTTGCCGGGGACGGAGCCGTCCTGGAAATTGCCGAGCATAGCGGCGAACAATTCATTGTCGGATGGATTGAGGTTGTAGAGTATGGTTTTGGGCAGTTTATCTTTGACATCGAGTGAGTCGAGAAACCTCGACAGCGACGCAGCCTGCGGCAAATCCCCTATCGAATCGAAACCGGTATCAGGACCGAGCTTTTCGAACAGGCGAGTATTATTATTGCGTAACGCACCAATATGAAGCTGCATTACCCAGCCGGCCTCGGCGTCCATCAGGCAGCATTCGTGGAGAACAGCGGATTTGTACTTGAGGCATTCGTCGGGACTGAGCTGCAGTCTGTTTCTTACTTTGCCGAATATCTTTTCGACTTCGGTTTGTGTGTAGTTTTGGGCATAAGCGCAATCAAGGCCGTAGTCCGAAAGTCGGCATCCATTTTGGTGGAAGTAATCGTGACGTTTTTTTATGGCTTCGAGCAAATCAGAAAAAGATTTTATCTCCAGGCCGGCGACCTGCGACAGTTTGTCAATCCAGGCGTTTAATGTATCGAGGTTTTCGACACCAAGGGCCTTGTCGGGCCTAAAGGCCGAAAAAACTTTAATCTCGAAACCATCGGTTGCGATTTTTCTGTGATGTTCGAGATTATCGAGCGGGCCGTCGGTCGTGCAAACCAGTTTGACGTTGAATTTGCGGAGCAGGCCGCGAACGCTGAATTCAGGTCTGCGCAGTAATTCATTGCAGTGGTCGTAAATCTCGCGGGCGGTGTCGGCGTTCAGCAGTTTATCCTTTACACCGAAAGGTACTTGGAGCTCCATGTGCGTCCAGTGGTACAGCGGATTTCCAAGGGTGGCTGGGACGGTCTGTGCCCATTTCTCAAACTTTTCCCAATCAGTCGCGTTGCCTGTGCAGTATTTTTCGTCGACACCGTTTGTACGCATAGCCCGCCACTTGTAATGGTCGCCGTACAGCCAGGCCTGTGTGATATTTTCAAAATTATGGTCATCGGCAATCAGCTCGGCGGGCAGGTGACAATGGTAATCGTATATCGGCATCTGCTCGGCGTAATCGTGGTAGAGTTTGCGAGCGGCCTTTGTTTGAAGGACAAAGTCATCGTTTATAAAAGGCTTAGTCATATTTGCACCTGTTATATTTCAATAATTTAAGAACTATACGGTATAAGCAGAAGCCGAAGTTGCGCCGCCTCGGCCGGTCCAGTTCGTATGGAAAAACTCGCCTCTCGGTTTATCCACCCGCTCGTATGTATGTGCGCCGAAGTAGTCCCGCAGGGCCTGGAGCAGATTTGCCGGAAGGCGCTCGTGACGATAGCCGTCATAATAAGCAAGAGCGGTGCTTATGGCAGGCACTGGAATTCCCATCTGCACGGCGGTAGTGACAACGCGCCGCCAGGAATCCTGGGCCTTTTCGACGGCACTTTTGAAAAACTCATCGAGCAGAAGATTGTCGAGGTTCGGGTCCTTGTCGAAGGCCTCTTTGATTTTGCCCAGAAAGACCGAACGAATGATACAACCGCCCCGCCACATCAGTGCAACGCCGCCATAGTTTAGGTTCCAGTTGTATTCCCTGGCGGCTTCACGCATAAGCTGATAGCCCTGGGCGTAGCTGATAATCTTCGAGGCGTACAGGGCCTGACGCAGGTCGTTTATAAAGGACTTTTTGTCTTTAACGAATATCTGGCGGGGCCCCCTGAGCACTTTCGATGCGGCGACGCGTTTTTCCTTCAGGGCTGAAAGACACCTGGCAAAAACAGCTTCGCCAATCAACGTCAGGGGCTGGCCCAAATCGAGTGCGGCTATGGCAGTCCACTTTCCGGTGCCCTTCTGGCCGGCCGTGTCGAGAATAAGGTCGATCACCTCGTTGCCGTCCTCATCTTTGAAAGCGAGGATATCGCGGGTGATTTCAATCAGGTAGGAATTCAGCTCGGCTTTGTTCCAATCGGCGAATACTTCATGCATCTGCTGATTTGTTATGCCGAGTCCTTCCCTCATCATCTGGTAGGTCTCGCAAATCATCTGCATGTCACCATACTCAATGCCGTTATGCACCATCTTGACGAAGTGGCCTGCCCCGTTTTCACCGACCCAGTCGCAGCATGGTTCGCCGTCGTCGGTCTTTGCGCAGATGGCCTGGAAAATCGGCTTGACGTGCGGCCAGGCGTCGGGTGAGCCGCCGGGCATAATCGACGGGCCTTTCAATGCGCCTTCCTCGCCGCCGGATACACCAGTGCCGATATAGAGTTTACCCTTGTTCTCGACATAGGCGGTTCTGCGGATTGTGTCGGGGAAGTGTGAGTTGCCGCCATCAATGATGATGTCACCATCCTGGAGCAACGGAAGGAAGGTATCAATGAAGGCGTCGACGGGTTTGCCCGCCTTGACCATCAGCATTATCCTGCGCGGGGCCTTAAGGTTCTTAACAAGCTCTTCGGGACTGTGACAGCCGATGATGTTTTTGCCTTTGGCCCGGCCGTTGATGAAGTTGTCAACCTTTTCGACCGTCCTGTTATAACAGGCGACAGTAAAGCCTTTGCTTTCCATATTGAGGATGAGGTTTTCACCCATAACAGCCAAACCTACTAAACCAATATCAGCCTTCGACATTTTCCTGCACTCCTTATAACTGAAGTTTTATTGTTATATTGATTCGAACCTGCTCTTTGTTGACCATAATCCCAGGCCGGGATTGGAAACAAAGAATATCTTTTCTCCATCAGGCAAGGTATTAAAACCATTCTTTAATTTATTCGGGTCGTAACGTTCGAGCATTTTAGCAACGTCGGAGTATTCGAAATTGACCGACTCTGTCTTTTCTTTTGTCAGCCTGCCGGGGCAATATGTAATTTTGAACCTGCCCTCTGAGGAACCGTGAATAAGATGCGCAGCGGCACTTAAGTTTTGCCGAAGGTCCTCCTTTTGCTTCACGAGTTCAAGCACCTTAGGCGTGCCGACATATCCATATTTGCGAATCAATTTATCTATCTGCGGATCTTCGCCGAACTGATGCAGCCCGGGAGCAAGAACGACAAGCTCGCCGCCATCGGCCATAGCCATACGTGTTCTGTAAATGCTCTTGTTGCCCAGCCAGGTGCTTTTGTATTCCTGCGGGTCAAGATAAACAACGACTTTCTGTAACGGCTCGTCGAGCATAATAAAATTAACCTTCAAAGACAGCTCAGAAGCAAGATTGAAACACTCGATGTCGTCTCCGATGAAAAGACCTCGCGTTTTTAACTGTCCGTCCTGGTCCTGTCCGACTACAGTCAACACATAAACAATGGGCAGGTCAGCAGCAAAATGGTCGGCGCCGTAATTAACTACGCGGCGGACGGGGGTGTCGGCCCGGCCCATGATTCGCTCCATACCGTAGGCAGCGCCGAGGAAGTGGCTCTTGTTTATACCTTCGGTTCCGCCGGCGCCGACGAAAATATTTTTGTTATAGTTGGCCATGCCGATTACCTCGTGCGGTACGACCTGGCCTATTGAAAGAATAAGGTCGTAACGGCCTTCGACCAAGAGTTTGTTGACCTGAGCAGGCCAAGTATAATCGACGGCGCCTTCGCTGACCTTTTCAACGTACTCGGCAGGCACTTCGCCGAGTGTTACCACGTCGGTTCGCCAGTTGTGAACGCGGAAAAGCTCAAGAGGAACACCGGCGTACATCTTTTTCAGTTCATGCTCCTGCATTGGAAAGTGCGTTCCAATTGCGGGCATAATGTCGGTCAGCCTTTCACCGTAATACTGCCAGGCAAGGCGGGTCAATTCCCCTGCACGCGAATGATACCGGGTCATATCCGGCGGGACGGCGATGACTTTTTTTTGCGTGCCGAGTTTATCGAGCGCGGTGAAAAGGCCTTGCTGCAGGTCTTCGGCGCTGAGGCTGTCATTTTCATTTCCACGGCTATAGTAAAGCATTTTACTACCTCTGCCACGGCGGCAGCTCCGGCAGATAAGCGTCGAATTCGGCGATTACCTTTTGCTCGTACGCACCGGCATATTCATTGTTGAGAAATTTATCCAAGGCCTCGTCGTGAAATCTCTGCCAGCTTTTGGCTTCATCGCCGGGATTCACCGGATAGAACAGGGCGTTATTGGCCTTGGCAGCTTTCATATCTCCGGACGCATCGCCAATCATAAGAACGTGCTCTTTCTCGTAACGTTCTTTTGTTGCGTATTCGAGATGTTGTTTCTTCGTGCCCATTTCCTGGCCGGCGATGACGCTGACGTACCTGCCGATGTCGTGTTCGTTCCATTCTCTTGCCAGAGCTTCACAGGGTGTAGCCGAGACAACTATTACATCAGCAGCTTTTTGGATTTTTTCGAGGCTCTCACGGACATGCGGGAAAGGCGGGATGCCACTAACGATGTCCTTTACCGCTCTGTTGACGCTTTCGCTCCACTGAAGCGCAAGTGTAAGCTCCTGCTTTGCCGCCGAATCCGAAGCCGCATCGATGGCCTGCCTCAGGCCGTCGTTACTGAGTAAGCTTTTGGGATCGTTCACCCATGCAACGTAGTACGGGAACTGCGGGACTTTGAAACTTCGTTCTTTGACCATCGGATGCGACGGCAATAATTCGGTAAGTATTCTAATAAGGGTCTTGTGGCGATTGGCGCCGCGCGTTTTGCTGAACAGGTCGGCGAATTCTTTACATTCGCGGGCGGCCTGTGCTACAGGCTGCAATCCGAAACAGCCAATCATCCACGGGCAGAAACACTCTCTCTGCTTGATGCCCATCGTGTCGAATACACAACCGTCGGAATCAATTCCTATGAAGAACTTTTTGGCTGGTTTGAATTCTTTCAGTTCTTTCGCAGGGTCAGAATCCGCCATTTGTTGTTTTCCTTTCCTTTTGTAAAGTTTACACACCGCCGAATGCGGAAAAGCCGCCGTCGATGGGCACCACAGTGCCGCTTACGAATTTTGCGGCGTCACTAATGAGCCACCTTACCGCGCCGATGAGGTCTTCGGGCGAGCCGAATCTGCCCATCGGTGTATGGTCGATTATGGTTTTGCCGCGTGGAGTCAGTTCGCCTGTTTTTTCATCGGTCAGCAGGAATTTATTCTGGGCGGTCAAAAAGAATCCCGGTGCAATAGCATTTACACGAATATCTTTCGAGTAGTTCTGACACATATGAACAGCCAGCCATTGTGTAAAGTTGCTCACGGCGGCTTTGGCAGCGGAATAGATAGCAACCTTCGTCAGGGGATGAAAGGCGCTCATACTGGAGATGTTCAGGATAATACCATACCCGGCCTCGGCCATTATTTTGCCAAAGACCTGCGACGGCAGCAACGTACCGAGAAAATTGAGGTCAAAGACAAATCGGACCGCGTCCGGCGGCAGGTCGAAAAATGCCAAATCGTCCGACGTCGTAGCTTCTTTTTTGTTTCCGCCGGCGCCGTTGATGAGGATATCAACGCGGTTGTATTTTTCGATGACAGTCCGGGCAGCTTTGACAATACTTTGTTTATCGAGGACATCGCAGTGAATCGCAACAGCGTCACCACCTGCGGATTTGATCTGGTCAACGACCTTTTCAGCGTATTCTTCTGACAGGTCAAGTACGGCGATTTTAGCATTGGCGGCAGCCAGTTGTTTTGCCATTTCACTGCACAGCACCCCCCCGCCGCCGGTAATAACGATTACTTTGTCCTTAACGTCAAACAAGTTATCCATAGCTCAATTCCTAATCAACAAACAACGGTTTTATGTGCCTGTCATAGATGTTTTTCGTTACTTTCTCGGCAATAATTTTCTCATTTTCCCGCACGGCGTCCAGATATATATTTCCCATTTCAGCCGCTATCTTATAACCAACGTGCAGCAACTGCCTCAGATGCGGATTATAAGCCTTGCAGGACTGTTCGTGCCGCAATGCATTTGCGAAGTCATCGGAACTCCAGCTCTGTACTGACTCGACAGACAGTAACTTCGGGCGGTCGATGTCAATAACATTTTTATACGGCTCGCAAAGCTCGTCAATCTTTTCCAGGGCCTTTGTGTAAATTTCTTTTGCAAGGTCAAGGCCCCTGCCCCCGGAGGCGGCCAGACCGATGATTTCTTCCAGCCAGGTCGTACCGGCGGTTTTGAGATGTAGGCCGGCGTCGAATTTTTTCAAAGACTTATTTATCGGCTCATAAATAGAAAATTTGTCACTACCGGAATGGATACTCAGCTTTAGATTAGCGGGAAGCCCAAATTCTGTGACAGCGAAAGCTATTACCGCCAAATCCTCGTTAAATTCCTTCTCGAACTGCGCGATGTCGCCTATGTAATCAACGCCTTTGTTGAATCGGCCGGTGAATTTCGGTGCTATTGTCTGCGCCGGAATCCCCTCAGCAGAGACAGCCGCAAGGATGAAAAGCATCTCAACGGGCGTCTGTGGCTGCTCGGTTTCGTCCATTGACACTTCCGTTACGAAATTTCCTCCGCCTTTGACCTTTTCGATATAGCGATAGATTTTGCCGGCCTCCCTAATCGCTAAAAGGGTCTTGGACGCGATGCGGATTATGTCCTCGCGTGATATTTCGACCGGCTCATCGATACTTGGAATATCCAGACGGCCGATGTATCTATCGAACTTTCTAACAAAGGCTTTCACATCTTCCTGTTTTGCAGGTCGGCCGATGTAATCAGCTACATCGAGCGTGAAAAAGTCACTGGAATCTATGAATAAATCCACATTGTTTAGATTGATGTGGTCTGCATCGACAAAATAATCATCCTTAAATCCCAGCTCATTGACTGCCGCGTCGGCTTCAGCGCGAACGTCAGCCGGTTTTGTGCCGATTATTGTGTGTTCGCGGTGCGACTTGTTCCAGACGGGCGTGATTTCAACACCTTGTTGTGCGGCCTTGAGAATAGCCTGCAACTGGGCTTTGCCCTGCAATGCGAACCTGTCGCCGATACCGAATGAGTATTTGTTTATCTGAATCATCAGGCCGTTATTTCTGAAAACAGAACCGAGACTACATATACGCCGGCAGGACTTTTTTCAGCGGTTTGCGCTGGAATCGCATATAGACCGGCAGTCCGTCGTCGCCGACAGTGATAGGCGCCCGGCCCTGAACCAGAGGACGGACATAATCGAGCATCGCCATGGTAACACCGTTACCCTGCTCGTTTATATAGTTTCGAGGCACCTTCTTTTCGCCGTTTGCGACGTCGCTCAGGTCAGCCAGGCCGGTTGTGGATTTATACTGTTTGCCTTTTTCACGAACAAGAGTAATCATCTTTCCGTTTATTCCCTTGAAAGCGATACTGACTGCCATTTTGCCGCACATATATGCCTCTTTCACATCGGTATGGGACGCAAAGTGCATAGCGTTTCGCTGATTTGTTCCGAGCTTGTTGAATCTTGTCTTTATTCCCACTTCCTTTTCGATTACGGCCTTTAGCATCTCAGCCACACCGCCGAGCTGCGCGTGACCAAAGCCGTCGGTTGCAAGAGCCGTTTTTTCCGCAGTGACATACTCGCCTCTCTTGTCTTTCAGCCCTTCGCCGGCCACGATAAACACTCTGCCGAGCCTTTTATGAACTTCCTTAACGTCCCTGATAAGCTGAGCGAAAGTAAAAGGCGCCTCGGGCAAATAGATAAGATGCGGTGCGTCTTCTTCAGTTCGATGTGCAAGGCCGGTCGAGGCGGCAATCCATCCTGCGTTTCTGCCCATGACCTCAAGTATAGTGCAGGTATCGGTCGTGTAAATCGCCTCGGTATCACGGCCTGCATTCATTGCGCTTGTAGCAACATACTTTGCAACGCTGCCATAGCCCGGGCAGTGATCGGTGCAGGCAAGGTCGTTATCGATTGTTTTGGGGATACCGACACATATAAGCTCATAGCCGGTGTCGGCGGCGAGCTTGTTGACCTTGTCGGAAGTGTCCATTGAATCATTGCCGCCGACATAAAAGAAGTAATGAATGTTGTGCGCCTTAAAGACATTGAGAATTCTCTCATAGTCGGCCCTGGATTTATCAAGCGATTTAAGTTTGTATCTACACGAGCCCATCGCTGCAGCAGGTGTTCTCTTAAGGGCCTCGATGGTTTCGGGCTTTTCCGCAGAGGCATCGAATAAATCTTCTTTGAGTACTCCGAGTATGCCGTTAGTGGCGCCGATGACTTTTACTACCTTACCCGACTTGATAAGCTCCTGGATGACACCACAGGCACTGGAATTAATAACTGCTGTTGGACCTCCTGATTGTGCGAGTATCGCATTTGGTTTACTCATGGTCTAACTCCCTGTAAGAAAAAGAGATAGATTTAATTACTCAGATGCTGAGTTAATATTATCAGCGATTCTCTCTTTTTTCAAGTTATTTTTTTGATTTTCTTATTCCACTTAATAAACAGCACTTAATAAAGTCCTTTATCAAACGGGTATTTTTGCTTGAATAAACTCTCTACCTGAGTTATTTTTGCAACCAGCTTACCTTTAGTAAGAAGAGAAAATGAAACGTGATACTTCCAATTCGAAGAACACCGGGCTGATAAATGAAAAATTAGTATTACTAATTTTAAGACAGCAAGGTGAGCTTTCGCAGGCGCAGATTTGTGAGCTGACGGGCCTGCGCAGCTCAACAATAAGTTATATCACCGGCAGGCTGCGGGAAAAAAATCTTATTACAGAAAGAACCGGCCAAAGCAGTAAGCGCGGTGCAAAACCTGTTATTCTCAGTATTAATCCCCTCGGCAAACTAATAATGAGTGTCTCCATCAATCCCGGTCACATCGTAGTCGGTCTTTTCGATTTTAACTGCCAGCTTCTCGAAAAGGCTGATGTGTTCCTCAAAGGTGATAATTCAGTTGAGAACATTTGCGGTCTTGCTGAAATCACTGCGCACGGATTACTCGGCAAATTCAAAGCGAGTGAAGAGGACCTTTTGGGGATAGGTGTTGTTCTCAGCGGCACAGTAAGCCCGGAAGGTGTGGTTAAATTATCCAGCCCGTTAGGGTGGAAAGACATTCCGCTGAAAAAGATACTCCAGGAAAAATTTCAATGCAAGGTACGAATATACTCCACGCGCGTAAGGTTCCTTGCGGAAATCGGCATTGACAGCAGCTTAGCGTCAAAATCGGTCTTGTATCTGAACGTCGCTGATGGAGTAGGCGGTACGCTCTTTGCCGACGGCAGAGTAATCGCCGGCGCTACCGGCCGTTTTGCCGAGTTGGGCCATATTGTTGTTGAACCGGACGGACCGCTGTGCGGCTGTGGACACAGGGGATGTCTGGAAGCGATTATATCCGGTCCGGCCCTGGCTAAAAGAATCAAAAATGATATTGCAGCAGGTATAAACACAGCTTTGTCCGAAAGGATTTACCAGAAAGACACAGCAGAGTCCATAGTAGGCAAACTGGGTGATACAATTGAACAGGGTGACTCTTACTGTTTATCACTAAGGGAACAAATTGCCGAACATCTGAGCAAAATAGCTACTATGGCCATAAACTGTTTCGACCCGGAGGTGGTGATGCTCGCAGGATACGTGCTGAATCACAGTGCAGATTTCTTTGCACAGGCCATTGAGCAAAGGTTTGCAAGCGACGTCTATGATAACCAGTCGCGCAAGATCGAAATCACACAAGCAAAGGCGGGAAAAGATGTGCTCATCCGAGGTGTAGCTATAGCAGTTCTGCAGGATGCACCCGACGTCGACTAAAACCGAGCCTACGACATCCGGATATTCAATCTGCGACTGCGAACTGCCAAAATGGCACACGCAGCGAATTCCTGAAATTTTCTAACTATTTACTATTAAAAGACTTAGACATGTAGTCGTTTCGGGCACGGTATTTGCATTATAATTCATTGAAGAACAACAGTTGTTGTACAAACAAAGGATAAAAAAATGAAATTTGAAAAATTCACGGTAAAAGCCCAGGAAGCGTTAGCTACCGCTCAGCAGATAGCGATGGCTAAATCGCATACTATGCTGACGCCGCTGCATCTTCTCAGCGCAATGGTCGGCGACGATGAAGGTATCGCTGTGCTGGTCCTGAAAAAAATCGGCGCTAACGTCGAGCAGATAAAGTTTATGACCGAAAGTGAACTCGGCAGACTGCCGCAGGGAAACACTACCCAGATAATGCCGGAACCTGCGCTCAATCAGGTCGTGCTCGATGCCCAGAACCGCGCGGACGCAATGAAGGATGAGTATCTGAGCGTGGAGCATTTATTTCTGTCTCTGTCGTCGGTCCAAAACGATGCGCGAGAAATACTGCGGCTGAACTCTGTCGAGACAAAGCAGATTGAAAAGGCGCTGGCTGATGTTCGCGGCGGGCAGAAGATTACCGACCAGAACCCGGAAGATAAATACAAGGCCCTCGAACGGTACGGAATCGACCTGCTGGAGATGGCCCGCACAGGCAAGCTTGACCCTGTAATCGGACGCGAAGAAGAGATACGCCGCTGTATGCAGGTACTCAACCGGCGAACTAAAAATAATCCTGTTCTTATCGGTGAACCGGGCGTCGGCAAGACCGCTATTGTCGAAGGTCTGGCCCAGCGGATTGTGGCCGGCGACGTGCCGACGGGCCTGAAGAATAAAAGAATTATCGCGATTGATATGGGGGCGCTTATAGCAGGTGCGAAATTCAGAGGCGAATTCGAGGACAGGTTAAAAGCCGTTCTCAAAGAAGTCATAAGCGCCGAAGGCCAAATTATACTTTTCATTGATGAGCTGCATACTGTAGTCGGAGCAGGCAAGGCTGAAGG
Organism: uncultured Pirellulales bacterium; assembly: GCA_964583405.1. Lineage (GTDB taxonomy): Bacteria > Planctomycetota > Phycisphaerae > Sedimentisphaerales > Anaerobacaceae > JBBABK01. The sequence continues at coordinate 14,457 of CAZOVR010000013.1, forward strand.
CGCGGTAGATGCAGGAAATCTGCTAAAACCGTCGCTGGCCAGGGGCGAACTGCGGTGTATAGGCGCAACGACAATCGACGAGTACAGAAAATACATTGAAAAAGACCGGGCACTCGAACGCAGGTTTCAGCCTATACTCATCGACCCGCCCAGTGTTGAAGATACGATAGCTATTCTGCGCGGCCTGAAGGACCGTTATGATGTGCACCACGGCGTTCGCATCACAGATGCTGCGCTGGTCGCTGCGGCAACACTTTCCAATCGTTATATAAGCGACAGGTGGCTGCCGGACAAGGCGATTGACCTGATGGATGAGGCGGCGTCGAAACTGAGGATTGAAAACGATTCGCTTCCGGCGGAACTCGATGATGTTCGCCGAAGGATAATGCAGCTTCAAATTGAGCAACAGGCGTTAAAGAAAGAAACAGACGAGGCCAGTAAAGAGCGGCTAAAAAATACAGAAAAACAGCTTGGGAATCTCGAGGAGCAGGATAAAAGCCTGACCACGCAGTGGGAAACCGAACGCGGCGACATTGATAAAATCAAAGGGCTTAAGTCCCAAATAGATGACGCTCAGACCCAATTCGAGCAGGCCCAGCGGACCGGCGACCTCGAAACGGCGGCGCGCTTGAAATACGATACAATCGCCAAGCTGAAAAAAGAGCTCGAAGAAACCGAAGAGACACTTGCTAAAAGTAACAAACAACAAATGATTCGCAATGAAGTTAACGAAGAGCACATAGCCGAGGTTGTATCGAAGTGGACGGGAATTCCCATGGCACGGCTGCTCAGCGGAGAACGTGAACGGCTAATGAAGATGGAAGAGCTTATCAAGAAGCGTGTTGTCGGTCAGGACGAAGCAGTTGCAGCTCTATGTAATGCAGTTCGCCGGAACAGGGCCGGTCTTGGCGACCCTAACCGGCCTATAGGAACGTTTCTGTTCCTCGGGCCGACCGGCGTCGGCAAGACGGAGCTGTCCAAGGCACTTGCCGATTTCCTGTTCAATGACCCAAATGCGATGATTCGCATTGACATGAGCGAGTTCATGGAACAACATTCGGTAGCACGGCTGATTGGCGCTCCTCCAGGATATGTCGGTTATGAGGAAGGCGGCAGACTGACAGAGGCTGTGCGCAGAAAGCCGTATTCGGTGATACTGCTCGATGAAGTCGAAAAGGCACATATAGACGTTTTCAACGTGCTGCTGCAGGTATTCGATGACGGCAGGCTGACGGATGGACAGGGCAGGACCGTCGATTTCAAGAATACGGTCATAATCATGACCAGCAATATCGCCGGCCATGAGATTCAGAAGCTCACCGAAGAACAGGGCGCCGACTGGGAGATTGAGGCCCACGTCAAAGATGTGCTGAAAAATTACTTCCGGCCGGAGTTCCTGAACCGGATAGACGAGACAATTGTTTTTCATACCCTGACAAAAGAGAATTTGTCTAAAATTGTCGAGATACAATTAGGCTATCTGGCCAAACGGCTTGAAAATAAGAATATAACGGTCGAATTTAGCGACGAGGCACGTGACCTTATTATTAACGAAGGCTACGACCCGGTCTTCGGCGCCCGCCCTTTGAAAAGAACAATTCAGCAGAGACTCGAAAATCCGTTGGCCGCTGAAATTCTGGCAGGCAATTTCACCGAAGGCGACGCTATAAAGGTCGGCGCAAACGCACACCAATTCACTTTCGAGAAAATGTGATTTAATCCTTTAAGTGCATTTAATTAACTGTTCATACTGGCCGATTCTCAGTATTAATGCACACAAAATATTAATTCTACATCCTCTTCAGAAGCATGATCAAATAAAGGTTGCGTTTCTCTCGGCAAAATTGTACCCTTAGCAAAACCACTAAGCAAACATACTTAAAAGGGTATATTATGGAAATTAATAAAATGTTAACTAAAACAGTTTTATGCCGTCGTTCACGTTTTTGTTTTTGCAGATGTTTAATTTTAATAATTACTTCCGGAATTTTAGTAACTATTTCAGGCTGTGACGAATCACCGCTCCATAAAGCCGTACAGAATAATAATATCATTCAAGCACAGACGTTAGTAAATGAAGGTACTGATGTAAACATAAGGGATAGACAGGGAGAAACACCGTTACATGTGGCTGCTGAGAAAGGGAACAGAGCAATTGCCGAGATGCTCATAAACAAGGAGGCTAACGTTAATGCCGGAACTAAATATAATATGACTCCACTCCATAGAGCTGCCTTTAATGGCAAACTGGATTTAGCAGAGTTGCTTTTAAGAAATGGTGCTGATGTTGACGCTGAAGGTAATAACTCAACAACCCCTTTATTGTTTGCCTCGCAAGAGGGGCATATTTCTCTGGTAGAACTGTTATTAACTAATGGAGCCGATGTTAATCCGAAAAACAAATACTCAGTTACACCTTTACATATTGCTTCAATTCAGGAACATTCAGAAATAGTCAAAATACTCATAACTAATGGTGCTGATTTAAACTCCAAAGACAAACAAGCCAATAGTCCGCTTCACCTTGGCGTCATTGCTAACAATCAGGATATTGTTGAAATACTTCTTGCCAATGGTGCTGAGGTCAATGCTAAAAATAATTCTGCCACTACACCGTTACATATTGCAGTGAAAAGGAAAAGTCAGGAAATAGTAAAAATGCTCCTTGAAAATGGAGCAGATGTAAATATTAGAGATGATTCTTCTAAAAGCCCTTTGGACCTGGCAAAAGGGGCTGATTATACAGACATAAAACAGCTTTTAATAAGTTATGGCGCAAAAAGAAAAAAAGTTATAATAATCCCCGCTTCCGATTGTCCGGGTTCTCCGGGGAGCGGTAAAGCTTTTACTAATTCCCTATATTCCACGCTCGCAGAAGAACTAATATCAAAATACGATTTGATTGACACCTCCGTTGTATATCAAGAATTATCCAGCCTTTCGGGAACATCAAGTAATGCTTCGGCTGGAATACAAAATGATGTTGCCAGGCGTTTAGGTGCTGACTTAATAATCACGAGTGAATTGAGTCAATGGGAGGATGGTGGTTGGACGAAAATGCCCGTTGTAGCTTTCACGGTTCGTTGCCGCTCAATTGTTGATTCGACTATACTATGGACAATTTCTTACTCCGATAGTGTATGGTTAGCTGCATTAGAGCGTCGTAAAGCAGAAATTGCTGCTTCTGAAGCAATTAAAAAGGCAATAAAAAAAGGTGATATCTAATAAATACTATACAGTCATTTTTTTATCTATAGGTTCATAGGTATGCCGCGGCCAGCGAGGTATTCCTTCATATCGCGTATCGAGCATTCGCCGAAGTGAGTTATCGAGGCCATAAGGACCGCATCAACGTTGGCGTAAAAAATGGCGTCATAAAGATGCTCGAGTGTGCCGGCCCCGCCGGATGCAATAACCGGAATATTAACCGCATCGGAAACGCTGCGATTCAGCTTATTGTCATAGCCGGCTTTCGTGCCGTCGGCGTCCATGCTCGTTAATAATATTTCACCTGCGCCGAGCTGCTCAGCTTTTTTGGCCCATTCTACAACGTCGATATCGGTCGGCTCGGTACCGGCCTTGACGCAGACCTGCCAGTGTCCGGGCCTGTCCTTGGAACGGCGGGCATCAATAGCCAGAACAACACACTGATTGCCGAACTTAGAAGCAGCCTGGCTGATTAACATCGGGTCATCTACGGCGGCTGTATTGACAGATACCTTTTCTGCGCCGCTTCGCAATAAAATATCGAAATCATCGATTGACCTTATACCGCCGCCGACGGTAAACGGAATGAATACGTTTTCGGCAACCTTTTCGACCATATCTACAATAGTCTTGCGTGAACGAATCGTGGCGGTGATATCGAGAAAGACCAGCTCATCGGCGCCTTCGTCACTGTACCGTGCGCCGAGTTCGACGGGGTCGCCGGCGTCGCGAAGATTAAGAAAATTGACGCCTTTGACGACACGTCCGTCTTTTACATCGAGACACGGTATAATTCTCTTTGCCAGCATAAAGATTAACTTTCTTCACAAATCCGATAGAAGTTTTTCAGCACGTGCAGACCGTTGGATCCGCTCTTTTCAGGGTGAAACTGCGTTCCATAAACATTGCCCTTCTGAACGGCCGCAGGTAATTTCAAACCGTAATCGGTATAGGCAACAATAGTCTGCGAATCGGCGACCTGTGAATAATATGAATGTGCGAAATAAAAATGTTTGGCAGTCCCCAGGCCTTCGAACAATCTCATATTCTGCGGCAGTTCGACCGAATTCCAGCCCATGTGAGGTATGGTCCTGCCGGCCGGGATATTAACGACATTTCCTTTGATAAGGCTCAGTCCTTTGTAGGTTCCGTGCTCGCAGCTCTGGTCAAAAAGCAATTGATAACCCACACAGATTCCGAGCAGCGGTTTGCCTTTGGCTACTACGACTTTTAGCAGTCCGGCCAGGTCACCCAAAGCGTTCATCGCATAACCGAACGCAGCGACGCCGGGCAGGACTAAACCGGATGCGTATTCCACATCCTGCGGGTCGCGGCTGAGCTTAGATTTACAGCCGATACGTTCGAAGGCGTTACATACGCTTTTGACATTTCCAACGTCATAATCGATTACAACGACCATAAGCCGCCAAATCCCAAAAGGTTACAAGCCCGTAAAAATCCGGATATTACCGAACACGGCATAAGATTAAAACGTATAAAGCCCATCAAGTCAAATGTAAGCTGCTCAGGAGAAGATTCAATACAAAATGTTATGAAGCTTGTCGGGCAGAGCTGATTCTGTTAAACTTGCTAACCAACAGAGCTTATTTTCAATAAATGAATTTTTAGATTCGACGGAGACAAATATGTGCGGCATCATTGCGTATTTCGGCAAGAAGGCTGCCCAGCCGATTCTTATAGAAGGTCTGAAACGGTTGGAGTATCGCGGCTACGACTCGGCGGGTGTGGCTATTTTGCACAACGGCAGTATAAAGGTCACGAAGACAAGCGGCCGTATAAGCGCACTCGAAGCGATACTTGACAAACCCGTCAGGACTGAAACGCTCGGCCTCGGACATACCCGCTGGGCAACACACGGCGAACCCAACACCACAAACGCACATCCGCACCTCGACTATACCGGCAAGATTGCGGTTGTACACAACGGCATCATAGAAAACTACTCTACACTGAAAAAATGGCTGCAAAGTGAAGACGTGAAATTCGTCACCGATACCGACACAGAAGTTATCGCAAATCTGATAGGCTACTTTTACTGTTGTGATGAAAACGGTCTGGCTCAAAAACCTCCCGCCGGTCAGAACAAATTCGAATGGGCCGTTCAAAGGGCTCTTCATGAAGTGCACGGTACATACGGACTGGCAATATTGTGCAGCGATTGTCCTGATATGCTGATTGGCGCGAAAAAGGGCAGCCCGCTTATCCTCGGTGTAGGTAACGGCGAGTATATATTAGCTTCCGACGCCTCGGCGATTGTCGAACATACCACCCAGGCTGTATATATGTCGGACAATGAAATGATAACCATCGGTCCGGGCGGCTTCAACACAAAGACCATAGACAATGTTAGAGTGACAAAAGCCCTTGGTGAAATTGAGTTTTCGCTCGAGCAGATAGAGCTGGGCGGTTTTGAGCATCACATGCTCAAAGAGATTTTCGAGCAGCCGCAGGCCCTTGAGATATGTATGGGCGGCAGGCTGGATATACGCAATAACAAGATAGTGCTGGGCGGAATAGAAAAGTATCTTCGTGAACTGACCCGCACCAAACGTCTTATATTGACCGCCTGCGGCACAGCGTGGCACGCCGGAATCGTCGGCGAGTTTCTCTTTGAAAACCTCGTTCGCATCCCGACAGAAACCGAGTATGCCAGTGAGTTCAGGTATCGCAATCCGGTCATCGAAGACGGGACCGTCGTTATCTGTATCAGCCAGTCGGGTGAGACCGCCGACACACTGGCCGCGGTCGAACAGGCCAAGGAACGAGGAGCAACGGTACTCGGTATCGTTAATGTCGTAGGCTCTTCTATTGCACGAGCAACCGACGCCGGTATTTATCTTCACGTCGGTCCGGAAATCGGCGTGGCGAGCACTAAGGCCTTTACGGCACAGGTGGCGACACTGACGATGCTGGCGATTGAACTGGGCAGAAGAAAACATATCGGCGCCGAAGAGGCGGCCATGTATATAGAGCAGCTTTCCAGAATCCCGGAAAAAATAGGCAAAATACTCGAGCAATCGGATTATATAAAACAAATCGCAGAAGCGAACATCGAGAAAAACAACTGGCTGTTCCTCGGCCGCGGAGTCAATTACCCCGTCGCTCTCGAAGGCGCGTTGAAGCTCAAAGAAATCAGCTATATCCATGCCGAAGGCCTGCCCGCAGCGGAGATGAAACACGGGCCCATTGCGCTTATTGCCGAGCAGATGCCGGCGGTCTTTATCGCCACCGAAGGGCCGCAATATGATAAGATTATGGGAAATATCGAAGAGGTCAGGGCCCGCGGCGGAAAGACAATCATCGTAGCAACCGAAGGCGACGAAAACATCAAAGAGCACGCCGACCATCTGATAACGGTGCCGGACGCGCCTGAACTTTTGCAGCCAATGCTGACGGTTATTCCATTACAGCTTCTGGCGTATCATGCGGCGGTGCTGCGAGGCCACGACGTCGATAAACCCCGCAACCTCGCAAAAAGTGTAACAGTTGAATGATAATCGGTTTTCAGAAGCCCTTCTTTCAATTATAAATTGAAAGCTCCCACAATATGTCACGGAAGATAAAATCCAGCGGTGCTTTCACACTAATCGAGCTTCTGGTCGTTATCAGCATAATCGCCTTGCTGTTGAGCATTATTGCACCGACTCTGGGCAAAGTAAAAATGAAGGCCCAGCAGATAGTATGCGCACATAATCTCAAACAAATTAACACGGCTTTTGATTTATATTTAGCGAGCCATGATGATACATATCCTTGCGCCGATGATCTTGCTGGCAAACCATGGCTTTGGATGGGTCGTGGCTGGCGGCCTCTTATCGAACCTTTCATAGGAGTAAACATCGATGCTAACAGCCCGTCGGTCCTGCTATGTCCGGTTGATAAAAAGAGTGAGGAGCTTTACGACTCTACAAGTTATAGCTATACGATGAGTTTTTATCACAGTCCCGAACAAATTTCCACAATGAACAGTACTGCTGACACATATAGCAATCCTCAGCAGTCTATTGGCCAGAAGCGCACTTCAGTAGCTCGCCCCAATGATAAAATTATGGTAGGTGAATGGTTCAGCGTACACACGCAAGTCGAGGGGGAAGATAAAGGCTGGTGGTGCTGGATAGGAAGTCGCAATTACCTGTTCGCCGACGGAAGTGTCGAATTTATAGATGTTATTGACATAGCACCTGCCCGCGACGAAAATCCAAATCCGAATTTAACTTTTAACGGTATAAAGGGAAGTGACCGAGCAAATAATTAATAGGAGTACAAAAATGAGTAAATTATTATACATCCAGACTTCACCGCGTGGTGAACGTTCGAAATCAAATACCGTGGCTGATGCCTTTATCGAAGCATACAAGAAAACACAACCACAGGATGAAGTTGAGACAATGAACGTTTTTACAGCAGATTTGCCTTCCTTTGACGGATTTACAATCAAGGCAAAATACACAATGATGCACGGCAAAACCCATAGCAATGAAGAAGCAACAGCGTGGAAGGCCGTGGAAAAAGTAATCGAACAATTCAAATCGGCGGACAAGTATGTACTGTCCGTGCCGATGTGGAACTTCAGTATCCCGTACCGCCTCAAGCAGTACATAGACCTGCTTATTCAACCCGGATACACATTCAGCTACGACTCGGAGAAAGGATATCAAGGATTGGTCAAAGGCAAAGGTCTTCTGGTCGTATATGCCCGCGGCGGAGAATACGCAAAAGGAACCGGAAGCGAGGCATTCGACCTTCAAAGCAAGTACGTCGAGCTTATATTCGGTTTTATCGGCTTTACAGACATCAAGTCCATTGTTGTCGAACCCACCTTGCAAGGTGGTCCGGATACAGCCCAACAGAAACTCGACGCTGCTATCAAAAAGGCTGAACAAATCGCGTCATCATTCTAAAGTAATTTGACCCGAAGGCAGAGCAACACCGGTAAAAAGAAAAATGGCCGGGGTGTACCTCCGCGCACACCCCAACCATCAACCTCCACCTTACTTGAAACCACTACCCGGCACACGAAGCACAGTGCCGTTCTTTCCTCCGTTGAGCCTGCTGCCCTTGCCAACAGCATCGACTCAACTCGGCAGTGACGTATTAGTCAGCAATATGATGTTTATATATAAGTTCCGTTAAATTGTCAATCAAAAACTGTGTTAATATGCGGATTTTATAGGACTTCTTTCGTCGAAGCAGACTTGTTTTTATTTTTGGCAGTCTGATTTTATCCGCACCGACCCTGATACTTGCTGAAAACTTACAGTGTTGGGCAGTTATTGGCCGAAATATCAGACGTACGATGTTATAAAGAGTCCCTGTTGGAACCAATATACCAGTATGGATGCACCAAAAGCGCACGACGTTAATGAATGTCCAAATTGCCGCGTTCTTCAATCCAGGCTGCGCCAGCTCGAGTCTGAACTCGACCTCAAGTCGCGAGAGTTTTCCAAAGCCGTTACCCAGATAATGACAAACCAGCAGGCAAAGGCGAAAGCTGAGCAGCTTGACGAAAAGTATATTGAAGAGTGTGTCAGGGCCAAGACAGAATCTGAAATCGAATTAAAGAAGCGGACCCGTTTATTCGCCGCCAAAATCGAGCAAATCAAAGCACAGGCCCAGAATAAATTCAACGAGCTGGCGCGTCAGATAAACCAATTGAGACGCCAGATGACCGAACGTACAGAAGAATATAAAAAACGAATTGCCGAAGTCACTCAGAACTCTCAGCATGATTCGACTCGATACGAACAGATAATAACCAGGCTCAAGGCCGAGTCATGTCAACAAATCGAGGCCGCCGTTACTCAGAGCCGGCAGGAATATTCGACACTGATTGACAAGACAAGGCAGCTCGAACAGCAAAATTTCCGGCAAAAGGAAGAATTTCAAAAACGTCTTTCACAGGCTTTTGACGAATTTAAGCAGAAATCGCAGGATTACGAACAAACAATAGAGCGCCTTAAACAGCAATACGAGCAGTCCGTAGATAATTTGAACAAACGGGCCGACAAGACATTACAGGAAAAAGACCGACAGATAGCGAGCATAAAGGAGCAATTGACAAGGGTAGGCGACAAGATAACCTCAAGTACCCGCCAAAAGAGCCGAGCCGAACAACTTAATCAGCGCCTGCTCGAGCAGTGCAGGATGGCCAAGTCCGGGGCCGACGTTGAAATCGAAATGCGAACAAAGGAGTTCACAGAAAAAGTGGCTCTGCTCAAGGGCCGGGCGACATCAAAGCTCCAGTCTTTTGCCGATGAGAATGCGAGACTCAAGGCACAGGCCCAGCAGTTCGCTGCCGAGTTCAGAGATAACGCCGGTGCGCTAAACAGGGCCAAAGTACGTATAAAATCACTCGAACATGCGCTGGAAGAATTGAAAAACACGGCCATTGTCTCTGCTCAATTTTGACGATTCGAGCAGGCAAATACTATTTTTCTTTGACGGTATTTCCGGTTTCAGTTATCCTCTGACCACCATATTTATCTGCCCGGCTGTTACAGGATTACATTATGGACAACTCGTTTGCCATTACTATTGCTTTCATTGTACTGGTAACACTCGTCGCCGCCTTCATACGACGAATAACAAGAGACAAATGCCTTCGCGATTTTCAGAACAATTTCGTAAACCTCCTGCAAACGGATAATAAAATCATCTGGGGTAATCTGAGGGTCGAGAACACAGGTATAGAGCTTATCTACAAAACCAAACACAAGGACACCGACGGCCATGAAGAGGCAAGTTACATCCTCTATAAATGCGAATATCCGAAAATCCAGACGATTCTGCGTTTTCTCGATGAGCTGTCCGACAAAAACAAAAAACACAGACAAAAACAGCTTGCCAAAACCTACCATCCCCGTTTCTCTTCAAGGGCAAAAAGAAAAACAGCAAATATCTTCAGGACCGTTCGGGACTCCATCGCTGAAGTTGTGAACCTTTTTATCAGCAGGGTCAAAAAAACAGCGGGCTTCGGCGAGACTCTTTCCAGTCAGGATAAATACGTAACACAAATGAAACAGCAGCTTATGGGTTCGGTGGGTACAAGTTATGAGCCTCTACTGGAGCGATACATCGGTCACAGGGTCGTGCTCGAGATGGTCAGGGGCGATACCGTCGTCGAATACTCCGGCGTGCTCAAAGACTACACCGCTGAATTCGTCGAGATAATGGATGTCGACTATAAAGCAGTCCAAAACGATAAATCCGAAAAGGCCGATATTGTCGTTCCAAGACAATATGGTTTAATCAGGCACCTGGGAGAGTGAAATGATAGAAGAACTGATAAGAAAAAACAGAAGCTGCCGAAGATTCCACGAGGATTTTGACATAACCACCGATACCCTGCGAGAACTCATAGACATGGCAAGGCTCAGCGCATCGGCTTCCAACCTGCAGCCGCTCAAGTACATCATCTCCTGCGACAGTGACAAAAACGCTTTTATATTTCCACACTTGGGCTGGGCGGGCTACCTCAGGGACTGGCCCGGGCCGTCAGAGGGCGAAAGACCATCAGCCTATATAATCATCCTTGGCGACACCACAGTCAGTAAAACATTTGAGTACGATTATGGTATCGCGGCACAAAGTATCTTACTCGGAGCAGTAGACAAAGGACTCGGTGGATGCATGATAGCCACCATAGACAAAGACCAGTTTGCAAAGGCCCTGAATATACAAAGTCACTTGCGGATTCTGTTGGTTATAGCCCTGGGTAAACCGGCTGAGCAGGCCGTGATTGAACCAGTCGGCCCCGACGGTAACATCAAATACTGGCGCGACGACAAACAGGTACACCATGTACCCAAACGCTCGCTGGATGAGATAATCATAGACTAAGAGCCTGCTGTAATGGTGGGTGAAATCTGCCGCTTTTTCAGAAAATCCTACAGCAATGATACATTAATGAGGACCACAGTATCCTTAAGAACCTTCTCCTTCCGCAGACCAAGGAGAGCCGACGAAAAATTCTCTCGAGAGGTTCTCACTCCCCCAATTAATATGGATTGTCCCGGCTTTACCGTTACACCGGTCCTCAATTCAGCAAACTCCTTGTCGGCTCCGTCGTTAAGGAACCGCGACAAAACCGGCGTTAATGACAGATTTATTAAATCCCGTTCCGGTACACATCTGGCCCTGACCTTAAATCCCCTTCCGGCGCGCTGGAACTGGTAATCCGCGGACTCGTACGTCCGTGTCAAATAGTGAAACCGAGGCATAGCAATTTCCGTTCCCAAATTTATATAACCCGTAGCCCCGTCAGCAAGCACCAGGAACATCTCGGTTTGCTCACTGTGCTTTGCATTCTTTCTGACTGCCGCCAGTTGAGCACTCAGGTCGCCTGCCGCCATATGCACCTTTAGGCCGGATTCAGGAAAGATATCCAGCCGTCTTTTCAGTACGAAGCTGTCTGCCGTGTAAGCCCACAAACTGTCCAATGCTTCGAAGTCTCGCTCATCTACTGTCAGTATTCTGACCGCAATTTTGATATTATCGGTCAGGTCTTCAGCAATCTCCTGATCTGCCTGTGATTGTTCTTGTGCCTGAGCTTCTGTTCTTACCTGCTCAATTTTTTCGGACACTCGCTCAAATTCATCCTGCTGTTGTTCCTGCTGGTTTTCACAACCTGCCAACAAGAGGAAACCAGCTAAAATTATTATCGCTGTTTTTTTCATACGGCTAATTATAAGTGACAAACGGCACCTCTGCAAAACAAAAAAAACGCCTCCTTCCATGGGCCGAATTATTTAACGAAGCTTGCCATAAGTGCCTTAATATGCTATAATTGTGTTTTTATGTTCAAATTACTCAAACGTAATACAAAAACAACACTGCGTTTCCTCGGCGCAGCCAGGAACGTCACCGGCTCGCGCCATATGCTCGAGGTTGACGGCACTCGTATACTTGTCGATTGCGGGCTCTATCAGGAACGTCATTTCAAAAACAGGAACTGGGACCCATTTCCCGTACCGCCTTCGAGCATAAATTCCGTGCTCTTAACACATGCCCATCTCGACCACTGCGGCCTTTTGCCAAAGCTCGTTAAAGAAGGCTTCAAGGGCAAGATATACTGCACCGACGCTACAGCCGAGATTACGAAAATCATACTTCTCGATTCAGCCCATATTCAGGAAGAGGACGCCGCATATAAGGCCAAGCGTCACAAAAAGGAAGGCCGGACCGGCCCATACCCAGAAAAGCCTTTATATACCATCGCCGATGCAGAGGCCTGTTTTCCGCTTTTCAGTCCGGTCAGATATAAATCATGTGTACTTGCAACAGATAATGTCGAAGTATGCTTTTTCAACGCCGGCCACGTCCTTGGCTCATCGATTATCAAAGTCACCGTCGCAGAAGACGGCCAAAAGCGTGTGGTTCTGTTTACCGGTGATATCGGCCGGCCCGACCGACCTATCGTGGAAGATCCAGCATCTTTCGAGCAGGCTGATTACGTCGTCATCGAATCAACCTATGGCGATAGAGTTCATGAGCCGACCGAAAACATTAAAAATGCCGTCGCACGCACCATAAACGCGGCAATCGAAAAGGGCGGAAAAATTATTATCCCAAGCTTTGCGCTCGAAAGGTCACAGGAAGTTCTGTATTACCTGAATGATTTGATGCTCAACAACAAGATTCCACAAATAAAGGTCTTCCTCGACAGCCCAATGGCCGCACGTATTACTACGGTCTTCAAGCATCATCCGGAAATGTTCGATAAGGAAATGAAAGAGTTCATAAAAAACCACGAATCACCTTTCGAATTTGCGCAGCTCGACATCGTCCAGTCAACCGAAGAGTCAAAATCTTTAAACACACTGCCCGGTCCGTTTATTATTATCGCCGGCTCTGGCATGTGTACAGGTGGTCGGGTAAAACACCATCTTGTCAATAATATTTCCGATCCGAAGAATACAATCATATTTGTCGGCTACCAGGCCGTTGGTACACTCGGCCGAAGAATAGTCGACGGCCAGGAAAAAGTCCGTATCCTCGGCGCCGAATATGAGGTTAAGGCTGACATCGTAAAAATAAACGGTTTCAGCGCACACGCCGATAAAGAAGAGCTGCTTAAATGGCTCAAAAAACTCAAGACTTGTCCCAGGCACGTCTTTGTCGTCCACGGTGAAGAAAAAAGCGCCCTGGCCTTCGGTCAATATCTGTCAGAACAAATCGGCTGTAAAACAACCGTCCCTGAGTTCGGCCAGTCTGTAATCCTCGATTAACATTCAGCTTCGATTACCGACCCATATTACTTCCTCATTTTGCGAAGGATGTCCCAGTATGCCCCGCGGGCGCCTGCCGTGATGGCGTCGCAAAGTTCTGTGTTATCGTTATAGTTGTGGTCTTTCGACTGCGAATCGCCGTCTTCGAGCATCGGCTTGAAAAACCGCTCGTCATCGCCGATAAGATTATGAACCAGTCTCGCCGGCTCAGGTCCAAGTAAATGTGAAATATAAAAGGTAGGCTTCAGTAAATCAACCGGTCCTTCATATTTTCGCCTGATACTCGGATTTGTCTCCAACATCCCCTCTGCCTTGACTATCGCCGCCATTTCCGTGCCAGGATACACTCTTACGCCAAGACCGGCTCCCACGCAGTCCGGACTAATTGCCTTTATATACTCTATACTTTCAGCAAGCGTTTCCTGCGTTTCACCCTGGCCACCTAAAAGTAAATCCAGCATCACTGCAATACCATTGTCGCGGCAAAGTTTAACCGCCGCAGCAAGGTCTCCAGCCTGATGTGCATCTCTATAATTACTGAGCATAATCCCGCTGGCTGAATCGGCAGTAAAATCGATTCCAACGCATCCAGCCTTCTTCATCAACTTTGCCAATTCATCATCGAAGGGTGTCACCGCCATATACGTGTACCAGTGCATTTTTTCACCGAGCCGGCGACGAATAAATTCCGCGCACACTTCTTTCGCGTGTTTTATGGGAATGTTAAATTCAGAATCACAAATATGGAGCACGTTTATTTCCTGCCCCAAAAAACTTTCGACCTCGTTCGCAACTTCCGCAGCATTCCTCAGCCGCAGATGCTTACCTTTCGCAAGAGGGTCGGCACAATAAACGCAAGGCCGGTTACATCCCCTCTTGGTCTCTATCCCGCATTGTCCACCCCTCCTGAAATATGTTTTATTGTCCACACAATCACGGCCGGTCGGCAATGAAATCTTCTGCGGCCATGCCGGTTCGTTGCTGTGTATCCGGCCGTCTTCTCGCCAGATTAATCCCGGAACCTTACGCCAATTTTGGTTTCCTCTTATTTCTCCGATTAGCTGAACAAGTGCCTGTTCACCATCGCCGCAAATCCCGAAATCCGCGCCTGTATAATCGACGATTCGCTCCGGCATAATTGAAAATCCGACTCCTCCCAATACAATCGGTGCATCCGTGTTTTCTCGAACCTGCGTCACCAAATCGGATAACTGCGGCACAAACCACTGTGCGCTCGGCCAGAAGCAGTCGTCAATATTACGAAAAGACAAAGCCACTAACTGCGGTTCATTAGCAGCAAGTCGATTTGTCAGCTCTTTATACGGATTTTCACACAGGCATAAATCGATAATTTCACATTCGATACCCGCTTCGTGAACGGCGCCGGCGATATAATCCAGCCCGACAGGTGTAACAGGAGGCTGCATCGTATTTGTATTTACAAGCGTAAGCATCGTTGAGTAGTTCTCCCACCCTCTATGATTCTACGGTCACTTCGACCTGTTAAGTACATCACGGACCCTGTCGTCCATCGCCTTCTGGTCCATCCTGAAACTGTTCAGCCCGGCGAGGTTCATAAGTGCATCAAAACCGATTTTCTTCGACGTAAGGAGGTCTTTCCAGTTAGCAAGCTTTGGTATCTTGCCTTCTTCGGTGCTCATCTTTATTTGTTTATTGGTCCACGGTACGATTATATCGCTGCACTGGTGGTCGGCGAAAAACTCGATAAGGTCATCAGCGCTTACTCTGTTCAGGTTCTCCTGTTCCAGTTCATCGAGACAGTCAATAAGCTCATCCGGTATTACCCACAACGTATCCAGTCTGACATTTTCGATATCAGCCTCATTATCGACGCCAAGCCCATAATCAGCCTCGGTCTTATCAACAATCTGGTCCGCTGACAATCCCAAATCCTTAAATTGCGCTGCAACCTTCGGCGGCATCGTCATCACATCAATCCCCGCCAGGTCGCGTATCTGCCCGCCTTCTCGAAATGACGCGCCGATCTGCTTCGAGCCCGTTTTACCTTCCTGCCGCAGTTTAAGAACGGCCGCCTGAGAAGCCAGTGTTGCTCTTTCTCCGACATACGAGCCGTCTCCTAATCCGTTGTCCTTTACAAAACTGTTCAGCCTGCCTAAAAAGACATTAACATACTCCGGCTTACCTACTCGCGCAATAATATAATTCTGCCTTGCGCTGAATCCGAGAGTATGATTCACAGGTATTCCCTCATTTGCAAGTTTTCGCGTCGCCAATAACCCGGCCGGCGTAAAAGGAATCTTGACAATAAACCGCTCCGGACAGATAGCATGGTACCGCTTGGCATAATCAACAGCCAAATCGACGTCGCCTGCCAGGTCGGTATGCTCCTCTACCGATACGAACGCATCGAACTTCTCAACCAGTCTCAAACCGTGCCATGCATTTAGTATGAAAGCTATCTCGAGCATCCTTTCCCGTTCACTCAGCTCATAGGCGCCGAGCATTCCGGCAATATCAGTCATAAGCGAATCATATCTGCCGGTCTGTACTTCCTTATTAAGCAGTGTATTATTAGTCGTAAGCGCCCTGAACTGCTGCGTCCAAAGCTTACCCGCTTCTTCCATATTGCCGGTATCAAGCCACAATTCGGTCCCCAGCTTCCGCAGCTTTTCCCACAGAGGGTCGCTGCCGAATGTCTCTCTCAGCTTACCGAAATTAGGCTTAAAGCTATCCCCCAGAAATCCTTGTATTTCCGCAGCCAGGTCTGTTCTGTCCTTAGCCATTTGCACTGCCTCCCGTTAATTTCCCTGCTTATTCTACCATACATCTTCACCTTTGCAATTGTTCGCCGCTAAAGAAGTGTTTTACCTTCTGAATGAATTCATCGCTTCTTCGGACTTCCATCAGCGACACAAGCGCTGCCTTGCGCTGTGGATGCGACTTACAGTAGCCGGTCAGAAATTTCCTGAAATATCGAACCGCTTTTTTGTCCGGATACAGCCGGCATACCAATTCGAAGTGATGCAGTATTACTTCCTCCTGTTCTTCCATAGTCGGCGCCTCATATTTGCCGTTTCCATCGAAATGCGCCCTCAGCTCGCGGAATATCCACGGATTACCGATAGCTCCTCTCGCTATCGCCGCGCCGTCAACACCGTTGAGAACCTCTATAATCCTGTCCGCCCGAAGCAGGTCCCCGCTGCCTATCACAGTCAGTGACCCAAACCGTCTTTTAACCTGGCCTACTATCTGCCAATCTGCTTTGCCCCTGTAATTATTCTGCACCATCCGCCCATGAACGGTAATTGCATCGACCCCCGCATCGACCGCGCCTTCGATTATCTGCCAGAATTTCCCCTTAGACTCATTCGATTTATCCCTGCCCGCCCTAAGTTTTATCATCAGAGGGCAAGTAATTTCACTCCGCACCATCTTTATAATCTCGACTGCCTTTTCGGGCTCGTCCATCAGTGCGCCGCCTCGTCCTCTTCGCAGTACCTTCGGCGCCGGACATGCAAAATTCAAATCGATAATATCATAACCGGCCGAGACCAGGTCTTTGGCCGCCTTAGCCATTTCCTGCGATTCGTTGCCGAGAATCTGCGCGCCGACGGGATGTTCATCGTCACCGGGGCGAAAAACCTTCTTGGCCAGCACCTTAGGATTCGCTGCGCTCTTTGCCAGTATCACCCCTGCAAAAGTAACAGGGCAATTGAATCGCCGGGCGATTGTACGCATTGCGTAATCACTATAGCCGCTCAGTGGCGCCTGAAAAAAGGGGACATCCAAAGATATGTTGCCGAGTCTAAGCATTACCGCTCACTTTGTCCGCCGCCCGGCACAAACCTGCACAGCAAGATACCGAGCTCATACAGCAAATACAACGGCAGAGCGAGCGTGATTTGGCTGATAACATCCGGCGGGGTTACTACAGCAGCTATTACGAACATCGCCAAAAAAACATATTTGCGCGCCC